>CALEDT010000064.1 GCA_937949525.1 uncultured Burkholderiales bacterium | reverse complement strand
TGGCCTTTGGGATGCCCAAGACCTTGGCCACCACCGCAATGGCCCGGCCCGCGCTCACCTGGCGAACGGCCTCCAACTTGAATTGCTGCGTGTACTGCGCACGCACCGGCTTTGCTGCTGTCATTCCTTGACTCCTTGTCGCTGTTTTCAACAAGGCTAAGAACTCCCCTCTTTAGGGGCAACCTCAGATGAGGCCTGCCAAGCCCGCCGATGCCCGCGGCATGACTCGTAAGCTCAACGGGTACGATTTGCCCCCGGCTACTGCGTGCCCCCCACGGTCAGGCCGTCGATGCGCAGCGTCGGTTGGCCCACGCCCACGGGCACGCTCTGGCCTTCCTTGCCGCAGGTGCCCACGCCCGGATCGAGCGCCAGGTCGTTGCCGATCATGCTCACGCGAGTGAGCACGTCCGGACCGTTGCCGATCAGCGTGGCGCCCTTGACCGGCCGTGTGATCCGGCCGTTCTCGATGAGATAGGCTTCCGCCGCCGAGAACACGAACTTGCCGCTGGTGATGTCGACCTGGCCGCCGCCGAAGTTGACCGCGTACAGGCCGTTGGGTACCGAGGCGATGATCTCCTCCGGCGCTTTGTCCCCGGCCAGCATGATGGTGTTGGTCATGCGCGGCATGGGCAGGTGGGCGAAGGATTCGCGCCGGGCGTTGCCGGTGGGGCGCATGCCCATCAGGCGCGCGTTCATGGCGTCCTGCATGTAGCCGACCAGGATGCCGTCGTCGATCAGCACGGTGCGCTCGGTCGGCGTGCCTTCGTCGTCGATGTTGAGCGAGCCGCGCCGGTCGGGCAGCGTGCCGTCATCGACCACGGTGACGCCGGCGGCGGCGACACGCTGCCCGATGCGCCCGGCGAAGGCGGACGAGCCCTTGCGGTTGAAATCACCCTCCAGGCCGTGGCCGATGGCTTCGTGCAGCAGGATGCCCGGCCAGCCCGGCCCCAGCACCACGGTCATGGCGCCGGCGGGCGCCGGCGCCGCGCGCAGGTTGGCGAGCGCCTGGTCGACCGCCAGGCGGGCGTATTCGCGCAGGCGTTCGTCGCTGAACCAGGCATAGTCGAAGCGGCCGCCGCCGCCGGCGGAGCCCTGTTCGCGCCGGCCGTCCTGCTCGACGATGACCTGCAGCGACACGCGCGCCAGCGGCCGCACGTCGGCGGCCACGCGGCCGTCCAGGCGGGCGACGAACACCACCTCGTATTCGCCGGCCAGACTGGCGATGACTTGGGTCACGCGCGCATCCAGCCTGCGCGCGTGATCTTCCAGGCGATGCAGCAGCGCCACCTTGTCCGCCTCGGCAAGCGAGGCCAGTGGGTCGAGCGGCGCGTACAACGCGCGGCCTTCGACCCGGCTGGGCACGCGCACGGCGGCCGACTGGCCGGCGGCGGCGATGGCGCGCACGGTATCCGCGGCTTCACGGATGGCCGGCAGGCGGATGTCGTCGGAGTAGGCAAAGGCGGTCTTGTCGCCCACCACGGCACGCACGCCGACGCCCTGGTCGATGTTGAAACTGCCGGACTTGACCTGCCCCTCCTCCAGGCTCCAGGCCTCGGAGCGGGTGTACTGGAAGTACAGGTCGGCGTCGTCCACGCGGTGCGCGGCAAGCTGGCCGAAGATGCCGTCGAGCTGGGCGGCATCGACTTCGTTGGGCGCCAGCAGCGTGGCGTCGGCTGCGGCGAAATGGCTGGTCTGGGTCATGGTTGGCGATGAACGTGCGTGGAGGGAAGGCTCGGCGGCAGCCGGCGGGTGTGAGCGGGCGCCATCACGGTTCCCGTTTCTCGGCTTTGGTCTCCCGCTTCTCGGCGACCGTTTCCCGTTTCACCGTTTCCACGGTCTTGATCACCACCACCTCGACATTGCCGGCGCAATCGAGTTTGCGGTGTTTCAATGCCGGCAGGCTCTGGCGCAGGCTCTCCTGATAGGCGCGGTTGATGCCGGCCACCACCACGCCGGAGCCGCGCGGCAGGCGGTCGAGCACGTTGCCCCAGGGGTCGACGATCATGCTGTCACCATGGGTCTCGCGCCCGGACACGTGATAGCCGCCCTGCGCCGGGGCGATCACGTAGGCCAGGTTCTCGATGGCGCGGGCGCGGATCAGGGTTTCGAAATGGGCCTTGCCGGTGGTGGCGGTGAACGCCGCCGGCACCAGGATGATGTCGACGTCGCCCATGGCCCGGTACAGTTCGGGAAAACGCAGGTCGTAGCAGACCGACAGGCCGATGCGGCCGAACGGGGTGTCGACCACGACGACGCGCTCGCCCGGCTCGATGGTGGTCTGCTCCTTGTAGTGTTCGTTGCCCAAGTTGAGGCCGAACAGATGGATCTTGTCGTAACGCGCCACCAACTTGCCCTTGTCGTCATAGACCAGACAGGCGTTGCGCACCTTCTTGGGGTTGTCGCATTCCAGCGGCACCGAACCACCCACCAGCCAGATGCCGTGTTCGCGCGCCTGCGCGGCGAGGAATCTCTGGATCGGGCCTTTGCCCACGGGCTCGCGCACGCCCACCTTGTCGGTGTCCTTCATGCCCATGATGGCGAAGAACTCGGGCAGCGCCACCAGTTTGGCGCCGGCCGCCACGGCCATGCCGATCAGCCGCCCGGCCTCGGCCAGATTGGCGTCCACGTTGGGTCCGGACGCCATCTGCACGGCGGCGACGCGCACCACGCCGCTGGTTTCCTTGGCGGGCTTGGGGGCGGCCCGGCTCTTGGCGCGGGCGAAGCTGGAGGGTTTGACGCGGGTCACGGCGCTGCGGACGGGTGGCGTTGCGATGACTTCGAGGGTACACAAGGATTTCATCCCACCGCAACCGCTATCGCCGTGCGGCGCCCGCTTCACCGTTCGAAGCAAGCCCGAAGCGCCGCGCCGGTCACGGCGCCGGTGGCGCTTCCTGGCGCGCGCGCGGCGCCTTGGCGACCACCGGGTCGCTCCAGGTGCCGGTCAGCGTGTATTCGAACGTGGCGGCCTGCCCGATGGGATCCTGCAGCACCTTGCCGGCGATCAGCGCGCCCAGGCCCACCGCTGGTCCGCCCAGCAGGGCGCCGGCCAGTGCCATGGTGTCGTCCAGCCGGGGCTGGATGGCCAGGCGCAGGTTCTGCGTTTCCCGGTCCAGGTCGATGACGCCGCTCATGCGCACGCGCGCCGCCGGGCCGTTCATGCGCAGATCCTTGGTGTAGGCCTTGCCGCGCTGGAGATACAGCGCGCCGGCGATCTCGTCGAAGGCGAAGCCTTCGGAGAACACGTCGCGGAAATCCAGGGCGATGCGCCGCGGCAGCGCCTGCAGGCTGATGATGCCGAGCAGGCGCGCGGCGCCGGGGTCGACCTTGAGGAACTGCCCTTTGCCGACTTGCAGGTCGAGCTCGCCATCGAGCGTGGCGAAGGCGAAATCCTCGACGCCGCCCATCCAGGCGAGATGACCGGTGACGCGCGTCGCAGCCTGGCGCACGCTTTCCGGATAGCCCAAGCGCGTCAGCAGCTTGCCCAGGTCGGCGCTGTCCAGACGCAGATCGATGCGGGTGGGACGGCGCCGGTGATTGGCCAGCAGCCCCTTGCCTTCCAGCAGCGTCTCCGGTGTCTTCAGCGTCATCTGATCGACCCTGAGTCCGCGCGCCTCGGGGGTCAGACGCAGGCGCAGCTCGCCCAAGGCGAAGTTCTTCCATTGCAGGCTGGCGACGTTCAGTTCCAGGCCGGCCAGATCCTCGGACGGCACCTGCTCCCGGGCTGCGCCGGCGGCGCCCTCCGGCTCGGGCTCCGGTAACCGCAGGTGCTTGAAATTGGCGCTCACGCGGGTGCCGCCGGCACCCGGCAGCGTGACGATCTCGCCGCTGGCATGGGCGCCTTCCAGGTCGATGCGCCAGCCGTGGTCGGCCGGGCGCACGCGCAGGCGGGTTTCCGGCAGGCGCCGCTGCTGCACGCGCAGTTCGCCGACGTGGATGTCGGCCTCGCGCAGCCAGGACGGCCCGGCCGGGCCCGGTTCGCCGGCGGCCGCCGGCACGACGCCGCGCCAGGCATCGACATCGAGTCGCTCCAGCGTGCCGCCGACCACCAGTCCGGCCAGACGCGGCGCCTCGGCCTCGGCCGCGCCGAGGCGCACCGACAGCCAGGGCGGTTCGCCGGCGGGCAGGCGGGCGCGCAGCGCCAACGCCTCGCCATAGCGGGCGGCGAGCTGCTTGCCCCCATCCTCGCCGACATCCCGCCGCAGCCACAGCGGGCGCACTTCGCGCGCGGCCTTGCCCAGCGGTGACGGCAGATCGACGGCCAGGCCGGCCAGATCGGAGGTCAAAGTGAACGCCGGCCGGCCGCTGGCGCTCAGGCCGATGTGCGCGCGCCACGCGGCCTGCCCGGCCAGGCGCGGCACCAGCGCCGCCGGCACGTGGGCGCGCAGCGATTCGGCGGTGGCGGTACCGGCCAGACGCGCCTCGACCTGACCGCCGGGCCGGCTGTCCAGGTCCAGCAAGGCCGGCATGCCCAGCACGCGCAGGCGCAGCGCGCGCGCCTGCAAGGTGGTGTCGGTGAAGCTGATGCGGCCGCTCACGCCTTGCAGATCGGGCAGCTCGTCGCCGGGATCGATGTCGTTGTCGCGGAAGCTGTAACTGCCGGAGACACGGGTGTCGTCGACATGGCGTACCGGCATCTCCAGCCTGATGACCAGTTCGCCATCGCCGCGCGCGCGCAGCGGGTCGGTGAAACCGCCGGTATGGCGGCGGACCGGCGAGCGCTGGATGAAGTCGAGGAAGGCGCGCGTCTCGCCTGCCGCGCGCCCGTCCAGATAGAGCGTCTCCACGTCGCTGTGATGCAGGTCGGGGATGTGCGCGCGCACCGGGCCGATGCGCGTGTCGAGGATGCGGCCGGCGTGCGCGACCAGCGTCATGGCCTTGTCGTGGAAGCGCAACCGGCCCTGCACGCCCTCGATGCGCGGCCAGCCGGGCGCATAGTCGAGCACCGCGTCGACCATGTTCATCTGCACGTCGAACTCACCGCCGCCGGTATCGAACGGGAAGCGGTCCACCGGCCCCTTGACCCGCGCGCGCACATCGCGCGCGGTGCCGGCGATCAGGGCGCGCCTGAGCCAGGTATAGGCATCGTCCGCCACCGCGTGCGGCAGATAGCGGTACACCGCGCCGGCCTCGACGCGGCGCAGGTGGCCATGGATGTCGAGCACCGGGGCGCCACCCTTGGGTAGCGTGATCCGCCCGCGCGCGTCGCCCTCCAGATCGTCGTTGCCGATCCGCGCGAGTTCGAAGGACAGGGCACCGCCCTGGTGATCATGACGCCAGTTCGCCTTGGCATCCAGTCGCGCGAAATCCAGCTCATGACGGAACACGCTCGGCCAGATCAGGCGCATGGCGCGGCCCTGCAACTCGATCTCGCCGTCGTCCTGATCGGCGCGCACGCGCGCGGACACGCCGCTGAAGCCCGGCAGGTTCTCGAACGGCAACAAACCGGCGTCGCGCACTTCCAGCCGGAAGGCATAGTCCGCCGCACCGGCCCAGTGCGCCTCGGCCCGTTCGACCAGACCCACCGGACTGAGCGCCTCGATCAGCGCATGCCCGCGCTTGGGCAGGGGCAGCGCGCCGGTCAGCGCCGTGAGTGCTTCCAGACGCAGGTTGGTGGCACTGCCATCCACCCGCCGGAAACCCCCCTGCTCGTCCGGTGTCATGCGCACGCGCACGTTGGCCGGCTCCGTGGCCGGCTGCCCCGGCAACTGGAAGCTGAGCGCGTCCACGCGCAGCTCGTGCGCCTCGCGCTGGCGCGACCAGTTCACCCGGCCCTGCAGGCGATCGAACGCCAGATCGGGCAGATCGCCGGCCATGCTGACTGCAATCCGACGCAAGCGGGCGTCACCGTCGAGCGACTGGATGATGCCGGGGCCCAAGTCCAGCCAGAAGCGCAGATCGCCGGCGCCGTCCTTGACTGCGGCGTGGGCCCAGGGCACCCACTGGCGCCAATGATCGAAGCGCGCCGCGTCGACGCGGGCGTACACCGTACCCGACCACGTGCGCCAGTCGCCCGGCGCGCGCGACTTCAGATCGCCGCGCAGCTCCAGCCGACCGGCGGCCGGCATCGGCCGCGCGATGCCGCCGAAGCGGTGCCGCCCGAAGCGGTTCTCCAGCAGCAGGCGTACCCCGGTCACGTGCAGCGCCGGCGCGCCCAGCAGTTCGTCCAGCCAGGTGATTTCGGCATCCTTGACCACGACCCGGTGTTGCTGCATCAGCCAGTCGGTGAACGCGCCGGAATCGCCCGGCTGATTGACCGGCACGCCGGCGACGCGGATCACCCCGACGGCATCCCGATGCACGTTCAGGCGCAGTCCGGTCAGGCTCAGACTGGCCAGCCGCGGCTCGAGCAGGGGCAGCGACCACCAGGACAACACCGCATCTACCTCCGGCAGCAGCAGTGCCTCACCATCCGGCTGAGCCACGCGCACATCATGCAAGATCAGGCGCGGCTGCGCCCCTCGCCAGTTCGCCTGCATGCGACCGATGCGCACGGTCTGCGCCAGCGCGGCGCCGGCACGCGCTTCCACCAGCGGCACGAAGTCGCTGACGCGCGGCATCACCCAGAACTTGAAGGTCAGCGCCACGAGCGACACGACGATCACGGCACCGCCGGCGACATAGGCGGCGTAATGCAGGATGCGACGCAGGATGCGCAGGTATCGGGTCTGCAAGGCGCGGATCTGGGGACGTGGATTCAGGGAAAGGCGGAACTCAAGCCTAGTCGCTTCCCACGCCGGACGCCATGCCCGCCGCTCCATGCGGCGCCAGACGGGCCAGCGCGGCATGCAGGTCTTCGGCGCGCAGCCGCTGGTAATCGTCGCGCGCGGCGACGACGAAGGCGCCGGCCACCTCGCTCCAGGCATGACCGCCGTTCCACGGCTCCGGCGCCACCTCGCCCTGGCGTCGGCGCGGCACGATGACCATGTGTCCGGCACGGTAGATCAGGTTGTAGGGCACCAGATCGCGGTGCAGCTCGTCCAGCAGCATCCAGGCCGCGCGCATGTCATCGCAGCGATGCACCGGCAGCGGGTAGGTACCGGCGGCAACGGTCTCCACCGGCAGCGGCGCGCGCGCGAAGCACTGGAAATGCAGATGATTGACCGAGGCGTAGGCGCCATAGCTGTTGTAGGCCAGACCGAAACCGGCGATGCCGGCGCCCAGGATGCTCGCCACCTCCCACGCCCAACCGTGCCAGGCCGGCGTCAGCATCTGCGGCAGACCCAGCGCCGGCGCCGGCACCAGCAGACCGTGCAGCGGCGCGAACGGAAACTTGTTGTACAACAGCCGCGCGGGCTGGCCGGCCAGATCGCCCTGCCAGAGCACCTCGCGGGCCAGGAACGGGCGGTCGAAATGAAAGCCGCGCGCGTCGAACGGGCGCATCAGGCCGGGTGCCGGCGCCTGGCTCATGCGTGCCGGCCGCAACGCCCGGATGGGGTTGAAGCACAGTTCCCAAGGGCCGGCACGACGGCATTCGCCGGCGTGCAGATGATCGAAGCCGATGGCGTGCAGTTTGAGGAACACCAACAGGTCGTCCTCGGGCGCCTGCGGTGCGCGGCCGTCACGTAGCGCCGCGACCACCCGTGCGGCCAGCACCTGCTGACGCCGTGCCAATGACGGCCGCAAAGCCAACCACAGAGCCTCGTCCTGGGCGGCGTTGGCCAGCACCAGGATGTAGACACCGAGATCCTCGTGGGCGGCCAGCATCTGCCGCAAGCCCTCGGCGAACCGGTGCGCGTAGGCGTCGCCGGATGCGGGGAAACGGGCGTCGTTCATGCCGACCGTCGCCATAGCGGCAGGCTCCAGTCGGCCACGTCGCAGATGGCGTCCAGCACGTCCAGGCGGCGTACCCAGGATTGCGGCAGGGCTTCCGGACCTTCGCGCGCGGCACAGAGCTGGCCGGCCAGGCTGGCGGTGGTATCGGAGTCACCATCATGATTGGCGGCGATGGCCAGCGCCTCGCGAAAATCGCGCGTGCGCGCGGCGGCGTAGATCGCGATCGCCAGCGCCTCGTCGCCCACCCAGCCGCTGCCCAGGTTGGGCGGCGGCTGGCCGCCGCCGGCCAGCACCGCGGCGCGCAACGCGCCGTGCAGCAGGTCCTGCACGGCCTCGTGGCCGGGCCAGGCGCGCAGTTCCAGCATCGCCCCGAGCAGGGCTTCCTGCAACGACTGGCCATGCAGCAGACCGTGCAACGTCGCCGCCAGCACGCCGGCCGGTAGATAGCCGCCGGCATGGCCATGGGTCAGCGCGGCGCCGCGCACGCCCAGCCGGAAGGCATAGGCCCGGTCGATGCCGGCGAGCAGACCGGCCGGCGCCATGCGCATCACGCCACCGCTGCCCTTGCTGTCGTTGATCGGGCGCTGGGGCGTGCCATGGCCGCCCATCTTCAGTGCCGTCAGGCAGGTGTTGCCGGGCGCTCGGCGCACGTGCAGGGCGGCGTGGCGCAACAGGCGCGTGGCGTGAGAACGGTCGGGCGCGGCCTCGCCCTGGCTGTCCAGCCAGTCGAAATAGGACTGGCGCATGGACTCCACCTGGTCGTGTTCGGCGCCACCGGTCTGCCGTGCGCGCGCCAGACCCTCCAGCGTGAACAGCGTCATCTGCGTGTCGTCGGACACCAGCAGTTGGCCCCGCTCCAGCACCGGCTCGCGCAGCCCGGACGGACCGTGGCGCGCGCGGATCGCCGCCAGACTGTCGAACTCGACGGCGTAGCCGAAGGCATCGCCCAGCGCGCCGCCGAGCAGGCAGGCCAGACGATGGCCCACGCGCGCATCCTCGCTGGCGGAGACACGCCGCACATCCTGCACATGGCGTTCCTGCGCGTGCGTCTGGATCGCCCCCTTGCGCGCCTCGCGCACGCGCGCGATGGCTTCCGCCGGCGGCACGCCCAGCTCCACCAGCAGACGCGCGGCGACCGTGCCGGCACGGCCCAGGCCGGCGCGGCAGTGCAGCACCACCCGGCCGCCGCGCCGCAGCAAACGGCGCAGGCGCGTGCCCGAATACAGCCAGCGGCGCTCGAACTGCCAGCCGGGCGGCTGCATGTCGGGGATGGGCAGGTGGTGCCAATCCAGCCCGGCCGATTCCGCCATGTCGCCCAGGCCGCGCACCCCGAGCGGTTCGAATTCCTCGTCCGCCAGCAGCGTCACCAGGGCGTTGGCGCCCCAGGCGCGGATGGCGCCCAGGTCGATGGGCAGATCGCGCGACCAGGCGCCGTCATGCGCCTGCGGATCGTGCTTGCCGGGGCAGAACGTCACGCCGATGGCGCCCGAACCCTCGGGCAACGGCAGTTCGGCGATGCGCAGCGGATGCGTGGCGCTGGTCTTGAGCAAGCGGATGACCTAGGGCTGATAGGCGAGGTTGGGCGCCAGCCATTTTTCCGCCGTGGCCATGTCCCAGCCCTTGCGCCGGGCGTAGTCCTCGACCTGGTCGCGGTCGATGCGGGCGACCGCGAAATAACGCGCCTCGGGATGGCTGAAATAGAAGCCGGACACCGAGGCGGCGGGATGCATGGCGTAGCTCTCGGTGAGCTGCACGCCGATCGCGGCGGTGGCGTCGAGCAGGCGGAACAGCTCGCCTTTCTCGCTGTGCTCGGGGCAGGCCGGATAGCCCGGCGCGGGACGGATGCCGCGATAGTCCTCGGCGATCAGCGCGGCGTTGTCGAGCGCCTCTTCCGCGGCATAGCCCCAGAACTCCTTGCGCACGCGCTCGTGCATGCGCTCGGCGAACGCCTCCGCCAGCCGGTCGCACAGCGACTTGAACAGGATGGCGCTGTAATCGTCGTGCGCCGCTTCGAACGCCTTGGCGCGCGCCGCCTCGCCGATGCCGGCGGTGACCACGAAAGCGCCGACATAGTCGGCCACGCCGCTCGCCCGCGGTGCCACGAAGTCGGCCAGACACCAGTTGGGCTGGCCGGCCGGCTTGGCCATCTGCTGGCGCAGGTGGTGGGCGGTCATGAGCACGCGCTCGCGCCCTTCGTCGGCATAGATCTCGATGTCGTCGTCGCCCACCGTGTTGGCCGGATACAGGCCGATCACCGCACGCGCCTCGATCCAGTTCTCCGCGATCATGCGTTGCAGCATGGCCTGGCCGTCGGCGAACAGCTTGCGCGCCTCCTCGCCCACCACCGCGTCGTCGAGGATGCCGGGGTAACGCCCGTGCAGTTCCCACGACTGGAAGAACGGCGTCCAGTCGATGTAGCGGGCGAGTTCGGCCAGGTCGTAGGCGCGGAACACCCGACAACCGAGCATGTTGGGGCGCGGCGGAACGTAGGCGCTCCAGTCGGTGGCGAACTTGTTGGCGCGTGCCTCGGCCAGGCCGACGCGCTTGGCTTCACCGCGCTGGGCCAGGTGGCGTTCGCGTACCTCGGCGTAGTCGGCCTTGAGCCGGGCGACGTAGTCGGCGGCCAGTTCCTCCGACAACAGGTTGGAGCACACGCCGACCGCGCGCGACGCATCCTTCACGTACACCGTGGTGCCCTGGTAATGCGGCGCGATCTTCACCGCGGTGTGCGCCAGACTGGTGGTGGCGCCGCCGATCAGCAGGGGCTGGGTCATGCCCAGACGCTGCATTTCCTTGGCGATGTGGCTCATCTCTTCCAGCGACGGCGTGATCAGGCCGGACAGGCCGATGATGTCGACGTCGTGCTCGCGCGCGGTGGCCAGGATCTTGTCCGCCGGCACCATGACGCCCAGGTCGATCACCTCGTAGTTGTTGCAGCCCAGCACCACGCCGACGATGTTCTTGCCGATGTCATGCACGTCGCCCTTCACCGTGGCCATCAGGATCCTGCCCTTGGCACGGTCGTCGGCGGTCTTGGTCGCCTCGATGTAAGGCAGCAGGTGCGCCACCGCCTGCTTCATCACGCGCGCCGACTTGACCACCTGCGGCAGGAACATCTTGCCGGCGCCGAACAGGTCGCCGACCACGTTCATGCCGTCCATCAGCGGGCCTTCGATGACCTGCACCGGGTGCGCGTACTTCTGGCGCGCTTCCTCGGTGTCCTCGACGATGTAGGTGGTGATGCCCTTGACCAGCGCGTGCGTCAGGCGCGCCTCCACCGGCTCGGCGCGCCAGGCCAGATCCTCGCCGGATGCACGCGCCTGGCCCTTGACCGTCTCGGCGAAGCTGACCAGACGGTCGGCGGCATCCGCCCGGCGGTTGAGCACCACGTCCTCGACCAGGTCGCGCAATTCGCCGGGAATCTGGTCATAGACGCCGAGCTGGCCGGCATTGACGATGCCCATGTCCATGCCGGCCTGAATGGCGTGGTACAGGAACACGGTGTGGATGGCCTCGCGTACCGGCTCGTTGCCGCGGAACGAGAAGCTGACGTTGGACACGCCGCCGGACACGTGCGCGTGCGGCAGATGGGTGCGGATCCAGCGGGTCGCCTCGATGAAATCCACTGCGTAGTTGGCGTGTTCCTCGATACCGGTGGCGACGGCGAAGATGTTGGGGTCGAAGATGATGTCTTCGGCCGGGAAGCCCACCCGTTCGGTGAGCAGGCGGTAGGCGCGCGCGCAGATCTCGATCTTGCGCGCGTAGCTGTCGGCCTGGCCAGCCTCGTCGAAGGCCATGACGATCACCGCCGCGCCGTAGCGCCGCGCCAGGCGGGCACGTTGCAGGAACTCGGCCTCGCCCTCCTTCATGGAGATGGAGTTGATGATGGCCTTGCCCTGCACGCACTTGAGGCCGGCCTCGATGATCGCCCACTTGGACGAGTCGAGCATGATCGGCACGCGCGCGATGTCCGGCTCGCTGGCGACCAGGTTGAGGAAGCGCACCATCGCCGCCTCGCCGTCGAGCATGGCCTCGTCCATGTTGACGTCGATCACCTGCGCGCCGGCCTCGACCTGCTGGCGGGCGATGGCCAGCGCCTCGTCGTAGTTGCCTTCCAGGATCAGCCGCTTGAACTTGGCCGAGCCGGTGACGTTGGTGCGCTCGCCGACGTTGACGAACAGTGCGTCGGCGCCGACGTTGAACGCCTCCAGGCCGGACAGGCGCAGCGCCGGGGCGATGTCCGGCACGACGCGCGGCGCGCAGCCCTCGACCGCGGCGGCAATGGAGGCGATGTGCTCGGGCGTGGTGCCGCAGCAGCCGCCGACGATGTTGAGCAGGCCGGCGCGCGCCCATTCACCGATCTGCGCCGCCATCTGCTCCGGCGTCTCGTCGTAGCCGCCGAAGGCGTTGGGGAGCCCTGCGTTGGGGTGCGCGGACACCAGACAGTCGGCCTTGTGCGCGATCTCGTCGACGTGCTGGCGCAGTTCCCGCGCGCCCAGCGCGCAGTTGAAACCGAACGAGAACGGCTCGGCATGGCGCAGGCTGTTCCAGAACGCCTCCACGGTCTGGCCGGACAACGTGCGTCCGGAGGCATCGGTGATGGTGCCGGAGATCATGATCGGCCGCGTCCGGCCGCTGTCCTCGAAATAGCGCTTGACCGCGAACACCGCCGCCTTGGCGTTGAGCGTGTCGAACACCGTCTCGATCAGGATCAGGTCGGCGCCGCCCGCCACCAGCCCCTCGGTGGCCTGGTAATAGGTCGCCACCAGCTCGTCGAAATGCACGTTGCGAAAGCCCGGATCGTTGACGTCCGGCGACATGGTCGCGGTGCGCGAGGTCGGCCCCAGCACGCCGGCGACGAAGCGCGGCCGGTCGGGCGTGGCGTACTCGTCCGCCACCGCGCGCGCCAGCCTGGCACCCTCGTAGTTCAACTCACGCACCAGCGCCTCCATGCCGTAGTCGGCCATGGAAATGCTGTTGGCGTTGAAGGTGTTGGTCTCCAGGATGTCGGCGCCGGCGGCGAGATACTGCGCGTGGATGTCGCGGATGACGTCCGGGCGGGTGAGCGTCAACAGATCGTTGTTGCCGCGCAGATCGCGGTGATAGTCGGCGAAGCGCGCGCCGCGGTAGGCCGCCTCGTCCAGACCATGGCGCTGGATCATGGTGCCCATGGCACCATCCAGGATCAAGATGCGCCGGCGGGCGATGTCAAGGAGTTCGGCGGTGCGGTCGGACATTACGGAAGCGGCCAGCGACAGGGCCGGCTATGATAGGCAAAATCAAGCGCTTGAGCGAGGAGACCGCCATGCAGCACCTGACCCCCAAGCAAGCCCACGCCTTCCTGCAGGACAAACCCGACGCGGTGTTCATCGACTGCCGCTCCGAATTCGAGTTTCTGTTCGTCGGCCATCCGGTCGGCGCCATCCTGGTGCCGTGGTACGAAGGCATCCACTGGGATTTGAACCCGCATTTCCTCGGCCAGGTGCGCATGGCCGCCTCGCACCACCGGCCGGTCATCCTGATCTGCCGCTCCGGCAACCGCTCGCGCGAGGCCGGGGAGTATCTGGAGCAGAACGGCTTCACCGACGTATACAACGTGCTGTACGGCTTCGAGGGCGAACTGGACGAACACCATCGCCGCTCCACGCGCAACGGCTGGCGCTTCGACGGCCTGCCGTGGGAGCAGTGCTGAGCGCGGCCGTCGCACCGGGTAAAGACGCATACCCGCGCGCCCGGGCCGACCATCCTGCGCATCTATCCCGGTCGGGACGGCGCCTGCCGCGCGCGCAGGCGCATCTCCCGACCCTCGATGCGTACCTCGAAGCGCGACAGGTAGCTCATGCCCAGCAGCACGCCTTCGCCAGGCATGTCCGGCAGAATGGAGCCGGCCACGTCGTGGGCGATCAGACCGCCGACATCGACGCTGTCCAGGCGCGTGGCGTAGGCGGTGGCGACACCGCTGGCGGTGTGCGCGCGGAACGCGGCGCCGGGTTTGAGGCCGATGCGCTCGGCCACGCGCAGCGGGACGGCCACCTGGGTGGCGCCGGTATCGACCAGGAAGGTCACGGCGTGGCCGTTGATGCGGCCGGGGGCGATGTAGTGACCGGAGCGGTCGCGCTTGAGCACGACCTCGTCGGCCAGCACGGTGACGCCGGCCAGGTGGGCGTTCGGCCGTGTCAGCGCATCCATGCCCCACCAGATCAGGCCGCCGACCGTCATCCAGCCGACGATCAGCATGATCAGCCCCTGGCGACGCATGTCCGGCCCGATGGGCGAATCCGGCTCAGTGCTGGCCGGTGCTGCCGAAGCCGCCGTCGCCGCGGTCGCTGGGGGCGAACTCGTCCACCACGTTGAAGCGCGCCTGCACCACCGGCACGATGACCATCTGCGCGATGCGCTCGAACGGCTGCACGGTGAACGGCAGGGCGCCGCGATTCCACAGCGACACCATCAGCGGTCCCTGGTAGTCCGAGTCGATCAGCCCGACCAGATTGCCCAGCACGATGCCGTGCTTGTGCCCCAGGCCGGAACGCGGCAGCAGCATCGCGGCGTAGCCGGGGTCGGCCAGATGCATGGCCAGACCGGTGGCGATCAGCGCGCTGTCGCCCGGTTGCAGCACCAGCGGCGCATCCAGGCAGGCGCGCAGGTCGAGCCCCGCACTGCCCGGCGTGGCGTAGTGCGGCAGTCGTTCGGCGATGCGGGGGTCGAGAATCTTCAGGTCGATGTGCATGGGCGGTAGAAAACGGGAGGGGAAAGGCTACGGGCGTGTTGCCTGGTACAGTGCGGCGATGTGCGCGATCAGCCGCCGCGCCTGGGTGCGTTTGTCGGCCAGGGGCAGCACGTGCCGGCCGGCTTCGTCCAGCAGCACCAGTTGCACCGCCTCGGCGCCGACGGCTTCCCGCACATCGTTGGCGACGATCAGCGGCAGATGCTTGCGGCGCCGTTTGAGTTCCGCGTATTCCTCGATGTTCTCGCTCTCCGCCGCGAAGCCGACACAGAACGGGGGCGACGGCCGGCTGCTGACGCTGGCGAGAATGTCCGGATTGGGCGCCAGTTCCAGCGTCAGGATGTGCGCATCCTTCTTGATCTTCTGTTCGCTGGGATTGAGCACGTAATAGTCGGCCACCGCGGCCACGCCGATGAAGATGTCCACGTCGGCGACCACCGACTCCACCGCCGCCAGCATGTCCTGACAACGGGTGACCGGGATCACGCGGGCGGCGCGCGGCGGCGTGAGACACGTGGGCCCGGTCACCAGCGTGACCTCGGCGCCGGCCTCCAGCGCGGCGCGCGCCACGGCATAGCCCATGCGTCCGGAACTGGCATTGGTGATGCCGCGTACCGCGTCGATGGCCTCGAACGTCGGTCCGGCGGTGACCAGCACCTTGAGCCCGGCCAGTCGCTTGGGCTGGAAACGCGCCTCGATGGCCTCCAGCAGCGCCTCCGGCTCCAGCATGCGGCCGAAGCCGATCTCGCCGCACGCCTGCTCGCCCTGGTCGGGGCCGAGCAGTTCGACGCCGTCCTGGCGCAACAGCGCGACGTTGCGTTGGGTCGCTGGATGCTCCCACATCTGCCGGTTCATGGCCGGGGCCACCAGCAGCGGACAGTCGCGCGCCAGGCACAGCGTGGATAGCAGGTCGGCGGCGACGCCCTGGACCAGCTTGGCGAGGAAGTCGGCGGACGCCGGCGCCACCACGATCAGGTCGGCGCCGCGGCCGAGATCGATGTGCGCCATGCCGCTGTCGACGCGCTCGTCCCACAGGTCGCTGAACACCGGGTGGCCGGTGAGTGCCTGGAAGGTGGCGGGGCCGACGAAATGGCGCGCCGCCTCGGTGCACACCACCTGGGTGTCGATGCCGGCCTTGACCAGCAGCCGGGCCAGTTCCGCCGCCTTGTAGGCGGCCACGCCGCCGGTCACGCCGAGCACGATGCGCCGCGCGTCCATGTCCGCTCCGCTCACAGGTCTTCGAACACCGCGTCGGCCGCCGCCACCTCCGGCGTGATGTCGGCCATGCAGGCGCGACAGGGCGTGCCGCGTAGATGGTTCTTCAGAAGTACAACGCAGTTGCCGCTGACCGTGACGTGCGTCCGCCACGCCCCGATCATGGCGAACCCCTCGCCAGCGACGAATTCATGCCTGTGCGGCCGGGTGTTCTCCCAGGCGATGAACGCCTCTGGGCTGAAGCGGGTGAGCGGTTGTGGCAATCCCATGGCCGGTGCTCCCGGTAACCTTCGATGCGCGGATTGTAGGCCAGTGACCGCCCGCGGGCTCGACGCCCACGCCACGAATGCGCGGGGCGGCGCGACGATGCGCGGCCGGCCCGGTTTGCAGCCGACGCCGGCGCGACTATCCTTGCCGGTCCAACAACGACATCCGCACCGCTCATGCGCCCCAACGACAGCACTCTGCAACCCATGCGCCGCAGCGCGCCCACCGCCGAGCTGTACGAACTGCCGCCGCTCGGCATGGACGACCATAGCCTGGCGCTGGACATCCGCCGCTATTTCGGCACCCATCTGGGCCGCGACCGGCATTGCCGCTCGACCCACTATCCCTATCAGGCGCTGGCGCTGTCGCTGCGCGACCGCCTGATGGAGCGCTGGAAACGCACGCGTTACGCCTACGAGGAGGCGGACGCGCGCCATGCCTACTACCTGTCGCTGGAGTTCCTGATGGGACGCAGCCTCAACAACGCGCTGCTCAACCTGGGTCTGGGCAGTGCCGCGCTGGCGGCGTTGCAGCGCCTGGGTCTGGATTTGGAGGAACTGCTCGACACCGAACACGATGCCGGCCTGGGCAACGGCGGCCTGGGCCGTCTCGCCGCCTGCTTCCTGGACAGTTGCGCGACGCTGAGCCTGCCGGTCATGGGCTACGGCATCCGCTACGAGTACGGCATGTTCCGCCAGCACATCGACCACTGTCGACAGGTGGAAGAACCCGATCACTGGCTGCGCGACGGCAACCCCTGGGAGCTGGAGCGTCCCGAACACACCCGCCGCGTGCGCTTCCGCGGCCACACCGAACGCTACCGCGATGCCGACGGTCGGGAGCACGTGCGCTGGGTGGACACCCATGACGTGCTGGCGGTGGCCTATGACACCCCCATTCCCGGCTTCCGCAACGACACCGTCAACGTGCTGCGCCTGTGGCGCGCCGCCGCCACCGACGAGTTCGACCTGGGCGAGTTCAACGCCGGCTCCTACACCGAATCGGTGGCGGCGAAAAACGCGGCCGAGAACATCACCATGGTGCTGTACCCCAACGACGCCAGCGAGAACGGCAAGGAACTGCGCCTGCGGCAACAGTACTTCCTCGCCTCGGCCAGCCTCAAGGATATATTTCGGCAGTGGGTCAATCGCCATGGTGAGGACTTTACCCATTTTACTGAAAAGCACTGTTTCCAGTTAAACGATACCCATCCGAGCATCGCCGTGGCCGAGTTAATGCGCCTGCTGATCGATGTGCACGGCCT
>CALEDT010000063.1 GCA_937949525.1 uncultured Burkholderiales bacterium | reverse complement strand
GTACTTCTTCGCCGACCCTCCATACTTCTTCGACAGAATCGTCGTGATCGCCGCCGTCAGCGTCGTCTTGCCATGGTCCACGTGCCCAATCGTCCCAACGTTCACGTGCGGCTTCGTACGCTCGAATTTTTCCTTGGCCATGTCAGTACCTCAGTTCGTCATTTCTTACTGTTGATGATGCCGTCGGCGACGTTCTTGGGCGCTTCGGCGTAGTGCTTGAACTCCATGGTATAGGTGGCCCGTCCCTGCGACATCGAGCGCAGATCGGTGGAGTAGCCGAACATTTCGGCCAGCGGCACCTCGGCCTTGATCGACTTGCCCACCGGCAGGTCGTCCATACCCTGGATGATGCCGCGGCGACGGTTGAGGTCGCCCATGACATCGCCCATGTAGTCCTCGGGCGTCTCGACCTCGACCGCCATCATCGGCTCGAGCAGCGCAGGCGACGCCTTGCGCATGCCATCCTTGAACCCCATGATCGCGGCCATCTTGAACGCCTGTTCCGAGGAATCGACCTCGTGATAGGAACCATCGAACAGCGTGACCTTGACGTCGACCACCGGGAAGCCCGCGAGCACGCCGTTGTTCAGCGCCTCCTGCAGCCCTTTGTCCACGGCCGGGATGTACTCGCGCGGCACCGTGCCACCCTTGATGGCATCGACGAACTCGTAACCCTTGCCGGGTTCGTTCGGCTCCAGCTTCAACCAGACGTGACCATATTGGCCCTTGCCGCCGGACTGCTTGACGAACTTGCCCTCGGACTCGACCGCCTTCTTGATCGCCTCGCGGTAGGCCACCTGGGGCGCACCGACGTTGGCCTCGACGTTGAATTCGCGCTTCATGCGGTCGACCAGGATTTCCAGGTGCAACTCGCCCATGCCGGAAATGATGGTCTGACCCGACTCTTCGTCGGTGCGCACGCGGAAGGACGGATCCTCCTGCGCCAGACGGTTGAGGGCCAGACCCATCTTCTCCTGGTCGGCCTTGGTCTTGGGCTCGACCGCGACATGGATCACCGGCTCGGGGAACTCCATGCGCTCCAGGATGATCGGCTTGTCCAACGCACACAGCGTATCGCCGGTGATCGCCTCCTTCAGGCCGACCGCCGCAGCGATGTCGCCGGCGCGCACTTCCTTGATCTCCTCACGCTGGTTGGCGTGCATCTGCAGAATGCGGCCAAGACGCTCCTTCTTGCCTTTGACCGAGTTGTAAACGGTGTCACCAGCGTTGATGACGCCCGAGTACACCCGGAAGAAGGTGAGCTGGCCGACATAGGGGTCGGTCATGATCTTGAACGCCAATGCGGAGAACGGCGCGTCATCGCTGGCGACGCGCTCATCTTCCTCACCGTTTTCCTTGACGCCCCGCACCGGCGGAATGTCGACCGGCGAGGGCAGGTAATCGACCACCGCGTCGAGCATGGCCTGCACGCCCTTGTTCTTGAACGCGGAGCCGCACATCATCGGCACGATTTCACCGGCGATAGTGCGCTGACGCAAGGCGCCCTTGATCTCGGCCTCGGACAGGTCACCCTCTTCGAGATACTTGTTCATCAGGTCTTCATTGGCCTCGGCCGCGGCTTCGACCATCTTTTCCCGCCATTCCCGGCAGGTTTCGACCAGATCGGCAGGGATGTCGCCGTACTCGAACTTGGTGCCCTGGGACGCATCGTCCCAGATGATCGCCTTCATTTTGACCAGATCGACCACGCCGGCAAACTTGTCCTCGGCACCGATGGGCACCTGGATGGGCACGGGATTGGCCTTCAGACGCAGACGCATCTGCTCATAGACACGAAAGAAGTTGGCGCCCTGGCGGTCCATCTTGTTGACGAAGGCCAGACGGGGCACACCGTACTTGTTGGCCTGACGCCACACCGTCTCGGACTGCGGCTGCACGCCGCCCACCGCGCAATACACCATGCAGGCACCATCCAGCACCCGCATGGAGCGCTCGACTTCGATGGTGAAATCGACGTGGCCGGGGGTGTCGATGATGTTGATGCGGTGTTCAGGCAGGGACATGTCCATGCCCTTCCAGAACGCGGTGGTCGCGGCGGAGGTGATGGTGATGCCACGCTCCTGCTCCTGCTCCATCCAGTCCATGGTGGCGGCACCGTCATGCACCTCGCCAATCTTGTGGTTGACGCCGGTGTAGAACAGGATGCGCTCGCTGGTCGTGGTCTTGCCGGCGTCGATGTGCGCGGAGATACCGATGTTGCGGTAGCGCTCGATGGGAGTCTTGCGTGGCACGGTACTGTTCCTCGTCAGAAGCGGAAATGCGAGAAGGCCTTGTTGGCCTCGGCCATGCGATGGATTTCCTCGCGTTTCTTCATCGCCCCGCCGCGCCCCTCGGCAGCATCCAGCAGTTCGCCGGCCAGGCGCTGCCCCATCGATTTTTCCCCACGCTTGCGCGCAGCGTCCTTGATCCAGCGCATGGCCAGGGCAGCACGACGGGCCGGGCGCACTTCCACCGGCACCTGATAGTTGGCACCACCCACGCGCCGCGACTTGACCTCAACCAGGGGCCGGACGTTGGACATGGCCTGACCGAACACCTCGACCGGGTCCTTGCCGCTCTTCTTGCCGATCTGCTCGAAGGCACCATAGACGATGCGTTCGGCCACGGACTTCTTGCCACTGTTCATGATCACGTTCATGAACTTGGCCACTTCGGTACTGCCGAACTTGGGATCGGGCAGAACGATACGCTTGGGTACTTCACGACGACGGGGCATGGTATTCCTCGCTGCAGGGTGTGATGCGGCCTCAGGCCTTCTTCGCGCGCTTGGCGCCATACTTGGAACGCGCCTGTTTGCGGTCCTTGACGCCGGCGGTATCCAGACTGCCACGCACGATGTGGTAACGCACGCCGGGCAGATCCTTGACCCGGCCGCCACGCACCAGCACCACGGAGTGCTCCTGCAGGTTGTGCCCTTCACCGCCGATGTAGCCGATGATCTCGAAACCGTTCGAAAGCCGCACCTTGGCGACCTTGCGCAGCGCCGAGTTGGGCTTCTTCGGGGTGGTGGTGTACACGCGCGTGCACACCCCGCGCTTCTGCGGACAAGCCTCCATGGCCGGCACTTTGCTCTTGTCCTGCGGCGCCTGGCGCGGCTTGCGCACCAATTGATTGATGGTCGGCATCTGACGCTTTCCCAGCAAAAATCAACAAATCAGAAAAGTGGCCCGCGTGTCGCCATGCGGGCCACCGGAAAAAAGACTGTGGATGTTAGCGACGGCGCATACGCATGTCAAGCTCGGTCATCGCCCGGGACGTCGGTGACGATCACCAGCGGCTCGCCTTCCTGCACCTGGTAGTCGAGCTGGGCATGCGCCTTGCGCGTGCGGTGGTAGGCCAGTCCGGTACCCGCCGGGATCAGGCGGCCGACGATGACGTTTTCCTTCAGGCCGCGCAGGTCGTCGCGTTTGGCCATGATCGCCGCCTCGGTCAGCACGCGCGTGGTCTCCTGGAAGGACGCGGCGGAAATGAACGAGTCGGTGGACAGCGACGCCTTGGTGATACCGAGCAGCACGTTGCTGTAACTGGCCGGCTGCTTGCCCTCGGCGAGTACCCGGTCCTGCTCCTGCAGCAACTCGGAGCGCTCCACCTGCTCGCCCGGAATGAAGGTGGTGTCACCCGGATCGTTGACCACGACACGGCGCAACATCTGCCGCACCACCACTTCGATGTGCTTGTCGTTGATCTTCACGCCCTGCAAGCGGTACACGTCCTGCACCTCGTCGATGATGTAGCGCGCCAAAGCCTCGACCCCCTGCAGGCGCAGGATGTCGTGCGGGTCGGGCGGACCATCGACGATGGTTTCGCCCTTTTGCACCACCTGGCCGTCGTGTACGGTCACGTGCTTGTCCTTGGAGATCAGGTACTCGTGCGGCACGCCGTCCAGATCCGTGATGACCAGACGCTGCTTGCCCTTGGTGTCCTTGCCGAACGACACCGTGCCGGTGATTTCGGCCAGCACGCCGGCATCCTTGGGCGAACGCGCCTCGAACAGCTCGGCCACCCGTGGCAGACCGCCGGTGATGTCGCGCGTCTTGGAGGTTTCCTGCGGAATGCGCGCGAGCACGTCGCCGACGTTGACCTCCTGGCCATCCTTGACGGTGATCAGCGAGCCGACCTGGAAGGTGATGTTCACGCTGGTATCGGTACCCGCGACCTTGACGTCCTGGCCGTCGGCATCGATCAGGCGCACCTGTGGCCGCACGCCCTTGGCCTGCGCGGTACCGCGCCGTTTGCCGTCGATGACGATCAGCGTCGACAGGCCGGTGACCTCATCGATCTGCTTGGCCACGGTGACGCCTTCCTCGACGTTCTCGAACTTAACCCGGCCGGCATACTCGGTGATGATCGGCCGGGTGTGCGGATCCCAGTTGGCCAGCGCGGTACCGGCCTTGACCACATCGCCGTCCTTGACCGCCAGCGTCGCCCCGTAAGGCACCTTGTGACGCTCGCGTTCACGTCCATGGTCGTCGACGATCAGCAGTTCGCCGTTGCGCGAGATGGCAACCTGTTCACCCTTGACGTTGGTGACGTAGCGCATGCTCGCCAGGAAACGCACGGTACCGGCCGACTTGCCCTCCAGTTGCGAGGCCGCGGCCGCACGCGAGGCGGCGCCACCGATATGGAAGGTCCGCATGGTGAGCTGCGTGCCCGGCTCGCCGATCGACTGCGCGGCGATCACGCCCACCGCTTCGCCAACGTTGATCAGATTGCCCCGACCCAGATCGCGCCCGTAGCACTTTGCACACAGGCCCCAGCGGGTGTCACAGGTCAATGGCGTGCGCACCTTGACCTCATCGATGCCGAGCGCGTCGATCAGGTCGACCAGATCCTCGTTGAGCAGCGTGCCAGCCTCGATCACCGTCTCGCCGGTGTCCGGATGCACCACGTCCAGCGCGGTGACGCGGCCGAGGATGCGGTCGCGCAGCGGCTCGACCACGTCGCCGCCTTCGACCAGAGCCTTCATCAACATGCCGTTGCTGGTGCCGCAGTCATCCTCACGGATCACCAGATCCTGTGTGACGTCGACCAGTCGGCGGGTCAGATAGCCCGAGTTGGCGGTCTTCAACGCGGTGTCGGCCAGGCCCTTGCGGGCGCCGTGCGTGGAGATGAAGTACTGCAGGACGTTGAGCCCCTCGCGGAAATTGGCGGTGATGGGCGTTTCGATGATGGAACCGTCGGGTTTGGCCATCAGGCCGCGCATGCCGGCGAGCTGACGAATCTGTGCCGCGGAGCCGCGCGCGCCCGAGTCCGCCATCATGTAGATGGCGTTGAAGGATTCCTGCTTGACCGTGTTGCCGTCGCGGTTTACCACCGACTCACTGGACAACTGCTCCATCATGGCCTTGGCCACCTTGTCCCCGGCCTGGCCCCAGATGTCGACCACCTTGTTGTAGCGCTCGCCCTGCGTCACCAGACCCGAGGTGTACTGGGCCTCGATTTCCTTCACTTCCTTCTCGGCGGCGGCCAGGATGTCCGCCTTCTGCGGCGGCATGAGCATGTCCTGCATGCAGATGGAAATGCCACCCTTGGCCGCCATGGAGAAGCCGGTATACATCAACCGGTCGGCAAACACCACGGTGTCCTTGAGGCCGCACTTGCGGAAGCTGGCGTTGATGAGGCGGGAAATCTCCTTCTTCTTCAACACCTTGTTGACGTGCGCGAACTCCAGCCCGGCAGGCAGGATCTCCGACAGGATGGCGCGACCGGTCACCGTCTCATAGCGCTGGACACGCTCGGTGATGACACCGTTCTCATCCTTCAGACGTTCGCGCAGGCGCACGGTGACGCGCGCGTTGATGTCGACCAGCCCGGATTGCCAGGCGCGACGCAACTCGTCCACGCCGGAGAACAGCATGCCCTCGCCCTTGGCGTTGATACGCTCGCGGGTCATGTAGTACAGACCCAGCACGATGTCCTGCGACGGCACGATGATGGGCTCACCGTTGGCAGGCGACAGCACGTTGTTCGAGGCCAGCATCAGCGTGCGCGCCTCCATCTGCGCCTCCAGCGACAACGGCACATGCACGGCCATCTGGTCGCCGTCGAAGTCGGCGTTGAACGCGGTACACACCAGTGGGTGCAACTGGATCGCCTTGCCTTCGATCAACACCGGCTCGAACGCCTGGATGCCGAGACGGTGCAGCGTGGGCGCGCGGTTGAGCATGACCGGATGTTCGCGGATCACCTCTTCCAGGATGTCCCAGACCACCGGTTCCTGGTCCTCCACCATGCGCTTGGCGGCCTTGATGGTGGTGGCCAGGCCCATGACTTCCAGGCGGTTGAAGATGAACGGCTTGAACAGTTCCAGCGCCATGAGCTTGGGCAGGCCGCACTGGTGCAGCTTGAGCGTCGGACCGACGACGATCACCGAACGGCCGGAGTAGTCGACGCGCTTGCCCAGCAGGTTCTGGCGGAACCGGCCGCCCTTGCCCTTGATCATGTCGGCCAGGGACTTCAGCGGTCGCTTGTTGGCGCCGGTCATGGCCTTGCCGCGCCGACCGTTGTCGAGCAGCGAATCGACCGACTCCTGCAGCATGCGCTTCTCGTTGCGCACGATGATGTCCGGCGCCTTCAACTCCAGCAGGCGCTTCAGACGGTTGTTGCGGTTGATCACGCGGCGATACAGGTCGTTCAGATCGGAGGTCGCGAAGCGGCCGCCATCCAGCGGCACCAGGGGGCGCAGTTCGGGCGGCAGCACCGGCAGCACTTCCAGGATCATCCATTCCGGACGGATACCGGACTTCAGAAACGCCTCCAGCACTTTGAGACGCTTGGCGAACTTCTTGATCTTGGTCTCCGAACTGGTCTTGGACAGTTCGCTGCGCAGCTTCTCCACCTCGCCGGCCAGATCGATGCCCTTGAGCAGATCGCGCACACCCTCGGCGCCCATGCCGGCCTTGAACTCGTCACCGTACTCCTCGAGCTTGGCGAGGTAATCCTCCTCGGTCAGCAACTGGCCCTTGTTGAGCGGCGTCATGCCCGGTTCGGTGACCACGTAGGCCTCGAAGTACAGCACGCGTTCGATGTCGCGCAGCGTCATGTCCAGCACCATGCCCAGACGGCTGGGCAGGGACTTCAGGAACCAGATGTGCGCGACGGGCGAAGCCAGCTCGATGTGGCCCATGCGCTCGCGCCGCACCTTGGCCTGGGTCACCTCGACGCCACACTTCTCGCAGATCACACCGCGGTGCTTGAGGCGCTTGTACTTGCCGCACAGGCACTCGTAATCCTTGATGGGGCCGAAGATCTTGGCGCAGAACAGGCCGTCGCGCTCGGGCTTGAACGTGCGGTAGTTGATCGTTTCCGGCTTCTTGACCTCGCCGAACGACCAGGAGCGTATCTTTTCGGGCGAGGCCAGACCCACCTTGATGGCGTCGAATTCCTCGTTCTGCGTGACCTGCTTGAAGAGATCGAGTAGTGCTTTCATTGCATCATTCCCCCGTTAGGGACGAGTCCATGGGCGGAAGCGGGAAACGGGACACCCTCCGCCGGTCCGGTTTCCCGTTTCCCATCTCCCGTCGTTCTCAGTTGCGTTCCAGATCCATGTCGATGGCAAGCGAGCGGATTTCCTTCACCAGCACGTTGAACGATTCCGGCATGCCGGCGTCGATCTTGTGCTCGCCCTTGACGATGTTCTCGTACACCTTGGTACGGCCGTTGACGTCGTCCGACTTGACAGTGAGCATCTCCTGCAGCGTGTACGAGGCGCCATAGGCTTCCAGCGCCCACACTTCCATCTCGCCGAAGCGCTGGCCACCGAACTGCGCCTTGCCGCCCAGCGGCTGCTGGGTGACCAGCGAGTACGGCCCGGTGGAACGGGCGTGCATCTTGTCATCGACCAGGTGGTGCAGCTTCAGTACGTGCATGATGCCCACCGTCACCGGCCGGTCGAAGGCTTCGCCACTGCGGCCATCGTACAGGCGCACCTGGGTCTTGCCTTCGGTGAAGCCGATGCGCGCCGTGCGCGAATCGTCATCCGGATAGGCCAGATCCAGCATCGCCTTGATCTCTTCCTCCTTGGCGCCGTCGAACACCGGGGTGGCGAACGGCACCCCTTTGGTCAGGTTGGCCGCCATTTCCATGATCTCGGCGTCCGTGAGCGCGGCCAGATCCTCGGGCTTGCCGGAGGCGTTGTAGATGCGGTCGAGGAAGCCGCGCACCGCGTCGGCATTGGCGTTGGCGCGCAGCATGTCGTTGATGCGCTCACCCAGACCCCGCGCCGCCCAGCCCAGATGCGTCTCCAGGATCTGGCCGACGTTCATGCGCGACGGTACCCCGAGCGGATTGAGCACGATGTCGACCGGCGTGCCGTCGGCCATGAACGGCATGTCCTCCACGGGTACGATCTTGGAGATCACGCCCTTGTTGCCGTGGCGGCCGGCCATCTTGTCACCCGGCTGAAGACGGCGTTTGACCGCCAGGTAGACCTTGACCATCTTGATCACGCCCGGCGGTAGTTCATCGCCCTGGGTCAGTTTCTTGCGCTTGTTCTCCAGCATGCGGTCGAACTCCGCACGCTGTTTGTCGAGCGCATCCTTGACGCCTTCCATCTGGCGCGCGAGTTCCTCGTCGGCGACGCGGATGTCGAACCAGTCGTGCGGACTCAGCGAATCCAGGTAGTCCTCGGACAACAGCGCGCCCTTGGCCAGCCGCTTCGGCCCACCCTTGACCTCCTTGCCCGTGAGCATGCGGCGCAGGCGCGCGAACGCGTCCGCCTCGACGATGCGCATCTGGTCGGCCAGATCCTTCTGGTACTTGCGCAGCATATCGTCGATGATCTGGTTGGCCCGGGCATCGCGCTCGATGCCCTCGCGCGTGAACACCTGCACGTCGATGACCGTGCCGCTCATGCCGGTGGGCACACGCAGGCTGGTGTCCTTCACGTCCGAGGCCTTCTCGCCGAAGATCGCCCGCAGCAGCTTTTCCTCCGGCGTCAACTGAGTCTCGCCCTTGGGCGTGACTTTGCCGACCAGCACCGCGCCGGCCTGCACTTCCGCGCCGACATAGATGATGCCGGATTCGTCCAGGCGCCCCATCTGCTCCTGGGACAGACTGGAGATGTCACGCGTGATCTCCTCCGGCCCCAACTTGGTGTCACGCGCCACCACCGACAGTTCCTCGATGTGGATCGAGGTGTAGCGGTCCTCGGCGACGACACGCTCGGAGATCAGGATGGAGTCCTCGAAGTTGTAGCCGTTCCAGGGCATGAACGCCACCAGCATGTTCTGGCCCAGCGCCAGTTCGCCCTTGTCGGTCGATGCGCCGTCGGCGATCACGTCACCCTTGGCCAGATGATCGCCGAGCCGCACCAGCGGCCGCTGGTTGATGTTGGTGTTCTGGTTGGATCGCTGGTACTTGGTGAGCGTGTAGATATCCACGCCGACCTCGCCGGCGGCGGTCTCGTCGTCGTTGACCCGCACCACCACGCGGCTGGCGTCGACGTAATCGACCACGCCCCCACGCCGCGCGGTCACCACCGTGCCGGAGTTCACCGCTGCGGTGCGCTCGATGCCGGTGCCGACCAAGGGCTTGTCCGGGCGCAGGCAGGGCACCGCCTGGCGCTGCATGTTGGAACCCATCAGCGCACGGTTGGCGTCGTCATGCTCCAGGAACGGGATCAGGGACGCGGCCACCGACACGATCTGCGACGGCGCCACGTCCATGTACTGGATGCGGTCCGGCGCGGACAGCATGAACTCGTTGCGATGCCGGCAGGACACCAGTTCGCCGGCGAAGGCGCCGTCATCATCCAGTTCCGAGTTGGCCTGGGCGATGACGTACTGGGCCTCCTCGATTGCCGACAGATACTCGATCTGATCGGTCACCCGACCATCGAGCACCTTGCGGTAGGGCGTCTCGATGAATCCGTATTCGTTGGTACGCGCATACAGTGCGAGCGAGTTGATCAGACCGATGTTCGGACCTTCGGGCGTCTCGATCGGGCAAACCCGGCCGTAATGCGTCGGGTGCACGTCGCGCACCTCGAAGCCCGCGCGCTCGCGCGTGAGGCCGCCGGGGCCGAGCGCAGAGATGCGGCGTTTGTGGGTGATCTCGGACAGTGGGTTGGTCTGGTCCATGAACTGCGACAACTGGCTGGACCCGAAGAACTCCTTGATCGCCGCCGAGATCGGCTTGGCGTTGATCAGGTCGTGCGGCATCAGGTTGTCGCTCTCGGCCTGGTTGAGGCGTTCCTTGACCGCGCGTTCGACACGCACCAGGCCGGCGCGGAACTGGTTCTCCGCGAGTTCGCCGACCGAGCGCACACGACGGTTGCCCAGGTGATCGATGTCGTCGATCTCGCCGCGACCGTTGCGCAGTTCCACCAGGATGCGGATGACCTCGACGATGTCGCGCGGGCTCAGCGTGTAGCGATCCTCGACCCGCGCGTTCAGCGCCTTGGGATCGAAGCCGGCGTTCTTCAAATGCTTGTTCAGCTCGGCCAGACGCGCCTCGGCCTCCTCGCGCGTGGCCACGTCTTCCAGGCTCACCTTGGACAGGCTGGCCTCGGGGCACACGCCGAAATGGTCGCGCAAGGCCTGCGCCAGCTTGTTTTCGCGATGATGCGGCGGGAACACGATCTGCCAGCTGGTCTTGGCCGGCGCCTGGATGCGCCGGTTGAACTTCATGCGTCCGACCTTGGAAAGGTCGTAGCTCTCGTCACTGAAGAACAACCGGTTGAACAGCGCCTCGACCGCGTCCTCGGTGGGCGGTTCGCCGGGACGCATCATGCGGTAGATGGCCACGCGCGCGGTCCACTGGTCGACCGTCTCGTCGGCGCGCAGCGTCTGCGACACGAACGGCCCGTGGTCGAGGTCGTTGGTGTACAGCGTCTCCAGCCGCGTCACGCCGCCCTCGATGATCTTGGCCAGCAGGGTTTCGGTAATCTCGTCATTGGCGCGCGCGATCAGCTCGCCGCTCTCCGGCTCGACCAGATTGCGCGCGAGCACGCGGCCGAGCAGGTACTCCTGATCGACAATCACCCTGTTGATGCCGGCTGCCTCGATGTCGCGGATGTGGCGCGCCGTGATGCGCTTGTCGCGCGCGACGATGATGCTGCCGTCCTTGGCGTGGATGTCGAAACGCGCGGTATTCCCCTTCATGCGCTCGGGGTGCAGCTCGATCTCGATGCCCTTCCGGCCGATGTGGAAGACATCGGTCGTGAAGAACATTTCCAGGATCTGCTCGACGTTGTAACCCAACGCCTTGAGCAGGATGGTCATCGGCATCTTGCGCCGGCGGTCGACCCGGAAGTACACGAAATCCTTGGGATCGAACTCGAAATCCAGCCACGAGCCGCGATACGGAATGATGCGCGCGGAGAACAGCAGCTTGCCGGAGGAATGGGTCTTGCCGCGGTCATGCTCGAAGAACACGCCGGGGGAACGATGCAACTGCGATACGATGACCCGTTCGGTGCCATTGATGACGAACGAGCCGTTCGGCGTCATCAGCGGCATTTCGCCCATATAGACTTCCTGCTCCTTGACCTCCTTGATCTTCTCCTTGCTGCTCTCCCGGTCCAGGATCACCAGCCGCACACGCGCACGCACGCTCGCTGCATAGGTGAGCCCGCGCTGCTGGCATTCGACGATGTCGAACACCGGCGTGCCCAGCGTATAACTGACGAACTCCAGCCGGGCATTGCCGCTGTGACTGACGATGGGGAAGATCGACGTGAAAGCCGCCTGCAGGCCGACATTGTCGCGCTGATCCATCGGCACGTCCTCTTGCAGGAAGGCGCGGAAGGATTCGATCTGGGTGGTCAGCATGTACGGCACCGGCAGCACGCTGACGCGCTTGGCGAAGCTCTTGCGCAGACGTTTCTTCTCGGCGAATGTGTAGCTCATGGAGGCTCCCTCAACAGGATTCTGGCAACAGGGATCAGGGATCAGTAATCAAGTTCCGACGCCGCGGCAGACTGGTCGCGGCGGTGCGGCTTCCGTTTGCTGATGCGTGATACCGGTAGCACGAAAAGGCTGGTCGGCCGCGGACGCGTGCCGTCCGGAGCCGCCAGCCCGGTATGGGCAAACCATTGCCCATGCCATGTCGGCGTTACTTGATCTCGACGGTGGCGCCCGCTTCGACCAGTTGCTTCTGGATGTCCTCGGCTTCCGCTTTGGGACATCCCTCCTTGACGGGCTTGGGCGCGCCATCCACCAGATCCTTGGCTTCCTTCAGGCCCAGGCCGGTGATCGCACGCACCACCTTGATGACGCTGACCTTGTTGGCGCCAGCTCCGGTCAGGATGACGTCGAATTCGGTCTTTTCCTCGGCCGCGGGCGCCGCTGCGCCGCCCGCACCCGGCGCAGCCACGGCCAAAGCCGCCGCGGACACGCCAAACTTCTCTTCGAACGCCTTGACCAGGTCGTTCAGTTCCATCACCGTCATGTTGCCGACGGCTTCCAGGATGTCTTCCTTGCTCACTGCCATTTTCTATCTCCTAAAGCAAAAATTCTCGGTGGGTCCGGTTCGGTCGCGGTCAAGCGGCGGCTTCCTCACGCTGCTTGGCAAGCGCGGCCAGGCAGCCGGCAAAGCCGGACACCGGTGCCTGCATGACGCCCAGCAGTTTGGCGAGCAGCTCGTCACGACTCGGGATCGACGCCAGCGCCTGCACCCCGGCCAGATCGAGCATCTTGCCGGCGTAGCAACCGGCCTTGAGGGCGAGCTTGTCGTTGGTCCGAGCGAAGTCGTTGAGCACCTTGGCCGCAGCCACCGGGTCGGCGGACATGCCGTAGATCAGCGGACCGACCATGTGCTCGGCCAGGCCGGCAAACGGCGTACCGTCCACCGCCCGACGCACCAGCGTGTTCTTCAACACGCGCAGGTAGACACCCTGTTCGCGCGCCTTCTTGCGCAGTTCGGTGAGATGACTGACCTGCACGCCCCGATACTCGGCCACCACGATGGTCTGGGCTTCGGCGACGCGCGCCGAGACCTCGGCCACGACGGCCTTCTTGTCTTCCAGATTCAGACTCATCAGGTCCTTCTCCTTTCAAGTCAACACACGGCGGATCGCTCCGCCGCACCCACGGCGACCTGAACCAGGAGACCTCCGGACGCACCGAAGGAGATTCCAGTCCGGGTGACACCGTCTGCGTAGACCATGCCCGCCTGCACGGGCGCGATTAAGCCTTGCGGCGTCTACGGTCTTTGACGATCCTCCGGCGGCGCGACAGGCCCGCCCGAGGCCCAAAGTTCTTGCGTTTACTGCGGCGCGCTCAGGCTGGCCTGATCGATGCGCACACCGATGCCCATCGTGCTGGAGAGCGCCACGCGTTTCATGTAGATACCCTTGCTGCTCGCCGGCTTGGCCTTGTTCAGCGCCTCCAACAACGCCGCCAGGTTGCCGCGCAGCGCTTCCGGCGCGAACGAGGCGCGACCGATGCTGGCGTGGATGATGCCGCCCTTGTCGGTGCGGTACTGCACTTGACCGGCCTTGGCGTTCTTGATCGCTTCGGCGACATTGGGGGTCACCGTTCCGACCTTGGGGTTGGGCATCAAACCGCGCGGACCGAGGATCTGGCCGAGTTGGCCGACCACGCGCATCGCGTCCGGCGTGGCGATGACCACGTCGAAGTCCAGTTTGCCGGCCTTGACCTCGGCCGCCAGGTCTTCGAAGCCGACGATGTCCGCACCAGCCGCCCTGGCGGCTTCGGCGTTGGCGCCCTGCGCGAACACCGCGACGCGCACCGTCTTGCCCAGACCATGCGGCATCACCACGGAACCGCGCACCACCTGGTCGGACTTGCGCGGATCGACACCGAGCACCACGGCGGCGTCGATGGATTCGTCGAACTTGGCGGTGGCGGTCTGCTTGAGCAGTTCCAGCGCCTCGTCGATGGCATACAGCTTGGTGCGGTCGACCTTGCTCTTCAGTTCGCGCACGCGTTTGGACTGTTTGGCCATGTCACACCCCCTCCACGTTGAGACCCATGCTGCGCGCCGAGCCGGCGATGGTGCGCACGGCGGCATCCATGTCGGCAGCGGTCAGGTCGGGCATCTTGGTCTTGGCGATTTCCTCGAGCTGGGCGCGGGTGATGGTGCCCACCTTGTCGGTGTGCGGTTTGGCGCTGCCCTTCTGCACGCCCGCAGCCTTCTTGATCAACACGGTGGCCGGCGGCGTCTTCATCACGAAGGTGAAGCTCTTGTCGGCAAACGCGGTGATCACCACCGGGATCGGCAGGCCCGGTTCCATACCCTGAGTCTGGGCATTGAACGCCTTGCAGAATTCCATGATGTTGAGACCGCGCTGACCCAGCGCCGGGCCGATGGGCGGAGAGGGGTTCGCCTTGCCCGCCGGCACTTGCAGTTTGATGTAGCCCGTAATCTTCTTGGCCATTTACCACTCCTGGTTGGTGAGTACGATCGCGCGTTCGGTCACCCTACTAGCGCTCCTCTGGGCCGCGCATCCCGTGGCGCACGGCCGGCGCGCGCCCACGGGGCGCGCATGTTCGTTGGCGTCAAGCTTTCTCGATCTGCGAAAAGTCCAGTTCCACCGGTGTCGCCCGGCCGAAAATCGTGACCGAGACACGCAGCTTGTTCTTCTCGTAGTTGACGTCCTCGACCGTGCCATTGAACTCGTTGAACGGTCCGTCGATCACCCGCACCAGTTCGCCGATCTCGAACGTGATCTTGTGCTTCGGCTTTTCCACGCCCTCCTGCATCTGGTGCAAGATGGATTCCACTTCCTTGGCCGGGATGGGCGCCGGTTTGTTGGCCGTGCCACCGACGAACCCCGTAACCTTGGGCGTGCTCTTGACCAGGTGCCAGGTGTCATCGTTCATCACCATCTGCACCAGCACATAGCCGGGGTAGAACTTGCGTTCGGTGGTGCGTTTCTGGCCGCCTTTCATTTCGACGACCTCCTCCACCGGCACGAGGATTTCGCCGAACTGGTCCTGCATGCCGGCTCGCTCGATCCGTTCCTTGAGCGCACGCATGACGCTCTTCTCGAAACCGGAATAGGCGTGCACCACATACCATTGCATCGTCATCAGCCGCCCCTGCCCATCAGGTAGTGCACGATCCAGCTCAACAAACCATCGACCAGCCACAGGAACAGCGCCATGATGATCACGAACACCAGCACCACGCCGGTCATCTGCAACGTTTCCTTGCGCGTGGGCCAGACCACCTTGCGCGCCTCGACCACGGCATCCTGACTGAAACCGTAGAAGCGCCGCCCCGCCTCGGTGAACCACATGACCCCAGCCGCGGCAGCCAATCCCGCCAGCACGGAGACCACGCGCACCACGGCGGGCATGTCCGCAAAAACATAAAAGCCGGCGATGCCGGCCGCAATCAGCAGCCCGGCCGCCAGTAACTTGAGGTTGTCCGCCATCGTGGGGGAAATGTCCGGCTGGTTCCGTGTACGTCTAAGAGGTGGCAGGCCAGGAGGGTCTCGAACCCCCAACCTTCGGTTTTGGAGACCGACGCTCTGCCAATTGAGCTACTGGCCTTGATCAGGTTTCAGGTTTTGGGGTCCGGGATACAGTGTGACGTGGCGCGCCGCGGGCGCGCCAAGCACGACTGAAATCCGCACCCCGTATCCCGCACCGCGTTACTCGATGATCTTGGACACCACGCCGGCGCCGACGGTACGGCCGCCTTCGCGGATGGCAAAACGCAGACCCTCTTCCATCGCGATCGGCGCAATCAGCGACACCGTGATGGCAATGTTGTCGCCCGGCATCACCAT
>CALEDT010000062.1 GCA_937949525.1 uncultured Burkholderiales bacterium | reverse complement strand
TGAGCCCGCTACGCACCCGATTGCGCGCCTGCCGGGCCGCCTGGCGGCGTTGCTCCTCCTTGCAGGGAACGACCCTGCGCGTCGTCGCGCCTTGCCAGACAACCCGGCAGACCCACACTCGGGCGCGTTCAACTGCGGTTTCCAGGTTGAATCGTGACCAGCCGAGGGAAACGACAACCAACGAAACGGGGGCCGCAGCCCCCGTTGTTACCGGTCCCCCGGTGCTTCGGTCCGCGAGCGGACCTCCTACCGGCCGGCCATTACTTGGCCGCGAACTCTTCCAGTTTGCGCGCCCGCACCACGTTACCATTCAGCCCGGCTTCCTTGGCGGTGCCGCCATAGGCCAGGGTCATCAACTGCGAGTAGTACAGCACCGGGATGTCGAACTTGGTGCCGTAGCGCTTGTTGATCTGACCCTGATAGACCTCGACGTTGGCCTGACACAGCGGGCAGGGGGTGACGATCATCTCGGCGCCACCGTCGTAGGCGGCCTCGATGATGTCCTTGATCTGCGCCTGCGCCTTCTCCGGCTCGGAGAAGGCCAGCGCGCCGCCGCAGCAGGTGACCTTCTGGTCGTAGGGCACCGCTTCGCCGCCCACGGTCTCGATCAGTTTGTCGAGGTACAGCGGATTCTCGAACGATTCACCGTTGATGCCGAACGGCCGGTTGGTCTGGCAGCCGACGTAACCGGCGAACTTCATGCCGTTGAGCGGCTTCTTCACCGGCTTCTTCAGCTCGTCGTAGCCCAGGTCTTCGATCAGCACCTCGACCATGTGACGCACTTCCGGGATCACCTTGATCTGCAAACCGGCTTCCTTCAGCGCAGTCTGGGTGTCGGCCATCAACCGGTCGTTGTGTTCCAAACGTTCCTTGGATTCACGCGCGCCCAGCCAGCAGGCGGCACAGGTGGCGACGATGTCCTGTCCGGGCAGGTTGGTTTCCGCCAGTGCGAAGTTGCGCGCGTTCATGGCGTGGCGCGGCAGTTCGCCGGCCTCGGCGTAGCTGACCGAGGCGCCGCAGCAGTTCCAGTCGGGAATCTCGGTCATCTTGATGTCCAGCGTCTTGCACATGGACTCGACCGAAACCAGGTAATTGGAGGCCGATGCGCCCTTCTGGGACGAACAGCCGGGATAGAAAGCGTATTCCTTGCGTGCCATGCGTGTTCTCCTCAGGCGCCCTTGTTGTCGCGGCCCTTGCGCTGCGCTTCGAGTTCGCGCGCCTTGGCCAGCATCTTGTGGATGCCATCGACATCCTTGCACTTGTGGCCCATGCCCAGCGCTTCCAAGGGGTTGAGCCGACCGGCCTTGACCAGGCCGAGGGCGACGTCCTTCATCTCCAGGCCCTTCTTGATGCCGGCACCGATGCCGTCCTTGAAGTACAGCGACTGCGTGAGCTTGACCTCGTTGACGCGGCCGTGCTTGGTGGCGTTGTCCCAGAAGGTCTTGGAAAGGTGCTGGGTGGGCTGGTTCTTGGGCGCGCGGCCGATGCGGTAGGCGTACTCGGCGATGCCGTGCATGACGTGGGTGACCGGCACCTTGCGCGGGCAGCGCACGTAGCAGTTGTAGCAGGAGGTGCACATCCACATGGAGCCGGACGACAGCACCTCGTCGCGCTTGCCGGCACGGATCATCATGAAAATCTCCTGCGGCGGGTGGTCCCAGCCCGCCTGGAAATTGGTCGGGCAGGAACCGGAGCACAGGCCGCACTGCATGCACATCTTGACCCACTCGCCCATTTCCGCCTGTTCCTCGATCTCCTTGAGGAAATTGTTCTTGTAGCGGTTGGCCATCTGCTGATTCAAATCGCTCATCGCAATCTCCTTAGAAGCCCTTGAACGGGGACGGCGGGAAGGACTTGATCAACTCGGCGTACTCGTTGATCTTCTGCGGCAACGTGGCGATGTCGGTGATCGCGACTTCCAGATCCTTCACGCGTTCGGTCTCCAAGTTCATGCCCTTGAGCGTGTCACCCACCTTGGACAGGCGATACCGGCCCAGTTCGGACCCCTTGACGAAGTGGCACTGGTACTCCTCGCCGTGCTTGCAGCCCATCAGCATGACGCCGTCGTAGCCGCCGTTGAGCGCGTCGGTGATCCAGATGGTATTGACCGAGCCCAGACAACGCACCGGAATTACGCGCACGTAGGGGTCGTACTCGTGACGGTTCATGCCGGCCATGTCCAGCGCCGGATAGGCGTCGTTCTCGCAGGCCAGGATCAGGATGCGCGGTTTTTCCGCAAACTCGTCCGGTACGTCCACGGCCTTGATCTGCGCGCCGACGGTGTTGACCGAGTAATTCTCGAACGAGATCACGCGCACCGGGCAGGCACCCATGCAGGTGCCGCAGCGGCGGCAACGCGATTCGTTGAACAGCGGGAAGCGCTTCTCGTCCTCGTCGATGGCGCCGAACGGGCATTCCACCGTGCAGCGCTTGCACTGCGTGCAGCCTTCCAGACGCACCGTGGGGAAGGACAGATCGCCGGCACGCGGATGCGCGGCCTTGCCGAGACCGGCATTCTCCATCGCCTGGATGGCCTTCATCGCAGCACCGGTGGCGTCTTCCTGCGCCTGCGCGATGTCCATCGGCCGGCGTACCGGGCCGGCCGAGTAGATCCCGGTACGGCGGGTTTCGTAGGGGAAGCAGATGAAATGCGAATCGGTGAAGCCGTGCTTGAACTGGGGCATGTCCGGCCCCTGGCGATAGGTCAGGTTGAGGATGGATTCGGGCTTGATGGTGGCCACGACTTCCTTGGGCGCATCGCCTTCGCCCCCCTCGCCGTCGCCTTCCGCCGGTGCAGCGACGGCTTCGATGTTGACGCCGGAATTGGGCACCACGCCGGTGGCCAGCACCACCAGATCGGCCTCGGCCTGGGTGTCCTCGTTGAGGATCAGATCCTTGAACTTGACCGTGCAGGCATTGCCGTTGGGCACCACTTGCGAGACCACGCCCTTGGAGAAGATCACGCCGCGGTTCTGCGCGGCACGGTAGAAGTCCTCGCCGTTACCGGGCGTGCGCAGGTCGGTGAACAGCACGACGGTGTCGATATCCGGGTTGCTGTCCTTGAAGTACATGGCCTGCTTGATGCTGGTATTGCAGCAGAAGCCGGAGCAGTACTGTAGGTGGGTGCCGCTGGCATCGCGCTGACCGGCGCACTGCACGAACACCACGGACTTGACCGGCTGGCCGTCGGACGGCCGGCAGATCGGCTTGCCTTCGGCGGCGGCCGCCCTGGCCAAGGCTTCAAGGCCGGCCTGATCGACCACGTTGGGGGTTTTGCCATAGGCGAATTCCGGCAGTTTGCCGGCATCGTACAGGTTGAAACCAGTGGCCTGGATGATGGCGCCGATGTCTTCCTGCGCGATGCCGCCGGATTCGACCGCGATCTCGACCTTGAAGCGGCCGGGTGCGCCATCGGTCTTGGCGATGGTGGCGTTGAGGTAGACCTTGATGTTGGCGTCCGCCTCGATGCGGGCGATGAGATCCGCCACGCCATTGTCCTCGGGCGACTTGAACGGTTCGCGCGTCGGCACGCGCTTGTGCAGCCGGGCGGCCCAGCCGCCCAGCGCGCCGGTTTTTTCCACCAGCACCACCTTGTAACCGGCCTTGGACGCTTCCAGCGCCGCGGTCATGCCGGACATGCCGCCGCCGACCACCAGCAGGGTCTTGACCGTGCCGGTCTTCTGGTTGCCCGGCGGCACGGTCATGGCCTTGACTTCGGCACAGGCCATGCGTACGTAGTCTTCGGCCATTTCCTGCGTGGTCTCGCGTGCCTCTTCGGTATCCGGGCGGATCCAGATCACGCCCTCGCGCAGGTTGCCGCGGCTCATCGCGATGGTGGGGAAATTGAACGCCTCGGTCTTGGCGCGGCGCGAGCAGGCGCAGATGGCGGCGTGGGTGACGCCCTCGTTGTCGATGTCGTTGCGGATCATGGCCACGCCGTCGGCGGAGCACAGGAAGTCGTGCTCGCGCACGATGTTCATCTTGCCGGACTTGGTGGCCACCTTGGCCAGCGCGGCCGTGTCGAGGCGGACACCCAGTTCGCAGCCCTTGCAGATGTAAGCAGCAGTTTTCGTTTCAGCCATTTTCTCAAGCCTCCGCGCGGGCGACTTTGTTGACGACCTGGATGGCACGCAGCGCCGCGGCGGTGGCGCTCTGCACCGCGCGGTTCACATCCAGCGCGTTGGTGGCGCAGCCGGCGCCGAAGATGCCGGCGTTGGCCGGATCGGCCATGACGAAGCCGGAGGAATCGCTCATCACCTCGGCGGGAATGTCCACGCCCTTGACCGAGGGCTCCATGCCCAGGGCCAGCACGACCAGATCGTGCGCCGTGGCATAGCGCTTGTAACCCTCGACATCGACGCCGTTGCACACCGGATTGCCGTCCTTGTCCTCGGTGATGCGCGCCACCTTCGACTTCACGAAGCGCACGTTGGGGTTGGCCTTGACCTTCTGGTAGAAGTCCTCGAAGCGGTCGATGGCGCGGATGTCGATGTAGTAGATGGTCGACTTGCCAGCGTCGCCATAGGCTTCCTGCACGTAATGGGTCTGCTTCAGCGACCCCATGCAGCAGAAGCGCGAGCAGTGGCGCAGGTGGTTCTCGTCGCGCGAGCCGGCGCACTGGATGAAGGCGACGTTCTTCGCCTCCTTGCCGTCCGACGGGCGCAGGATCCTGCCGCCGGTGGGGCCGTGCGGATCGGCCAGGCGCTCGAACTCGACGTTGGTGACGACGTTGGGGAAGCGGCCATAGCCGTAGTAGACGATCTTCTCGGCGTCATACGGCTTCCAGCCGGTGGCCCAGACGATGGCGCCCGCGTTCAGCGTGATCACCTCTTCCTTGTCGTCCAAGTCCACCGCACCGTACTTGCACGCCGCCTTGGCCCGTTCGGCGTCGGGCGTGCCGATGATGCTGGCATCGATCACGTAGCGCTGCGGGTAGGCCATGTTGGACGGCAGATAGGCCGCCTTGATCTTGCCCAGGTTGTAGTTGAAGGCGTCGGCGATCTCGGTCTCCACCGCCTTGCCACATTCGCCGCAGGCCGTGCAATTCTCGTTGACGTAGCGCGGCTTCAACTTGACCGAGACGCTGTAGTTGCCCCGTCCGCCGCGGATGCCGGTGACTTCGGCCAGGGTCAACACCTGGATGCGGGGATTGGCCTTGAGGCGGCGCAGATTGATCTCCAGGCCGCAGGTGGGATGGCACATCTTGGGGAAGTACCGGTAGAGCTGGACGGTGCGGCCGCCCAGGTACGGGTTCTTCTCCACCAGCACGACTTGCTTTCCGGTTTCGGCCGCTTCCAGCGCCGCCGTCATGCCGGAAATGCCGCCGCCCACGACCAGTATGGTCTGGTTGGTCGCCACTACAGACGTCATGTATCGCCTCCGATGGGTGAAGACTTCAGGATCTCGCATGGCCGGAAGACGCCGAGGCGGGGTCCGACCAAATAGGCGCGAATGTTACCCGCAAAGCGCCGCCGGCCGCGACCGGGGTTTAATCGAATGTTCTTATGTGCGAATAGACAGGGTAAATCTGACGCCCGGTCGAGGATTCATCGGCGCGGGGCTGCGCAGCGTGCGCCGTGTCAGGCCGGATGGCGCGCATGCCAGGCGGCCAGCGCCACAGGCAGGGCGTGCAGGTTCGGCAGCAGCTCACACCCCGCCACCATGACGCGCCTGCGCGCCGTGCCGGCGCCACCCGCCCAGATCGCCACGGATGCAGGCAGACGCGCACGCAGTTCGGCCAGGGTCGGCTGGATACGCCTCGCCGGGTAGGCGATGCTGAACGACAGGGCCACCACGTCGCTGCGATGGGCGAACGCAGCGTTGGCGATGTCCTGCAAAGGCGTGCGCGTGCCCAAAGACACGCAATGCGCGCCGTCCAGGGCCAACAGCGCGGCGACCATCTGCAGCCCCAGACCGTGGGACTCTTCCGGCGCCGTGGTCAGCAACACGCGCGGCCGACCGTCGACGTTGGCGAGCGACTCCTGCACGCCGCGCAGCACCCCTTGCAGCACTTCGGTGAACAGGTGCTCTTCGTGGATCTCCAGTTCGCCGGCGCTCCACGCGGCCCCTACTGCGTGCATCAGCGGAATAACCGTGTCCATGACAAAAACCCGCAATCCCTGGAACAACAACAGGCGCTGCAGCATCAGCCGCAAGCCGGGCAGATCTTGCGCGCGCAAGCGCGCCAGGAGAGCCGCGGCGGGAGCCGAAATGCCTGGCGCTGACGCACGGGACGACCGGACGTGCTCCGGTGGGCACAGGTCCGCGCAGGTCTCCGGCACCACCCTGGCAGGACGCATGCCCACATCCAGCAGGCGCTTGATCCGACGCAGTCGCTGCACCTGCTCGGGTGTATAGACGCGCTCGCCGTGCACATCACGTTCGGGGCGGGGAAAGCCGTAGCGGGTTTCCCATTTGCGCAGCACGTCCTTGGAGATGCCCGTTTCACGTTCCACGGCACTGATCGGCAAGGCGTTCGAATGATGGGGCATGTGGAAAAATCAAATCGTTGTCCAAGACACCTGATTGACACTTCGGAACCGCGTTCCTATAGTAGCGGCATCGTCACCTTTGTCCAGGACATACGATCATGACGACCGGAATCGCGCACCATCCCGCCCGGACCTACATCGCCTGGTTGAGTGCCGGCATGCTGCTGCTCGCCGGCCTGTGGTTCAGCCACTCGACGCACGCGGCGTCATGTCCGGAACTGCTGCGCCATGAGTTCAACCGTTTGCAGACCGGGCAACCGGAGGATCTCTGTCGCTATCGCGACAAGGTGGTGCTGGTGGTCAACACCGCCAGTTATTGCGCCTACACCGATCAGTACGCCGGCCTGGAGCGGCTATACCGCGACTTCAAGGGACGCGGCCTGGTGGTGCTGGGTTTTCCGTCCAACGATTTCGGCGCCCAGGAGCCGGGCTCCAACCAGGCCGTCGCTCGGTTCTGCCGTCTCACCTACGGCGTCGAGTTTCCGATGTACGAGAAATCGCGGGTCATCGGCCCGCGACGCAACCCGCTGTTCGAGCAACTGCATCGCCGTACCGGTGAACAACCGGCGTGGAATTTCCATAAGTACCTGATCGACCGGGATGGCCAACGCGTGCTGAGCTTCGGCTCCGCCGTGCCGCCCGACGACCCGCGTCTGCTGCGCGAGATGCAGCGCATGCTGGATGCACGCAAGACCGTACGGCGGTCCACCTGAGCCCCGTTCGATGACCACCGCCTCCCGCGTCGCCCTGCACTGGGTGGAACGAGGAATGGTGCCCGATGCCCTGGTGCGCGCGGGCATACGGCGGTTGTGCCGCCGGCGCCAGCAGTCGTTGGACGCGTCCGACGGCGAGACGGCCGTGGAGCGTCTCGCCACGTTCATCGAAGCGCTGGCCGACGCGCCGGTGGCGCCGCGGCCCGAACTCGCCAACAGCCAGCATTACGAGCTGCCTGCGGAGTTCTTCGGCGAGGTGCTGGGCCCACAGCGAAAATACAGTTGCTGCTGGTGGCCCGAGGGTGTTGCCGACCTCGCCGACGCCGAGGTGGCGGCGTTGCGCGCGACCTGTGAGCGCGCCGGGCTCACGGACGGCCAGCGTATCCTGGAACTGGGCTGCGGCTGGGGCAGCCTGTCCTTGTGGCTGGCGCGGCACTATCCGGCCGCGCGCATCACCGCCGTGTCCAACTCGCACGCGCAGCGCCGTTTCATCGAAGCGCGGGCGGCGGGCCTGGGCATCGCCAACCTGACGGTAATCACCGCCGACATGAACGCGTTCGCTCCTGGCGCGACGTTCGACCGCGTGGTCTCGGTGGAGATGTTCGAGCACATGCGCAACTGGGCGACGCTGATGCGCCGCATCCGTACCTGGCTGGTGCCCGGCGGCCGCTTCTTCATGCACGTGTTCTGCCACCGTGACACCCCGTATCTGTTCGAGGACCGGGACGACGACGACTGGATGAGCCGGCATTTCTTCACCGGCGGCATGATGCCCAGCGCCGACCTTCCGTTGCGCATCGCGCAACCGTTGCTGCCGTTGCGCCAATGGCACTGGAGCGGGCGCCATTACCAGCGCACGGCCGATGCCTGGTTGCAACGCATGGACGCTCGGCGCGAGACCATCCTGGCCATCCTCGCCACCACCTACGGCGAAGCACACGCCTTGGTGTGGTGGCAGCGCTGGCGCCTGTTCTTCATGGCCTGCGCCGAAACCTTCGGCTGCGACGGCGGCGAGCGCTGGCACGTCGGCCACTATCTGTTTGCGCGGGAGGTCTGAATGGAATGGCAGGCCGCCGCGCTCGCCCTGCCGGTGCTGCTCCTGGCGGCGCTGGCGGCCTGGGGCTTCAGCCTGGCGCTGCGCGATGTCAGCATCGTCGATACGCTGTGGGCGCTGATGATCGCCGGCGCGGCGTGGCTATACCAGTTCGCCGCCGCGACCGAAGGCACGCGCGTCGCCTTGGTATTGACGCTCGCCAGCCTGTGGGCGCTGCGTCTGTCGTTGCACATCGGCCGGCGCAATCGGGGCCGGGGCGAGGACCGCCGCTATCGCGCCATGCGTGCGCGTCACGCACACTTCGCGCGCGAGAGCCTGTATCGGGTATTCGGCCTACAAGCCGTGCTCGCCTGGGTGGTGGCGTTGCCGCTGATGGCCGCCCTGGCGAGCGAGCGTCCGCTCGGCTGGCTCGACCTGCTGGGTGCCGGTCTGTGGTTGTTCGGCATCGCCTTCGAAACGCTCGCCGACCGCCAACTGGCCCGCTTCACGGCCGACCCGCGCAATCGCGACGCAGTCATGACCCGCGGCCTGTGGGCGTGGAGCCGTCACCCGAACTATTTCGGCGAATGTCTGGTGTGGTGGGGTGCGTGGCTGATGGCGCTGAGCGCCGGCGCGGCGTGGACGGTGATCTCGCCGCTGCTGATGACCGTGCTGTTGCTGCGCATTTCCGGGGTGGCACTGCTGGAGCGGGACATCGCCGAGCGTCGCCCCGGCTACCGCGACTACCAGGCGCGCACCAGCGCCTTCGTGCCCCTGCCGCCTCGACGCGACACCGCCAATGCGAGGGCGTCGAGGGCATGAAGATCGCCATCATCGGCAGCGGCATCGCCGGCCTCACCATCGCGCATCATCTGCATCCGCGTCACGACATCCGCGTGTTCGAGGTGGGTGGGCATGTCGGCGGCCACGTGCATACGCACGACGTGTCCCTCGGCGGTCGCCGCTATGCGGTCGACTCCGGTTTCATCGTTTTCAACAACCGCACCTACCCCCATTTCACCCGACTGCTGGATGACCTGGGCGTGGAGAGCCAGGCCAGCGACATGAGCTTCAGCGTGACCTGCCCGGATTTCCCCGGCGGCGGCCTGGAATACAACGGCACCTCGCTCAACGCATTGTTCGCGCAACGCCGCAATCTGCTCAGGCCGGCGTTCTGGAACATGGTGCGCGACATCCTGCGCTTCAACCACGAGGCCCCGACGCTGCTCAGCCAGCAGGGCGACGAACTGGCGCTGGGGGATTACCTTGCGCGCGGCGGTTATGGCCGGCCGTTCCGTGACTACTACATACTGCCGATGGGTGCCGCCATCTGGTCCACCGATCCGGCGCGCATGCTGGATTTCCCGGCCCGCCTGTTCGTGCGCTTTTTCCACAACCATGGCCTACTCGCCCTGCGCGACCGTCCTGTCTGGCGGGTGGTGCGCGGCGGCTCGCGCAGCTATGTCGAACGCCTGATCGCGCCGTTCCGGTCGCGCGTGCATGTCGACACGCCGGTACTGGGCCTGCGTCGCCCACCCGGTCAGGTATGGGTGCGCCTGGCCGACGGCGTGCACCGCTTCGACGCGGTGTTCGTCGCCTGCCACAGTGACCAGGCGCTGGCCTTGCTGGACGATCCGACGCCGACGGAACGCGCGGTCCTCGGTGCGATCCCCTATCAGACCAATGAAGCCGTGCTGCATACCGACCAGCACCTGCTGCCGCGCCGGCGGCTGGCGCGCGCGGCTTGGAACTACCTGATGCCACGCGAGCCGCAAGACCGTGTCTGCCTGACCTACGACATGAACCGTCTGCAGCGGCTGATGGCCCCCGAGCCGCTGTGTGTCACCGTCAATCCGCCGGAGCACGGCGGGGCCATCGACCCGGCGCGCATCCTCGCGCGCATGAGTTACCACCATCCGCTGTTCACGCCAGCGGCGGTCGCGGCGCAGGCGCGTCACCGTGACATCGACGGCACCGGCAACACGTATTACTGCGGTGCCTGGTGGCGCAACGGCTTTCATGAGGATGGCGTGGTCAGCGCGATGGACGCGCTGAGACACTTCGACGAGGACCGACTGCGCCTGCGGCAGCGGCGCGCGGCATGAACCGCAGGCCGGATCTTCGCGACCCACGGAGCAGGCATGCATAGCGCGCTGTACGAGGGCTGGTTGCGCCACCGCCGTTACGCGGTGGCGGGACTGTCGCCAAGCACGCACGCCTTTACCTATCGGCTGGTGATGCTGTGGCTGGATCTGGACGAGGTTGACCAGGTGTTCGACGGGCACTGGCTGTGGTCCACCCAGCGCGCCAATCTGGCCTGGTGGCGGCGCGCCGATCATCTGGGTGATCCGGGTACGCCACTCGACGTCGCGGTACGCGACGAGGTGCAACGCCAAACCGGATGCCGGCCAGCCGGCCCGATCCGCCTGCTCACCCATCCGCGCTACTTCGGCTACGGCTTCAACCCGATCAGTCTGTTCTATTGCTACGCCGGCGACGGCAAGACCTTGCAAGCCGTGCTGGGCGAGGTGACCAACACGCCATGGCGCGAGCGCCACCTGTACGCGCTGGCGATGAAAGACAACCTGGGCCGCGCGCAGCGACCGAGCTTCCGCTTCGCCAAGACCCTGCACGTGTCACCGTTCCTGCCGATGAATCTGGAATACCGCTGGCGCCTGACGTTGCCCGGCGAGCGTCTGACGGTGCACATGGACGACCTGCATGACGGCCACACGCTGCTGGACGCCACACTGGTGCTGTACCGCCGCGAGATCGACGGCACGTCGCTTGCGCGCGCGTTGTGGCGCTATCCGTTGATGACCGCCCAGGTCATGTTCGCCATTCACTGGCAGGCCCTGCGCCTGTGGCACAAGGGTATTCCCATCCACGATCACCCTGGCAAAGCCAGCACACCGGAGGCGCCCGACCGGGCGTGATTGCCATGCAGCCCGACCCCCTCGACATCCATGACCCGTGTGCGCCGCTGCTGCCAGGCATGGGCGGCAACACCCGGCATGCGCTCACGCCAGTGACCAGTGGGAGCGCCTGCCCGTGGCCTCTGCGCCGCGCGCGCGACGCGGTGCATGCGCGTCTTGCGCGCCTGTCCCGGGGCCGCCTGGAACTGATCGAGCCGGGGCATACGCGGGCGTTCGGTCAACCGGCGAACGAAGCCGAGCTATGCGTGCGCGTGCAGGTACTGGACCCGCGGCTGTGGTCGTCCATGGCCCTGGCAGGCAGCGTCGGCGCCGGGGAAGCCTACATGGCCGGATATTGGCGTTGCGACGACGACCGCGCGCTGGTCGACCTGGTGCGACTGCTGTTGCGCAACCGGCGGGTGCTGGACGGTATGGAACGCGGCGTCGCCCGCCTCACTGCGCCCCTGCGTGTCTTGCGCCATTGGCTGCGACGCAACACCCGCGCCGGCAGCCGGCACAATGTCGCCGCGCATTACGACCTCGGCAACGACTTCTACCGGCTGTGGCTGGACGAAACGCTGATGTACTCCTGCGCCTGGTTCCGCGACCCGGACATGACGCTAGCCGCAGCATCCACCGCCAAGCTGGAGCGCGTCTGCCAGGCGCTGGACTTGGGCGCGCACGACCACCTGCTGGAGATCGGCACCGGTTGGGGCGGCCTCGCGCTACACGCTGCGAGCCGCCATGGTTGCCGGGTGACCACCATCACGCTGTCGCCGGCCCAGTTCGATTTGGCGCGCCAGCTCATGGCGCAGGCCGGACTGAGCGAGCGCGTGACCGTACTGCTGGGTGACTACCGCGATCTGGCCGGCCAGTACGACAAACTGGTGTCGATCGAGATGGTGGAGGCGGTCGGCGCGGACCGGCTCGACGGTTATTTCAGCCAATGCGGCCGGCTGCTGAAGGCGAACGGCGCCATGCTGTTGCAGGCCATCACCATCACCGATCAACGCTACGCCGCCGCGCTGAACGCCGTGGATTTCATCCAGAAGCACATCTTTCCCGGCGGTTTCCTGCCCAGTGTCGGCGCGCTGGTCGGCGCCGCCGGGCGCGCCAGCGACCTGAAGCTGGTCGATCTGGTGGACATCGGCCCGCATTACGCCGAAACCCTGGCGCGTTGGCGCGCCAACTTCCTGGCCGCGCGCGAGCGCATCCTCGCGCTCGGTTTCGACCAACGCTTCCTGCGCATGTGGGAGTTCTACCTGTGCTACTGCGAGGGCGGCTTCCGCGAACGCGACCTGGGCACCGTGCAGATGCTGCTGGCCAAACCCGCATGGCGCGGCCACCTGCCTCTGGCAAGGCGCTGAGACCATGCAACGCCATCTGCTCATCATCGCCCACGGCAGCCGCCGCCAGACCTCCAACGACGAAGTGCGGCGACTGGGCGGGCTGGTCGCCGGCCTGCGCAGCCCCGGCATCGATCACGTGGAAGTCGCGTTTCTGGAACTGGCCGAGCCCGACATCGCCGCGGGACTGCGCCGCTGCGCCATGGCGGGCGCCACGGAAATCGTCGTCCTGCCCTACTTTCTCGCCGCGGGCACCCACGTCGCCGACGACATCCCGGCCGAGCTTGCCCGCTTCGCCGACCGCCATCCGCACATCCACCTGCGCCTGACCGCGCACCTCGGGGCGTCGGCCGCATTGCCCCGCGCGATTCTCGATGTGGCGATGGAGGCTGGAGCCGAACACGCGCTCACAACATGCGCGATCGGCCGGGCCGGCGCGGCGCCGATCAAACACCCGCCGGCTTGATGTGGATGTCGCGCTGCGGGTAGGGGATGGTGATGCCGGCCTGCTTGAACGCACGCCAGACCGCCAGATTGATGGTCGAACGCACGTTGCCGACGCCTTCCTCCGGGTCGTCGATCCACACCCGCAGCTCCAGCAGGATGCCGTTGTCGCCGAACTCCATCAGCCGGACGACCGGGGCCGGATCGGCCAGCACGCGCGGGCTGGCCTTGGCCGCCTCCAGCATCAGCGCCATGGCCTGTTCCGGATCGTCGTCGTAGCTGATTTGCACCGGAATGCGCAGGCGCACGTTGGGGTCGGTGTAACTCCAGTTGATGACTTCCGAGGTGATCAGATTCTCGTTGGGGATCAGCGTCTCCACGCCATCGCGGTTGCGCACGACGACATAACGCGCGCGCAACTCCTGCACCCAGCCGAAACTCTGGCCGATGGTGATGACATCGCCCGGCTTGATGGACCGGTCCAGCACCAGGATGAAACCGCTGATGAAATTGCTGGCGATGCGCTGCAGGCCGAGCCCCAGGCCCACCCCCAGGGCGCCACCGAACACCGCCAAGGCGGTGAGGTCGATGCCGACGGCGTTGAGCGACAACAACACCGCCAGCGTGACCAGGAAGAAACGGCTGAACTTGGCGAGCGCGACCTGCATGGCCGGGTTGATGTGCGCCGAAGTCTTCATGTGCCGGTCGATGACGTTGGCCAGCCAGAATGCCAGGGTCATCAACGACGCGACGGCGAGGATCAGTTTGAGCACCGCCAGCAGGGAAATGCGCGCAGTGCCCAGGTTGAAGGCCAGACCGTCGAGCGCCACCGTGACCTCCGGCAGCCAGCCCAGCAGATGCAGCGCCAGTACCGCCCAGATCGAGGTGCTGACCACGTTTTCCCAGGCCTTCAAGGCCGGCGTCATGGTGAAGCCCTTGCGCAACGCATAGATCACCAAGCGGATCGCCGCCAGCGACATCAGTAGCGGCACCGCGAGGCCGAGCACCGCCGTGTTGACGTGCAGCGCATCGAGAATGGCGCGGCCGATCAGCACCGCGAACAGCATCGACAGGGGCAACAACACGCGTTGCACGGAACGCAACGTGAAACGGCGCAAACCGGCCGGCTCCGCCTGATCGGCGCTGCCGCCGAGGCGCGCATCCAGCCGGCGATGCGCGTACCAGGCACCCGCCAGCGCCACGACCAGAACGGCCAGTTGATACCAGTGCGCCGGCTCGTTCAGCGCGGCGTACCAATCGTTCAATTCGGCGAGTACGCTCGCCGGCGCGTCGCTCTGCATCCCCGCCCCGCCTCAGCCCAGACGCCCGCGCTGCGCCCGCACCTTGGTGAGCGTCGCGGCGAAATCCGCCAGACGCCGGCGTTCCTGTTCGACCACGGCGGCGGGCGCCTTGTCGACGAACGCGGGGTTGGCCAGCTTGCCCTCGGCCTTGGCGATCTCCGCGGTAAGACGTGTGATCTCCTTGTCCAGGCGGGCGATTTCGGCCTCGCGGTCGACCTCGATGTGCAGCATCAGCCGCCAGTCGCCGACATGCGCCACCGGCGCCTCGCTCTCCGGCAGCGCGTCGACTGCGCGCACCTCGGCCAGACGCGCCAGGGCGCGCAGATAGGGCGAGAACAGGGCCACGCGGGCGGCGTCGCCTTCGACCACCAGCGGCACCTTCACGGCCGGTGACAGATTCATCTCGCCCCGCAAGTTGCGCACGCCGTTGACCAGCGCCTTGAGTTCCGCCATGTCGGCGGCGGCACCGGCGTCCACGGTCGAGCCGGCCTCGGGATAGGGCGCGAGCATGATGCTGTCGCCCCCCTTGCCGGCCAGCGGCGCCACGGCCTGCCACAATTCCTCGGTGATGAAGGGGATGATCGGGTGCGCGAGGCGCAACACGGTCTCCAGCACCGCGAACAGGGTATGACGCGTGGCCGCGGCCACTGCGGTATCCGCCCCGTCCTGCAGTTGTACCTTGGCCAGTTCCAAGTACCAATCGCAATACTCGTCCCAGACGAACTCGTAGATCGCACGCGCGGCCAGATCGAAACGATACTGGTCAAAGCCCGCACGCACCTCGGCGATGGCCTGGTGAAGACGGCCGAGGATCCAGCGGTCGGCGAAAGTCGCCGCCTCCCCTTCCCCGCCCCCCCCATCGCCCTTGCCCGCATTCATCAGCACGAAGCGACTGGCGTTCCACAGCTTGTTGCAGAAGTTGCGGTAGCCCTCGCAGCGCGCCATGTCGAACTTGATGTCGCGCCCGTGGGTGGCCAGGCTGGCGAAGGTGAAGCGCAGCGCGTCGGTGCCGTAGCTGGCGATACCCTCGGGGAATTCCTTGCGCGTCGCCTGCTCGATGGCTTGCGCCTGTTTGGGATTCATCAGGCCGGTGACCCGCTTGGCCACCAGCGAGTCGAGGTCGATGCCGTCGATCAGGTCGATCGGATCGAGCACGTTGCCCTTCGATTTGCTCATCTTGTGACCGTGCGCGTCGCGCACCAGGCCGGTGACGTAGACCTCGCGGAACGGCACCTTGCCGGTGAAATGCAACGACATCATCACCATGCGCGCCACCCAGAAGAAGATGATGTCGAAGCCGGTGACCAGCACCGAGGTGGGCAGGTAGTACTTCAACTCCCAGGTGTCCTCCGGCCAGCCCAGGGTGGAAAAGGGCCACAGCGCCGATGAGAACCAGGTATCCAGCACGTCCTCGTCACGGCGCAGTTCGCGGCCGGCGGCCTGACGGCGCGCAGCCGCTTCGTCGCGCGCGACGTAGACGTTGCCGTCTTCGTCATACCACGCCGGGATGCGATGCCCCCACCACAACTGGCGCGACAAGCACCAGTCCTGGATGTTCTCCAGCCACTGGCGATAGGTGGTGGCCCAGTTTTCCGGCACGAAACGCAGTTCACCCGACTCCACCACGGCGAGCGCCCGTTGCGCCAGACTTTCCATGCTCATGAACCACTGGTCGGTAAGCATCGGTTCGATCACCGCGTGCGTGCGATCACCGCGCGGGATCATCAGTTTGTGCGGCTTGGCGGATACCAACAGACCGCGCGCCTGCAAGTCGTCGAGGATCTTCTGGCGCGCTTCATAACGGTCCAGCCCCTGATACTCGGCGGGGCCGAATTCGTTGATCCTGGCGTCCAGAGTCAGCACGTTGATCGCTGCCAGCCTATGGCGCTGCCCCACCTGCCAGTCATTGAAATCGTGCGCCGGGGTGATCTTCACCACGCCGGTGCCGAACTCGCGGTCCACGTACTCGTCGGCGATGATCGGGATGGTGCGTTCCGCCACCGGCAGGCGCACGGCCTTGCCGATCCAATGCCGGTAGCGATCATCCTCCGGATGCACCGCCACGGCAGTGTCGCCGAGCAGCGTCTCCGGCCGCGTGGTGGCGACGGTCAGATGGCCCCCGCCGCCCTCCAGCGGATAGTTGATCTCCCAGATGAAGCCATCCTCCTCGGTGTTGACCACTTCCAGGTCGGACACCGCCGTCTGCAACACAGGATCCCAGTTGACCAGACGCTTGCCGCGATAGATCAAGCCCGCCTCGTACAGGCGCACGAACACCTCGGTGACCGCGCGCGACAGGCCCTCGTCCATGGTGAAGCGCTCGCGCGACCAGTCCGGCGAGGTGCCGAGCCGCCGCATCTGCCGGGTGATGGTGGACCCCGAATGGGCCTTCCATTCCCACACCTTGGCGACAAAGTCTTCACGTCCGAGATCGCGGCGGGAAATGCCTTGCGCATCCAGTTGCCGCTCGACCACGATCTGTGTGGCGATGCCGGCGTGGTCGGTACCCGGCTGCCACAGCGTGTTGTCGCCGCGCATGCGGTGGTAGCGGATCAGCGCATCCATCAGGCCATGCTGGAAGGCGTGGCCCATGTGCAGGGTGCCGGTGACGTTGGGCGGCGGCAGCAGGATGCAATACGGCGGACGCCCTTCGGCACGGCCCATGGCGAAGTAGCCGGCGGCTTCCCAGTGCGCATACCAGCGCTTCTCGATGTCGTGCGGCTCGAATGATTTGGCGAGTTCCATGATGATGAATTCTTGCGCGCGCCGCGCGCTTTCGCTGCGTTGGAATGAATTCGCGATTATAGGATGCCCGCGTCGTACACCGGCCGGAACTGGCGCATGGCGATCGGGTCGGCGTTTGACGTGGCCGATGCCGTCAAGAATCCGCGGCGCGCGCCAGTTCCTCACGGACGATCTTGCGCACGGCGTCCTCGGTGCGCAGTTGTTGCCGGATGAACAGGTCCGCCAGGCGACGCTCCAGCGCTTCGAACAACCGTTCCAGATCCGGCGGCGCGGTCATGGACGGTTCCGCCAGGCGCGCATCGACCTGACGGCGCTCACCCAGCCGGCGCTGCTGTGTGCGCCGATCCGCCTGCCGCCGATCCGCCTGGCGGCGCTCTACGCCTCCGGGCGCGCCATGCTGTTCGTCGTGCGCCGCCACGACGTCTTCCAGCAGCGGGAAATCATCGTCGTCCAGCCCCCGGTCGATCAGCGCGTCGGGCGGGTGCTTGCGCAACAGCGCTTCCATCTTGGCCACCAGATCAGCGGATGGATGGCTCATTTCCTGCCCCCGCGATCGTGGATCTGCAGCGCGTAGCCCCGCTCCCGGTAGTGCCGATAGCGGGCCCGCCCGCGTGCAAGGTCATCCTCACCGCTGCCGACGAGCTCGAGCACGCGCTCGAAGCGGCTGAAGAAACCCGGTGTTTCCGCGTTGACATTGATCAGCACGTCCGCGCTGGCCAGATCCTCCGGATCATCACCGATCAACACCGGCGTCTGCCGCGCCAACGGATGTCCGCAACGAACGTGCGGCAGGAATTCCAGTTGCTGCGCCGTCCAGAACCACTGATCGAGCTGTTGGGCGAGGCGGCGATCCGCAGTGTAGACCAAGGCGTGCTGGCCGGCCCGAAACGCCTTGCCGGCAAGCACGCGCGCGGTCTCCGGCAGCGCGGGTACGTTGACGTAGAAATCGATACGGGTCATGGCGCTGTGCAAGGCTGACGACAAAGCCGAGTTTAGTGCGGAACGCACGCGCCTGTGCCCGCACCCCCCGCGGGATCGTTGCCGCCGGACACCATCAACAAAAAAGCCGGCCAAAAGGCCGGCGGGGTACGAGCCGAAGGCTCAGGCTTCACTGTCCCCTTCGGGCGCAGCGGCCTGCGGCGCGCGGTCCACCAGTTCGACATAGGCCATCGGCGCATTGTCGCCCGGACGGAAGCCAAACTTCAGGATGCGCACATAGCCACCGGGGCGTTGTTGGAAACGCGGGCCGAGATCGTCAAACAGTTTGCCGACCATGTCGCGGTCGCGCAGACGATCGAATGCCAGCCGGCGGTTGGCGACGGTCGGTGTCTTGCCCAGCGTGATCAGTGGTTCGACCACTTTGCGCAATTCCTTCGCTTTCGGCAGCGTGGTGCGGATCGCCTCGTGTTTGAGCAAGGCAATCGACAAATTGCGCAACAGCGCCTGACGGTGGCTGCTGGTGCGGTTCAGTTTACGGTGGGAGAGACGGTGGCGCATGATGTTTACCTTATGTTCAGGGCTTTTCCAGACCCGCCGGTGGCCAGTTTTCCAGTTTCATGCCCAGGGTGAGGCCGCGCGCGGCGAGCACATCCTTGATTTCGTTCAGGGACTTGCGGCCGAGATTCGGCGTCTTGAGCAGTTCCGTTTCGGTGCGTTGAATCAGATCACCGATGTAATAGATGTTCTCGGCTTTCAGACAGTTGGCGGAGCGGACAGTCAGCTCCAGCTCATCGACCGGGCGCAACAGGATCGGGTCGACCTGTGGCGAAGACGGCTTCATGACACTGAACGCGCCCTCCGTCGGGGCGACGCCCTGCAGATTGGCAAATGACGCCAACTGCTCGATCAGCACGCTGGCCGCATTGCGCACCGCTTCGGTCGGTTCGATGACGCCGTTGGTCTCGATCTCCAGAATCAGCTTGTCCAGATCGGTGCGCTGCTCCACGCGTGCGCTCTCCACACTGAAGCTGACCCTGCTGACCGGGCTGAACAGCGCGTCCACCAGGATCACCCCCACCGGACGCGATTCCTCGTCCTTGATACGCAGGCTCGCGGGAACGTAGCCCCGCCCGGCTTCGACTTTGATCTCCATCTCCAGCTTGCCGCCCTTGGTGAGATGGGCGATGACATGCTCACCGTTGAGGATCTCCACATCATGACCCGCCTCGATGTCGGCCGCGGTCACCGGGCCCTCACCGCTCTTGCGGATGGTCAGCAGGGCTTCGTCGCGGCTGTTCAGCTTGACCGCCAAGCCCTTCAGATTCAGCAGTATGTCGACGACATCTTCCTGGACACCGTCCAGCACGGAATATTCATGCACCACACCGGCAATGCGCACCTCGGTCGGCGCATAGCCACGCATCGAGGAAAGCAGGATGCGCCGCAACGCATTGCCCAAGGTATGGCCATAACCACGTTCGAAAGGCTCCAGCGTGATACGGGCCTGACGAGGGGATATGCTGTTGACCTCGACGATACGGGGCTTCAGCAGATCGCCTGTGTTCGACATAGTGGAGTTCCTTCACGGGACGCGGGCGTCGACGCCGCCGACACGCGCGCAGTTGGTTACTTCGAGTAGAGTTCCACCACCAACGCTTCGTTGATGGTGCCGGGCAGCTCGGCGCGTTGCGGCAGGGCCTTGAAGGTCCCCTTCATCGCCTTGGCATCGACTTCCACCCATTCCGGAAAACCCCGGCCCTGAGCGGCCTCTACCGCCGCCTTGATGCGCAGGTGCGACTTGGCCGCGTCGCGCACCTCCACCACGTCGCCCGGACGCACCTGGTACGACGGAATGTTGACCCGGCGGCCATTGACCAGAATGGCATTGTGACGAACCACCTGACGGGCTTCGTTGCGGGACGCGCCGAAGCCCATACGGTAAGCCACGCTATCGAGGCGGGACTCGAGCAACTGCAGCAGGTTTTCGCCGGTGACACCGCGCCGACGTTCCGCTTCCTTGTAGGTCAGCCGGAACTGGCCTTCAAGCACGCCATAGATACGCCGCACCTTCTGCTTTTCCCGCAGGTGTACACCGTAATCGGACAGCCGGGTCTGCCGCGCTCCATGCTGCCCCGGAGGCTGATTGCGGCGTTCGATGGCGCATTTGTCGGTCATGCACTTCTCGCCCTTGAGGAACAGTTTTTCCCCTTCGCGGCGGCACTGACGGCACTTGGGATCGAGATTTCGGGCCACGTTGTGCTCTCCTGTAACTTTAGATGCGACGCTTCTTGGGCGGACGACAGCCGTTGTGCGGAATCGGCGTCACATCGGCGATGCTGGTGATCTTGTAGCCGAGCGCATTCAGCGCGCGCACCGTGGAATCGCGTCCCGGCCCGGGTCCCTTGATGCGCACTTCGAGATTCTTCAGACCGTACTCCAAGGCCATCTTGCCGGCATTCTCGGCCGCAACCTGCGCGGCGAACGGCGTGCTCTTGCGCGAACCCTTGAAACCGGCGCCACCTGCGGTGGCCCACGCCAGCGCGTTGCCCTGCCGATCGGTGATGGTGACGATGGTGTTGTTGAACGAAGCGTGGATGTGGGCGACCCCGTCAGCCACGCTTTTCTTGACCTTCTTCCGCGCGCGCGCGGCAGTTGCCTTAGCCATTGCGTTGTCCTGTCACTTGCGGTGTTTGCTTCACTTCTTGACCTGCATCTGGCGACGCGGCCCCTTACGCGTGCGCGCATTGGTACGCGTGCGTTGGCCACGCAGCGGCAGACCGCGGCGGTGACGCACGCCACGGTAGCATCCAAGGTCCATCAGACGCTTGATGTTCATGGTGACTTCCCGGCGCAGGTCGCCTTCGACGACGTACTTGCCCACACCGTCGCGCAACTTGTCGACTTCGGCGTCGGTCAGATCCTTCATCTTGGACGAGGGATTGACACCCGCCTCCATGCAAATGATGCGCGCGCGGCTGCGCCCGATGCCATAGATGGCCGTCAGCGCGATTTCCGCATGCTTGTGGTTCGGGATGTTTACCCCAGCGATCCGGGCCATGAACTAACCCCCAGCAATCAAAAACGTTGAATTATATTCGAACTTACAACGACCATGCAAGCCGCCAGGGTGTCAACCCTGGCGTTGCTTGTGCCGCGCCTCGCTGCAAATGACACGGACCACGCCGTGGCGCCGAACGATCTTGCACTTGCGACAAATCTTTTTTACCGATGCCTGCACTCGCATGTCCAACTCCTTTAAACAAAATCACTTGGCGCGGTAAACGATGCGCGCCCGCGACAGGTCGTAGGGCGTGAGTTCGACCGTGACCTTGTCGCCCGGCAGGATGCGGATGTAATGCATGCGCATCTTGCCGGAGATGTGGCACAGCACGACGTGACCGTTCTCCAACTTCACTCTGAACGTGGCGTTCGGCAGGTTCTCCACCACCTCGCCCAGCATCTGAATGACGTCGTCCTTCGCCATCGCCGCGCGCTACCGGGTGATGAAGTTTCCACCCTTGAAATTCGCCTTCTTCAGCAGCCCCTCGTACTGATGCGTCATCACGTAGGCCTGGACCTGAGCCATGAAGTCCATGCTGACCACCACGATGATCAACAGGGAGGTACCACCAAAATAGAACGGCACGTTCCACTTGACGATCAGGAATTCCGGGATCAGGCACACGAAGGTGATGTAGATTGCGCCCACCAGCGTCAACCGGGTCATGACCTTGTCGATGAAACGGGAGGTCTGCTCGCCGGGACGGTAGCCGGGGATGAACGCGCCGCTCTTTTTCAGGTTGTCCGCCGTTTCACGCGGGTTGAACACCAGCGCCGTATAGAAGAAACAGAAGAAAAAGATGGCAGCGGCATAGAGCATCACATAGATCGGCTGTCCTGGAGACAACGCCGCACCGATGTCCTTCAGCCAGTTCATCGACTCCCCGCCGCCGAATATCCCGGCCAGGGTTGCGGGGAACAAAATGATGGAGCTGGCGAAGATCGGCGGGATCACGCCAGCCATGTTGACCTTCAGGGGCAGGTGGGAGCTTTGCCCGCCATAGACTTTGTTGCCGACCTGGCGTTTGGCGTAGTTGACCAGTATCTTGCGCTGACCGCGTTCGACGAACACGACGAAGGCAGTGATCAGCAACGCGCCGACGAACAGCATCAGTACCAGCGGAATCGAGAACGCACCGGTACGCGACAGTTCCAGCGTGCCACCGATGGCTTGCGGCAGGCCGGCAACGATACCGGCGAAGATGATGATGGAAATACCGTTGCCCAGACCGCGCTCGGTGATCTGCTCGCCCAGCCACATCAGGAACATGGTGCCGGACACCAAGGTAATGATGGTGGTGATGCGGAACATCATGCCCGGGTCGAGCACCAATCCCGGCTGACTCTCGAGCGCGATGGAGATGCCGATGGCCTGGAAGGTGGCGAGCAATACCGTGCCATAGCGGGTGTACTGAGTGATCTTGCGCCGTCCGGCCTCACCTTCCTTCTTCAACGCCTCAAGCTGCGGCGACACCACCGTCAGCAGTTGCATGATGATGGACGCCGAGATGTACGGCATGATGCCCAACGCCAGCACCGAGAAACGCGACAGCGCGCCGCCCGAGAACATGTTGAACATGCCGAGGATGCCACCCTGCTGGGAACGGAACAACTGTTCCAACACGACCGGATCGATGCCCGGCACCGGGATGAACGACCCGATGCGAAACACGACCAGAGCGCCCAGCAGAAACCATAGGCGCCGCTTGAGGTCGCCCAGCTTGCCGGAGTTTTGCAACAGATTGCCCGCAGCGGCCAAGATCGCTACTCCCGGTTACGCGGCGTCGATGATCACGGTGCCGCCGGCCGCTTCGATCGCGGCGCGGGCGCCTTTGGTGACGCCCAGACCGGACACGGTGATGGCCTTGCCGACCGACCCCGCCAGGATGACCTTGCAGCTTTTCGCCAGCTGCGGCACCAGGCCGGCCTGTTTCAGCACCAGCAAATCGACGGTGTCGACGGGCAGCGCCGCGAGATCGCCCAGCCGCACTTCCACCTTGAACGCGCGGTCGAGTGAAATGAAGCCACGCTTGGGCAGGCGACGCGCCATCGGCATCTGACCGCCTTCGAAGCCCACCTTATGGAAACCGCCGGCGCGCGATTTCTGGCCCTTGTGACCGCGCCCACCGGTTTTACCCAGCCCGGAACCGATACCGCGCCCGGGTCGTTTGCCGGACTTGGTCGCGCCGGGCGCCGGCTTGAGGTCATTCAGTTTCATGCGACCACCTCATGCTTGACCAAATAGTTCACCCGCTGAATCATGCCGCGCACCGCCGGCGTGTCTTCCAGTTCGACGCTCTGGTGCATGCGCTTGAGCCCCAGACCGCGCACACAGGCGCGGTGCTTGGCGAGGGCGCCGATCGGGCTCCGCACCAGGGTGACACGCACTTTCGTCTTCGCTTCAGTCATGGCTTACTCCAGAATCTCGGCCACGGTCTTGCCGCGCTTGGCGGCGACCTCGCTCGGCGTCATCATTTGGGAGAGGCCGTTGAGGGTGGCACGCACCACGTTGTAGGGGTTGGTGGAGCCCAGGCATTTGGCCAGCACGTCGTGCACCCCCATGACTTCGAATACCGCGCGCATCGCGCCGCCGGCAATGATGCCGGTACCGGGCGAGGCCGGCTGAATCAGTACCACGGAAGCACCATGCTTGCCGACCACCGGATGATGGAAAGTGCCGTTCTTCAGCGGCACCTTGATCATCTTGCGCCGGGCCTCTTCCATCGCCTTGGTGACGGCCACCGGCACCTCGCGCGACTTGCCCTTGCCCATGCCAACGCCACCATCATTGTCACCGACCACGGTGAGGGCGGCAAAACTCAGGATCCGGCCGCCCTTCACCACCTTGGTGACGCGGTTGACGGAGATCATCTTCTCCTTCAGGCCGTCGCCCTGCTCTTCCGTCTGCTGTACGGACTTCGCCATGATCTTCCTCGCTTAAAACTGCAAACCGTGCTCACGCGCTGCGTCGGCCAGCGCCTTGACCCGCCCGTGATAGGCGAAACCAGCGCGATCGAACGCGACCCGGTCCACACCGATCGCTTTGGCACGTTCAGCGATACGCTGCCCGATCAGACGGGCGGCGTCGACATTGCCACCGCTCTTGATCTGCTCGCGCACCTCGCGTTCCAGCGTCGAGGCCGAAGTCAGCACACGGGCACCGCTGGGATCGATGAGTTGCGCATAAATGTGTGAATTGCTGCGATGCACGCACAGCCGGATCGCGCCAAGCTCGGCGAATTTGGCGCGGGATTTGCGCGCCCTGCGCAGACGCCGGATTTTTTTGTCCATTGCAATCGCTCCAGTATCTTGTCCGAGTGGTTACTTCTTCTTGGTTTCCTTGAGCGCCACCACCTCATCGGCGTAACGCACGCCCTTGCCCTTATAGGGCTCGGGTTTACGATAAGCGCGCACATCCGCGGCCACCTGACCGACCAGGTGCTTGTCCATCCCCTTGATCACGATCTCGGTCTGAGTCGGCGTTTCCACCTTGATGCCGGCCGGCATCGCATGCTCAACCGGGTGGGAAAAGCCCAGCGACAGGTTCAACTTGTCACCCTGAGCCTGCGCGCGGTAGCCGACGCCGACCAGGGTGAGCTTGCGCTCGAAACCCTTGGTCACCCCGGTCACCATGTTCGCCAGCAGGGCCCGCATGGTGCCGGACATGGCATGAGCCTGGCGTGATTGGTCCGCCGCCGTCACGCGCAACTGGCCGTCGGCGAGTTCGACCTTGACGGTGGCATCGAGCTTGCGGGTCAACGTGCCCAACGGGCCTTTGACCGAAACCGCATCCTGAGCCAGCGAGACTTCCACGCCGCCAGGTACGGCAATGGGATTCTTAGCAATACGGGACATATCTCACCTCACGCAACGACGCACAGCACTTCGCCGCCCACGCCGAGCGAACGCGCCTTGCGATCGGTCATGACACCACGGGACGTCGAAACGATGGCGACACCGAGACCGTTCATCACGCGCGGCAAATCATCCCGACCCTTGTAAATGCGCAGACCGGGCTTGCTGACCCGCTCGATGCGCTCGATGACAGGACGACCGGCGTAGTACTTCAGGGCCACTTCCATTTCCGGCAAACCACCGTTGTCGCGGACTACGAAGCCATCGATGTAGCCCTCATCCTGCAATACCTGGGCGATGGCCTTCTTCAGCTTGGATGCCGGCATGCTCACGGAACTTTTCTCGACCAGCTGCGCATTGCGAATACGCGTCAGCATATCGGCGATGGGATCACTCATGCTCATATCGACACCCCTTACCAGCTGGCCTTGACGACACCGGGAACTTCACCCTTCATCGCCAACTCACGAATCTTGTTGCGACACAGCCCGAATTTGCGGAACACGCCGCGAGGACGGCCGGTCATCTGGCAGCGGTTACGCAGCCGGCTTTCGCTGCTGTTACGGGGCAATTCCTGCAAACGCTGACGCGCCGCCGCGCGTTCCTCCTCGTCTCGCGCGACGTCCTGGATGATCGCTTTCAGAGCGGTACGCTTGGCGGCGTATTTCTTCACCAGGCGACGACGCTTGGCTTCACGGTTGATCAGTGCGAGCTTGGCCATCGCAACCTCAATTCTTGAACGGAAACTTGAACGCCGCCAGTAAGGCTCGCGCCTCTTCGTCGGTCTTGGCGGTGGTGGTAATGGTGATGTTCATGCCGCGCAGGGCGTCGATCTTCTCGTACTCGATTTCCGGGAAGATGATCTGTTCCTTGACACCCATGTTGTAGTTGCCGCGACCATCGAAACCCTTGCCGCCGATACCGCGAAAGTCACGGATACGCGGAATGGCAATGGTGACGAGGCGATCGAGAAACTCGTACATGCGCTCGCGCCGCAGCGTGACCATGCAGCCAACCGGGTATCCATCGCGGATCTTGAATCCGGCAATCGACTTGCGCGACAGCGTGACCACCGGTTTTTGACCGGCGATCTTGGTCATGTCGCCGACCGCGTGCTCCATCACCTTCTTGTCGCCAACCGCCTCACCGACGCCCATGTTCAGCGTGATCTTGGTAATGCGCGGCACCTGCATCGGTGATTTGTAGCCAAACCGGTCGGTCAACTGTTTGACCACCGTATCCTTGTAGAACTCGTACATTCGGGCCATGGTCACGTTCCTTACGCATCCACCACTTCACCGTTGGACTTGAAGAAGCGCACCTTGCGCCCGTCCTCCAACGTCTTGATGCCGACGCGATCGCCCTTGCCCGTGGCCACGTTGAACAACGCCACGTTGGAAATGTCGATCGGCATGTCCTTGTCCATGAAGCCACCGGTGGTACCACGCATCGGATTCGGCTTCACCGCCTTGCGTACTCGGTTGACCCCTTCCACCACCAAGGCACCATCGAGCACGCGCAGCACGGTGCCACGCTTGCCCTTGTCCTTACCGGTCAGCACGATGACTTCGTCACCCTTGCGGATCTTGCGCATGATTCGGCTCCTCAAAGCACTTCGGGCGCGAGCGAAACGATCTTCATGAAGCGTTCGCCGCGCAGTTCACGCGTCACCGGCCCGAAGATACGCGTGCCAAGCGGCTCGAGCTTGTTGTTGAGCAGCACCGCGGCATTGCCGTCGAAACGGATCAGCGAACCATCCGGTCGCCGCACGCCCTTGGCCGTACGCACCACGACGGCGTTGTACACGTCGCCCTTCTTCACGCGACCCCGCGGCGCAGCATCCTTGATACTGACCTTGATGATGTCACCGATACCCGCGTAACGGCGCTTGGAACCGCCCAACACCTTAATGCACATGACCGTGCGCGCGCCGGTGTTGTCGGCCACGTCCAACATCGATTGCATCTGGATCATTTTTTTCTCTCCAACTTGCCCGCTGTCGCCAACCGGCAGTTTTGGATCCCGTTCGGGTTAGGGCGTGCACGACGCCCGCTTCGATTCACGCGGCGATTTCTTGATTACCGCGCGCCAAAAAAGATCAGTATTCTAACCGTATTTTTGCCACCCGCGCAAGCAGGATTTTCTCCTCAGACCTGTTGCGCGCGCTCGACCAAGCGGGCCACCGTCCAGGCCTTGGTGCGGGAAATCGGCCGGCACTCCTCGATCACCACGACGTCACCCGGGTGATACTCGTTGTTGGCGTCGTGTGCATGGTATTTCTTGGACAGACGGATGATCTTGCCATACAGCGGATGCTTGACCTTGCGCTCCACCAGCACGGTCACGGTCTTGTCCATCTTGTCGCTGACCACGGTCCCGGTGAGGGCGCGGGCGATCTTGGCGGGTTTCTGTTCACTCATGGCGTTACTCATCAGTTGCCGGCGGCGACTTTCGCCTGCGTCATGATCGTGCGCACGCGCGCGATGTCACGACGTACCCGGCGAATCTCGTGGGTCTTATTGGTTTGCTGCGTGGCGAGTTGCATGCGCAGATTGAACTGGGCGCGCAGCAGCTCCTTCAATTCCTGCCGCAACTCGTCCATCGATTTGGTGCGAAGTTCGCTGGTCTTCATGTCACACCCCGAAATGACGTGATACAAAGGTCGTGGCGATGGGCAGTTTGGCCGCCGCCAGGCGGAACGCCTCGCGCGCGATCTCCTCGCTTACGCCCTCCATCTCATACAGCACCTTGCCCGGCTGGATCTCGGCCACCCAGTATTCCGGGCTGCCCTTGCCCCCGCCCATCCGCACCTCTGCGGGTTTGCTGGAGATCGGCTTGTCCGGGAAGATGCGGATCCAGATGCGCCCACCGCGTTTGATATGGCGGGTCATGGCGCGGCGCGCGGCCTCGATCTGGCGCGCCGTGATGCGACCCCGTGCGATGGCCTTCAGACCGTACTCGCCGAAGCTGACCTTGGCTCCGCGCGTGGCCAGACCGGTGTTACGGCCCTTCTGCTCCTTGCGGTATTTTCTGCGTGCGGGTTGCAGCATGACTCATCACTCCTTTCCAGCCCGCGCCGCCGGACGTCGCGGACGCCGTTCCGGCTCGGGTGCGGCCAGCGGCTTCTCGCCACGGCCGAGATTCTCGCCTTTGTAGACCCAGACCTTGATGCCGATCACACCATAGGTGGTGTTGGCCTCGGAGAAGCCGTAATCGATGTCCGCGCGCAGTGTGTGCAGCGGCACACGGCCTTCCCGGTACCACTCGGTGCGGGCGATTTCGGCACCGTTGAGGCGTCCGGCGGACATGATCTTGATGCCCTGGGCACCGAAGCGCATCGCATTCTGCATGGCGCGTTTCATGGCGCGGCGGAACATGATGCGCTTTTCCAGTTGGTTGGCGATCGAATCAGAGATCAGCTGGGCGTCGATTTCCGGCTTGCGCACTTCCTCGATGTTGAGAGTCACGGGGACCGACATCAGCGCGTTCAACTGGCGACGCAGATTTTCGATGTCCTCACCCTTCTTGCCGATGACCACGCCGGGCCGCGACGAAAACAGCGTGATGCGCGCGTTCTTGGCCGGCCGCTCGATGATGATCTTGCTGATGGAGGCATGTGCCAGTTTCTTGCGCAGAAACTCACGCACCTTCACGTCTTCGTTCAGGGTCGCCGCGTAGTGCTTGCTGTTGGCGAACCACTTGGAATTCCAGCCCCGGTTGACGCTCAGGCGAAAGCCGGTCGGATGAATCTTCTGTCCCATGTGCCTTCCTTCAGTCGCCCACCGTCACGGTGATGTGACAGGTCGGTTTGATGATGCGGTTGCCGCGGCCCTTGGCGCGCGCCGTGAAGCGTTTCAGGCTGGGTCCCTGATCGACGTAGATCGTGCGCACCTTGAGTTCGTCGATGTCGGCACCTTCGTTGTGCTCGGCATTGGCGATGGCGGATTCCAGCACCTTCTTGATCGTGAACGCGGCCTTTTGCGGCGAGAAGGTCAGGATGTCGAGCGCCTTGTCCACCGGCTTGCCGCGCACCAGATCGGCGACCAGGCGCGCCTTCTGGGCGGACAGCCGGGTACCACGCAATATCGCGGAAACTTGCATGTTCGCTCTCCTTACTTCTTCTTCGACTTCTTGTCGGCCGCATGACCCTTGAAGGTCCGCGTCAACGAGAACTCACCCAGTTTGTGCCCAACCATGTTCTCCGTGACGTACACGGGAACGTGCTGCTTGCCGTTGTGCACCGCAACCGTCAGGCCGATGAAATCCGGCAGGATGGTGGAGCGACGCGACCAGGTCTTGATCGGTTTCTTGTCGCCCGCGGCCAACGCGGCGGAGATCTTCTTCATGAGGTGCCCGTCCACGAACGGGCCTTTCTTCACAGAACGCGCCATATCCACTTACCTCTTACGCTTTGTTACGGCGGCGCACGATCATGCCGTCGGTCCGCTTGTTGTTGCGGGTGCGATACCCCTTGGTCGGCTGACCCCACGGCGACACCGGCACGCGGCCTTCGCCGGTACGCCCCTCGCCACCACCGTGCGGATGGTCGATCGGGTTCATCGCGACACCGCGGACGGTGGGTCGCACGCCACGCCAGCGCATGGCGCCGGCCTTGCCGATGGAGCGCAGGCTGTGCTCCTTGTTGCCGACTTCACCCAGCGTGGCGCGGCAATCGATGTGCACCTTGCGGATCTCGCCGGAACGCAGGCGCAGCTGCGCATAGCTGCCTTCACGCGCCAGAAGCTGCACGCTGGTACCGGCCGAGCGTGCGAGTTGCGCGCCCTTGCCAGGCATCATCTCGACGCAATGCACCGTGGAACCCACCGGGATGTTGCGCAGCGGCAGGCAGTTGCCGGGTTTAATCGGCGCTTCCGCGCCACTGATCAGAACGGTACCCAGCTCGACGCCATGGGGCGCGATGATGTAGCGACGCTCACCATCCGCGTAGCACAACAGCGCGAGGTGCGCGCTGCGGTTGGGGTCGTATTCCAGCCGTTCGACCTTGGCCGGGATGCCGTCCTTCTCGCGCCGGAAATCGACCAGCCGATAATGCTGTTTGTGGCCACCGCCGCGATGACGGGTGGTGATGTGACCGTTGTTGTTGCGCCCGGACTTGCGGTTCTGCTTCTCCACCAGGCTGGCGACCGGCTTGCCTTTGTGCAAGCCGGGCGTGACCACCTTGATGACGGCACGGCGGCCGGCGGACGTCGGTTTGACTTTGACCAGCATGATTATTCTCCTGCCGCGAAAGTGAGTTCCTGACCGGGCTTGAGACAGACGTATGCCTTTTTCCAGTCCGAACGGCGCCCGAAGAAGCGGCCGAAGCGCTTGTTCTTGCCCTTGACGTTGGCCATCTGCACGCTCTCCACCTGAACCTTGAACAGCAACTCGACAGCCGCCTTCACTTCGGGCTTGGTGGCACTGGTTGCCACACGGAATATGACCTGCTCGCGCTTGTCCGCCAGCATGGTGGCCTTCTCGGAAATCACCGGCGCGAGGATGACCTGGAGCAGACGCTCCTCATTGATCGCGGTGTTCATGCGTACATCTCCTCGAGCGTTTTGACGGCGTCGCGCGTCATCAGCACGCGATCGAAGCGGATCAGGCTGACCGGATCCGCCTGATGCGGCTCAAGCACCAACACATTGGGCAGATTGCGGGCCGACAGCCACAGGTTGTCATCGACCGTCGGCGCGATGATCAGCACGCGATCGGTCAGACCCATGTCCTTCAACTTGCCGGCGAGCACGCGGGTCTTCGGCGCGCCCACGTCCAGACGCTCCACCACGCTCAGACGGCCATCCTGCGCCAGGCGCGAAAGGATGGTGGCGATGCCGGCCCGGAACATTTTGCGGTTGACCTTCTGCGTGAAATTCTCGTCCGGCTTGTTCGGAAACGCGCGTCCGCCCCCACGCCAGATCGGCGAGGAAGTCATACCGGCACGGGCGCGACCGGTGCCCTTCTGGCGGAACGGCTTCTTGGTGCTGTGGCGCACTTCCGCACGGGTCAACTGCGCACGGTTGCCGGTACGCGCGTTGGCCATATAGGCGGTCACCAACTGGTGCACCAGCGCCTCGTTGTACTCGCGGCCGAACACGCTGTCGGAGGCCGACACCGCGCCGGCCTGCTGACCACGCGCATCGATGATCTTCAGTTCCATCACGCGGCTCCTTTGACAGCGGGTCGAACCACCACCTGGCCACCCTTGGCGCCAGGAATCGCGCCCCGCACCAGCAGCAATTGGCGCTCGACGTCGACGCGCACCACGCGCAGGTTCTGCACCGTGCGGTTGACCGCGCCCATGTGGCCGGACATGCGCTTGCCGGGGAAAATACGGCCGGGATCCTGTGCCTGACCGATGGAGCCCGGCACGTTGTGGGACCGCGAGTTGCCGTGGCTGGCGCGCTGGGATCCGAAGTTGTGACGCTTGATGGTGCCGGCGAATCCCTTACCCTGGGTGACGCCGGAGACGTCCACCAGTTGCCCTTCGCTGAACACCTCGACGCTGAGGGCGCCACCCGGCTGGAACTGGGCAAGGTCCGCTTCCGCCACGCGGAACTCCGTCATGCCGGCCGCGGCGGACACACCCGCCTTGGCCAGATGACCGGCCACCGGCTTGGTGATGCGGCTGGGTTTGCGCGTGCCATGCGCGACCTGCACGGCGGCATAACCATCCGTGCCCGTCGTCTTCAGTTGGCTGACGCGGTTGTTGGACATGTCCAGCACGGTCACCGGAATGGACACGCCATCCTCGGCAAATATGCGGGTCATGCCGATCTTGCGACCGACAAGGCCTAGAGTCATGTTCTAGTTTCCTTTCAAAGGCGCCGACTGCAATTGGCCGGCGGGTTACATCAGTGAAACGGGGAGAACGGCCGCCGCTCCATAGAGCCGCAACCGCCCTTCCTTACTGCAACTTGATCTCGACGTCGACGCCAGCGGGCAAGTCCAACTTCATCAGCGCATCGACCGTCTTGTCGGTCGGATCGACGATGTCCATCAGACGCTTGTGCGTGCGGATCTCGAGCTGATCGCGCGAGGACTTGTTGACGTGGGGCGAACGCAGGATATCGAAACGTTCGATCGCGGTGGGCAACGGCACCGGACCCTTGACCACGGCGCCGGTACGCTTGGCGGTGTCGACGATCTCCGTGGCCGACTGGTCGATCAATTTGTAGTCGTATGCCTTGAGGCGGATACGGATTTTCTGGCTTTGCATGTTTCTCGCTCGTAGCTGGTGGCCGGTGGCGGACGGCGCATCGCCGTCCGCCGACTGCTGCGTTACTCGATGATCTTGGACACCACGCCGGCGCCGACGGTACGGCCGCCTTCGCGGATGGCAAAACGCAGACCCTCTTCCATCGCGATCGGCGCAATCAGCGACACCGTGATGGCAATGTTGTCGCCCGGCATCACCAT
>CALEDT010000061.1 GCA_937949525.1 uncultured Burkholderiales bacterium | reverse complement strand
AAGTTTTGGGTTGGAAAGGTATTGGACGACCTCGTCGGTGGCATGAGTTTCGCCTAGCACTGGCAAGACAGCTAATGTACCGACGAGCATTAGAATATAAGCGAGAAATTTTTGCATGCGATTCCTTGGGATGGCTAACGTTCAAGCTCAGGGGCGTGAGCCGCTTTGCGGCGAAGCGTCCCGCTGGAGCGCAGTGTTAGCCGTCATCGAGGAAATGAGACCCACACATCTGCACCTGCGCTGATTTCATCAACATGGCCTGAGTAGCCGTCACGTTCAATAATGTGAAGGTGCGCGTAGCTGCCTCTGTGCGTGAATATGCCTTCGTGGTTTTTGGAGTAGAAACCGACGATTACCGCATCGGACTTTTTTCTGAAAATTTTCTTCGCTCCGTCGCTGTGACCATCCAGTCCCTGTTGATGCTTCTTGGGTACGAGTATGTGGTAATCCACCGAATCGAATACGCCTTCAAGTTTGAACGGGAATGGTTTGGAGGTATCAATCCCTGCCTTATTCGCCAAAACCTCGATCTGCCTTTCGAGTTGCGCATGGTTAGCCGTAGTTGTCTCTAATGGAACGGCCGGCTTCCATGCGTCCACTTCTGACCACACCAGGAAACTCGCGCTGGTGAATAAGTTGCTGTCGGTTACTACTTCACCATGCTTTATGCGGGCAATGTAAAACTTGCCAGCAACGGCGGTAATTTCACCATCCATATCGGCTACCGGCCCAACTGCATAGAGATTCTGCTTTTCTGCAAATTGCTGCAACGGCACCTTGCCCGAAACATCGCCGCCGTGTACAGCTCGAAGTGAACCCTGCCAATGCACGGTACACGTTGCGGCGGCGAAGACTGCGGGAGCAAATAGAATAAAAAAACATACAATGAGTTGACGCTTTTTCACTAACGCCTCCTTTGTGTTGGTGAGCGAGTCCTGACGGCTAACGTCCAAGCTCAGGGGCGCGCCGCTTGCGGCGCGTCCCGCTGGAGCGCAATGTTAGACGATGACGCTCGCAAATGAGCGAGCGGTGGAACCCGCGACCGGCAACCGCAAGCGCAGCGGCGCGGGAAAAAACCGACACGGCGCGAGAACGCACGGCGGGAAAGCGGCGGCCCGCCGAAGGACGGCGAGGTGAAGCGGGCGAGGAGCGGCGAACGGAGAGCAAACCCCACGTCCCGGCCGGTGCGCAAAACTCGGCGCTGGTGAGACGGCACGGTGGGGTGGGAAACGAAGGCATGGGGTCAAACCGTCTAATTACATTTCGATGGCGTAAGCGACGCCTTGTAACACGTCACTTTCGCCGCATAATCCAGATACAACCCACGCAACCCATTGAATCCACAAGGGTGCGCAAGAATTGGACTGCAACGACCCAGGGGGCAAACAACGCCATCGACGCCACCAAGCCGCCGCGCCTGCTGGATCGGGTGCGCGAACGTTGCCGTGACGCGGGAACAATAACAACGACATGGGGCACGCCTCGATTTGTGTCTGGGTCCAATAGGAATCCACCCGAACAAAGGTTGGCGAGGGACATGTGGAACTGTTGCGCGTCGTTTGTCGTGGCATGGCGATGTCGATGCAAACGCCCGTGCCGGTGCGAGCCGATGCACGACGCTGGGTAAGTGGCGGGATGCGTGCCCAGACATGCTGGAAACCGGTGGGTAACACGACGGGACCTCCGATGTTGAGCTTTTCGACACTGTAGGTCCGATAGGTGGCTCGTGCAACGCAGTCGTGCGTAGCGTTGCGATCCGGGGTCCGCGCACTGGGCCCGCGCCGCTGGCCCGAGTCCGGCCGGCCGGGCGATACCGCCGCGGCTTGCGGTGTCAACCGGCCGGAAGTTCCTCGCCGCCCGCTTCCATGCCCAGTTCCTGGATCTTGCGGGTGAGGGTGTTGCGGCCCCAGCCGAGCAGGTTGGCGGCCTCGATCTTGCGGCCGCCGGTGTGGGCGAGGGCGACGCGGATCAGCGTGCGTTCGAACTCGGCGGTGAGATCGTCGAGGATGCCGCTGTCGCCGCGCGCCAGGCGGGCACGGGCGTTGCGCGCCAGCGCGTCCGCCCAGTCGCCGCTGGCCGGCGGGCTGTTGGCGCCGTCGTGGTGAGCCTCGGCGGGCAGGTCCTTGGCTTCGATGATCTGGCCAGGGGCCATCACGGTGAGCCAGTGGCACAGGTTTTCCAGTTGGCGCACGTTGCCGGGGTAGGGCAGGGCGGCGAGTGCTTTCATGGCTTCTTCGGACACCTGCTTCATTTCCACGCCCAGTTCCTGTGCGCTCTTCTTGAGGAAATGGCGTACCAGCAGCGGGATGTCCTCGCGCCGTTCGCGCAGGCTGGGCAGTTTGATGCGGATGACGTTGAGGCGGTGGAACAGGTCCTCGCGGAACAGGCCCTGGCGCACGCGTTCCTCCAGCGCCTGGTGGGTGGCGGCGATGACGCGCACGTTGACGCGCACCGGTGCGTGGCCGCCGACGCGGTAGAACTCGCCGTCGGCGAGTACGCGCAGCAGGCGGGTCTGCAGGTCGGCCGGCATGTCGCCGATTTCGTCGAGGAACAGCGTGCCGCCGTCGGCTTGTTCGAAGCGGCCGCGGCGTGAGGCGGTGGCGCCGGTGAAAGCGCCGCGTTCGTGGCCGAACAGTTCCGATTCGAGCAGATCCTTGGGGATGGCGGCGGTGTTGAGCGCAATGAACGGTTTGTCCTTGCGCGGACTGTGGCGGTGCAGCGCGTGCGCCACCAGTTCCTTGCCGGTGCCGGTCTCGCCGGTGATCAGCACGGTGGCGTGGCTCTGGGACAGGCGGCCGATGGCGCGGAACACGTCCTGCATGGCGGGGGCCTGGCCGAGCATGGCCTGGCCGATGATGCCCGAGTCCAGGCCCGGCTCTTCGTCGCCGCGACCGCCTTCTTCCAGCGCGCGGTGGATCAGTTCCAGCGCGTGGTCGACGTCGAACGGCTTGGGCAGGTATTCGAACGCGCCGCCCTGGAACGCGGAAACCGCCGAATCCAGGTCGGAATAGGCGGTCATGATGATGATGGGCAGACGCGGGTGGCGCGCCTTTAGTTGTTCCATGAACTCCAGGCCACTCATGCCGGGCATGCGGATGTCCGACAGCACCGCGCCGGGCGGGTCGCGTTCCAGCGCGCGCAGGGCCGCCTCGGCGTTGTCGAAGATGCGGTGCGGCAGGTTCTCGCGCGTCAGCGCTTTCTCGAACACCCAGCGGATGGAGCGGTCGTCGTCGATGATCCAGACAGGTTTCATGTTCAGGGTCCAGGTGTCAGGAGTCAGGGTTCGGCAGCGCCGCCGCGCGCTTGGGAGCTGGACTGGACGCCGTCCGCGCCGGCCTGCGTCCTGATGGGCAGGAAGATGGAAAAGCACGTGCGGCCCGGCCGGCTTTCCACGTGGATCGCGCCCTCGTGCCTTTGCACCAGGCTCTGCGCCATGGTGAGTCCCAGGCCGGAGCCGCCTTCGCGGCCGGAGACCAGCGGGAAGAACACGCGGCCGAGCATGTCCTCGGGGATGCCGGGGCCGTCGTCGATCACGTCGATGCGTACCGCAAGCTTCCACAGCTTCATGGCCAGTGTCACCTGGCGCGCCACGCGCGTGCGCAGCGTGATGCGCCCTTGTCCGTCCAGCGCTTGCGCGCCGTTGCGGGCAATGTTCAGGACCGCCTGGATCAGTTGCTCGGGGTCGCCGGCGAGTTCCGGCAGGCTGACGTCGTAGTCGCAACGGAAGCGCAGGTGCGGAAACTCGGCGCGCAGCAGGTTGCGCACCCGTTCCAGCACCTCGTGGATGTTCACCGCCTGCACCACCGGCCGCTTCGCGGGCGCGAGCAGACGGTCGAGCAGGCCCTGCAGGCGGTTGGTCTCCTGGATGATCACCTGGGTGTATTCGCGTAGGTCGCTGGCTTCGAGTTCGCCTTCCAGCAGTTGCGCGGCGCCGCGGATGCCGCCCAGCGGGTTGCGGATTTCGTGCGCGAGCTGGCGCAGCAGTTGCTGGCTGGCCTGGGTCTGCGCCATGACCTGTTCGTCACGCGCGATGCGCACGCTGCCGGCGGCCGGATGCAGTTCGATCACCGCCGAGCCCAAACGGTCATCCAGCGGCGAGACGGTGGCGGAAAGCACCAGACTGTGACCATTGGTGTGCAACAGCAGGTCATGCTCGGTGAAACTGGTGCCCTCGGATAGTGCATGGTCCAATGCACGCACCCATTCGGTGCAGTCGCCCAACAGATTGAGCGTGGGACGGCCGACCGCGTGGTGTGCCGACACGCTCAGCAGGTTCTCTGCGGCCGGGTTGAGGTAGCGGGTGATGCGCTCGCTGTCCGTGATGATCACGGCGGTGGCGAGGACGTCGACGCGGGGCACGGAAGGCATGGGCACACTTCTAGACGGTTACCCGGTGGATAGCAAGAACCAGGCCACGGCCCGGCGCGTGCGCTCAGCCGCGCAGCCAGGCGCGGGCGGCGTCGAGGGCGCGCGGCAACGCGTGCGCGACTTCGTCGCTGAGCCGTTCGCCGAATTCGAACTGCGGACGCGCCTCCACACCCACCAGCCACAGCCGCTGCGGCAGCGCCAGGCCGAGCGTGCGCCCCAGATCGAGCGCGGCGGTCAGACCGAGGTCATGCGCGCAGGCGGTGTGACCGGACAGTCGCGCGCCCAGGTTTGCGGCCGGCAGGCTGAATACGGTGCCCGGTGGCGCGCCGCTGACCACCGCGTCGAGCAACAGGGCGTGGCGATAGCCGGACAGGCGTTCCATCAGTGCCAGGCCGCCGAGTGCCAGGCAGTCCACTTCCACCGCGTCGGGATCGACTTCCGCCGCCAGCGCCCGGGCGATGTGCCAGCCGATGGCGTCGTCGCCCAGGATGGGATTGCCCAGGCCCAGCACCAGAGGGCGTGGGGCGCCGGCCATGCGCTTCAGCCGCGCAGCACGCGCAGCGGCGCGCCGCTGGCGTCGCGCACCGTCACCTGCAACGGTACGCGACCGGGCAGGGCATGGGTGGCGCAGCCCAGGCAGGGGTCGTAGGCGCGGTAGGCCATCTCGATGCGGTTGAGCAGGCCCTCGGCGATGTCCACGCCGGGCTTGATCAGCGCCCTGGCCGCCTTGGCGATGCTCAGGCTCATGGCGGCATTGTTGTTGGTGGTGCCGACCACCAGATTGACCATGGTCAGCAGGCCGCGTGCGTCGGTGCGGTAGTGGTGGATCAGGGTGCCGCGCGGCGCCTCGACCAACCCTACGCCCTCGCTGGGTTCCGTCTGCGGCAGCACGCGCACGTCGGGCGAGGTGATGTCCGCGTCGAGCGCCAGTTCCAGCCAGCGCTCGGCGGCGTACAGCAGCTCGATCAGGCGTGCCCAGTGGATCGCCAGCCGGCTGTGCGCCGGCTTGCCCAGCGTGGCGAAGAAACGCTCGTACTCGGCCTGGGCCAGCGGCGTGGCCATGGCGTCGGCGACGTTCAGGCGCGCCAATGGCGTGGCCATGTAGATGCCGGAGTCGGCGCCGTCGCGGAAACCTTGCCAGCCCACCTTCTTCAGGTACGGGAACTTCAGGTAGCTCCAAGGTTCCACGCGCTCGGCGATCCATTCGCGGTAATCACCCGCGCCGTAGCGGCCGTGTTCGGCGCCATCGGGGCCGACGATGCGCACCTGGCCGTCGTAGAAGTTGACGCGGTTGCGGTCGTCCACCAGGCCCATGGAATAGGTGCGGTGGCTGTAGGCATCGCCCAGGATCATGTCGCGGTATTCCGGGTTGCCCAGCACGCGGTCGTGAAACAAATCGAGCGCGAACCGGGCGAACTCCACTGCCCAGCGCCCCATGCGCTCGATCTCCACCCGCTCCGCCTCGCGCAGGGCCTTGGTCATGCCGCCCGGCACGGCGGTGCAGGGATGGACCTTGCGGCCGCCGAGGATCTCCACCGTGGTGTGGCCGTACTTGCGCGCCTGGATCACCTTGCCGCCGATGTCAGCGCCGACCTTGCGGATCACGCCCAGGATGTTGCGTTCCGCCACCGGCGCATCCGGGCCAAGGATGAAGTCGGGGCCGCCAAGGATGAAGAAATGCGTGGTGTGGTCGGCGAAGAAGAACGCGGAGTACAGCAGTTCGCGCAGCTTGCGCGCGGCCGGCGGCGGCGTCACGCCGTAGACCGCGTCGGCGGCCTTGGCCGCGGCCATGTGGTGCGCCTCCGGGCACACGCCGCAGATGCGGTTGGTCAGTACCGGCATTTCCTCCACCGGCCGGCCCACGCAGAAGCGTTCGAAGCCGCGCAGTTCCGGCACCTGCAGATAGGCGTTGGCGACTTCGCCAGCTTCGTCCAGGAAGATTTCGATCCTGCCGTGCCCTTCCAGCCGGGTCATGGGGTCGATGGTGACACGGCGCATGCTTCATTCCTCCGCCGCCAGCGCGGCACGGTGCGCGCGCAGCAGCGAACGCGCCAGCCCGAAGCGGTAGAACGTGCCGGCGGGATCGGGCAGGCCGTCGAGCACGCGGTCGATGTGCTCGGCGTCGTCCGCGTCCACCACCGAGGCGATGGCACTCATCAGGCGCGCGCCCTGATCGAGCACATCCGGCGCGGCGCCGTAGCAGCCGATGCAGGGCGCGCCGACCCTCGGGCAGCGTGCGTCACAGCCGCCGCGCGTGGCCGGGCCGGCGCACATCAGGCCCTGTTCCAGTAGACACAGGTTGGCATCCAGCGGTGGCAGTTGCTGGATGCGCGCGAGTGCACGGATGCGCTTGACGTCGCGGCTACGCGGGCACTCGTCGCATACCGTGGACGCGCCAGCACCGAGCACCGCGCCCTTGGGCGGCGCCTCGGACTCGCCGCGCGCCACGGCGATCAGCAGATCCAGCACCGCGGCGATCTGGTGCGATTCCGGCGGGCAGCCGGGCACGTGGTAGTCCACCTCGACCACCTGGTCCAGCGTGCGCAGCACCGGTTGCAGGGCCGGCAGGGTCAACGTCCCTTCCGCTGCGTCCCAGGCGGTCTGCGGGCGCGCCGGCCCGGGATGTTCGCTGCCCGGCCCGTCATAGGCGGCGCGCAGCAGGTCGGCGCGTGTGGACAGATTGGCCAGCCCCGGGATGCAGCCCTCGTTGGCGCAGGAGCCGAACGCCACCAGCAGGCGCGACTTGCGCCGCAGCAGGTGGGCCATGTGCTCGTTCTCGTCGGTGCGGATGCCGCCGTTGAACAGCGTCACCCAGATGGCGCCGTCCTCCAGCGCTTCGACATCGCGGTACTTGGCGTCCATCGCCGCCGGCCAGAAGGCGATGTCGAAGGCGGCGTCGAGTGCGAGCACGCGCTCGTCGATGTTGAGCACGGCGATCTCGCAGCCGCCGCAGGATGCCGCCCAGTACATGGCGAACCGGGGTTTCATGTCGTCACCTCCGTGACCGCCGCCTGCGTCGGCGTGGTCGCCTGCGCATGCGCGGCGGGGATCGGCCGTGCCGGCCAGCGCAGCGGCCCCAAGGCACGCAGCAGCGCGACCATGTCGCGCACTTCCTCGGCGAAACGCGCGCCCTCGGCGGCGCTGGCCCAGGCCAGACGCACGCGTTCCGCTTCGATGCCCAACTGCGCCAGCGTGCGCAGCAGCAGACGGTGACGGCGCAATGCCTTGTAGTTCTGCTCGAGGTAATGGCATTCGCCCGGATGACAGCCAGCGATCAGCACGCCGTCGGCACCGTCGGCCAGCGCCTTGAGTACGAACGCGGGATCGACGCGGCCGCTGCACATCACCCGGATCAGCCGCACGTTGGGCGGGTATTCGATGCGCGCGGTGCCGGCCAGATCGGCGGCGCGGTAGCTGCACCAGTTGCAGGTGAAGCCGATGATCACGGGTTCGAAGGCCGGGGCGGTCATGTCGCCTCCGCCGGCTGCCGACGCAGGTCGGCGAGCAGACCGTCGATCTGCGCGTACAACTGTGCGTCGCTGAAGCCGCTGCCCTGGATGGCGCCGGCCGGGCAGGCGGCCACGCAGGTGCCGCAGCCCTGGCACAGCGCCGCGTTGATCTCGCTGACGCCGTGCTCGGCATCGAAGCGGATGGCGTTGAACGGGCACAGGCCGTTGCACAGCCGGCAGCCGGAGCAGCGCTCCGCCAGCACGCCGGCGCGCACCGGTTCCAGCGACAGCACGCCCTGACGGATGTGGTTGAGCACGCGCGCCGCGGCGGCCGCGCCCTGCGCCACGCTGGCGGGAATGTCCTTGGGCCCCTGCGCGCAGCCGGCGACGAACACGCCTTCGGTCATCGTGGCCACCGGATCGAGCTTGGCGTGTTTCTCGATGAACCAGCCGCGTGTGGAGCAGGCGATGCCGAAGATGCGTCCCACCTCGGCACTGTCGCGGCGCGGCTCCAGCGCCGCCGACAACACCACCATGTCTACCGGGATGCGCCGGCGCAGGCCGGCCAGGGTGTCCTCCACCTGCACGTACAGGCGGCCGTCCTCCTCGCCCGGATCGAGCGGCACGTCGCTGATCTCCGCCACCTTGCCGCGGATGAAATGCACGCCGTCGTCCAGCACGCGCTGGTAGAACTCGTCGTATTCCTTGCCGGGCGAACGCATGTCGATATAGAAGTCGTAGACCTCGGCGCCGGTGCGCTCCTTGATCAGGTGCGCGGTCTTCAGGCTCTGCATGCAGCAGATGGCCGAGCAATGACGGTTGTAGTTGCGGTCGCGACTGCCGACGCAATGCACGATGCCGACGCTGCGCGGCGTCGTGTGGCCGTCGCGCAGCACCACCTTGCCGCCGGTGGGGCCGGCGGCGCTGCACATGCGTTCCAGCTCCAGGCTGGTGAACACGTTGGCCAGCCGTCCGTAGCCGTACTGCGCAACGCGGCGCGCGTCGAACAGATCGAAGCCGGTGGCGAGGATGATGTTGCCGACGCGCAGCGTCAGCGGTTCCTCGTGTTGGTCGAAGCGGATGGAGTTGGGTACCGTCGGGCAGAACTTCTCGCAGGCGCGGCAGCCGCCCTTGCCGCCGACGAAGTAGGTGCAGGTGGCCGGATCCAGTACCGGCAGATTGGGCACCGCCTGCGCGAACGGCCAGTAGATCGCCTTGCGGTAGCCGATGCCCGCCTCGAACGTGTCGTCCACCACCACCACCGGGCATTTCTCCACGCAGATGCCGCAGCCGGTGCACACGTCGGCATCCACGTAGCGCGGTTTCCTGCGCACGTGCACGGTGTAGTCGCCGACCTGGCCCTCGACCTTCTCCACCTCGCTCCAGGTGTGCAGGTGGATCTTCGGGTGCGCGCCGGCCGCTGCCATCTTGGGCGTCAGGATGCAGGCGGCGCAGTCCAGCGTCGGGAAGGTCTTGTCGAACTGCGCCATGTGACCACCCAGCGAGGGCTCGCGCTCGATCAGATGGACGTCGTAACCGGCTTCGGCCACTTCCAGCGCGGCCTGGATGCCGGCGATGCCGCCGCCCACCACCAGCGTGCGCGCGTCGATCGGCACTTCGATGGCCTGCAACGGCTCGTTGCGCAGCACGCGCGCCACGGTGCCGGCGACGATGGCCTTGGCCTTGGCGGTGGCGGCCTGCGGATCGCGGTGCACCCAGGCGACGTGTTCGCGGATCGATGCCATTTCCGACAGATAGGGGTTCAGACCGGCGCGCGCGCAGGCGCCGCGGAACGTGGCTTCGTGCAGATGCGGCGAGCAGGCCGCCACCACCACGCGGGTCAGGCCCAGCTCGCGGATGTCCCGTTCGATCATGTCCTGGCCGGACACCGAGCACATGAAGGTGTAATCGCGCGCCAATGCGACGCCGCGGTCCTTCAGTTCCTCGGCGGCGAACCGGGCCACGTCCCCGACGTCGACCACGCCGGCGATGTTGCTGCCGCAATGGCAGACGTAGACGCCGACTTTTTCCTGGACCATGGTGCCTCACTCCCTGCGTGGCATCGGCAGTGCGTCGCCCGGCCTGGGCCGGCGTTTGCGCCGGGCTTCGGCGACCTGGGGCGGCTCGGCCTGAATGCGGGCCAACGCCGGCATGGCGTCGACGAACTCGCGGCCGATGCCCAGTTCGCCCGGCGACCTGCCGAACGCCAGGCCCATCAACTGGGTGAAATACAGCACCGGCAGGTGGTAATCGCTGCGATAGTGCCGGTTCATCTCCACCTGATAGGCATCCAGGTTGAGCTGGCACATGGGACACAACGTGGCCACCAGGTCAGCGCCGGCATCCAGCGCGCCGCGCACCAGGCGGCGGATCAGGCCGAAGGCGACCTCGGGGCCGATCACCGTCATGTGGCCGCCGCAGCACTGCGTCTTCAGCGCCCAGTCCACCGGCTCGGCGCCGAGCGCGCGCATCAGCCGGTCCATGGCGGTGGGCAGTTCGCTGCTGTCCCAGCGTCGGTCGTAATCCGGGCGCACCACCTGGCAGCCGTAGTAGGCCGCCACCCTGAGGCCGTGCAGCGGGCGCGTGACGCTGGCCTTGACGCGTTCGTAGCCGATGTCGTGGCACACCACGTCGAGCAGGTGGCGCACCTTCAGGCTGCCGGCGCGGTAGGCCAGGCCGCCGGCCGCCAGCGCGTCGTCGACGGTGGCGCGCAGACGCGCATCCTCGCGCATCTGCGCGTCGGTCTTGGCCAGGTTCAGATAGCAGGCGCTGCAACCGGCGGTGAGGACGTCGGTGTCGCCGGCCTGCGCCCGGGCCAGCGCCAGGTTGCGGCCGACCAGCGCGTGCGCGGCGATGCGGTGTACCGACAGGTATTCGGTGGCGCCGCAGCAGTTCCAGTCTTCGATCTCCGTCAGGTCCAGGCCGATGTCGGCGCGGATCGCCTGCAGCGAATCGAGATAGGCACGCGCGTTGCGCTGCATGGAGCAGCCGGGAAAGAACATCGCCTTCATGTCGCCGCCTCCAGCGCCTTGGCGCGTTCCAGGATGGCGGAGAGCTGCGCCATGCCGGCGATGCGGTGCGGGGTCAGGTCCATGCGCCCGCGCCTGAGCATGCCCAAGCCCAGCGGCGCCATGCCGGCCAGCGCCAGTGGGTGGTGACGCAGGTTGAAGCGCGTGGCCAGGCCCAGTTCGAAACTGCGGCCGTACTTCTCGACGTAATCGACGAAGGTCTCCGAGAAACCGGCCGGCGCGGTGTCGTGGAACAGACCGGCGCGGATGGCCATGGCCTTGAGCGTGTACATCACGTCGGTGATGTGGATCTGTTGCGGACAGCGCACGGTGCAGTAGTAGCAGGACACGCAATACCACGGCGCGTTGCTGCGCAGCACCGTGGCGCGTGCACCGGCGCGGATCAGCGCGAACAGGCGGCGCGGCGTGTGCTCCATTTCCGCGCCGGACGGGCAGGAACCGCCGCAGGAACCGCACTGGATGCACTGGTCCAGGCGGTGGTCGCCGGGGGTGGCGGCCATGACCTCGGCCAGGAAACCGTCGCGGCGGGCGGATGGGGTCGGGATTGCCGTGGGCACGCTCGCTTCCTTCGCCGAGAAGAGGTTGTGCGACCGCCGGCATGCGCGAGCGGCGACGGCCGTTGCGACCGCCGGCGGAGAAAACCGCGATGAGTGCGCCGATGCCCGTCTCTGCCGTGCATTCTTGCCGTGGAACCCGGGCGCTTCCGGCTTCTCCCGGTCCCGGCTCACACCGATGGACGGCCGTGCGCTCGCATCAACCCGCTCGGGTGCGTACGGCTCGCGCTTCGTCACGCTTGCGGCCGGTCGGCTTGCGCGTCCATGAGCGGCGGCCATCGGCGACACTCAATCTGACATTAGTATCCGCTTATGCGTCTGTCAAACCGGCTTGTCCGTCGCCATGGCGGGGGGCGCCGCTCAGGTGTGGGTTCGCCGAGCCAATCACGATATCCGGCCTAGAATGTCTTTAAGGCAGGGCAATCCGACGGGCGACTGCGAGCAGCGATGACCGGCTATCTGACCGTCGACGGCAATGAGGCCGTCGCGCGCATGGCGTATCTATGCAACGAGATCGCGGCGATCTATCCCATCACGCCGTCCTCCAACATGGGTGAGTGGGTGGACGACTGGGCGTCGCGCGGTGAGCCCAATCTGTGGGGCACGGTGCCGATGGTGATGGAGATGCAGTCGGAGGGCGGAGCGGCCGGCGCGCTGCATGGCGCGCTGACCTCGGGCGCGCTGGCCACCAGCTTCACCGCCAGCCAGGGACTGCTGCTGTTCATTCCCAACCTGTACAAGATCGCCGGCGAACTGACGCCGTTCGTGCTGCACGTGGCCGCGCGCGCGTTGGCCACGCATGCGCTGTCGATCTTCGGCGATCACTCCGACGTCATGGCCTGTCGCGCCACCGGCTGCGCGCTGCTGGGCGCCGCCTCGGTGCAGGAGGCGCAGGATTTCGCGCTGATCGCGCAGGCGGCGACGCTGGCCGGGCGCATCCCGGTGATCCATTTTTTCGACGGTTTCCGTACTTCGCACGAGGTTGCCAAGATCGTCGCGGTGGAGCGCGACACCGCGCGCGCGATGATCGACGACGAGCTGGTGGCGGCGCATCGCGCGCGCGCCCTGTCGCCGGAACGGCCGGTGTTGCGCGGCAGCTCGCAGAACCCGGACGTGTACTTCCAGGCGCGCGAGCGCGCCAATCCGTTCTACGACGCCTTTCCGGCCGTGGTGCAGACGGCCATGGATCGTTTCGCTGTGCTCACCGGCCGGCGTTACGGTCTATTCGATTACGTCGGTGCAAACGATGCCGAGCGCGTCATCGTGCTGATGGGCTCGGGTGCCGAGACCGTCGAGGAAACCGTGCACCATCTGTGCGCACGCGGCGAAAAGGTCGGCGTAGTGAAGGTGCGTCTGTTCCGACCGTTCGCGTCGGCCGCGCTGCTGGCCGCGCTGCCGACCAGCGCCCGCGCCATCGCGGTGCTGGACCGCTGCAAGGAGCCCGGTGCCGAAGGCGAGCCGTTGTACAAGGACGTGGTCACCGCGCTGGCGCGCGCCGCGGCCGACGGCGCGCGCGCCATGCCGCGCGTGCTGGGCGGACGTTACGGCCTGGCCGGCAAGGAGTTCACGCCGGGCATGGTCAAGGCGGTGTTCGATGCGCTGGACGCGCCCGCGGCCGCAGGGCCGGCTCGCCACCAGTTCACCATCGGCATCGATGACGACGTCACGCACCTGTCCCTGCCCTGGGATGCCGGCTTCCGCACCGATGCCGCGCAGCGCCTGAGCCACGCGGTGTTCTGGGGCCTGGGCGCGGACGGCACGGTGTCGGCCAACAAGAACTCGATCAAGATCATCGGCGAGGCCACGGACCTTCATGCCCAAGGCTACTTCGTCTACGACTCGAAGAAATCCGGCGCAGTGACGGTGTCGCATCTGCGTTTCGGCGACGCGCCGATACGCTCGGCCTATCTGGTCGAGCCGGACATGGCGCATTTCGTCGCCTGCCACCAGACCGTGTTCACGGAGCGATATGACCTGCTGCGTCACGCCGCGCCGGACGGTGTATTCCTGCTCAACACGCCGGAGCCGCCGGAACGCGTGTGGGACAGCCTGCCGCCGGCGCTGCGTGCCGGCATCCGCGCCAAGCGCCTGGCGCTGTGGGTGATCGACGCTTACGCGGTGGCCGCCGCGGCCGGCATGGGGCGGCGCATCAACACCATCATGCAGACCTGTTTCTTTGCCATCTCCGGCCTGCTGCCGCGCGACGCGGCGATCGCCGCGATCAAGCAGGCGGTGGACAAGACCTACGGACGCAAGAGCCGGCGCCTGGCGGAGCTGAACCATCGCGCCATCGACATGACGCTGGCATATCTGCACCGCATTGCCGTGCCGCCGGCGGACATCGCCGGTGGGGCGCAGCCGGCGGCAGGGGGGGGCGACCAGGACGCCGCCGGCCTGCCCGAGTTCGTGCGCAGGGTCACGTTGCCCATGTACCACGGCCATGGCGACAGTCTGCCGGTCTCGCGCATGCCGGTGGACGGCACCTTCCCGGTTGGCACGGCGCGTTTCGAGAAGCGCAACATCGCGCTGGAGATCCCGGTGTGGGAGGCCGACCTGTGCACCCAGTGCGGCAAGTGTGTGCTGGTCTGCCCGCACGCCGCCATCCGCGCGCGCGCGTTCGCCGCCGAGCATGCGGCGGCCGCGCCGCCCACCTTCAAGCACGCCGCGGCCAAGAGCAAGGACTATCCACCCGGCACCCGCATCCGTTACCAGGTGGCACCGGAAGACTGCACCGGCTGCGGCGATTGCGTCGAGGCCTGCCCGATCCACGACAAGTCCAACGTCAGCCGGCGCGCGCTGAACATGGCGCCGCAGCCGCCGCTGCGCGCGCCGGAACGCGACAATTACGCCTTCTTCCTGGCCCTGCCGGCGTTCGACCGCGCCGCCGTCAAGCACACCACCATCCCCGGCGCCATGCTGCTCGACCCGCTGTTCGAGTACTCCGGCGCCTGCGCCGGCTGCGGCGAAACCCCCTACATCCGGCTGGCCACGCAGTTGTTCGGCGACCGCATGCTGATCGCCAATGCCACCGGCTGTTCTTCGATCTACGGCGGCAACCTGCCGACCACGCCGTATACCACCGATGCCGAGGGGCGCGGCCCGGCGTGGAGCAATTCGCTGTTCGAGGACAACGCCGAGTTCGGCCTGGGCATGCGCCTGGCGGCCGACCGGCTGATGGCGCATGCCGGCCTGCTGCTGCGCGAACTGGCCGATGACATCGGCGCCGATCTGGTGCGCGAGCTGATCGAAGCGGCACAGCGCGACGAAGCCGGTATCCAGGCACAGCGCAAGCGCGTCGCCGCCTTGCGCGCGCGTCTGGCCGGCTTGCCCGGCGCGCGCGCGGCGGAACTGGCCGCGGTGGCGGAATGGCTGATCCGCCGCTCGGTGTGGATCATCGGCGGCGACGGCTGGGCCTACGACATCGGCTATGGCGGCCTGGATCACGTCCTGGCCCTGCCTTACGACGTCAACATCCTGGTGCTGGACACCGAGGTCTACTCCAATACCGGCGGCCAGACCTCGAAGGCGACGCCGCTGGGCGCCGTGGCCAAGTTCTCGGCCGGCGGCAAGCCGACCGCGAAGAAGGATCTGGCGCGTCTGGCCTGCGCCTACGAGCACGTCTATGTGGCCACCGTCGCCTATGGCGCCAAGGATGTGCAGACCCTGCGCGTGTTCCACGAAGCCGAGGGCCATGACGGCCCGTCGCTGATCGTCGCCTACAGCCCCTGCATCGCGCACGGCTATGACATGCTGTACAACCTGCGCCAGCAGGAGCTGGCGGTGAAGAGCGGGCACTGGCCGCTGTTCCGCCGCGATCCGCGCCTGGCGGCGGCCGGCGGCAACCCGTTCAGGCTGGATTCGCCGGCGCCGAGTCAGCCGGTTGCCGCGTTCATGGAGTCGGAGACCCGTTTTGCCATGCTGCGCCGCAGTCACCCGGATGTCGCCGAGCAGTTTCTGCAACGGGCGCAGCGTGAGGCCGAGCGGCGCTACCGGACCTACCTCGACCTGGCGAACGCGGGCAGCGAGGCCGCCGCGCGCAAGGAGACGTCATGATCGACCTGTCCACCGATTATCTCGGTCTGGGCCTGAAGAATCCCCTGGTGCCTTCGTCCTCGCCGCTGACGCGCGATGACGATACCGCGCTGCGCCTGGAGGACGCCGGCGCTGCGGCGCTGGTGCTGCACTCGCTGTTCGAGGAGGAACTGCGCGCCGAGGAGGCCATGGCCGAGCGCTTCCTGCTGCACGCCGACCTGGCCCATGGCGAGGCGGACAAGCTGTTGCCGGACGCGGCGGATTACCGCGGCACGCTGGATCAGTACCTGGAATACCTGGCGCGCCTGAAGCGACGCCTTACCATTCCGGTGATCGCCAGCCTCAACGGCGTGTCGCTATCCGGCTGGGTGGAGCTGGGCCGTGACTTGCAGCAGGCCGGCGCCGACGCGCTCGAACTGAACGTCTATCACGTCGCCGGCGAGGCGGCGGTGCCCGGCGAGGTGGTGGAAGCACGCTACCTGGCCTTGCTCACCGAACTGCGCAGCGTGGTCGATCTGCCCATCATCCTCAAACTGTCGCCGTTCTTCTCGTCGCTGCCGCACTTCGTCGCCGAGCTGGAGCGCGCCGGCGCCCGGGGCGTGGCCTTGTTCAACCGCTTCTACCAGCCGGACATCGATCTCGACCGCCTGTGCCTGGTGGATCGCCTGCATCTGTCCTATCCCGACGAGGCCCTGCTGCGCATGCGCTGGATCGCCATCCTGCGCGGCCAGACCCGGCTGACGCTGGCCGCTACCGGCGGCGTGCACGGCCACGAGGAGGCATTGAAGATGCTGCTGGCCGGCGCCGACGTGGTGCATCTGGCCTCCTGCCTGTTGCAGCGCGGTCCGGCGTATCTCGCGGTGATCCTGACCGACATGGAGCGCTGGATGAGCGAGCGGGAATACGCTTCCGTCGCCCAGCTCAAGGGCAGCATGTGTCAGCGCAACCTGCCCGACCCGGGCGCGCTGGCGCGCGCCAGTTACATCCGCGTGCTGGACAGCTACACGCCGGGCAGCGGGGTCTGGCGCTGACGCGCCACCTCTCGCCGTCATTGCGAGGCGGCGCAGCCGCCGTGGCAATCCAGCAGCGACCGTCGCGTCTGTGCCACCCGCCTGGACCGCCGCGCTGCGCGCGCGATGACGGGCCTTTGCCGCCGCGCCCGCGTCGCGTTTCCCGCCGTCGCCGACGGGCGCCGCGTCGATCAACGCGGCTACAATCGCGCGCCATGGCCGAAGAGAACGACAAGACTCCGCACGAACCCGTCGAGGACAGTCTGCGACAGGTGATGGACCTGCTCGCGCGTCACAAGCTGGTCGAATCGCTGGTGCACAAGCAGGACATGCCGCGCCACGAGCTGGTGGAAGTGCTGGTGCACAAGCAGAACCTGGCCGAGCTGTCGAAGAAGCTCGATCGTCTGCACCCGGCGGACGTGGCCTACATCCTCGAAGCGCTGCCGCTGGAAGACCGCCTGCTGGTGTGGGATCTGGTCAAGGCCGAGCGCGACGGCGACATCCTGGTCGAGGTGTCCGATGCAGTGCGCGAATCGCTGATCGAGGCGATGGACAACCGCGAGCTGGTGGCCGCCGCCGCCAGCCTGGATACCGACGAGATCGCCGATCTGGCGCCGGATCTGCCCAGCGACGTGGTGCAGGAGCTGTTGAAGTCGCTGGACCATGCCAAGCGCGCGCAGGTCGAGGCTTCACTGTCTTACGCCGAGGATTCGGTCGGCGCCCTGATGGACTACGACTTCGTCACCATCCGCGCCGACGTGACGCTGGAGGTGGCGCTGCGTTATCTGCGCCGGCTGGGCGATCTGCCACCGCATACCGACAAGCTGTTCGTGGTGGAACGCGACGGTCGCCTGATCGGCACGCTGCCGTTGAAGCGCATGCTGGTGCACGACCCGGAAGCGCACGTCGCGGCGGTGATGAGCGACGAGCCGGTGGTGTTCCACCCGTCCGACGCAGCGGCCGACGCGGCCCAGGCGTTCGAACGCTACGATCTGGTGACCGCGCCGGTGGTGGATGCGCAGCATCGCCTGGTGGGCCGCCTGACGGTGGATGTGGTCGTGGACTTCATCCGCGCCGAGGCAGAAGAGGACATGCTGCAACTGGCCGGCCTGAAGGAAGAGGAGGACCTGTTCACCACGGTGTGGAAATCGGCACGCAACCGCTGGATGTGGCTGGCCATCAACCTGTGCACCGCGTTGATCGCGTCGCGCGTGGTCGGCGCCTTCGAGGGCAGTATCGAGAAACTGGCGGCACTGGCGGCGCTGATGCCCATCGTCGCCGGCATGGGCGGCAACACCGGCAACCAGACCTCCACGCTGGTGGTGCGCGGCCTGGCGCTGGGCATCATCAACGACGACAACGCGCGCCGCATCCTGGTCAAGGAATTGGGCGTGGCGTTGTTCAACGGCACGGTGTGGGGCGGGGTGATGGGCGTGGTGGCCTATCTGCTGTACCAGAACGCGGCGTTGGGCGGAGTCATGGCGGTGGCCATGCTGCTCAACCTGCTGGTGGCCGCCACCGCCGGTTATCTGGCGCCGCGGCTGATCAACCGCACCGGCCGCGATCCGGCCTATGGCAGTCCCATCCTGACCACGTTCATCACCGATTCCATGGGCTTCTTCATCTTCCTGGGCCTGGCCACCGTGGTGCTGCTGTGACGCCGCGGCGCCGATAATCCCGCATGCTCGCCCTGCTTCGCGCCTACCTGCCCGAGTATCGGCATTACCGCGCCAAGCTGGTGCTGGCGCTGCTGGCCATGGTCATGGTGGCGCTGGCGACGGCGGCCATTGCCTGGATGATGAAGCCGTTGCTGGACGAGATCTTCATCAACAAGGATACGACGCTGCTGTACGTGCTGCCGGGGGTGATCATCCTGATCTACCTGGTCAAGGGGGTGGGCGCGTTCACCCAGGCCTACCTGATGAGCTACGTCGGCCAGGACATCGTGCGCAAGGTGCGCGACCGGCTGCTGGCGCACATGCTGGTGCTGGACATCGCCTTCTTCCACCGGCATCACACCGGTGAACTGATCAGCCGCATCACCGCCGACATCGCCCGCATCCAGGGCGCGGTGTCCACCAGTCTGGCCACGCTGGCGCGCGAGACGCTGACCGCCGCGGCGCTGATCGGCGTGGTCATCTACCAGAGTCCCCAACTGTCCTTCATCACGCTGGTGGTGTTGCCGGCGGCCTATTACCCGGTGCAGTTGCTGGCGCGCCGGTTGAAGCGCATCTCCCACCGCTCGCAGGAGCAGACCTCGCGCCTCACCGCCAACCTGTCCGACGTGTTCGCCAACGTCGAGGCGATCAAGGCCTACCACACCGAGGCGTTCGAGGCGCAGCGCTTCGCGCGCGCCAACCGCGAGCTGTTCGGCGTCAACATCAAGTCGGCGCGCACATCGGGCCTGGTGGTGCCGGTGATGGAGCTGTTCGCGTCGTTTTCCGCGGCGCTGGTGGTGTTCGTCGGCGGCATGCAGGTGATCGACGGCAGTCTCACCGTGGGCGGCTTCTTCTCGTTCATGACCGCGTTGCTGATGGCGGTGGACCCGATGCGCCGCATTTCCTCGACCTACACCCAGTTCCAGGATGCGGTGGCGGCGCACGAACGCATCCAGGCCATGCTGGCCTTGCGTCCGGAAGCCGACGGCGGCGCGCGCGAACTCGCCGACGTGAACGCCATCGAGCTGCGCGGCGTGTCGCTCCGTTACGGCGACAAGCCGGCGCTGCGCGGCGTCGACCTGCACGCGCGCAAGGGCGAGGTGGTCGCGCTGGTGGGCGGCAGCGGCGGCGGCAAGAGTTCCATCGCCGGCCTGCTGTTGCGCTTCTTCGATGCCGATGCCGGTCAGGTGCTGCTGGACGGGCATGACATCCGCGAGTACACGCTGCGGTCGGTGCGCGCGCGCATGGCCATCGTCACGCAGCGGGTGTACATCTTCAACGATACCGTCGCCGCCAACGTGGCCTATGGCGAGGCGATCGACGAGGCGCGGGTGATCGAGGCACTGGAAAAGGCCGACATCCACGCGCATGTGGCCGGTCTGGAACAGGGCATCCACACCCGCCTGAACGAGGCCGGCAGCAATCTGTCCGGCGGCCAGCGCCAGCGCATCGCCATCGCCCGCGCGCTGTACAAGAACCCGCGCGTGCTGATCCTGGACGAGGCCACCAGCGCGCTGGACAATGCCAGCGAGCAGGCCATTCTGGCCACCGTGCGCGCGCTGGCGCCGGACATCATCACGTTGATCATCGCCCATCGTCTGAAGAGTGTGGAAATGGCCGACCGCATTTATCTGATCGATCAGGGCCGGGTGCTGTGTCAGGGCGACCGCGACAGCCTGATGCGCGACTGCGCGGCCTTCCGGGCGCTGTACCGGTGAACACACGGCCGGCCCTATCGCTCGATGCGCGCCTGCTGCTGCTGGGCGCGGCGCTGAGCCTGGTGGCCGGGCTGGGCGCGGCGCCGCTGTTCGATCTGGACGAGGGCGCGTTCACCGCCGCCACGCTGGAGATGTTCGCGCGCGGCGATTTCATGCAGACCTTCCTCAACGGTCTGCCCCGCACCGACAAACCCATCCTGATCTATTGGTTGCAGGCGGCCAGCGTCGCTCTGTTCGGCTGGTCGGAGTGGGCGCTGCGTCTGCCCTCCGCGCTGGCGGCAACGGCGTGGATGGCCATGGCCCATGCCTTCGCCCGCCGCCTGTACGACCCGCCCACGGCGCTGGCCGCCGGCGTGCTCACCGCCACCACGTTGGGCGTGGCGCTGATCTCGCATGCCGCCACCGCCGACGCGCTGCTCAATGCCTGTCTGGCCGGGGCGGTGTTTGCGCAGTACCTGGCGCTGCGCGATGGCGACCGGCGTATCGGACTGGTCGCCTGGGCGTGCATGGGGCTGGGTTTTCTCACCAAGGGGCCGGTGGCGCTGGTGCTGCCGCTGGGCACCGCCTTGCTGTATTGCGCCAGCCGCGGCGAGTGGGCGCGTTTTTTCCGCCACGCCCTGAACTTGCGCGGCATCGGCCTGTTCCTGCTGATCGCCGCGCCCTGGTATGTGGCCGTGACGCTGATGCATGGCACCACCTTCGTCGAGGGCTTCTTCCTCAAACACAACGTTGCGCGCTATGCCGGCGCCATGGAGGGGCATGCCGGCGGACCGCTGTACTACCTGCCGGTATTGCTGCTGCTGGCGCTGCCGTTCACCGGCTTGCTCGGCCGCGCCGCGCTCGACGCGCGCACGCTGTGGCGCGACGATTTCGCGCGCTACGCGCTGTTGCTGCTGGCGCTGACGCTGGCGTTGTTCTCATTCTCCGCCACCAAGCTGCCGCACTATCTGCTGTACGGCTGCTCGGCCTTGTGGGTGGTGCTGGCGCGCCAGCTCGCCGCGCGCCCGCCGGGGCGGGCGATGTGGCTGGCGCCGCTGCTGCTGGCGGCCCTGCTGCTGGCGCTGCCCGACCTGCTTGCCGCGCTGCTGCCGCGCGCGCAGGCGCATTACCAGCTCATGCTGGCCGACCTCGACGCCTGGTTTGGCCATGGCTACCGCCTCGGCTGGACGGCCATGGTGCTGCTGGCGCTGGTGCTGCTGGCGCTGCGCGCCGGCCGGCGCGCGCTGCTGGCCATGGGCATCGTGTTCAGTCTGGGCTATTCGCTGCTGCTGCTGCCGGCGGTGGGCGGCGCGCTGCAGGGTCCGGTGCGCGAGGCCGGGCGCGTCGCCGCCGGCATCGACGCGCCGCTGGTGATGCACGGCCTGAACATGCCCAGTTTCAGCGTCTATGCCGGCCGGGTGGTGCAGCGACGCGCGCCCGCGCCGGGCGACGTGGCGCTGACGCGCGCGGATCATCTGGCGGACTTGCCGGCGCACGAGCTGCTGTATCGGCACAAGGGCATCGCGCTGGTGCGTATGCTGGAGCCAACGCCGTGACACGGCCGATGGCAGAGAGGAAGCCGTGAGATTCGACCTCAACACCCGTTCGGGCAGGCTGCGCGCATGGTTGTATGCCATGTTCGTCGAGCACAATTTCACCAACCTGTTCCGCTTCAACTTCCATCGCATCTCCGACGAGGCGTTCCGTTCCTCGCAACCGACCATGTGGCAGTTGCGGCGCATGGTGCGCAAATACGGCATCAAGACCATCGTCAACCTGAAGGGCGCCAACGAGAACTCGGCCTATTGGGCATTCGAGCGGGAACAGTGCGCCCGCCTGGGTGTGCGCCTGGTCGATGTCAGCATCGCCTCGCGCAGCCTGCCGTCGCATGAACGCATCGAGCGCGCCAAGGAAGTGTTCGACAGCGTCGAATATCCGATCTGGATACACTGCAAGGCCGGGGCCGACCGCGCCGGCATCTACGCCACGCTGTACCAGCATTTCCGCCAAGGCGTGCCGATCGGCCAGACTGACCAGTTGCGGCTGTGGCCCTACGGGCACATCCGGCGTTCCAAGGCGGGCAAGTCGGACTACTTCTTCGCGCAGTACGCGCGTTACCAGCAGGATCATCCCGAAGTCGGCCTCATCGAATGGTCGCGCGACATCGCCGACCGCGAGCGCATGGAGCGCGAGTTCCGCGCCGGCGGGTTGGCCAGCTTTCTCAACGACCGTCTGCTGCGCCGCGAGTAGCGCCGGCCGGCGCGCGGTTTACAGGGTGGCGAGGAAATCGCGATAGGCCCGGCGCAAGCCGTCCATGAACGGCGTGGCGGCACGCCAGCCCAGTTGATGCAGGCGGGTCACGTCCAGCAGTTTGCGCGGGGTGCCGTCCGGTTTGCCGGGGTCGAAGACGATGTCGCCGGTATAGCCCGTCACCGTTCTCACACATTCGGCCAGTTCGCGGATGGTCATGTCGCTGCCGACGCCGATGTTGACCAGGGGCGGCATGAACACGCCGGTGGCGGCCTCGTCGCTGCCCAGCAGGGGGTCGAAGCGTTCATCCGGCAGGCTCATCAGGAACACGCAGGCATCGGCCATGTCGTCGCTGTACAGGAATTCGCGCCGCGGCGTGCCGGTGCCCCACACCGTCACGCTGGTTTGACCGGCGACCTTGGCCTCGTGGAACTTGCGGATCAGCGCCGGAATGACGTGGCTGTTCTCGGGATGGTAGTTGTCGCCGGGGCCGTACAGATTGGTGGGCATGACCGCGAGGAAGCGCGTGCCGTACTGGCGGTTGTAGCTCCAGCACATCTCGACGCCGGCGATCTTGGCCAGCGCATACGGCCGGTTGGTGGCCTCCAGCGGACCGGTGAGCAGATGCGGTTCGCGCATCGGCTGCGGGCAGTGCTTGGGGTAGATGCAGCTCGAGCCGAGGAACAGCAGGCGTCGTACACCGTGACGCCAGGCGGCATGAATGACGTTGGTCTGGATCGCCAGATTGTCGCGGATGAACTCCGCCGGGTAGGCGTTGTTGGCGTGGATGCCGCCCACCCGGGCGGCGGCCAGAAACACATACTCCGGCCGCTCCCGGTCGAAAAACGCCTCGACCGACCGCTGGTCGGTGAGATCCAGTTCGGCGTGGGTGCGCGTGACCATGCGCGCATGGCCGCGCGCCGACAGGTTGCGCATCAAGGCCGAGCCGACCAGGCCACGGTGACCGGCAACATAGATTTTTGCGTTCGCGTCCATGGCCTTACTCGTGGTAATCCATGGCCTGGTAGCCGTGCCGCTTGATCAGTTCGTCGCGCTCGGCGGATTTCAGGTCTTCGCGCACCATCTCGGCCACCAGTTGCTTGAAGCCGATGCGGGGTGACCAGCCCAGTTTGGCCTTGGCCTTGGAGGGATCGCCCAGCAGGGTTTCCACTTCGGTCGGCCGGAAATAGCGCGGGTCCACCTGCACGATGCAGCGGCCGGCCGTGTCAAAGCCCTTCTCGTCCACGCCCGAACCTTGCCAGCGCATGGTCATGCCCAGTTCGCGCGCGGCGGCATCGACGAAATCACGCACCGAGTATTGCACGCCGGTGGCGATGACGAAGTCCTCCGGCTGGTCCTGTTGCAGCATCAGCCACTGCATCTCCACGTAGTCGCGGGCGTGGCCCCAGTCGCGCCGGGCATCCAGATTGCCGAGATAGAGACAGTCCTGCAGGCCCAGCTTGATGCGCGCCAGGGCGCGCGTGATTTTGCGAGTGACGAAGGTTTCGCCGCGGATCGGCGATTCGTGGTTGAACAGGATGCCGTTGCAGGCATACATGCCGTAGGCTTCGCGGTAGTTGACGGTGATCCAGTAGGCATACAGCTTGGCCACCGCGTATGGGCTGCGCGGATAGAATGGCGTGCTTTCCTTCTGCGGCACCTCCTGCACCAGGCCATAGAGTTCGGAGGTGCTGGCCTGGTAGTAGCGGGTCTTGTCCTGCAGGCCCAGAATGCGGATGGCTTCCAGGATCCGCAACGCGCCCAGCGCGTCCGAGTTGGCGGTGTATTCCGGTTCCTCGAACGACACCGCGACATGGCTCTGGGCGGCAAGGTTGTAGATTTCGTCCGGACGTACCTGCTGGATGATGCGGATCAGGCTGGATGAATCGGTCAGGTCGCCATGATGCAGGATGAAGCGGCGGTCCGTTTCATGCGGATCCTGATAGAGGTGGTCGATGCGGTCGGTGTTGAACAGTGAGGTGCGGCGTTTGATGCCGTGCACTTCGTAACCTTTCTTCAGCAGGAACTCGGCCAAATAGGCGCCGTCCTGGCCGGTGATGCCGGTGATGAGCGCGATTTTCATGGGTTGTGCGGGTTGGAGTTGACGGGGTTGAACGATTGCCATCGTTGGGCATGGGTGAACACTTTGTCATGTTTGCGGCAGGTTGACCATGCCGTCGAACGATGTCGTTGCGCGGAGCGTGGATGATCATGGGTGAATCTGCGGGTACGGCGGACATGTCAAGACGCGTTGCGGACCCGGTGCCGCGCCGCATCCTCATCATCAAATGGAGCGCGCTGGGCGATGTGGTGATCGCCAGCGCCATCATGGAAGACATCGCGCGGGCTTTCCCGCAGGCCGAGATCCACCTCAATACCCTACCCAACTGTGTGGGGCTGTTTGCCCACGACCCGCGCTT
>CALEDT010000060.1 GCA_937949525.1 uncultured Burkholderiales bacterium | reverse complement strand
GAGATTGGGCCCGTCGTCGAGCAGGAAGCCGCCGGAAAGACCTGGCAGATAGAGGAGCCCGACGAGCAGCAGGACGCCGGCTGCGCCCAGGCAATACCCTGCACGCGGAAGGAAATTGCCGCTCACGATGGCCTGCTTTTGTCTTTCAGCAAAAGCGACGCGAAAAAAAAGCCGCCCTCGCGGGCGGCTTTCCTCCAAGCGGAGCGGTTACTTGCAGCCGCCGGGCAGATAGGACGAGGCGATCGGATCGCTGGCGCCGGTCGTGTTGCAGGTCCAGGTCGAGCCATCGGTGCTGCGCATGCGCACCTGCTTGCCGGCCACACGGGTGTTGACGTTTTCCGTCGCCGGGCGCATCTGGGCCTCGAGGATCAGTTCGGTGCCGAGCGGCTGGCCAGCGCCGTTGGCGATGGTGATGCCGGCCGTATATTTGCCGGTTAGCGTGCCTTCCATGGAAGAACCGGAGCCTGCGGCGCCCAGGGTGGTCGGCCAGTGGCCCTTGTCGGCGCCGAATTCGGCCATCGGCGTCTTCAGGCCGGAGAGCAGCCCGACTGCCTCGGTCACTTGCGAACGGGCGATGTAGTCCTGATAGGACGGAATGGCCACGGCGGCCAGGATGCCGATGATCGCGACCACGATCATCAGTTCGATCAGGGTGAAGCCTTTTTGAATCGTCTTCATGAAGTTCTCCTTCAGCAGTTGGAAAGTATGGCAGGGAATTCTCGACGCTCCCGACACACATGCCTGTCTCAGCAATAGACGTGCCAGCCTTGACAGCCGTTTAAGCCCTTGTTTTCCAACATTGAATGATATTTTTCTGCTTTGGCATTGAGGCGGGTAGGCAGCATGTGACAATTATCGTCACTTTTGTTGCGCCACCGATTGTTCATAACCCGGTATGCGCGTCTCGTCCACCTCGTCGATCTGCTCCGGATCGAGGAATTGCTCGGCGTACTTGAGATAGACCTTCTGCCGCACGAAGACGTCGAACAAGTCCGGGTCGATATGGCCGTTGAGCTTGAATTTGCCGAGGATCTCGAGCGACTCTGACAGGGTCTTGCCGCGCTTGTAGGGCCGGTCGCGCGCGGTGAGCGCCTCGAAGATGTCGGCGATGCCCATCACGCGCGCCTGCACGCTCATCTGCTCGCGGGTCAGCCCCTTCGGGTAGCCCTTGCCGTCCATGCGCTCGTGGTGGCCGCCGGCATATTCCGGCACGTTCCTCAGGTGTTTCGGCCAGGGCAGCTGCTCCAGCATCTTGATGGTGGCGACGATGTGGTAGTTGATCGTCTCGCGCTCCTTCTGCGTCAGCGTGCCGGCACGGATGGTGAGGTTTTCCAACTCGTCTTCGGTGAGGAAGTTCGCCGGCCGGCCCTCGACGTCGATCCAGCGGTAGCCGGTGCCGATGCGGCGCACGCGCTCCTGGTCTTCCGCCGTCATGGCCTCCGAGCCGATGTTGGCCTGGCGCAGGAATGCACGGTCCGACTCGAGCTGGCGCAGGTGGCGGGCGAGATCCTCGTCGAGCCGCGCCTCGGCAGCGGCGTCGCGCACGTCGCGCAGGGCCAGTTTGGCCTTCAGCATGGCGATCTGGGCATCGCGCTTGAGCACCTCGAAGCGCGTATCGACCAGGTGGATGCGGTCGAACAGGGTCTGCAGCTTGGTCGCCTTGTCGACGACGTGCACCGGCGTCGTCACCTTGCCGCAGTCGTGCAGGAGTCCCGCGATCTTCAGCTCGTAGCGGTCCTTGTCTGTCATGCTGAAGTCGGCCAGCGGTCCTTCCTGCGTCTCGTTCACCGCTTCCGCCAGCATCATGGTGAGCACGGGCACACGCTCGCAGTGCCCGCCGGTATAGGGCGATTTCTCGTCGATGGCCAGGTTGATCAGGCGAATGAACGACTCGAACAGGGCTTCGAGCTGGTTGATCAGCCGGCGGTTGGTCAGTGCCACCGCCGCCTGCGAGGCCAGCGACTCGGTCAGCGCGCGCGCGCCGGCGGAGAACGGGATCACCGCGCCGCTGTCCGCATCCTTGGCATTGATCAGTTGCAGCACGCCGATGATCTGATGCTCGTGATCGCGCATCGGCACGGTCAGGAACGAACGCGAGCGGTAGCCGGTGCGTTGGTCGAAACGGTGCGTGCCGGAGAAATCGAACGCGTCTTCGGCATAGGCGTCGTCGATGACCACGGTGCGGCCGTGCAGCACGGCATTGGCCACCACCAGCGTGTCGTTGGGCGAGCCGTCCGGCAGGCGCAGTGGAATCGGCTGGAACGGGCCGGTGCCGTCGGACGAGCCGGTGTGTTCGAGATTCAGTGTGTCGTTGAGCAGGATCTCGAAATGCAGGCAGCCGTCCTCACCGACCCGGTACAGCGTGCCGGCATCGGCATTGACCAGGCTCTTGGCGGTGCGCAGGATCATCGCCAGCAGGCAGCCGATGTCCTTTTCCGCGGACAGGGCGATCCCCACGGCATGCAGTCGCTCCAGGCGTTCGATCAGCGTGTCGGCGTCGTTCGGGTTCATGGCGGATGGCCGGAATCGTGTACCAGTGTAGCCGTGCCGCGCAACGGCGTCCCGGCTTCCCGGTTGTCCTTTGAGGGCCTGTCGGCTTCCGGTATCATTCCGCATCCCTGCATCAGCCGAATTTATGCCTCGCTACGTCTTCGTTACCGGTGGTGTCGTCTCTTCCCTGGGCAAGGGCATCGCCGCGGCCTCGCTGGGCGCCATTCTGGAGTCGCGCGGGCTGACCGTCACACACCTGAAGCTCGATCCCTACATCAACGTGGATCCGGGCACCATGAGTCCGTTCCAGCATGGCGAGGTGTTCGTCACCGAGGATGGCGCGGAAACCGATCTGGATCTGGGGCATTACGAGCGCTTCACGCGCGCCAAGATGTCGCGCCGCAACAATTTCACCACCGGCCAGATCTACGAATCGGTCATCAAGAAGGAGCGGCGCGGCGAGTACCTGGGCAAGACGGTGCAGGTCATTCCGCACATCACCGACGAGATCAAGGCCTACATCAAGCGCGGCGCCGAGGGTGCCGACGTGGCCATCGTCGAGGTCGGCGGCACGGTGGGCGACATCGAATCGCTGCCTTTCCTGGAGGCCATCCGCCAGATGGGCATCGAGGAGGGCAAGACCGGCACCTGCTTCATCCACCTGACGCTGCTGCCGTACATCCCCACCGCAGGCGAACTGAAGACCAAGCCGACGCAGCACTCGGTCAAGGAACTGCGCGAGATCGGCATCCAGCCCGACGTGCTGCTGTGCCGTGCCGACCGGCCGATACCCGCTGAGGAACGGCGCAAGATCGCGCTGTTCTGCAACGTCATGCCGGAAGCGGTGATCGAGGCGCTGGATGCCAGTTCGATCTACCGTATTCCCGGCATGCTGCATGACCAGATGCTGGACGAGATCGTCTGCCACAAGCTCGGGCTGCTGGCGCGCGCGGCCGATCTGTCGGTGTGGAAGCGGCTGATCGAGGCACTGGAGCATCCCGAGCACCAACTCGACATCGCCTTCGTCGGCAAGTACGTCGACCTGACCGAATCCTACAAGTCGCTGTCCGAGGCGATCACCCACGCGGGCATCCATACCCGCAGCCGCATCGACATCCATTACATCGACTCGGAGACGCTGGAACGCGATGGCTGCGGCGCGCTGGCCGCGATGGACGCGATCCTGGTGCCCGGAGGCTTCGGCCGACGCGGCACCGAAGGCAAGATTTGCGCCATTCGCTATGCGCGCGAACAGGGCGTGCCGTATCTGGGCATTTGTTTGGGCATGCAACTGGCCGTGGTGGAGTATGCGCGCAACGTCGCCGGCATGACCGGTGCGCACTCCACCGAATTCGATGCCGATACGCCCTATCCGGTGATCGGCCTGATCACCGAATGGCGGGCGGCCGACGGCCATGTCGAGCGGCGCGACGCGCATTCCGATCTGGGCGGCACCATGCGTCTGGGCGGTCAGGTCTGTCAGTTGCGCCCGGGCTCGCTGGTGCGCGACATCTATGGCCGCGATCAGATTACCGAACGTCATCGCCATCGCTACGAGGTCAACAACGCCCTGCGCGACCGCCTGGAGGCTGCCGGGCTGGTGGTGTCCGGCCACGCGCCGGGCACCGATCTGTGCGAAATGGTGGAGTTGCCGCGCGACATCCATCCCTGGTTCGTCGGCTGCCAGTTCCACCCCGAGTTCACCTCCAATCCACGCGACGGCCATCCGTTGTTCAAGGCGTTCGTCGAAGCCGCGCTGGCCTATCGGGCGCGCCAGGCCGCGCAGGAGCTCGCATCATGAAACTGTGTGGTTTCGAGGTCGGCATCGACCAGCCGTTGTTCCTCATCGCCGGGCCTTGCGTGATCGAATCGGAGGCCATGGCCCTGGATACCGCCGGCCGGCTGAAGGAACTGTGCGCGCAGGCCGGTGTGCCGTTCATCTACAAGTCGTCCTACGACAAGGCCAACCGCTCGTCCGGGCAGTCGTTCCGCGGCCTGGGCATGGACGAGGGCCTGCGCATCCTGACTGAGGTCAGGCGTCGGATCGGCGTGCCGGTGATCACCGACGTGCATACGGTCGAGGAGATTCCCGCAGTGGCGGCCGTGGCCGACGTGCTGCAAACGCCGGCCTTCCTGTGCCGGCAGACCGATTTCATCCAGGCCGTGGCGGCCACCGGCAAGCCGGTCAACATCAAGAAAGGCCAGTTCCTGGCCCCGGGCGACATGAAGAACGTGGTGGCCAAGGCCAAGGCCGCCAACGGCGGCGCCGATACCATCATGGTGTGCGAGCGCGGCGTATCGTTCGGCTACAACACGCTGGTCTCGGACATGCGTGGCCTGGCCATCATGCGCGAGACTGGGTGCCCAGTGGTGTTCGATGCCACGCACTCGGTGCAGCAGCCCGGCGGTCAGGGCGACCGCTCCGGCGGCCAGCGCGAGTTCGTGCCGGTGCTGGCGCGCGCCGCGGTGGCGGCGGGCATCGCCGGTCTGTTCGCCGAGACCCACCCCGATCCCGCCAAGGCGCTGTCGGATGGCCCCAACGCATGGCCGCTGCACCTGATGCGCGAGTTGCTGGAAACGCTCAGGGATATCGATGCCCTGGTGAAACAGAAGGGCTTTATCGAAGCCCGCCTATGAACCGGATGGTAAACAGCCATTCCATGATGCCAAGACCTGACAAGGAAAACCAATGAGTGCCATCGTTGATGTCATCGCCCGCGAAATCCTCGACTCGCGCGGCAACCCCACCGTCGAAGCCGACGTGCTGCTCGAATCCGGCGTGCTCGGTCGCGCCGCCGTGCCCAGCGGCGCGTCCACCGGCAGCCGCGAGGCGATCGAGCTGCGTGACGGCGACAAGGCGCGCTTCCAGGGCAAGGGTGTGCTCAAGGCGGTGGAAAACGTCAACACCGAGATCGCCGAGGCCATACTCGGCCTGGACGTGGAGGAACAACACCTGATCGATCAGACGCTGATCGACCTGGACGGCACCGACAACAAGTCGCGCCTGGGCGCCAATGCCATGCTCGCGGTATCCCTGGCCTGCGCCCGCGCTGCGGCGGAAGACGCCGGATTGCCGCTGTATCGCTATCTGGGCGGCGCCGGACCCATGCACCTGCCGGTGCCGATGATGAACATCGTCAACGGCGGCGCGCATGCCAACAACAGCGTCGACATGCAGGAGTTCATGATCATCCCCGCCGGCCTGGCCAGCTTCCGCGAGGCGCTGCGCTGCGGTGCCGAAGTGTTCCACGCGCTGAAGAGGCTGCTGGACAAGGCCGGGCACCCCACCGGCGTCGGTGACGAGGGCGGCTTCGCACCCAACTTCCAGTCCAACGAGGAAGCGCTCAAGTTCATCGTCGACGCTATCGGCGCCGCCGGTTACACGCCGGGCAAGGACGTGATGATCGGCCTGGATTGCGCGGCGTCCGAGTTCTACCACGAAGGCCGTTACGTACTGGCGTCCGAGGGACTCAAACTGACCTCCGCCGAGTTCACCGACTACCTCGCCGCCTGGGTGGACAAGTATCCCATCGTCAGCATCGAGGACGGGATGGCCGAGGGTGACTGGGACGGCTGGGCACTGCATACCGAGCGTCTGGGCAAGCGCATCCAGATCGTCGGCGACGACATCTTCGTCACCAATACGCGCATCCTGCGCGAGGGCATCGCCCGCGGCATCGCCAACGCCATCCTGATCAAGGTCAACCAGATTGGCACGCTGTCCGAGACTTTCGATGCCATCGAGACCGCCAAGCGCGCCGGCTACCGCTCGGTGATCTCGCACCGCTCGGGCGAGACCGAGGACGCCTTCATCGCCGACCTGGCCGTGGCCAGCAATGCGTTGCAGATCAAGACCGGCTCGCTGTCGCGTTCCGATCGCGTCGCCAAGTACAACCAGCTTCTGCGCATCGAGGAGGAACTCGCCGAACGCGCGCGTTATCCCGGCAAGGAAGCCTACTACCAACCGAGATGACATGCGCGGCCTGGCCTGGACGCTGGTGGTGCTGATCGCGTTGCTGCAATACCCGCTCTGGCTGGGCAAGGGGAGCTGGCTGCGCGTGCATGAGCTGGAGCGGGAGATCGCCGCGCAGCGCGCCGCCAACCAGGCGCTGGAGGCGCGCAACAGCCAGCTCGCGGCGGAAGCGCGCGACCTGCATACCGGCTACGACGCGCTTGACGAGCGCGCGCGTTTCGAGCTGGGCATGGTGCGTGTCAACGAACTATTCTTTCATGTCATGGAGCCGGCTCCGCGCGCTCCCACCGAGGAGGCCCGGCAGCCATGATCGGCATCATCAACCAGGGGCATCATCCGACCGGTCGGCTGGCGGATCGCCGTTTCATTGCACCGGGCCGCGTGGCGAAGTGTCCGTCAGCGGTCTAACCGGGAATCGATCATGATGACTACTCTGCAGATCGTGCTGGCCATCGTCGGCATCACCCTGATCGCATTGATCGTCATCTACAACCTGCTGCAGGAGCGGCGCTTCCGCAAGGAGGCGGAGAAGATGTTCTCGCACCGGCGCGGCGACGTCATGCTGGGCGAGGCGGTGCGTACCGAGGCGAGCCGGCGGCGCACGGAGACCCGCATCCAGTTGACCGGCGAGGCGGGGCAGGCCGAGGAAGCGCGTGAGGCGATCCAGGCGGCGGAAATGCCGGAGCCGGATGTGGAGGCGCTGCACCATGCGGCATCGCTCGGACCGGCGGCTGCGCCGGAGGGCGGGGAGCGTGCCACGGGGTGTGACGACGGCCGCGCCGCCAGGGTCGATACGCCTGCACGTACCGCGACATCCGCCGGCGCGGCGGCACCGGCGCAGCAGCAGGGGAAACCGGCCATGTCAGCCCCGACGGCCGGGCCGGTGCGCGAGCCGGGTGCCGCGCGCGTGTCCGCGACGCGCGAGCCCAAGGTCGCGCTGGCGCAGGCCTCGGCCGCCGAGCCTTCGCCCCGTGCCGCACCGGATGCGGCGCAGCCCGTCGCTACGCCGGTATCGCAGTTCAGCGGCCTGGATTGGGAGACCGAGTACATCGCCCGGCTCAAGTTCGCTGAGCCGACGGCGGCCAACTTCGGGCCGCTGCTGGCGATGCTGCGACGCGTAGGCAAGCCCGTGCGCGCTTTCGGTCGGCGGGCTGACGGCGCCTGGGAGGCGCTCGCCGGACATCCGCGCAGCACCTATGACCAGGTCGAATTCGGCCTGCAATTCGCGGATCGTGGCGGTGCCTTGTCGCAGGACCAGCTCGACGCCTTCTGCCGCGCCCTGTACGAGTTCGCCGCCGAGCAGGGCGGTGCCGTGTCCTGCCCGGACAAGGCCGAGGCACTGCAAAAGGCGCGCGAACTGGACCTGTTCTGCATGGAAGTGGATGTGCTGATCGGCCTCAACGTGGTATCGGCCGACAGCCGGCCGTTCACCAGCGAGGCGATGCACGGCCTGGCCGAGGAAGCCCAACTGGTGCTGCATGCGGACGGCAGTTTCCACGCCGTCGATGGCTTCGGCCATACCCTGTTCACGCTGGCCAATCAGGGCGAGGAGCCTTTCCCCAAGGACGGCCGCGGGTTGACCACGCACGGTGTGACCTTGTTGTTCGACGTACCGCGCGTCGCCGATGGCCTGGCCGTGTTCGACCGCATGACCCGGCTGGGCTTCGACCTGGCCTGGCGGCTGGAGGGGCGTCTGGTCGACGACAATGGCCGGGCGGTGAACGAGGAAAGCCTAAAACGCGACCGTGCCCGCCTGGCGGCGTTCTATCAGCGCATGGAGGCGCGCGGCATTCCGGCTGGCGGTGAGCGGGCGTTGCGCCTGTTCGTCTAGTCATGCACGCCGACGTGCGTGAACGCGCCGCCGCCCTGCGCGCGCGCATCGAGGACGCCAACTACCGTTATTACGTCCTCGACGATCCCGATCTGCCCGACGCCGAGTACGACCGGCTGCTGCGCGAGTTGCAGGATTTGGAGGCGGCGCACCCCGAGCTGGTCACGCCCGATTCGCCGACCCAGCGCGTCGGCGTCACGCCGGCGGGCGAGTTCATGCCGGTCGAGCATGCGATTCCCATGCTGTCGCTCAACAACGCCTTCACCGAGGCCGAGGTGGCGGCGTTTGACCGGCGGGTGCGCGAGGCGCTGGGGCGCGAACAGGACACCATCGAATATGCCGTCGAACCCAAGTTCGACGGCCTGGCCGTGAGCCTGGTGTATCAGGATGGCCTGTTCGTGCGCGGCGCCACGCGCGGCGACGGTTACACCGGCGAGGACGTGAGTGCCAACCTGCGCACGATACGCGCCATTCCCATGCGCCTCGCCGCCGACCGGCCGCCAGCGCTGCTGGAAGTGCGCGGCGAGGTGCTGATGCTCAAGCGCGACTTCGAACGCCTGAACGCCGAGGCGCTGGCGCGTGGCGACAAGACCTTCGTCAACCCGCGCAATGCCGCGGCCGGCAGCCTGCGCCAGCTCGACCCACGGGTCACCGCGCAGCGCCGCCTGTCCTTCTACGCTTACGGCATCGGCCGCTGCGAGGGTGCGCCGATGCCCGACACCCATGCCGGCATCATGGACTGGATCGAGTCCATGCACCTGCCGGTCTGCGCGCAGCGCGCCACGGCGCTGGGCGTGGCCGGATTGCTCGACTACTTCGCCTGGCTGGGGGCGCTGCGTCCCGGCCTGCCGTTCGACATCGACGGCGCGGTATACAAGGTCAACCGTCTTGCCGATCAGCATGCGCTGGGCTACGTCGCGCGCGCGCCGCGTTTCGCCATCGCCCACAAGTATCCGGCCCAGGAGGCGCTGACCGTGGTCGAGGCCATCGAGGCACAGGTCGGTCGTACCGGCACGCTGACGCCGGTGGCGCGGCTGCGCCCGGTGTTCGTCGGCGGCGTCACGGTGACCAACGCCACGCTGCACAACCAGGACGAGATCGACCGCAAGGACGTGCGGGTCGGCGACACCGTGATCGTGCGGCGCGCGGGCGATGTCATTCCGGAGGTGGTGCGCGTGCTGACCGAGCGCCGCGGCGATCCACCACCACCGCGTTTCGACCTGCTCCGCCAGTACCCGACCTGTCCCGAATGCGGCGCGCCGGTGATCCGGCTGGAGGGCGAGGCCGCCGCGCGTTGCAGCAACGGCCTGGCCTGCCCGGCGCAACGCAAGCAGGCGCTGTGGCATTTTGCGTCGCGGCGCGCGATGGACATCGACGGCCTGGGCGAGAAGTTGATCGACCAACTGATCGATCGCGGCCTGGTGGCGACTCCGGCCGACCTGTACGACCCGGAGCGGGTGAATGTGGCCACGCTGGCCGGGCTGGATCGCATGGCGGAGAAATCGGCGGAGAATCTGCTGACCGCCATAGCCGCCAGCCGGGGACGCGACCTGGGCCGTTTCCTGCATGCCTTGGGCATTCGCCACGTGGGTGAGCAGACCGCCAAGGATCTGGCGCGCCACTTCGGCAGCCTGGACGCGTTGATGGCGGCGGACGAGACGGCATTGCTGCAAGTGCCGGACGTCGGGCCGGTGGTGGCCGGCTCGATTCGGGCGTTCTTCGCCGAGCCGCACAACCGCGCGGTCATCGAGGCGCTGCGCCGCGCCGGTGCCTGGCGCGACGGCACGCCGGCTGCGCCAGGCACCGGGGTGCTGGCCGGCAGGACGCTGGTGCTCACCGGCACGCTGCCGACGCTGACGCGCGATCAGGCCAAGGCGCGTATCGAGGCGGCTGGCGGAAAGGTGGCGGGCAGCGTGTCGGGCAAGACCGATTACGTCGTGGCCGGCGCCGAGGCCGGATCCAAACTGGACAAGGCGATCGCCCTGGGGGTCACGGTCCTGGACGAAGCCGCGTTGCTCAACCTACTTGAACAGGGAGATCCCTCACCATGAAGACCGTCACCAAAGCCGTATTTCCCGCCGCGGGCATGGGCACCCGCTTCCTGCCTGCGACCAAGGCCAATCCCAAGGAGATGCTGCCCATCGTCGACAAGCCGCTGATCCAGTACGCCGCAGAAGAGGCGGCGGCGGCGGGTATCACCGATCTGATCTTCATCATCGGTCGTACCAAGCGTGCCATCGCCGACCACTTCGACAAGGCCTACGAACTGGAAGTCGAACTGGAGACGCGCGGCAAGCTCAAGGCGCTGGAAAGCCTGCGCGGCATGTTGCCGGTCAACGTCAACTGCATCTACATCCGCCAGGCCGAGGCGCTCGGCCTGGGGCACGCCGTGCTGTGCGCGCAGCCGGCGGTCAATGACGAGCCGTTCGCCGTGATCCTGGCCGACGACCTGATCGACGGCGAGCCCGGTGTGACCAAGCAGATGTGCGACATGTACAACTACTACCAATGCTCGCTGGTCGGCGTCCAGCCAGTGGATCCCAGCGAAACCGGTTCCTACGGCATCGTCGCTGCGGAGCCCATGGGCGAGCGCGTGTCGCGGGTAACGCAGATCGTGGAGAAGCCCAAGCCGGCGGAAGCGCCGTCCAATCTGGGCGTGGTCGGGCGCTACGTGCTGACGCCGCGCATATTCCACCATCTGCGCCACATCGAGCGCGGCAGCGGGGGTGAGTTGCAACTGACCGACGCCATCGCCGCGCTGTTGCGCGAGCAGCAGGTCCTGGCCTATGAGTTCGAGGGCGTCCGCTACGACTGCGGCAGCAAGCTCGGTTACCTGGAAGCCACGGTGGAATATGCGCTCAAGCACGAGGAGTTGGGCGACGAGTTCCGCCGCTACATGGAACGGCGGTTCTGCCGCGCGCCGGCCTTTGGCCCGGATGTCTGACCGCGTGGCCGACGCTGGATCGAGCGGAGTTGATGCGCATCAAGGAATTGCGCTATCCATGACGCCAGCATGGCGCGGCCTACAAGGCGCCGGATGGTCCGGCGTGAGGCAGGCTTGGACAAGGAGATCACCATGCTCAGAACGTTTGCCGTTACCGTATTCACCCTGTCGCTGTTCGCCGCCGCCGGCGCCCGCGCGTCCACACCCGATGAGGCTTGCGCCGCCCTGATGGAGGCGCGCGGCTTCCTGGTCGCGATGATCGGCACCTCCGACCGCGCCGCCCTGGATGACCTGAAAGCCAAGGTGCATGCCGCCAGCGCCCGTCTGGATGGTGTGCTCGGTGCCATGGGCCGGGGCGATGCCGGCAATCAGGCCAAGGCGGCGGCCTTCCGGCCGACTTGGGAGGCGTTCAAGAACACCCGCGAGGGCGAGATCATTCCGCATCTGTACGCCGGCCGGGTGGCCGAAGCCAAGGCCATCGCCGGCGGCATCCAGGCCGAGCGCATGAAGCAGATGCGTGGCGTCATGGCCTGCAAGTAGTCCCGGACGGGCAGCGCGCGCGGCGCCGCGCTCAGGTGCGCGCGCCGGCGCGGGCGGACTGGGCGAGCAGGTAGATGGACGGGATCAGCAGCAGCGTCACGAACATCGAGAACAGCAGCCCGAACACCATGCACACGGCCAGCGGCCGCAACATCTCCGAGCCCTCGCCCAGGCCCAGCGCCAGCGGTGACATGCCGGCCACGGTGGTCAGCGTGGTCATCAGGATCGGCCGCAGGCGCAGGCGCGCGGCCTGCATGATCGATTCCAGCACGGCGGCGCCGCGTCGGCGCGCGAGTTCGATGTATTCCACCAGCACGATGGCGTTGTTCACCACCACGCCGATCAACATGATGATGCCCAGCCACACCGGCATGGAGATCGGCAGGCCGGTGACCAGCAGGCCGATGACCACGCCGATCAGCGCGAATGGCACACCCAGCAGGATCACCGTCGGGTTGCGCAGCGATTCGTACTGCACCGCCATGACCACGAACACCAGGAACAGCGCCAGCCCGGCCAGCGTGCCGACCAGCACGTTGCCGCGTTGCAGCGCTTCGAACGCGCCGCCGTAGTACAGGGTATAACCCGGCGGCAGCGGCAGGCCGGCCAGGTCGGCGCGCAGCGTCTGCGCAACTTCGCCGAGCGCCCGTTCGCCGGTCAGCGCGGCGTTGACCTCGACGATGCGGCTCTGATTCTCCCGGCGGATGAGGGTGGGGCCCATGACCAGTTCGATGACCGCGATGTCACCCAGCAGGATGGGTGGACGATCCGGCGCCGCGCCGAACAGCGGCAACGCGGCGAGCGCGGCCGGGCTGTCCACGCTGTCCGGCGGCAGGCGCACGCGCAGGTCATGACTGCGGTCGCCTTCCAGATAGTCGCCGATCACCAGGCCATCGAGCGCGATGCGCAGCGCGCGCCCGACCTGCTCGACATCGACACCCAGTTGTGCGGCGCGCCTCCGATCCAGACGCACGGCGAACTCCAGGCGCCGTTCCTCGGCGGAATGGCGCGCGTTGCGCAGGCCGGGGTGATCGCGCAGGTGCCGCACCAGCGTGTCGCCGATATCGGCCAGGGTGTCCAGATCCGGCCCGCGCACACGGATGCTGATGTCCTCTTCCGCGCTGGTGACGCGCACGCCGCGCAGGCCGGCGGCGCGCGCGCGCACCTTGACGCCGGCGAGCGCGGCGTCGTTGACCGCGCGGCTGTAGTCGCGCACCCACTGGTCGATGCCGCGCGCGCGCTGCGTCACCGGCACCAGTTCGACGCTGAGCGTGGCGCGGTTGGGCCGTTCGCGCTGGCTGCGGCCGAAGATGCTGCCACCGACGATGGCCGACAGGCCGCGCACGTCGCCCTGGTCGAGGGCGATGCGTTCAAGCCGGTGCACGATGCGGTCCAGGTCTTCGAGCGAGCCGCCGGTGTCGCTGGTGATGCTGACCAGCACGCGGCCATCGTCCATGGTCGGCAGGAACTCCTGCTTGCCGGTGACCTGCAGGAAATGCCAGCCGAAGCCGCCCAGCAGCAGGCTGGCCAACAGCGGCGCCAGCCAGGGCACGCGCAGGCTGGATCCGAGCAGTGGCAGATAGATGCGTTGCGCGGCACCGATGAAGCGCTGCGCCAGGCGCGTGACCGGGGAGGGTGGTGACGGCCGTCCGCGCGCGGCCAGCGCCGGCACCAGGGTCAGCGCCACCACCAGCGAAGCGACGATGGCGGCGGTGATGGTGAAGATCAGTTCGCGGAACAGCAGCCCGACCAGGCCGCCGATGAACAGAAAGGGCAGAACCGCCGCCAGATTGGTGCTGGTCGCGGCCACGATCGGACTGTTGACCTCCGCCGCGGCGTGTTCGGCGGCGGCCATGCCGGATTCGCCTTCGTGCTGGTGGCGTTCGATGTTCTCCAGCATCACGATGGTATTGTCGATCAGCATACCGATGCCCAAAGCCAAGCCGCCCAGGGTCATCAGATTCAGCGACAGTCCACCCAGCGCCATGATCACGAAGGTGACCATGATGGAAATCGGTATGGCACTGCCGATGATGAGCGTGCCGCGCACGCTGCCGAGGAACACATAGACCACCACCATCGCCAGTGCCGCGCCGGTGAGTGCGGCGAGCGTGGCGTTGTCGAGCGACTGGCGCACGTACACTGCCTGATTGGCGACCACGTCGACCTGGACATCCTCGGTGATCAGGCCCTGCGTGCGCAGGTCGGCCAGCCGGGTCGTCACCGCATCCGCGACGCCGACGGTGTTGGCGTTGGGCTGCTTCTGCACCGCCATGCGCACCCCCGGCGTGCCGTTGTAGCGCACGCGGATGCGTTCGTCCTCGCTGCCGTCCAGCACCTGTGCCAGCTCACCCAGCGGCAGCGTACCGCCGGCCGGCAGGCGAATGGGCAGAGCCGCCAGTGCCGCCACGCTGTCGACCCGGCCGGCGGTGCGGCTGGCGTACTCGCGCGCGCCCATGCGCAGGCGGCCGGCCGGGATGTCCTGGTTGCCGCGTTCGATGGCGTGCACCAGATCGTCCAGCGTCAGGCCCAGCGCCGCCAGCCGGCGCACATCCGGGCGCACCTGTACCTCGCGCAGTACCCCGCCGCCCACTTCCACCGCCGCCACGCCCGGCAGGTTGAGGAAATACTTGGCGAACACGTCGTCGGTCCACAGACGCAGCTCGGTCATGTCGTGCAGGCGCGAACTGATCACGAACTCCATGACCGGAATCTGCGACGGATCGCGTTTGAAGATGATGGGCGGATCGATCGTGGTGGGCAGCACCCGCTTGGCGCGGTCCAGACGCGTGCTGGCGTCGCGCAGCGCGATGTCGATGTCCTTGCCGTAATCGAAGAACAGCTCGATTTCGGTGGCGCCCTCGAAGGTGGTGGACTCGATGCCCACCGCATCCTCGGTGATCGCCAGTTGCTCCTCGATCTGGCGCGTGACCCTGTCCTCCATGATATTGGCCGGCACTGCCGGATCGATCACGCGCACGCCGATCTCCGGGTAGATCAGTTGCGGCAACAGATCCACCGGCAGCCGCGTCAGCGCGAACAGCCCCAGCACGATGGCGGTCAGGGTCAGCATCACCGTGCTGACCGGGTGATGGATGCACCAGACCGCGACGCCGCCGCCGCGCACGCTCACCCCCCGTCGACGGCGCGGCGCGGCGGCGTGTCGCCGGCCGGCGACACCACCTTGACTTTGCGCCCGTGCGCCAGCTCCAGGAAGCCGCGCACCACCACGCGCGCACCGGGTTCCAGGCCGGACACCAGCTCGACCCGGTCGGCCAGGCGCAGGCCGCTGGCCACCGGTACGCGGCGCACGCGGTCATCGTCCTGCAGGACGAACACGAACTCCCCGGCGGCATCACGCTGCAGGGCTTTGAGCGGCACGATGACGCGTTGGGGGCCGTCGCCGGCGAAGGTCACGCGACAGAACTGGCCGGGCCGCGCGCCCGGCGGCAGCGGCAGCAGTTCGACCTCGACGATGCCGTTGCGGGTGCCGGGATCCAGGGTCGGATGGATGCGCAGGATGCGGCCGGGATGCAGCGCGTCGCCCAGTGCGTCGATGCGCACGCGCGCGGCGCCGCCCACGCGCAACAGCGGCAGCGCCAGTTCCGAAACGGCGACGTCGGTGACCAGGTGGGTGGGATCGATCAGCGTCAACAGATGGCTGTGGCGCGGCGTGGCGTCGCCCGGTTCGACCAGGCGCCGGGCGACCACGCCGGTCATGGGCGCGGTCAGCGTCATGTGGCGCCAGCGTGTCTCCAACAGGCGCACCTCGGCGCGCGCCAGCTCCAGCGCGGTCTGCGCGCGCGTCATCGCCTCGGCGCTGATGAAGCCCTCGGCCACCAGGCGCGCGGCGCGCGCATGCTCGGCTTCGGCCCGGGCCAGTTCGGCGCGCGCCTTGTCCAGCTCGGCGCGCGGGATGCGGTCGTCGTAGCGCGCCAGCACCTGACCGGCGGTGACCCGGTCGTCCTCGCGCACGCGGACCTCGATCAACTGGCCTTCTTCCTGATTGACGATTTTCACTTGGCGCAGCGCGCGCAGGCTGCCGGGCCGCTCGGCGGTGAAATCGAGACGGCCGGCTTCGGCCTCGGCGACCTCGACCAGATGCACACGCGGGCCGGGCCGTTCGGCGGGCGCGGTCGCTTCCCCGCCGCAACCGGCCAGCGTCAACGCCAGCAACGTCAGCACCGCCTGCAGCCGGACGCGGCGGCCCGGTTGGATTGCAGGGATCATGCGTCGGCGTCGGCCTTCAGACGGTCGGCGTGGCGGGCGCGCAGCTTCGCCAGTTTCGGCGCGATGACGTGCTGACAGTAGGGGTGTTGCGGATGTCGTTCAAAATAGCGCTGGTGGTAGTCCTCCGCCGGCCAGAACGTGTCGGCCGGCACCACCTGCGTGACGATCGGGCGGCCGAATACGTTGGCGGCATGGAGTTCGGCGATCATCGCCTCGGCCGCCTTGCGTTGTTCCGGGTTGTGCCAGAACACGGCCGAGCGGTACTGCGTTCCGATGTCATTGCCTTGGCGATTCAGCGTCGTCGGGTCGTGCAGCGTGAAGAACACTTCGAGCAGGTCGTGGTAGCCGATGGTGTCCGCGTCGAACCGGATCTGCACCACCTCGGCGTGGCCGCTGTCGCCACGGCATACCTGTTCGTAAGTAGGGTGATCGAGGTGGCCGCCCATGTAGCCGGAGATCACTTCGCGCACGCCGCGCAGCCGGTCGTATGCGCTTTCCAGGCACCAAAAACAGCCGCCGGCCAGGGTGGCGATCTGCTCCGTCATGTATGCTCCTCCTCGCCGCGCGTCGCGGATGTGGGCGATTCCGCTATGATGCCGCAATCCGCATCGAGTTTCCGCTCGCGCATGGAGCCCACGGAACACCGCATCGCCATCGATCAGGTTCGCGTCGGCCTGTATGTCCGCCTGGACGACTGGTTGGATCATCCGTTTCTGTTCAGCAGCTTCAAGATCCGCAACGACAAGCAGTTGAAGGCGCTGCGTTCACTGGGGCTCACCGAGATCGTCTACCTGCCCGAGAAGAGCGACCTGCCGCCGCTGCCGCCGGCCAAGGCGGACGCGCCGGCGCCGCCCGTGGACACGACGCCGGACCCGGAAGTGGAAGCGATGTGGCGCGCCAAGCGTGAACGTCGCGAGCAGTTGGCCAAGCAGCGCGAGACCTATGGCCGCTGCGAGAAGAAGTTCACCGACGGCATGTCCACCGTGAAGACACTGCTGCGCAACCTGTTCTCGCGCCCGAGCGAATCGGTGCAGCAGGCGCAGACGCTGATCGGCGACATGGTCGATACGCTGCTGGCGGACAAGGACGTGCTGCTGCACCTGATGAACGCCAAGAATGCCGACGACGGCGCTTATTACCACGCGCTCAACGTCACCATGCTGGCCTTGATGCTGGGGCGCGAGGCGGGCCTGCCGCAGGTGGAGATGAACGCGCTCGGGCTCGGCTGTCTGCTGCACGACATGGGCAAGGAACGGGTGCCCAGTCAGATTCTGCTGAAACGCACGCCCTGGACCGCCGCGGAGCGCAACTTCTACCAGCAACACGTGATGTACGGCGTCGAGATGGCGGCCCGGCTGCCGGAACTGCCGCCGGGGGCGCTGGAGGTGATCGCGCGCCATCACGAGATGCTGGACGGCAGCGGCTTCCCGGCGCGGCTGACGGAGCCGAAGATCGGTCGGCTGGCGCGCATCGCCGCCATCGCCAACGCCTTCGACAACGCCTGCAACCGCATCAACCCGGCCGACTCGCTGGTGCCGGCGGAAGCGCTGTCGGTGATGTTCAAGCGCGACCGCGACAAATACGACAAGGCGTTGATGCAGTACTTCATCCGCTGCCTGGGCGTCTATCCCCCCGGCAGCATCGTGCGCCTGAACAACCTGGCCATCGGCCTGGTGGTCAACGTCAATCCCGGCAAGCTGCTGCAACCCACGTTGCTGCTGTATGACGCGCACGTCCCCAAGGAGGAGGCGCTGCTGCTCAACCTGGCGGACGAACCCGAACTCAGCGTCACCGCCACGCTGCGACCGGGTGACCTGCCGCCGGAGGTGTACGACTATCTCAGTCCGCGCAGCCGCATCAGCTACTACGCCGATGCCGGTCAGACCACACGTCCGCGCGGCGTCTGACCCGCCGCGTGGTCACGCGGGGTGGGGTGCGAGCAGGGTCTCCACCAGGCGCGCCCAGTAGCTGGCGCCCAGGGTCAGGATGTCGTCGTTGAAGTCGTAGTGCGGGTTGTGCAGCATGCAGCCGCCCTCGGCCAGACCGTTGCCGATCCAGACATAGCAGCCGGGGCGTTCGCGCAGCATGTAGGCGAAGTCCTCCGCGCCCATGGACGGCGGCAGGTCGGTACGCACGTTGCCCTCGCCCACCAGGTCGATCAGCACGCGGCGGCAGCGCTCGGCCTGCGCCGGCGTGTTCACGGTCGGCGGGTAGCCGCGCCGGTAATCCAGCGTTGCCTGCACGCCGTGCGCGGCGGCCACGCCGGCGCAGATGCGTTGCATGGCCTGCTCGATGCGGTCCTGCACCTCCGGGCGGAAGGCGCGCACGGTGCCACCTAGCCGGGCCTCGCCGGGAATCACGTTGTAGGCCTCGCCGCCGGCGAACAGCCGGGTGATGGACAACACCGCCGCGTCGGTGGGGTCGAGCTCGCGGCTCACCACGTTCTGCAGCGCCAACGCCAGCGCCGCGCCGGCGATCAGCGGATCGCGCCCCTGCTGCGGCATGGCGGCGTGCGCACCGTGCCCGCGCAGCGCGATGTCGAACTGATCGGCGCAGGCCATGACCGGGCCGGCATGCACGGCAAACTGCCCGGCCGGCAGCCCCGGCCAGTTGTGCATGCCGAATACCGCATCCACGGGATAATCGCGGAACAGACCCTGCTCGATCATCACGCGCGCGCCGCCGTCCGTTTCCTCCGCCGGCTGGAAGATGAACACCACCGTGCCGTCGAAGCGTCGTGTCGCGGCCAGATACGCGGTGGCGCCTAGCAGCATGGCGGTATGGCCGTCGTGGCCGCAGGCATGCATGCGGCCGTCGTGGCGGGAGCGGTGCGGAAAGCGGTTCTGCTCGCGCACCGGCAACGCGTCCATGTCCGCACGCAGCGCGATGGCGCCGTTGCCGTCGCCGGCCTTGAGTACGCCGACCACGCCGGTGCCGGCCAGTCCGACCCGGGGCGTGATGCCGATGTCGCGCAGGAACGCGGCGACCCGCTCGCTGGTGCGGTGCTCGGCGAAGGCCAGTTCCGGATGGGCGTGCAGGTCGTGGCGCAACGTCACCAGTCGTTCGCGCAGCGCGTCGATGGCGGGCAGGGTGTTCATGCCACCCCCGGAACGACCTGCTTGGTGACTGCCACCGCGACGATGTAGGCGAACATGCCCAGCGCGGCGATCAACGCCTTGACGCGCAGCGCGCGTGTGCGTCCGCGTTTCAGGGCGACGGTGCCGAGGCCGATATAGGCCAGCAGCCCCAGGATCTTGGCCAGCAGCCAGGGCTGTTGCAACGGGTTGAGCCCGGCCACGACCAGCATGGCGATGGCGGCCAGCAGTAATGCGCTATCGTTGACGTGCGGCAGCACGCGCACCCAGCGCGCGTTCAGCCGCGGCGATTCGCGCAACATCCAGAACGCGCGCAGCAGGAACAGGAACAGGGTCAGATACACCGTGAGGATGTGCACGGCGCGCAGCAGGCTGTAATCCATCGGGGTCGAATCGATGACGGGCGATACCGCATGTTACCGCGCGTGGCACTCGGGTGCAGGCCATCACCGGCGAGCCGCCGATGAGCGTTCCCGCGGGTGATGATGCCTGGGTGCCGGGATTGGCGTTCAATGGACCGTGTGCCTGCGCTCGATGGCGTTGACCAGCACGGAAAGGTCATGCGAACTCAATTGCGGATAGGACTCGTGCAGCAGGCGTTGGGCGAGGTAGGCCCGTGGCGGGCTCTGTCTTTGCACGTCGGCGTCATACAGGTGGGCGATGCGCAAGCGGGCGCCATCGAAGATGGCGCGCAGATGCGGGTAACGGCGACGTTCGGGTTGGGCGGTTCCCTGGGGGTCGACGTAGGTGCTCATCGGAAAACGTTCTCCTGGCGCGTAACGGCGCACGTTTACGACATGATAAGCACGGCAACGACGGCAGAGAATATGGCGAAGGTCATACGAGCCTGTTTCCGTGAATCTCAGCCGCCATGCTCTGCGTCGATCGTCGGTCGCGATGATGGTCGTGGTGTTTCCTGGTCGAATCTGACGGCGGTCATGTACACGTGGCTCTGAATGCGTTATCCAGCAGTCTGCCGGACATGCCAAGGTCACGAATCTCGCCTATGCTACCGCTGCGCTGCGACCCCGTGTGTGCTCCGCGCTGTCGCTCGCATCGCCCACCCAGTGCCCCGCATTCATCGAGGAGACGAAACGACATGGAAACCCGCGCCCCCGCCAAACTTGAGCCGTCCCGGCAAGGACTGCCGTCCACCCGCCTGCTGTTACTGCCCGTTCTGATCACACTGAGCCTGGGCGGCTGCGCCACCAAGGAATTCGTGCAACAGGAGGTCGGCCTGGTGAACCAGCGCATCGACGGCTTGGAGGGGCTGTTGCAGGGTGCGCGCCAGCGCATCGATGTCCAGGCCACGCAGTTGCGCGATGCCGAGGCGCGTCTGGCCGGCAACGAGCGGGAGGCGGCTCGTCTGGGTGAACGCAGCCTCGCGCATCAGGCCGGATTGACGGCGGTACAGGGACGTCTGGATGAGCTTGGATCGGGCTTGGATGATGCACGGCGGCTGATCGCCGAAAACCGGAGTGAACTGGCGCGCGCGCATCAGCGACTCGATGCCGCCGATGCGCGCGCCCAGGACGCTCGGCGGCGCATCGATGAACTGGCCATGCATGCCGAGGGAACGCGCCAGCGTCTGGATGGCATCGACGGGCAGGTGGCGGAGGCCGGCCGGCGCCTGGACGCGGCCGATGCGCGCGACCGGCAGACGCAACAGGCGATCGCCGGGCTCGGCGCGCGCATCGATGCGATGCAACCGCGCCAGGACGAGGCGGCCGCCCGTGCTGGCGATGCCCATCGCCGGCTGGATGAGGCCGACACCCGCGCGGACGCGATGCACCGCCGTCTGCAGGGCAATGTCGCCGCGCTGCATCTGGTCGATGGTCGGGTGGCCGCCCTGGAAGCGCAGGCCGGTCGTGTGCCGCGTGATGCGCCGACGCCAGCCGAGGCGACCGCCGCCGCGACGCCGCTCGCCGCAAGCGCGCAGCGCCTGGACGAACTGGCGGCGCAGTTGACCAGTGCCCGCCGGCTCATGGACCAGCAGGCCGCGGCGCTGGATGCCGTGGCCGCCCGGGTCGGCGGCGTGGAAGCCGGGTTGAGCGCCAGTGCCGAGCGTATCGCCGCGAATGCCGCCGCATTGCGTGCCAGCGAGGACAAGCTGGCGGACTTGCATGAGCGCACCGAGGGCGCGCTCGAGCAGCTTGCCGATCAGGCTCAGGCCGTGGCCGAACTGGATTACCGCGTGGGTAGGGTCGAATCGGGGCTGGACGATGTCGTCGCCCGGGTCGACGACGACGAACTGGATCTGCGCCGCTTGCTTCAGTTCCAGGAAGGCGCGGAAGGGCGTCTGGAAGCGCTGGATGAACGTGTCGGCGGTGTGGATGGTCGGGTCGCCGAACTGGACGAGCGCAGCGGACGCCTTGATGAGCAGCTTGCGGGTGTCGCGCAGCGTACCGACATGCTCGATGAGCGCGTTGCCGAGCTCGAGGAACGTGTCGACCTGGTCGACGGCGATACGGAAATCCTGGCCCAGGGAGCCGCCGCCCTGAATGCACGGGCAGATAACCTCGACGAGCGGGTCGGTACGCTGGAAGGCCGCGCGGACGCCGCGGAGCAGCGCGACGATGCCCTCGACCGCCGCGCCGGTGCTTCCGAGCGGGCGGTCGCCGGCCTTGACGGACGTGTCGGGGTGCTGGAGCGCGACAGCGTGGCGCTGGGCAAGCGTGTCGAGCAGGGTGAGCAGACCGGCGTCATCTTCAACGAGCGCATCGGTGCCGTGGAAATGCTGGCGCAGGCGCAGGGCGCGCGCCTGGGCAAGGTCGAACAGGAGGTGGCGCAGTGGTCGGCCACCGCGCGCGAGGCACTGGAGCGTGCCATCGCCGCCGGCAAGCTCGCCGAGGGAAAACTGGTGTACGAAACGGTGATGAGCGGCGAGGTGGCGGCGTTCTCGCTCAACCGGGCGCGCCTGGACGACGATGCCCGCGCCACGCTGCGCGCCTTTGCCGACCGGCTCAAGTCCGAGAATCGCAACGTCTACATCGAGATTCAGGGACACACGGACAGCAGTGGGTCGGCGGCCGTGAACCAGCGGCTGTCCCGTCAGCGCGCGGAGGCGGTGCGTGACTTCCTGCATCAGGACGCCGGCATCCCGCTGCACCGCATGAATGCCGTGGGCTTCGGCGCGCGTCATCCGGTGGCCGACAACGTCACGCGCGAGGGACGCAGCAAGAACCGGCGCGTGGTATTGGTGGTGCTGCAATAACCGGCAGGCACGCGCGTCCGGACGCGCGTGCCTTGCACCTCGCTGGCGCGGATAATGACCGGGTTGCCACACACCCGGTTGACCATGCCATGCGTGTATTGTGTCGCTTCCTGATTGCTCTGCTCCTGTCCCTGAGTCCGGTCGGGGTATGGGCGGGATTCGCTCTGCCGCTGGGCAACGGGGATCAGCTGGAGGTGCGTACTTGGGGCGATGAGGCGGGTTCCGGCCCGCTGTTCGTCTGGCTGCTCAACCAGTACGGCGAGCGTGCACGTGCCGACGCGCTGGCGCTGGAGCTGGCAGCGATGGGCGCGACGGTGTGGCAGGTGGACCTGCTCGATTCACTGTTGCTGGAGCGTACCGCCGAGGCCATCCGCAATCTCGACGGCACGCCTGTCGCGGTGCTGCTCGCCGCCGCTGCAGAACGCGCCGACGCGCGCCCGGTGGTAATGGTGGCCTGTGATCGCATGGCCGCGCCGGCGTTGAGGGGGTTGCGGACCTGGCAGGAGCGTGGCGGTGTGCACGCCAACGTTGCCGGCGCGGTGCTGTTCTTCCCCAACCTCTATCGCGGCACTCCCGTCGCTGGCGAGGCGCCGGAACTGCTGGGCATCGTCGGCGCCACCAACATGCCGGTCATGATCATGCAGCCGGCATTGGGGACCAATCGCGGCCGTCTCGACGAGTTGCTGGGCGAACTGCGCGCCGCGGGCAGCGCCGCCTTTGCCTGGCTGGTGCCGAACGTGCGCGACTACTACCTGCTACAGACGGAGCAACCGGCCAGCGAGAGCCTGGAGGCGATGGCCGGCCCGGTGCCGGCGGAGGTGGAGCGCGCCATCGCCGACACGCCGGCGCGCCTATTCACCGCCGCGCGCCTGTTGGCGGCGACGCCGCGCCCGCGCGCGCCGGCGGCGGTCAAACTGCCGGCGGAACGGGCGATCGCTCCGGCCTACGGCATGATCGAGCGGCCCAACCGGCCGGCGCCTGCGTTCGAACTGGTGGACGCGCTCGGCGAGCGCCATGCCCTGGCCGACAGCCGGGGCCGGGTCACGCTGGTCAATTTTTGGGCGACCTGGTGCCCGCCGTGCGTGCACGAGATACCGTCCATGAACCTATTGGCCGCGGCCTATGACCCTGGCGAGTTCGCCATCGTCTCGATCAACTTCAAGGAATCGGCCGAACACGTGCGTGCGTTCATGCAGCGGGTGGCGGTGGATTTCCCGGTGTTGATGGATGTCGACGGCAAGGTGTCGTCGCGTTGGGGCGTGTTCGCGTTTCCCAGTTCCTTCCTGCTCGATCGCGCGGGCAACATCCGTTATTCGGTCAACACCGCGATCGAGTGGGATACCGACGAGGTACGCGGAGTGATCGACCGATTGCTTGGTGAAGGCGGCCACGTTTCCGCTGCCGGGCCGTGACGTGCTGCCTCAGCCGGCGTGACGTTCGTCGGCCAGCACGCGTACAGGCAGCGGCACGGCCTTGGGATCCTGGCCCGCATAAATGGTCAGGTGAGGGTAGGGGATTTCGATGCCCTCGCGGTCGAACGCCATCTTCAGGCGACGGAGGTACTCGCGGCGCACGCCCCATTGTTCCAGCGGTTTGACCTTGAAGCGGCAGCGGATGACTACGCTCGACGATTCCCACTTGTCCACGCCGCTGATTTCAAGGTCTTCCAGGATGCGTTCGCCCATGTCGGCATCGGCGCGCAACTCGGCGGCGACCGTGCGCATCACCTCGTATACCCGATCGGTGTTTTCCTTGTAGGCCACGCCGACGTCGATCACCGCATAAGCGAAGCCGCGCGAACGGTTGGTCACGGTGGTGACCTGGCCGTTGGGAATGTAATGCACGGTGCCTTCGAAGTCGCGCAGGCGGATGTAGCGCAGCGTGATCTCCTCGACCAGGCCGGCCTTGTCGGCGACCTGCACGACATCGCCCTGGCGGATCTGGTTTTCCACCAGCAAAAAGAAACCGGTGAAGTAGTCGCGGATCAGGCTTTGCGCGCCGAAGCCGACGGCGATGCCGATGACGCCGGCCGAGGCGAGGATGGGCGCGATGGAGATGCCCAGCTCGGACAGTACCAACATGCCGGCGATCAGCGTGATCAGCACCGCCGAGATGTAGCGGAACACCCGCCCCAAGGTCTCCAGGCGCTTGGCCTGTTCCAGGTCGTCGGTGCGTTGCTGCATGTGGTGGCGCAGCAGCATGATCAACCGGTGCGACAGGTGCATCAGACCCCAGGCGATCGCCAGTATGACCGCGACGCGGATCAACACTCGGGCGAGATGGGTCCATTCACCCGGGGCGTTGAACAACAGGGTCAGACTATCCATGTTCGTCCTCGTGGTATCGATGGCGGGATGCGATGTCGCACCCCGATTTCAGGCGGGCTCCAACGCCTGCGCCATGGGCCGGAACTGCAGGTGATAGAACATGTCGAGGTAGCGTGCCGTTTCCTCGCGTTCAAGATTGCTGACGAACTTCCAGAAGCCATAGATGCGCGACAGGGTCATCATCCGCTCGGCATACAGGCGCCAGGTGTAGCGCGCTTCGATGCGGGCGAGCGCGCCATCGGAGATGCGCGTCCAGTGGGTCGGTGTTGCGGCGCAGGCCACTAGGAAATCGGCCATCGCTTCGGCGGCCGCCGCGCCGTCGTTGGGATCGAAATGATAGCCGGACTTGCCGTGCTGGATGATCTCGAACGGCCCGCCGTAGCGGGTGGCGAACACCGGCAGGCCGGATGCCATGGCTTCGATCACGGTGAGGCCAAAGGCCTCGAAGCGCGCCGGCTGAACGAACAGGCCGCGCCGGTCGGCGACGTGCCGATATAACTCGCCGGACAGGTTCTTCTCCAGGCGGGTGCCCAGCCAGCGCATCTGTCCATCCAGGGCGTACTGGTCCATCAACTGGTGCATGTAATGGATTTCACCCCGTTCCTCCTCGTCGGACGATCGTCC
>CALEDT010000059.1 GCA_937949525.1 uncultured Burkholderiales bacterium | reverse complement strand
CAACACCAGTTCGGCGCCGAACGCCGCCATGGTCTGTCGCCGTTCCAGCGACAGATGCTCGGGCATGATCAACACCATGCGGTAACCGCGAATGGCTGCGGCCATGGCCAGGGCGATGCCGGTATTGCCGCTGGTGGCCTCGATCAAGGTATCGCCAGGCCGGATTTCGCCGCGCGCTTCGGCGCGCATGATCATGGACAGCGCCGGGCGGTCCTTGACCGATCCGGCGGGATTGTTGCCTTCCAGTTTGACCAGCACGACGTTGCGGGTCTCGCCCGGCATGCGGCGCAAGCGCACCAGCGGCGTATTGCCGACGAAGTCCTCGATGGTCCTGTAGGCGTTCATGGCTGCGCGATGTCCCTGGCAATGGCCGCGAGCGCGGCGGCAGGATCCGGCGCCTGCGTGATCGGGCGGCCGATCACCAGATAGTCGGCGCCGGCGCGTAACGCCTCGGACGGCGTTAGTACGCGCGTCTGATCGCCGGTGGCGCTGCCGGCCGGACGGATGCCCGGCGTCACCAGCAGGAAGTCCGGTCCCATGCGCTGCCGCAACATCGGCGCCTCGCGCGCCGAACAGACCACGCCGTCCAGACCAGCGGCACCGGTCAGCGCGGCCAGCCGGGCGACCTGGCCGGCCGCATCGTCGGCGATGCCGACCGCGTGCAGCTCGTCATCGCTCATGCTGGTCAACACCGTCACCGCGATCAGCCGGGGTCGCGTGGCCATGCCTTCCACCGCCTCCCGCGCCGCCGCCAGCATGCGCGCGCCGCCCGCCGCATGCACGTTGAGCATCCACACGCCCAGACGCGCGGCGGCCTTGCAGGCCCCCGCCACGGTATTGGGAATGTCGTGAAACTTCAGATCGAGGAACACCGCGTAGCCGCGTTCCACCAGTTCGGCAACGAAAGCCGGTCCGGCGGCGACGAACAGTTCCTTGCCCACCTTGAGCCGGCATAGCTCCGGGCGCACGCGTGCGACGAAGGCGCGTGCCGCCTCCGCATCGGCGTAATCCAGCGCAACGATGATGCGTCCACCGTCGTCAGTCATGTTCCATCCTTTCCGGCGGTATGCTCTCCCAGCGCGCGCACGCCGGACATTGCCAGAAAAACTGGCGTGCCTTGAAACCGCAACCGCCACACTGGAAATAGGCGGAGCGGCTGACCTGACGATGCACCAGGTCCTGCGCCATGCGGAACTCCACCGCCTCGGGATCGACCGCATTGCGCGCCTGCAGATAATCGTCCAGCACGCGCAGGCTGGGCTGGCGCTTCAGGGTTTCGGCCGCGAGTGCGCGTGCCGCCTCCCAGCCACGCTGCTCGGCCACGGTCTGGAACAGCAGGTGGGAAAGGTCTGCACTGGGCCGCAACTGCAGATAGGTGCGCAGCAGGTCGATGGCCTGATCGACCCGGCCCAGGCGCTGGTACGCGGCCAGCAGGCGTTCGGCAACGATGGGCAGATAGGCCGGATTGTCCTGTTCCAGCCGCCGCCAGGTGGCGATCGCCGCCGCATCGTCACCCTGGCGGGCCTCGATGTCGCCCAACAGCATGCGGGCCCGGGCCGAGCGCCGATTCTCGGCCAGCGCCCGCTCCAGATGCGCACGTGCCGAGTCGATCTCGTCCCTGAGCAACGCGCCCAGCGCCAGCTCGCAGTAATAATGCGCGGTGTCGACGTTCTGTGCCGGACAGCCCAGCTTCTCCAGGCGCCGCGCGGTGTCGATGGCGTTCTGCCAGTCCTTGGTCAGCACCTGGATCTCGAGGATGTTGCGCAACGCGTCGAGCGCGTGCGCGTCGTCTTCCAGCCGGCGGAATACCGACTCGGCGCGATCCAGCAGACCGGCCTTGAGAAAGTCCTCGCCCAGCTCGAACAACGCCTTCATGCGCGGATCGCGCGGCAGGTCGGCACGGTCCACCAGATTCTGGTGGATGCGGATGGCGCGGTCGAACTCGCCACGCCGGCGGAACAGGGCACCCAGCGCGAAGTGCAGTTCCAGCGTGTCCGGGTCCATCTTGGCCACTTCCAGGAATGCCTCGATCGCCTTGTCCGGCTGCTCGTTGAGCAGGTAATTGAGGCCCTTGAAGTAGGAGCGCGGCACCGCGCGCGACTCTTCCATGACGTGCCGGATGTCGACCCGCGCAGCCAGCCAGCCGAGCGCGAAGAACAGCGGAATGACCAGCAGATACCAGGCTTCCAGTTCCACCCGTGTCAATCTCCGTGCAACTGCCGGCGCAACGTGCGGATTTCCCGCTGATCGCGCAACAGGCGGGCGCTGCAGGCGAGCACGCCGACCAGCAAACCGACGGCGAACGCGGCCAATATCACCAGCGACAGCGGCGTGTGCCACTCCAGACCGAGAAAATAGCGCAGCGTCACCGACTCGCTGTTGCGCGCGGCGAAGCCGATCAGCAACAGGAAGACGATGATCTTGATGGGCAGGGTCAGCGCACGCACGGCGGATACACGAAGACGGGTGGGCCGATTGTAGCGAGAGCCGGCCGTGGCCGAACCACGGCCCGGCAGCGCGGACGCAAAAAAGGCGCCTGTCGGCGCCTTTTTTGCCCATCGCCCGGGGCGCGCGGCGACGTCATTCCCGTCGATAGTCGACCCGGTCACGCAGCTCCTTGCCGGCCTTGAAATGCGGCACGTACTTGCCAGCGACCATGACCTTCTCGCCGGTTTTGGGGTTGCGCCCGACACGCGGCGGCCGGAAGTTCAGGCTGAAGCTGCCGAACCCGCGGATTTCGATGCGATCCCCATCCACCAGGCATTGGGTCATGGCGTCCAGGATGGTCTTCACCGCCAGTTCGGCATCCGCCGCCACCAACTGGGGATGGCGCTCCGCAAGTCGGGCGATCAGATCCGACTTGGTCACCGCGACCTCCGTTGCAGTTGCGTGCGTGCTCACTCGGCGTTCTTGCTGCTATCCAGCTTGGCCTTGAGCAGCGCGCCCAGGTTGGTGGTGCCCGGCGTCTGCTCGGCGGCCAGCTTGCGCAACGCGTCGGCCTGCTCGGCAGCGTCCTTGGACTTGATGGACAGGTTGATCTGGCGGTTCTTGCGGTCGATGTTGATGATCACCGCCTCGATTTCCTCGCCTTCCTTCAGGTGGTTGCGGATGTCTTCGACACGCTCGCGCGAGACCTCGGAAGCACGCAGATAACCCTCCACTTCGCCTTCCAGCGCGATCACCGCACCCTTGGCATCCATGGACTTCACCGTGCCCTTGACGATGCTGCCCTTGTCGTGCAGCGCCACGTAGGCATTGAACGGATCGCCTTCGAGCTGCTTGATGCCCAGGGAGATGCGCTCCTTCTCGACATCGATGGCCAGCACCACGGCCTCGACTTCCTCGCCCTTGCGATAGTTGCGCAGCGCTTCCTCGCCGGGCAGGCTCCACGACAGGTCGGACAGGTGCACCAGGCCATCGATGCCGCCGGGCAGACCGATGAACACGCCGAAATCGGTGATCGACTTGATCTGACCACGTACCTTGTCGCCCTTCTTCGCGTTCATCGCGAAGTCATCCCACGGATTGGACTTGCACTGCTTCATGCCCAGAGAGATACGGCGGCGGTCCTCGTCGATCTCCAGCACCATGACCTCGACCTCCTCGCCGAGCGACACGACCTTGGACGGGTTGACGTTCTTGTTGGTCCAGTCCATCTCGGAGACGTGCACCAGCCCTTCGATGCCCGGCTCGATCTCGACGAAGCAACCGTAGTCGGTCAGATTGGCCACCTTGCCGAACATGCGCGTGCCGGTCGGATAGCGACGCGACAGGCCGATCCACGGATCCTCGCCCAACTGCTTGAGGCCCAGCGAAACACGGTTCTTCTCCTGATCGAACTTGAGCACCATGGCGGTCACTTCGTCGCCGACATTGACCACTTCGGTGGGATGCTTGACCCGACGCCAGGCCAGATCGGTGATGTGCAGCAGGCCGTCGATGCCGCCCAGGTCGACGAACGCGCCATATTCGGTGATGTTCTTGACGATGCCCTTGACCGTGGCGCCTTCCTTCAGGCTGGCCAGCAGTGCCTCGCGCTCGGCGCCCATGCTCTGCTCCAGCACCGCCTTGCGCGATACCACCACGTTGTTGCGCTTGCGGTCCAGCTTGATGACCTTGAACTCGGCTTCCTTGCCTTCGTACGGACTGGTGTCCTTGACCGGCCGGATGTCGACCAGCGAACCGGGCAGGAAGGCACGGATGCCGTTGCACATGACGGTCAGGCCGCCCTTGACCTTGCCGTTGATCAGCCCCTTGACCACGCGGCCCTCTTCCATCGCCGCTTCCAGATCCAGCCAGGCGGCGAGACGGCGCGCGCGATCACGCGACAGCTTGGTGGAGCCGTAGCCGTCCTCGATGGATTCGATGGCGACCTTGACGAAGTCGCCGACGGCGACTTCGAGCTCGCCGCGGTCGTTCTTGAATTCCTCGACGGGAATCAGACTTTCGGACTTGAGGCCGGCGTTGACGGTGACGAAGTTGTCGTCGATACCCACCACCTCGGCGGTGATGACTTCGCCATGACGCATTTCCTGCTTGGAAATGCTCTCTTCGAACAGCGCGGCAAAGGATTCGGCGGACGACTCGGTGGAGGGGGTTGCGGTGACGGTGGACATGAAGGAGCCTGGGGTTGGACCGTGATGACACGGTGCTGGGTTGAAAACGAAAAACCGAAAGGCGCGCCGCGCACGTATGCGCGGTGGCGGGCCTTTCGGCGGTTCAAGCGGCTTTGCGGTACGCGGCGACCACCCGTTGCACGGCCTCGTCGATGGCAAGGTCGGTGGTGTCGAGCAGCATCGCATCCGCCGCCTGTCGCAAGGGCGCCAAGGCGCGGGCGGCATCTCGCGCATCCCGTTCCCGCAGATCCTGCAACAGGGCCGCGAGATTAGCATCGAATCCTTTTTCAATCAACTGCTTATATCGCCGATTGGCGCGCTCCTCGGCGCTGGCGGTGAGAAACACCTTGAGCCGGGCGTCGGGAAACACCACCGAACCCATGTCGCGCCCGTCGGTGACCAGGCCGGGCGGGCGCCGGAAATCGCGTTGCAGTTGCAGCAAGGCCGCACGTACCGCCGGCAAGGCGGCGATGCGCGAGGCGGCGCGCCCCGCCTGTTCGGTACGGATGGCATCGCCCGCCGGCTCTCCGGCCAGCCATACTTCGGTGCCGTCGAAACGCAGGTCGAGCCCGCGCGCCAGACGGGCCAGCGCGTCCTCATCGTCGAGTGCGATGCCGGCCCGCTGCGCGGCATGCGCGGTGACGCGGTAGATCGCACCGCTGTCCAGGTAGTGGAAGCCGAGTTCGCGCGCCACCAGCGCAGCCACCGTGCCTTTGCCGGACGCGGATGGGCCGTCGATGGCGATGACGGGAATGGCGAGATCAGTCAAACGATCGGACATGGCGGTCACGGCGCATGGGGCGCTTGGTTGACGGACACGACGGCGCGCCGAGGGTCAGGCCACTCGTGTGATGGCGTCATACGCCCGCCAGTAGTCGGGAAAGGTCTTGTTGACGCAGGCTGGATCGTTGATGCGCACCGGCACGCCGCCGAGCGCGACCAGCGAAAAGCACATGGCCATGCGGTGGTCGTCGTAGGTGTCGATGGCGACGTCGGCAGCGAGCCGGGCCGGTGGCGTGATGCGGATGGCGTCCGCGTCCGCTTCGACCCGGGCGCCGAGCTTGCCGAGTTCCGTCGCCATGGCGGCGATGCGATCGGTTTCCTTGACCCGCCATGAAGCGATGTTGCGCAACGTGCTACTGCCGTCGGCGAACAGCGCCAGTACCGCCAGCGTCATCGCCGCATCCGGTATGGCGTTGCAGTCGAGATCCAGCGCGCGCAGTCCCGCCGGCGCGCCGGCCACCTCGATCCAGTCGGGTCCGTAGTCGACTCGGGCGCCCATGGCGGCGAGCGCCTCGGCGAAGCGCACGTCACCCTGGATGCTGTCGCGGCCGACGCCTTGCACGCGCACCGGCCCGCCGCCGAGCGCGCCGGCGGCGAGGAAGTACGAGGCCGACGAGGCGTCACCCTCGACCGCGATGACGCCCGGCGAGCGATAGGTGGCGGCCGGCACGACGAAGCGTTGCCAACCCTCGCGCATCACCTCGACGCCGTAGCGCCGCATCAGGTTCAGCGTGATCTCGACGTAGGGTTTGGAGATCAGCTCGCCCGCGACCACGATGACCACTTCGCGGCCCAGCAGCGGCGCCGCCAGCAGCAGGCCGGTCAGATACTGGCTGGAGACGCTGCCCTTGACCGTGATGTCGCGCGCGACCGGCTCGGGCGCGAGGATGTGCAGCGGCGGATAACCGTCGTTTTCCAGATAGTCGATGCGCGCGCCGGCCAGACGCAACGCATCGACCAGATCACCGATCGGCCGCTCGTGCATGCGCGCCACGCCGGACAGCGTGTAATCGCCGCCGGCAAAAGCGCAGGCGGCGGTGAGCGAGCGGAACGCGGTGCCGGCGTTGCCGAGGAACAGGTTGGCGTACTTGACCGGAAAGTGGCCGGCCACGCCGTCGACCACGGTCTCTTCGGCCACCCGGCGCCAGCTCACGCCCAGCCGGGTCAGCGCATCCAGCATCACGCGCGTGTCGTCCGAGTCGAGCAGGCCGCGGATGCGCGTCTCGCCCGCGGCCAGCGCGGACAACAGCAGGATACGGTTGGAGATGCTCTTGGAGCCGGGCAGGCGCACGCAGCCGTGCGCCTGCGCCAGCGCCGGCAGGGCCAGGCTGTTGTTACTCATGGTTGCGGTTCCCGATCCATTCACGGCGCGCTGCGCGAGCGCGCGCAAACAAGCGTTCCAGTGCCGCGCCGTCGTGCTGCTGCAGCAGCGCGCGCACGTCCTGCAGCTTGGCGATGTAGGCGTCCAACTCATCCAGCAATGCGCCGCGGTTGGCCACGGCGATGTCGCGCCACATCTCCGGATGGCTGCCGGCGATGCGGGTGAAATCGCGGAAGCCGGAGCCGGCGTAACGGAAATAGGTGGACGCCTGCGGCCGCCCCGCCAGTTCCTCCATCAGCGCGAACGCAGCCAGGTGCGGCAGATGGCTGACCGCGGCGAACACGTGGTCGTGCTCGCGCGCATCCATGCGCGCCACCTCGGCGCCGCAGGCACGCCACAGCGCCTCGATGCGGGCGACGTCAGCGGCATCGTTCTCCGCCAGCGGCGTCAGGATCAGTGGCTTGCCGACGAACAGGCCGACGCGCGCGGCCTCGGCACCGCTGCGTTCGGCACCGGCGATGGGATGTGCCGGTACGAAACGGGCGATACGCGGACCCAAACCCGCCCTCGCGGCGGCGATGACGTCGCATTTGGTGCTGCCGACGTCGGTGATCAGCGCGTCGGTCGGCAACGCCTCGGAGAGTTGCGCGAACACCGCGGGCATCGCCCCCACCGGCACCGCCAGCAGTACCAGATCGGCATCGCGCGCGGCGATGCCGACATCGGCGGCAACCGTATCGATGATGCCCAGCTCGTGCGCGCGTACCAGGTTGGCGGCACTGCGGCCGGCGCCAGTCACGCGCCGCACCAGCCCCTGCCGCTTCAAGTCGAGCGCGAACGAGCCACCGATCAGGCCGACGCCGACCACCAGCAGATGGTCGATGGCGCTCATGCCGGTGCCAATATCGCCGCGAGCGCCTCGAGCAGACGCGCGTTCTGTTGCGGCAGGCCGATGCTCACGCGCAGATGCTCGGGCAGGCCGTAATTGGCCACGGGCCGCACGATCACGCCGCGTGCCAGCAGCGCGCGGTAGACCGCGTCGGCCCGGCCGACGCGCACGCAGACGAAATTGCCGAAGGAAGGAATGAAATCGAGTCCGAGCGCATCGAAGCCGGCGCACAACTGCGCCATGCCCAGATCGTTGACATGGCGCGATTCGGCCAGGAACGCGCGATCCTCCAGCGCCGCCGTGGCTGCCGCCAGCGCGACGCTGTTGACGTTGAACGGCTGGCGCACGCGGTTGAGCAGATCGGCCACCTCGGGCGCCGCCAAGGCGTAACCGACGCGCAGACCGGCCAGTCCGTAAGCCTTGGAGAAGGTGCGCGTCAGCACCAGATTGGGGAAGCGCTTCAGCCACTCCAGCGACGGCGCGCGCAGGTCGGCATCCAGGTACTCGCCGTAGGCCTCGTCCAGCACCACCAGCACATGCTCCGGCAGGTCGGCGATGAAGGCGTGCAGCTCCGTGGCCGGCAACAGTGTGCCGGTGGGATTGTTGGGGTTGGCGATGAACACCACGCGCGTGTCGGCGCGCACCGCGGCGCGCATGGCGGCCAGGTCATGGCCATGATCGCGCGCCGGCGCCTCGATGCCGACGGCGCCCGCCGCCAGCGTCGCCAGCGGATAGACGGCGAAGGCATGCTGCGCATACACCGCCGAAGTGCCGGGGCCGAGGAACGCACGCGCGACCAGTTCCAGCACGTCGTTGGAGCCGTTGCCCAGCACGATACCGGCCATGCCCACACCCAAGTGCCGGGCCAGCGCGGATTTGAGCATGAAGCCGTTGCCATCCGGATACAGCGCCAGCGTGTCCAGCGCCGCCGCCGCCGCGGCGCGGGCGCGCGGACCGATGCCGAGCGGGTTCTCGTTGGAGGCGAGTTTGACGATATCGGCCTCGGCCAGGCCCATTTCGCGCGCCAGTTCATCGATCGGCTTGCCCGGCTGATAGGGTGCAATGGCACGTAGGTGCGCACCGACGAGGTCGCAGGCATGCATGGCGGGCGGCATCAGGAGGCCATCGGATAGGCGCCGAGGATCTTCATGAACGAACAGTGCGCATCCATCTGCTGCAACGCCGCCTGGATGTTGGCGTCGTCGCGGTGACCGTCGATGTCCATATAGAACACGTATTCCCAGGCGCCGTTGCGCGCCGGGCGCGATTCCAGCTTGGTCAGGCCGATCTGATGCCGCGCCAGCGGCGTCAGCAGATCCAGCAGCGCCCCGGGACGATTGCGCGCCGACACGGCCAGCGAGGTCTTGTCGCGCCCGGACGGCGCGGTGGCTTCGTGCCCGAGCACCAGAAAACGCGTGCTGTTGTTGGCGTCATCCTCGATGTCGCGCGCGACGATGGCGAGACCATGCCGTTCCGCCGCCAGTTCGCCGGCGATGGCCGCGGCGGCCGGGTTCTCCGCCGCCATGCGTGCCGCCTCGCCGTTGCTGGTGACGCGGATGGTGCGCACCCCCGGCAGTTGCTGGTGCAGCCACTCATGACACTGCGCCAGCGACTGCGCGTGCGAGTACACCACCTCGATGCCCGCCAGGCCGTCGCCGCGCCGCAGCAGATGCTGGCGCACGCGCAACATCACCTCGCCGCAGATGTGCAGCGGGCTTTGCAGCAGCATGTCCAGCGTGCGGTTGACCGCGCCCTCGGTGGAGTTCTCCACCGGTGCCACGCCATAGTGCGCCTCGCCGCGTTCCACCGCGCGGAACACGTCGTCGATGCTGGCGCAGGGCAGGCCCTGCGCGGCGTGGCCGAAATGCTTGATCGCCGCCGCTTCGGAAAACGTGCCCGCCGGGCCGAGATAGGCGATGGTCAGCGGCTGTTCCAGCGCGCGGCAGGCGGACATGATCTCGCGGTACAGCACGGCCACGGACTCCGCCGGCAGCGGACCGGCATTGGCCTGCTGCATGCGGCGCACCACCTGCGCCTCGCGCTCGGGCTTGTACACCACGCCGTTCTTCAGATGGCCGATGTCCTGCGCCAGGCGCGCGCGCTCGTTGAACAGGCGCAGCAGAGCGTCGTCGATGGCGTCGATGCGGGCGCGCAGCGCGGCCAGGTCGGCATCCATGGCGGTCAGGCCGCAGGCAGATAACGCACGCGCAGTACGCCCTCGATGGCGGCCAGACGCGCGATCACCGCCTCGCTCACGGCCGCGTCGACGTCCACCAGCGTGAACGCATACTCGCCCTTGGACTTGTTCAGCATGTTGTGGATGTTCAGACCGGCCGCCGCCAGCGTGGTGGAAATCTGCCCCAGCATGTTGGGCACGTTGGCGTTGGCGATGGCCAGCCGCCAGGCCGATTCGCGCGGCATGGCGATGTTGGGGAAATTCACCGAGTTGAGGATGTTGCCGTGTTCCAGGTAGTCGGCCACCTGCTCGGCCACCATGATCGCGCAGTTCTCCTCGGCTTCCTCGGTGGATGCGCCGAGATGCGGCAGCGCGACGAAGCGCGGGTGCTGCTTCAGCAGGTTGCTGGGGAAATCGCAGATGTAGGCGTGCAGGCGGTTGTCGTTGAGGCCGTCGAGCACGGCCTGTTCATTGACGATGGCGTCGCGCGCGAAATTGAGCAGCACGCAGCCCTTTTTCATGATGCCGATGCGCTCGGCATTGATCAGGCCACGGGTGGCCGGCACCAGCGGCGTGTGCAGGCTGATGAAGTCGGCGTGTTTGACCAGTTCGTCGACGCTCTGCGCCTTTTTCACCTGCGACGGCAGGCGCCAGGCGGCATCGACGGTGATCTCCGGATCGAAACCGATGACCTGCATGCCCAGACGGATACCGGCGTCGGCCACCAGCGAGCCGATCGCGCCCAAACCGATCACGCCCAGCGTGCGACCTGGCAGCTCGTGACCGACGAAGTGCTTCTTGCCGGCCTCGACCTGCTTGTGCAACGCCGCGTCGTCGCCTTCCAGACCGCTGACGAAACGCATCGCCGGCGCCAGATTGCGCGCGCCCATCAGCATACCGGCGATCACCAGTTCCTTGACCGCATTGGCATTGGCGCCGGGCGCGTTGAACACCACCACGCCGCGCGCCGACATGGCCGGCACCGGAATGTTGTTGGTGCCGGCGCCGGCGCGCCCGATGGCCATCACCGAATCGGCGATGGGCATGTCGTGCATGACCTGCGAGCGCACCAGGATGGCATCCGGCTCGACGACATCGTTGCCGACCACGTAGTCGTGCGGCAGGCGCGCGAGCCCTTTGCGGGAGATGGCATTGAGGGTCAGGATCTTGCGGGTATGGGCCATGTTGGGTTCATCCGATGCGGTTGAGGGATCGTGGCGAAAGCGCCACCGGCGCGTGCCGGCAGCAGTCAGCCGCGCGCCTTCTCGAACTCCTTCATGTACTCGACCAGCGCCTGCACGCCTTCCACCGGCATGGCGTTGTAGATCGACGCGCGCATGCCGCCGACCGAGCGATGCCCTTTCAACTGCACCAGGCCGCGCGCCTTGGCGCCTTTCAGGAAATCCTCGTCCAGCGCGGCATCCTTGAGCGTGAACGGCACGTTCATGCGCGAACGGTTTTCCCGCGCCACCGGCGAGCTGTAGAAATCGGTGGCATCCAGGTAGTCGTACAGCAGTGCCGCCTTGGCGATGTTCTGCTGCTCCATGACGGCGATGCCACCCTTGGCCTTGAGCCACTTGAACACCAGCCCGGCAATGTAGATACCGTAGGTCGGTGGCGTGTTGTACATGGATTCGTTGTCGGCGTGGATCTTGTAATCGAACATGGTCGGCGTGCCGGGCAGGGTCTGGCCGAGCAGATCCTCGCGCACGATGACCACGGTGACGCCGGCCGGACCAATGTTCTTCTGCGCGCCGGCATAGATCACCCCGTACTTGGACACATCGATGACACGCGACAGGATGCACGACGACATGTCCGCGACCAGCGGCACGTCGCCGGTTTCCGGCGTCCAAAAGATCTCCACGCCGCCGATGGTCTCGTTGGGCGTGTAATGCACGTAAGCGGCGCCGGCATCCAGCCGCCAGACATCCTGCGTCGGTGCATAGCTGAAGTTGCGGTCCTCGGAACTGGCGACCACGTTGACCTGGGCGAACTTCTTCGCTTCCTTGATGGCCTTCTTCGACCACTCGCCGGTATTGAGGTAATCCGCGCAGTTTTTGCCGCGCAGCAGGTTCATCGGCACCATGGCGAATTGGCTGGATGCACCGCCCTGCAGGAACAGCACCTTGTAGTTGGCTGGAATGTCCATCAGCTCGCGCAGATCGGCCTCGGCCTGCGCCTGGATGCCCATGTATTCCTTGCCGCGGTGCGACATCTCCATGACCGACATGCCACAACCCTGCCAGTTGACCAGTTCGTCGCCCGCTTGAACCAGTACGTCGCGCGGCAACACCGCCGGGCCTGCGCTGAAGTTGTAGAGTCGTTCCATGGATCGTGTCCTTCCTGGGTGGAGAGTTGGCATCGTCGCTGACCGGCGCCAAAGCGGCGCCAAGCGCCGGATTCTAGCTTGAAACCGACACGGCGTGACGCTCGCCGGCGGGCCCGTGCCGACGCTGGAACTACTGTTTGCCCGAGCGCCAGATCGACAACACGATCCACACGCTGTTGAAGAACGCCAGCAGGAAGCCGAGCAGGCCGAAGATGGGCAGCCCGAACAGTTCCGGACCACCCTTGACCGTCATGATGATGCTGGAACCGACCACCAGTGACGCGGTAAGCACACCCATGGTCAGCCGGTTGGCGGCCTGGTTGAGCTGCACGCCGAAATGGTCCAGCCGCTTCAGGTCGAGGTCGATGCGCATGTTGCCGCGCCGCGCCTGGCGGAACAGGCGGGCGACGTCGCGCGGCAGGCCGAACAGAACCTCGCCGATCTCCTGCAGACCGCGGCGCGCCCGCTTGCCCAGTGCTTCCGGGGTGTAGCGCGCCTCCAGCACCCGCTGCAGGAATGGCGTGATGTGGTCGACCATGTGGAAATCCGGGTCGAGCTGGATGCCCAGACCTTCCAACGTGATCAGGGCCTTGAACAGCAGGGTCAGGTCCGGCGGCAGACCGAGGTTGTTGTCGCGCATCAGCGCGGTGATCTCTTCCAGCAGCGGACCGATGCGGATGTCCTTCAACGTCAGGTTGTCGTAGCCGAACATCAGTTCGGAGATGTCGTTGGCCAGGCGATCCTCGTCGATCTCGGCGTCGCCCGCCCACAGCGACAGCACGGCGAGCATCTCCGCCTCGTTCTTGTGCACCAGTGCTTCGAGGAAATCGATCAACTGCTCGCGGCGCGCGTCGGTGATGCGCCCGACCATGCCGAAATCGAGCAGGCCGACGCGGTTGCCGGGCAGGAACACGACGTTGCCGGGATGCGGGTCGGCATGGAAATAGCCGTCGATCAGGATCATGCGCAACACCGCGTCGGCGCCGCGTTGCGCCAGCAGCTTCAGGTCATAGCCCTCCGCGCGCGCACGCGCCAACTGCTGGCCGGGCACGCCCACCAGCTCTTCCTGCACGTTGACCGTCTCGCCGCAGTACTCCCAGTACACGCGCGGCACGTGCACGGTGTCGTCGTGCTGGAAGTTACGCGCGAACACGTCGATGTTGCGCGCCTCCTTGACCATGTCCAACTCGCGCAGCAACGAGCGCTTGAGCTGACCGACGATCTGCACCGGGTGATAGCGGCGCGATTCCACCACCTCCAGTTCCAGCAGGCGCGCGAGATGCGCCAGGATGCGCAGATCGGCCTCGATCTTGGGCAGGATGTCGGGACGGCGCAGCTTGACCACCACCGCAGCGCCGTCATGCAGTTGCGCCCGATGCACCTGGGCGATGGACGCGGCGGCGAAAGCCTCGGTGTCGAAGCGGGCGAACACCTGCTCGACCGGCGCGCCCCAGTGTGCCTCCAGATCCGCACGCAGCAGTTCGAACGGCACCGGCGGCACCTGGCTGTGCAATTTCTCGAACTCGACGATCCAGGCCGGCGGGAACATGTCCACCCGCGTCGCCAGGATCTGGCCCAGTTTGACGAAGGTCGGCCCCAGGTCGGTCAGGGCCATGCGCATGCGCACCGGCAGGTCGAGCTGGGTGATCTCGTTGGAGGTCTGCCAATGCAGCAGCCGCCCAGCCCGTTCGAGCAGGTGCGACACGCCCAGCAGGCGCACCAGATCGCCCCAGCCGTAGCGGATCAGGACCGAGGCGATCTCGTGCAGGCGCGGCAGATCCCGCACCATGGACAGCGTTTCACGCAGCATGGGCGTGCCGCTGCCGGCTTACGACCGCTTGGCGTCGATGGCGTCGGCGAGGCCGCGCAGGATGCCGGATGCCACCGCCGACAGGCGCTCCACGGTCTGCCCGGCAGTGGCGCGCGCGTCCTGGCCGGAGCCGCTGGCGGCGGCGGCCAGCCGGTTGTTGAGCGACTCCAGCACGGCGCGCACGTGCGTGCCGGTATCCGTGCCGGTGCGTTGCAGGTGCGCGCGCACGTCGTCGAACTCGTCGCGCAGCCAGTCCAGCGACCGGTCGGCGGCATGCTTCAGCGTTTCCAGCAGATCCTGTTCCAGCTCGCGCACGGCGTCGACGGTGGCCTTGACGTCGCCATCGGCGAACTCGCGACCCCGGCCACGCGCCTCTTCCAGCGCCATGCGCAGCGCATAGACGGACCGACCGACCGCCTCGTCCAGGCCGGCCACGGCATCCTTCAGCGCCGCGCCCGCCTGGGCGCCGCGTGCGCGCAGGCCGTCGCCGACACCGGTCACAGTGGCCTGCATGACTTCCCGGATCGCCTGCGGTTCGACCTGCCTTTGCACGAGCGCACGCGTCACCAGATCGCGCACCCGTTCACGCAAGTCGCCATCACCCGCACCGAGCGCACGCGCGCTTTCCAGCAGCTCATCCTTGTTTTCCATAGACATAATCAATCTCCTTAAGGTCGATTATCAACAACGACCATACCATAGTAGACAAGGGCGCCGCTTTGATGGCCTAATCCGCCGAGTTTTTTCGACAGCCCGGACCATGCGACTCAACCCGCTCATCGCCGTACTGTTCGTCCTACTGTGTTTCTCCCGCCCGGCCAGTGCCCAGGAATCGCTCACGGAAGCCCTCGGTGAACGCGTGCAACCGCTGATGAAGGCGCTGTCGCTGCTCGGCACGCCCTATCGCTATGGCAGCAGCAAGCCGGAACAGGGCCTGGATTGCAGCGGCCTGGTCAGCCACGTCTACAAGGAGACCGCCGGCATCAGCCTGCCGCGCAGCGCGCGCGACATGAGCCGAATGGGCCAGGAGGTGGCGCGCGACGAGCTGCGCCCCGGTGACCTGGTGTTCTTCAACACCCGCAAGCAGCCGTATTCCCACGTCGGCATCTATGCCGGCGACGGCCGTTTCGTCCACGCCAGCAGCCGCAGTGACCGCCAGGTCACGGTTTCCCGCATGGATACCCGCTACTGGGCATCCCGCTTCAACGGCGCCCGCCGGGTGCTGTCGCTGGATTGACATGACCGTGCGCACCTTGCTGGCTTGCACCCTGCTCGCCCTGGCGGGCCAGAGCATGGCGGCGGCCAGCGAGGAAGAGCTGTTCTTCAAGAGCACGCTGGAAGTGAACGAAGGGGTGCTGACCTTTCTCACCACTCCGCCCACCAACCCGACACACCATCATCAGAACCGTCTGACCATCTTCCCGTCCAGCCTGGATGACGGCTGGGTCAAGCTGGAGCAGTGCCACGAGCACATCGACGCGGTACCCAGTTCACAGATCGTCTACCGCGAGGATCGCATCCGCGACCTGCGTCTGACGCGCGTGGAGAACATCGGCAAAGTCTGGGTACAGGGCCATACCGTGCAGATGGAGAACATCGCTCCCGCCGCGCTGCTGTGCGTACTGGCGCAGACGCGCGCGCTGTCGGCGGACGGCAACGGCGGCTACACGCTCAGTAACGGGCCCTACATGCGCCGTTTTCTCGACGGCTACTACCCGATGCGCGTCAGCGTCGCGGTGCTGCTGCGCGTGCCGGGCCTGCGCTACGTCGCCATCGACCCCCCCGCGCAGGACGGCTTCGCGGTGTATCAGGACACCGACGAAGTCGGTTACGACACCTGGTTCGAAGGCGAACTCAACACCCACATCCGTTTCACCAAGGCTGTGCAACCCTGAGCCGCCACTGCCGTATGCGCTGGCTGGGGCAAATACCGGCCGATCATCCCGTCGCTGGACGATTGTCGCGCTCGCCGCCGAAGCGCGCGTCATGGCCCACATGCCAGCGCGCATGAAAACTATTTGATAAGCATTCCTGTTTGTGTTTAGATTGAGCCAACCGCGACCGGCGGCCCGTTCAACCCATGTCAGGAATGTCCTTATGAAAACCCATCGCTCCATTGCTCTCGTCGGTGCTTTGATGGCCGGCCTGCTCGGCGGCGCCGCAGCGCACGCGCAGCAACCCGTGCTCAACCTGTATTCGTCGCGCCACTATCAAACCGACGAACAGCTCTACGCCGGTTTCACCAAGGCCACCGGCATCCGCATCAACCGCATCGACGGCAAGGAGGATGAGCTGATCCAGCGCATCCTGCGCGAAGGCCGCGCCAGCCCGGCGGATGTGTTCATCACCGTCGACGCCGCCAACCTGCAAGCCGCCGACGAGGCCGGATTGTTCGAGCCGGTGCGCTCGCGCGTGCTCGACGAACGCATCCCCGCGCAGTTCCGCGGCGAGGACAACCGCTGGTTCGGTTACTCCTACCGTGCCCGCGTGATCGCCTACAACCGCGACAAGGTCAAGCCGGAGGAGGTGCGCAGCTATCAGGACCTCGCCCACCCACGGTTCAAGGGCAGGCTGTGCGTGCGCAGCGGCGGCCATGTCTATAACCGTACCTTGATGGCGTCCATGATCTACAACTACGGTGACGAGAACGCACTCGACTGGGCGCGCGGCATCGTCGCCAATCTGGCGCGCGCGCCCAAGGGCGGCGACACCGACCAGATACGCGCGGTCGCGGCCGGCGAATGCGACGTGGCGATCAGCAACCACTATTACTACGCGCGCCTGATGGCCTCGGACAAGGCGGCGGATCAGGACGTGGTACGCAAGGTCGCCATCGTGTTCCCCGATCAGCAGGGCAAGGGCACGCACGTCAATGTGTCGGGCGGCGGCATGCTCAAGCATGCGCCCAACAAGGCTGCGGCGGTCAGGTTCCTGGAGTATCTGGCTTCGGACGAGGCACAAGCCTATTTCGCCAACGGCAACAACGAGTGGCCGGTGGTCGGCTCGGTCCGCTTGAACAATCCGCAACTCGACGCCATGGGCCGCTTCAAGGTGGACCAGCTCCCCGCCGGCGTGCTGGCGCAATACACACCCAAGGCGCAACGCTTCATCGACCGCGCCGGCTGGAAGTAAGCCACCGGCGGCTGCGCGCACCATGGCCGCGCGCAGCCGAAACCCAGGTTGACGTCACGGGAATCGCATGTATAGACATATCAGGGTTCGCTGATAAACCCTGCCGTCGCCCGCCGCAGCCGCGGGCGCCCGACTTGGTCCGCCACGGCAGTGTTGGCCGGACGTGGCTGCGGCCCGTGGTGCTGATCACTGCCGTGCGGCGTGACCGGGTTCCGACTCGACTGAACAGGAGGTCACCATGCACGTCAAGACGCTGACCATCGCGCTCGTTCTCACGTTCTCCCCCCCGTTGCTCGCGGCCGACGCCGTCCCTGCCATGCCGCAGAGCGTCGAAGCCTGGGCACAGTCCATGTGGGATTTCACCCGTAACCCGAATCCGCTAAAGGATCCGCGGCAGTTCGTGCCCTTCGCCACCGCCGCCACCGAACCGGCCTTTTATGCCGCGCTCGGTCTGCAAGCGCTGGATCCGGCGATGTGGGCCACGATGCTCAACAGCATGATGCACCCGGCCACGTACGGCGCCTGGATGCCGTTGATGACCGACCCGGACATCTACATGAAATGGCTGTCCGCCAGTCTGGATCCCAACTTCTACACCGCGCTGCTGACACAGTTTTCCGATCCCGCCAAGCTCATGCGTTGGCTCATGGCGCCGGTCGACCCACGTGTCATTGCGCTGATGATGCAGCCACTGAACCCCGCCATGTACGTGAAGTGGATGACCGCGCCGCTGGATCCGCGCTGGCTGCAAGCCGGTGTCAACAGCGTCAACCCGGTACTCTATCTGGGCTGGCTGGGCGCCATGCTGAACCCGACGTCCTACGGGGAACTGTGGAAGGGCCTGCTGACCTACCCGGTCACCGGCACGGCACAACCTGACACGGCGTCCTACGGTACGGCTGCGTTCAATGCGCTGGACCTCAACGCATGGACGCGGCTGTTCACGCTGCCGACCGTGCCGCAGGCCGCGCCGCCGGCCGCCGGCACCCAAGCGCTGTTCAATCCCTTCGACCCCAATAGCTGGAGTCAATTCTGGCAGCCGCCGGCGGCCAGCAAATAGGGCGCTCCCGCGCTTCCCGGCAGGGCAGCGGGTCAGTGCCCCGCCCCGGACGCGGTGCGGGCCTGCTGTGCGGCGTAATAGGCGGCCAGATCCACCAGCTCGCGCTCACCGATGTTGCCGGTGAGCAGGGCCTTCAACATGGCGGCGTGGATATTGCCGTCGCTCTCCAGCGCCTTGATCCGCGCCAGCAACCGCCGCGCGGGCTGCCCGGCCAGGCGCGGCACCCCCAGGTCGATCGGGTTGCCGTCCAGACCGTGACAATAGGCACAGTACACGGCTTTGCGCGCGCCGGCGGCGGCATCGCCCGCCGCCCGTGCGGTGCCGATCCACAGCACCAACGCCAGTAGCACGACCAACCCCCATACGAGTTTGCCCGACCTGCGCTTCGTCATCGCATCCTCCATGCTCGCTGAACGCGGCATGGCCACACGCTGCCCACCGCGCACCCGCATGGCGAACAGACCGCCATGCCCATATCAGGATAGCTTTATATTTCAGAGTTGCCGATCCGGGTACCTGCAAGAGGGGAGACGCAAATCGACCACCGCGCCGGCGGCCGGCCGCGCCTCACATGCGCCGCATGGTGCGCGACAGCAGCACCACCGGTATCAAGCCCACTGCGACGATGATCAGCGATGGCGTGGCCGCCTCGGCCAGACGTTCGTCGGCCGCCAGAATGTAGACTTGGGTGGCCAGTGTCTCGAAGTTGAAGGGCCGCAGCACGATGGTGGCCGGCAGTTCCTTCATCACGTCGACGAATACCAGCAACAGGCCGGAGACGATGCCACCCGACAGCAACGGCACATGCACACGCGCCAGCACGGCGCCACGGCCGGCGCCCAGGCTGCGCGCGGCCTCGTCCAGACTGGGGCGGATGCGTGCCAGGCTGGACTCCACCGCATTCAACGCCACCGCCAGGAAGCGCGCGAGGTAGGCGAACACCAGCGCCACCGCGGTGCCGGTGATGATCAGGCCGGGGGTGACGCCCCAGCGCGCCTCCAGCCAGTCGATCAGGGCATGGTCCAGCGCGGTCAGCGGGATCAGCGCGCCCACCGCGATCACGGTGCCGGGCACGGCGTAGCCCAGGGATGCCAGGCGCTTCACCCCGGTCATGAGCCGTCCCGGCTGGGCGCGACCGGCGTAGGCCAGCAGCAACGCCACGCACACCGCGAGCCCGCTGGCGATCGTCGCCAGCGTGAGACTATTGCCCGCAAGCGTGAAGTATTTGATGCCGAACTCGCTGTCGCCGGCCTGCAGCGCCATTGCCAGCAGCAAGCCGGCGGGCAGCAGAAAGCCGCCGAGCAGCGGCAGCAGGCAAGCCAGGATCGCCAGCAGCGCGCGTCCGCCGCGCAGTTCCGGCCGCGGCGGCGGCCGTCCGCCGGCATCGTCGAAGCGCGCGCGGCCACGGCTGGCCTTCTCCAACATCAGCGCCAGCGCCACCACCGCCAGCAGACTGGCGGCGAGCTGCGACGCCGCGACCGGATCGCCGAACGCATACCAGGCGCGGTAGATGCCGGTGGTAAAGGTCGGCACGCCGAAGTAGGACACCGCGCCGAACTCGGCCAATGTCTCCATGATCACCAGCGCCACGCCACCGGCCAGCGCCGGACGCGCCAACGGCAGCGCCACGCGCAAGAAGGCCGCGCGCTGGCTGTAACCCAGGCTGCGCGCCGCCTCCAGCAGCACGCCGGATCGCTCCAGGAAGGCGGCGCGCGCCAGCACGTAGACGTAGGGATAGAACACCAGGCTGAAGATGACGATGGCCCCCTCCAGCGAACGCACCTCGGGAAACCCGTAGTCGTCGCGCCCCCAGGCGAAAGCCTCGCGCAACGCGCTTTGCACGGGTCCGGCGAACTGCAGAAAATCGGTATAGGCATAGGCGATCACGTAGGTGGGCATGGCCAGCGGCAGCAGCAGCGCCCATTCCAGGACGCCGCGTCCGCGAAACCGGTACATTGCGACGATCCACGCCGCGCCGGTACCCAGCAGCGCCGCGCCCAAACCCGTGCCCAGCGCCAGCGCCACGCTGTTGAACACGTACTCGCCCAGCACCGTTTCCACCAGGTGCGCCCAGACGCCGGCCTCGTCGGGCCGGAACACGTTGACCAGCACGCTGACCACGGGCAATGACACCAGCAGCGCGAGCATGATCGCCACCAACGGCAGGAAGGACACACGGGATTTCATCGGGGCGGGGCTACCATGATTCATCCGCCGGATATCGGCGCAAACACTTCATTATAATGACTCTCATTTGATCGGATCACATCGAGGTCGCACGCATGTCCCCCACGCTCGAAGTTTCCCGCCTCGGTCACCGCTTCAGCGACAAGCCGGTGCTGTCCGGCGTGTCGTTCACGCTGCAGCAAGGCCAGATCGGTTGTCTGCTCGGCCCATCCGGCTGCGGCAAGACCACGGTACTGCGCCTGATCGCCGGCTTCGATGCGCCGCGCGAGGGTGAGATCCGGCTCGACGGCGAGCGCGTCAGTGCCCCCGGCCACGCGCAGCCGCCGGAAGCACGCCGCATCGGCATGGTGTTCCAGGACTACGCGCTGTTCCCGCACCTCAACATCGCGCGCAACGTCGCCTTCGGCCTGCGTCACCTGCAGCCGGCGGCGCGCGACGCGCGCGTCGCCGCGCTACTGGATACCGTCGGCCTCGCCGGCCGCGCCGATGCCTATCCGCATGAACTATCCGGCGGCCAGCAGCAGCGCGTGGCGCTGGCGCGCGCGCTGGCGCCGGGACCGCGCCTGCTGCTGCTGGACGAACCGTTTTCCAACCTGGACGTGGAATTGCGCGAGAAACTGGCGCTGGAAGTGCGCGACATCCTCAAGCAGGAAGGCATCACCGCGCTGCTGGTCACGCACGACCAGCACGAGGCGTTCGCCATGGCTGATGCCATCGGCGTGATGCACGAGGGTGTGATCCAGCAGTGGGACACGCCCTACAACCTGTATCACCAGCCCGCCAATCGCTTCGTCGCCGATTTCGTCGGCCAGGGCGTGTTGTTGCCCGGCACCGTCATCGACAGCCGTCACATCGCCATCGAGCTGGGCGTGCTGGAAGGGGAGGTGCCCCCGGCATGCGAAGCCGGCGGCGGTTGCCAGCGCTGTGGCCGCGGCTGCCAGGTGGAAGTGCTGGTGCGTCCGGACGACATCATCCATGACGACGCCAGCCCGGTCGTGGCGGAAGTGCAGCGCAAGGCCTTTCGCGGCGCCGATTTTCTCTACACCCTGCGCCTGCCCGGCGGCAACAGCGTGCTGGCGCAGATCGACTCGCACCACGATCACGCCATCGGCGAGAAGATCGGCATCCGCCTCGGTCTCGATCACGTGGTCGCCTTCGTCAAGTGAGCCTGCCGCCACTCATCGCCGGACTGCTGCGTCCGCACGCCTATCCCCACGCGGCGCCGGCGCCGCGCCTGATCGAGACGCACATCTCCTGGGTCATCGTCGCCGGCGATTACGCCTACAAACTGAAGAAGCCGGTCGACTTCGGCTTTCTCGATTTCTCCACGCTGGCGCGCCGACGTGCGTGCTGCGACGAGGAAATCCGCGTCAACCGTCGTCTGGCGCCCGACATCTACCTGGACGTGGTGGCGGTGACCGGCACGGTCGAAGCGCCCCACATGGGCGGCGACGGCCCGCCGCTGGAATGGGCGGTGAGGATGCGCGCCTTCCCGGCCGAAGCCACGCTCGACCGCGCTTCTGACCTCGACGCGGCGCAGATCGACGCCATCGCCGCGCGCATCGCCGCGTTTCACGGCCAAGCCGACACGGCGCCGGCAGACAGCGACTACGGCCGGCCTGAGCAGGTGAGCGCGCCCGTGGCCGCCAACTTCACGCAACTGCGCGCACTGTTGCCGGATTTCGGCCCCCGGCGCGCCCACGCGACGGCCTTGCTCGACGCCCTGCACGCCTGGACGCAGGCCGAACAGGCGCGCCTGCTGCAGCACTTCGCCGCCCGACGGGCCGGCGGTTACATCCGCGAGTGTCACGGCGACCTGCACCTGGGCAACATCGCCTGGGTGCAGGACGCGCCGCTGATCTTCGACGCCATCGAGTTCAGCGCGCCGCTGCGCTTCATCGACGTCATCAACGAGATCGCCTTCCTGGCCATGGATCTGACCCACCGCGGGCACGAGGATCTGGCCTGGCGCTTCGTCAACGCCTACCTGGAACACACCGGCGACTATGCGGGCGTCGCGGCGCTGCCGTATTACCACGTGTACCGTGCCATGGTACGCGCCAAGGTGGCGGCACTGCGCGCCGCCCAGGCAGGCGGCGACTACGACGAATGCCTGACCTATCTGCAGCTCGCACAGCACCTGGCGCGCCCGCGCCACGCCTTCCTGTTGCTGATGCATGGTGTATCGGGGTCGGGCAAAACCTGGCTGTCGCAGCACCTGCTGCAGGCACTCGGCGCCATCCGCCTGCGTTCCGACGTGGAACGCAAACGCCTGTTCGGTCTGACACCGCTGGACGCCAGCACCACCGTGCCCGGCGGCATCTACACCGCCGCCGCCGGCGAAGCCACGCGCGTGCGACTGGTCTCGCTGACGCGCGCCCTGGTCGCGCACGGACTGCCGGTGATCGTCGACGCCACCTTCATCCGCGCCGACTGGCGTCAGCCGTTCGCCGAACTCGCGGCAGCGCTCGCCCTGCCCTGGCGCATCGTCGCGGTGGAAGCGCCGCCGCAGGTACTGCGGGAGCGCATCGCGCGCCGCCAGGCCAGCGGCCACGATGCCTCGGAAGCCGACGACACGGTACTCGATGCGCAGCTCGCCGCGGCGGAGCCGTTCACCGCCGAGGAACGGCGGCACGCCATCGTGCTGCGCGGCGACTGGCATATGCACGACGCGCTCGATGCGCTGCGTGATCTGACGGCATGACGATGAAGGGCCGCG
>CALEDT010000058.1 GCA_937949525.1 uncultured Burkholderiales bacterium | reverse complement strand
AAGTCAGTTTGGTTAAGCGATGCCGTCATCCAACCGCTTGAACGGTCATCACGTAACCTGTTGATATTGAACGAAGCCACTGGCGGCTCTTGTGGACTTCGGCCCTCAGCTGGAGAGCGAGGCCGGAGAGAAAAACGGCATGGAGAGAGCGAAATGGGGCCCCGGTGGCCAAGACAGTCGGGGAAGGAAGTCCGCAGGAATCCGCAGGAGTCCCCGCGAACACGCGGGAGCGCGCAAGAAAAAAGGCCAACCGAGAACGGTTGACCTTTATATATTGGTGGCCAGGGGCAGAATCGAACTGCCGACACGCGGATTTTCAGTCCGCTGCTCTACCAACTGAGCTACCTGGCCCGCACGTCGACCGACACACCGGCCGAATGAGTCGCGCATTAGAGCGTGAAACGACTTCGGCCGTCAAGGTCGGCAGCGGTAACGCCGCCGCCAGGGTCAGGCTCGGTGGTCCACGCGGAAGCGATTGACTGCCTCGTTCATCGTCCTCGCCAGCACCACCAGTTCCTCGCTGACGCCGCGCGTCTGCTCGGCCTCGCTGGCGGTCCTTTGGGCAATGCGACCGATACTGGCAAGGTTCTGGTCGACGCTGTCGGTCAGGTTCTCTTGGGTGCGTACCGATTCGGCCATGCGCACGTTGAAGGCGCGGATTTCCGCAACCCTGGCGACAATGCGGTCGAGCCCGACGACTGCGTCTTCGAGGCGCCTGCTGTGCTCGACGGCGCTGTCGCGCGCGTGTTCCATGGTCTGGACCGCGTTGCGAGCTTCGTTGCGTAGCTGGGTGACGATGGATTCGATGCTACGGGTGGATTCGTGTGACAGGTTGGCCAGTTTGCGCACCTCGTCCGCGACCACGGCAAAGCCGCGACCCATCTCGCCGGCGCGGGCGGCTTCGATCGCGGCATTGAGCGCGAGCAGGTTGGTCTGTTCGGCAATGCCCTTGATGATTTCGAGCACGTTGCTGACTTCCTGACTGCGTTGATCGAGGGCTTCGATGACTTCGACCGCTCCGCGGATCTCTTCGACCAACGCCAGTATGCCGCCGATGGCTTCGCGGGTGACGCGGGTGTTGTTGCCGGCTTCCTGGTCGGCGGCCACGGATGCCTGCGCGGTGTTGGCCGCCCCGGTGGCGGCTTCGGCGGCAAAGCTCTTCAGGTGGGTCAGGGATTCCGCCGTCGCTTCGGTCTCGCGTAGTTGCGCGTGCGCCGCTTCGGCAGTGGCAACGGCGACGGTGGCGACTTGCTCCGCTGCGCCCCCGAGTCGGTGTGATGTGGACCGCACCAGACCGATGCTGGTGGCGAAGCGGTCGAGCATGGCGTCGATGGCCGTCGCCAACGCGCCGACCTCGTCGCGCGGCGGCAGCGCCAGGCGGCGGCCAAGATCGGAGTCGCGTTCGATCTGCCGCATCGTGTCGCGCATGCGCAGCAGCGGGCCGATGACCATGCGTCGGAGCAGTCCGAACACTACGGCGATGCCCAGCAGGGACAACGCGGCGTTGATGGTGCCGACCGTCAGCAGGTTGTCGCGCATTTCACCATCCAGTTCGGCGAGCGAATAGTCGACGCGCACGGCGCCGAGCAGGGTGCCCGGAGTGACCTGATGGCAGGACAGGCAATTGGTGCCCAGGTAGTTTTCGCTTGCCCGCAGCGGCATCAGGAACACGATGCGTCGACCTTCGGCCTCCGGTTCGACCACGGCGATCTGCTCGCCTTTGATGGCGCGGGCGTCGAGCGCGTCGCGCGGTGGAGCCGCATGGGTGCTGACGTCATCCAATACCTGCGGGGCATGCACTACGCGTGCCTCGCGCACGCCGGGCAGGGCCAGGAACTTTGCGCGCAGGCCCTCGTGCTGGTCCATGGTGCCGGTGAGCATCAGGGTGTTGAGGCCGTCGAAGTAAGATTGCGCCAGATCGCGCGCTTTGTCTTCACCGATGCGGGTCGCCAGCGCATGTTCGTTGCGCGCCGTTGACAGCGTCGAGACCGTGAGCACGGACAGGAACGTCACGGCCAGTGCGAGGATGATCCTGAATTGGATCGACTGTGTGACGGTCTGGCTCATGGCGTGCTCCTGCGACGACGAGTGGAACGGTTATCGGCCGCGACGATGCAGGGCTTGATGGTCGGTGTGCGCGCTTCGTCTGCGTTGCGGCGGCGGGCAGGAGGTTACTGCAGCGTCATCTGCATGGCGTTTGCGCACAGTGCGATCAGCGGCTGCGGCATCAGGCCCAGCAGCAGGACCGCCAGGCCATTGGCCGACAATAGCGCGCGCGCATCGCCGGCGGGGACGATGGCCGGCGCATCGGCGCGCGGCGTGTCGAAGTACATGAGCTTGACCACGCGCAGGTAGTAGTACGCGCCGATCAGCGAGAACAGCACGGCTACCACGGCGAGCCAGACGAAGCCGGCGCCGACCAGGGCCTGCAACACCGCGAGCTTGGCATAGAAGCCGACGAACGGCGGTATGCCGGCCATGGAGAACATCAGGATGGCCATCAACGCGGCAAGCCAGGGCTGGCGGCTGTTGAGGCCGCGGAAATCCTCCAGGTTTTCCGCCTCGTGCTGGTCGCGCGACAGATACACCACCAAACCGAACGCGCCCAGACTCATCAGCACGTAAGCGATGACGTAGAACATGGCGCCGCTGTATCCGGCGAAATTGCCGGCGAGCACGCCCAGCAGCAGGAAGCCCATGTGCGAAATGGTGGAGTAGGCGAGCATGCGCTTGATGTTGCTCTGCATGATGGCGGCGAGGTTGCCGATGGCCAACGACAGCACCGCCATGACCGCCAACATGCCCTGCCAGTCGGCCACCGCGGGTTGCATGCCGTCGACCAGCAGGCGCATGGTGAAGGCGAAGGCAGCCAGCTTGGGCGCGGAGCTGATGAACAGCGTCACGGCCGACGGCGCGCCCTGGTAGATGTCGGGCACCCACATGTGGAACGGTGCCACACCCAGCTTGAAGCCGAGGCCGGCGACCACGAACACCAGCGCGAAGGCCAGCACCAGATCGTCGCCTACGCCGGTCTCCAGCACCCGTGCCAGCGCCGGCAGTTCCAGCGTGCCGGTCAGGCCGTACAGCAGCGACATGCCGTACAGCAGGAGGCCGGAGGCGAGTGCGCCGAGCACGAAATACTTCATCGCCGCCTCGGTGGCGCGCGCCGCGTCGCGTTGCAGCGCCACCATGGCGTACAACGCCAGCGACAGCAGTTCCAGACCGATGTACAGGATCAGCAGATGGTTGGCGGAGATCATCACCATCATGCCGAGCAGCGCGAACAGCGCCAGCACGAAGAATTCGCCGCGCCATAGGCCACGCTCGACCAGATAGCCGCGCGAATAGACCACCACCGCGAAGGTGGCGACATAGGCCATCAGCTTGAGCGCATCGCTCATGGCGTCATCGACGAACTGGCCGCCGAAGGTGTAACGCGTCTGCGGCAGCGCGGTGACCAGGGTGATGGCGGCGGCGCCGACCAGGGTGGCCAGGGTCAACAGGTAGGCCGGCGTGCGCGTCCGGCTGATCACGTCGAAGATCAGGATGGCGCAGGTCATGCCGAGCACGAACAGTTCCGGCAGTACGGGCATGAGGTCGGGCATGGGGAAATTCATCGCGGCTTTCTCGCTCAATGAACCAGCTTGCTGTTCGCCACGTGCGCCAGCAGATTGTCGACCGAGGCGTGCATCACCTCGGTGAAGGGCAGCGGATACAGGCCCATGCCCAGCACGCACAGCGCGAGCAGGCCGAGCACGACGAACTCGCGCGAGTCGATGTCCTTCATCTGCGCGACGTGGTCGTTGGCCACGGCGCCGAACACCACGCGCTTGTACATCCACAACGTATAGGCGGCGCCGAAGATCAGCGTCGTGGCGGCCAGGAAGGCCCACCAGAAGTTCACCTGCACGGCGCCCAGGATGACCATGAACTCGCCGACGAAGCCGGAGGTGCCGGGCAGGCCGGCGTTGGCCATGGCGAACAGCATGAAGAACGCGGCGAAGCGCGGCATGGTGTTGGCAACCCCGCCGTAGTCGGCGATCTGGCGTGAATGCACGCGGTCATACATGACGCCGACGCACAGGAACATGGCGGCGGAGATGAAGCCGTGCGAGATCATCTGGATCAACCCGCCTTCGATGCCCAGCGGGTTGAACAGGAAGAAACCGAGGGTGACGAAGCCCATGTGCGCGATCGACGAATAGGCGATCAGTTTCTTCATGTCCGATTGCACCAACGCCACCAGGCCGATGTACACCACGGCGATCAGCGACAGCGCGACGATCAGCCAGGCGTACTCGCGCGACGCGTCGGGCACGATGGGCAGGATGAAGCGCAGGAAACCGTAGGCGCCGACCTTCAGCGTGATCGCGGCCAGCACCACGGAGCCGCCGGTGGGCGCCTCGACGTGCGCATCCGGCAACCAGGTGTGCACCGGCCACATGGGCACCTTCACCGCGAAGGCAAAGAAGAAGGCCACGAACAGCAGGGTCTGCGCGGTCATGCTCAGTCCGACGCGGTGCCAGGCGAGGATCTCGAAGCTGCCGCCGCTCTGGAAGTACAGGTACAGGATGGACACCAGCATCAGCAGCGAACCGAGAAGGGTGTACAGGAAGAACTTGATCGCCGCGTAGACCCGGTTGGGTCCGCCCCACATGCCGATGATCAGGTACAGCGGGATCAGCATGGCTTCGAAGAACACGTAGAACAGCACACCGTCGAGCGCAGAGAACACGCCGTTGAGCAGGCCGGACTGGATCAGGAAGGCCGCCATGTACTGGCTGACCCGCTCGCGGATCACCTGCCAGCCGGCCAGCACCACCAGCACCGTGGTCAAGCTGTTGAGGATCACGAACAACATGGAGATGCCGTCCACGCCCAACCGGTAGTGGACGTTGAACCCCGGAATCCACGGCGCCAGTTCCTCGAACTGCATGCCCGCGCTGGCGTAATCGAAACCGGTCCATAACGGGATGGTCACCAGAAAGCCGAGCACGGCGCCGATCAGCGCCAGCGTGCGCTGGCCGTCCGCGTTCTTGTCGCCGCCGGTGGCGAGGATGAGCACGCCGGCCACGATGGGCACCCAGATGGCGAGGCTGAGCAGGCCGATCCCTTCCGTCATCGTAGAGTTCTTTCGTTGCGGGTTGTCGTCAGGCGCGCGCGAACCACGTGGCGAGCAGCAGCACGCCGATGATCATCGCGAAGGCATAGTGATAGATGTAACCGGATTGCAGATGGCGCACGACGCCGGCGATGCGCCCGACCAGGCGGGCCGTGCCGTTGACGATGGCGCCGTCGATCGCGGCGACATCCCCCCAGCGCCACAGGCGGCCGCCGAGCAGACGCGCGCCGCGCGCGAAGAACCAATCGTTGAATTCGTCGAAGCCGTACTTGCGTTCCAGGATGCGGTACAGCACGCCGAATTTCTTTGCCAACAGCGCAGGAATGTCCGGGCGCTTGAGGTAGAAGAACCCGGACAGCGCCACGCCGGCCAGCGCCAGCCAGAATGCTGGTGTCTGCAGCGCGTGCAGGGCCATGGCGAAGGGGCCGTGATAGGTCTGGGCGAAGCGGGCGAAACCATCGTGCTGCGGCGCGACGTGGATGGCATGGCCGAACCAGTCGCCGAACAGTAGCGCATCGACTGTGACATAGCCGATCAGCAGCGACGGGATGGCCAGCAGGATCAGCGGCACGGTCACCACCCAAGGCGTTTCGTGCGGCGGGTGGTGACCGTGCCCGTGGCCGTGCGGCACGTCCTTGCCGGCCTCGTGGTCGCCGTGATGCGGGTTGTGGAAGCGCTCCTTGCCGTGGAACACCAGGAAATACATGCGGAAGGAATAGAACGCGGTCACGAATACGCCCAGCGTGACCGCGAAGTAGGCGAAGCCGGAACCCGCGAGATCGGAATATTTCACTGCCTCGATGATGCTGTCCTTGGAATAGAAACCGGACAGGAAGGGCGTGCCGATCAGCGCCAGCGAGCCGATCAGCGCGGTGATCCAGGTGATTGGCATGTACTTCCTGAGGCCGCCCATGTAGCGGATGTCCTGGTTGTGGTGCATGGCGATGATCACGGAGCCGGCTGCGAGGAACAGCAACGCTTTGAAGAACGCGTGCGTCATCAGGTGGAAAATCGCCACCGAGTAGGCTGACGCACCCAGGGCCACGGTCATGTAGCCGAGCTGCGATAGTGTGGAATACGCCACCACGCGTTTGATGTCGTTCTGGATGATGCCCAGGAAGCCCATGAACAGCGCGGTGATGGCGCCGATCACCAGCACGAACGACAAGGCCGCGTCCGACAGTTCGAACAGCGGCGACATGCGCGCCACCATGAAGATACCGGCGGTGACCATGGTGGCGGCGTGGATCAGCGCGGAGATCGGCGTCGGACCTTCCATGGAGTCCGGCAGCCACACGTGCAGCGGGAACTGCGCCGACTTGCCCATGGCGCCGATGAACAGCAGGATGCAGATCACCGTCAGCACGCCCCAGGCATGGCCGTCGATCAGGCTCAGCGTGCGGTTGGCCAGATGCGGCGCCATCTGGAATACCTGCGCGTAGTCCAGCGTGCCGAAGTAATGCCAGATCAGGCCGATGCCGAGCAGGAAGCCGAAGTCGCCCACGCGGTTGACCAGGAAGGCCTTGAGGTTGGCGTAGATCGCCGACTCGCGCGTGTACCAGAAGCCGATCAACAGGTAGGACACCAGACCCACCGCCTCCCAGCCGAAGAACAACTGCAGGAAGTTGTTCGACATCACCAGCATCAGCATGGAGAAGGTGAATAGCGAGATGTAGCTGAAGAAGCGCTGATAGCCCGGGTCGTCGGCCATGTAGCCGATGGTGTAGATGTGCACCATCAGCGACACGAAGGTCACCACCAGCATCATCAGCACGGTCAGCCGGTCGATCAGAAAGCCGATCTCCAACGTCAGGTCGCCGGCGGTGAGCCAGGTGTAGACCGGGCCGTTATACGTATTGCCCGCCTGCACGTCTTGGAAGATCAACACGGAGGCGAGGAAGGCCACGGCCACGCCGGCGATGGTGACGACGTGCGCGCCGGTGCGGCCGATGGCCTTGCCAAACAGGCCGGCGACGATCGCGCCGATCAACGGTGCCAGCGGCACGGTCAGGTACAGGGTTTTCATGTCCATGGTCTCAGCCCTTCAGCTTGTCGAGGTCTTCGACATGAATGGTGCGCATGCTACGGAACAGCACGACCAGGATGGCCAGACCGATGGCGGATTCCGCCGCCGCGACCGTCAGGATGAAAAACACGAACACCTGCCCGGCGAGATCGTCCAGATAACGGGAAAAGGCGATGAAGTTCATGTTGACGGCGAGCAGCATCAGTTCGATCGCCATCAGGATGATCAGCACGTTCTTGCGGTTCAGGAAGATGCCCACCACGCTGATGGCGAACAGGATGGAACCGAGGATCAGGTAATGGTTGAGGCCGATCATCAATCTTCTTCCTTGGGCGCTTCCGGCTTCTGCGGTTTCAGGTTGACCATGCGAATGCGGTCGGCGCGTTTCACCTTGACCTGCTCGGCGGGGTTGATCTGCCGGGTGTCGGCACGCTTGCGGTGGGTCAGCGCGATGGCCGCGACCATGGCCACCAGCAGGATCACCGCCGCCAGTTCGAACGGATAGACGTAGTCGGTGTACAGCACCCGTCCCAGCTCGGCAGTATGGTTGTAATCGGCCGGGCGCGGCGTCACGGCGCCGAGGCCGAAATCCTTGCCGCCCAGCACCATGACCATCTCCACCACCATCAGGCCGCCGACCAGCGCGCCGGCCGGCAGATAGCTCCAGAAGCCGCGGCGCATTTCCTCGACGTTGATGTCCAGCATCATCACGACGAACAGGAACAGCACCATCACCGCGCCGATGTAGACCAGCACCAGCGTGATGGCCAGGAATTCCGCTTCCAGCAGCATCCACAGCGCGGCCGCGGTGAAGAACGCCAGCACCAGTGCGAGCGCGGCGTGCACCGGGTTGCGCGCGGTGATCACGCGCAGCGCCGACAGCAGCAGGATGGCGGAGAAGAAGTAGAAGACGAAGCTGGTGAAATCCATGGTGATCCGGTCTTGGTCTCGGGTCAGCGATAACGCGCGTCTTCCGCGCGATCCCGGGCGATCTGTTCCTCGTACCGGTCGCCCACCGCCAACAGCTTGTCTTTGGTGTAATACAGGTCGCCGCGCTGCTCGCCGTGATATTCCAGGATGCGGGTTTCGACGATGGCATCGACCGGGCAGGCTTCCTCGCAGAAGCCGCAGAAGATGCACTTGGTCAGATCGATGTCGTACACCGTGGTGCGGCGCGTGCCGTCGGCGCGCTGTTCCGACTCGATCTTGATCGCCATGGCCGGACACACCGCCTCGCACAGCTTGCAGGCGATACAGCGCTCCTCGCCGTTGGGATAGCGGCGCTGCGCGTGCAGACCGCGGAAGCGCGGGCTCTGCGGCGTCTTCTCCTCGGGGAACTGCACGGTGATCTTGCGCGCGAACAGATGCCGGCCGGTCAGGGCCATGCCGCGCACCAGTTCGGTCAGCAGGAAGGTATCGAAGAAGGCCTTGACGCGGTTCAACATGATGCCCTCCGTCAGCGGAACAGATGGCCGTACGGCGTCTGCATGGCCGCGCCGACCACGATGATCCACACCAGCGTCACCGGAATGAACACCTTCCAGCCCAGGCGCATGATCTGGTCGTAGCGGAAGCGCGGGAAGGTGGCGCGGAACCACAGGAACAGGAACAGCACGAACGACATCTTCGCGGCGATCCAGATGAAGCCGTCCGGCAGGAAGGGCAGCGGCGATAGCCAACCGCCAAGGAACATGATGCTCACGAGGCCGGAAATCAGGATCATGTTGGCGTATTCGGCCAGGAAGAACACCGCGAACGCCATGCCGGAGTATTCGACGTGAAAGCCGGCGACGATCTCCGACTCGCCCTCGGCCACGTCGAACGGCGCGCGGTTGGTCTCCGCCACGCCGGCGATCAGGTAGACGATGAACAGCGGGAACAGCGGCAGCCAGTACCACTGCCAGAAGCCGCCCTGCTGGGCGTTGACGATGTCGATCAGATTGAGGCTGCCGGCCGACATCAGCACGCCGACCAGCGCAAAGCCCATGGCGATCTCGTAGGACACGATCTGCGCCGATGAGCGCATGGCGCCCAGAAAGGCGTACTTGGAGTTGGATGCCCAGCCGGCGATGATCACGCCGTACACGCCCATGGAGGTGATGGCCATGATGTACAGCAGACCGGCGTTGATGTCGGCCAGCACCAGCCGGTCGGTGAACGGAAACACAGCCCAGGCGGCCAGCGCCGGCGCGATGGCCAGCACCGGGCCGAGCAGGAACAGACCCTTGTTGGCGCCGCTGGGGATGATGATTTCCTTCATCAGCAGCTTGAGACCGTCGGCAATGGGCTGCAGCAGGCCGATCGGGCCGACGCGGTTGGGACCGATGCGCACCTGCATGTAGCCGATCACCTTGCGTTCGGCGTAGGTCAGATAGGCCACCGCGATCATCAGCGGCGCGACGATGGCGACGATCTTGACCAGTGTCCACACCGGCAGCCAGGCCGGGCCGAACAGTTCGGCGACGGGGGCGAGCAAGCTGTCCATGTCAGGCCCTTTCCAGACGGATGCCGCCCAGACGCGCGCCCAGCGCGGCGGTGAGCGGATGCGACGCGGCGATGCGCACGGTGTCGATGGCCAGGCGATCGTCGCGCTTGACCGGCAACACCACTTCACCGCCCGCCTGTATCACCCGAACCCGCCCGCCGGCTTCCAGCCCCAGGCGGGCGAGCAGTTCGCCATGCAGCCAGGCCGCCGGCTCGGCGGCGTCGGCGGTGGCCTGCAGCGCCGGGGCGCGGCGGGTGAGGGGATCGAGCTGGTAGATCGGCGTCTCGCCCAGCCGTTCGATGCCGTCACCCGCCGCCGTCGGCACGCCGGCGTCGGCGGGTGACGTGTTGTCCAGATGGGCGGCGATGCCGTCCTGGCCTTGCGGCAGCACTTCGGCACGCACGGCCTCGACGCTGTCGTGGTCGAAGCCGCCCAGATTCAGCAGGTTGCCGAGCACGCGCAGCACCTTCCAGGCCGGGCGCGCTTCGCCGCGGGGTGCCACGGCGGCGTGGAAGGTTTGCACACGGCCTTCCATGTTGACGTAGGTGCCGGCGGTCTCGGTGAACGGCGCGATCGGCAGCAGCACGTCGGCATAATCGCTGGCCGCGGTGCGGAAGGCGGTGAGCTGGACGACGAAGTCGGCGTTCCGCATCGCCGTGCCCGCCGCGGCGGCGTCGTGCGCATCCAGTTCGGGTTCCACGCCCAACAGCAGGTAGGCGGCACGCGGCTGCGCCAGCATTTGCGTGGCGTTCATGCCGGCGGGGCCGGGCAGCGCACCGGCCAGTTGCGCACCGACGCCGTTGGCCGCCGGCGTCAGGAAGCCCAGCGTGGCGCCGCAGGCCGTGGCGATGGCACCGGCCAGCGCATGGATACGGTCGGCGTCGGCGTGATTCTGCGCCACCGCGCCCAGCAGCACGGCTTTGCGCTCGCCGCCCAGCAGGCTGGCGGCGATGGTGCGCGCGGCGTCGTCCGGTGTCACCCCGGCCAGTGTCGCAGCGGTCGCCAGCGGCGCGCCGGCCTCGACCAGCGCGACGGCGACGCGCGCCAGTGCGTCGCCCAGCGCGGACGGCTTGACGATGGCCTTGCCGGCAACCTGGCACAACAGGTCGTCGTCGACGCTGTGCACCACGTTGAGCTGCGCACCGCGCTTCACCGCCTTGCGCAGGCGTTGTGCGACCAGCGGCTGTTCCTTGCGCAGCGTCGAACCCACCAGCAGCACGCGCTGCAGATCGTCCAGCGCCGCCACCGGCATGCCCAACCAGCGGGCGCCCGCGCCGACCGTGGCACCGGCCTGCGCCAGACGGTGGTCGATGTGCTCGACTCCCAGACCGCGCAGCAGCTTGGTGAACAGATAGATCTCCTCCAGCGTCTGGTGCGCCGACACCAGGCCGCCGATGGCGTCGGCACCGCGGTTTTCCAGCACGCGCGCCAAGCCGGCGGCGACGCGTTCCAGCGCGTCCTGCCAGCTCGCCTCCACCCATGCATCGCCCTCGCGCAGCAGCGGCACGGTCAGCCGTTCTTCGCCGTTCAGCGCCTCATAGCTGTAGCGGTCGCGGTCGGCGATCCAGCATTCGTTGATGGCTTCGTTCTCCTGCGGCACGACGCGATAGACGCGGCCGTTCTTGACATGCACCTGCACGTTGGTGCCCAGGCCGTCGTGCGGACTCACTGCACGCCGGCGCGACAGTTCCCAACTGCGCGCGGCATAGCGGAACGGCTTGGAGGTCAGCGCGCCGACCGGGCACAGCTCGATGACGTTGCCGGACAGTTCGTGGGTGACCTGCGTCTCCAGGAAGGGCATCACCTCGGTATGCTCGCCGCGTCCGGGCATGCCCAGTTCCATCAGGCCGGCGATCTCCTGGCCGAAACGCACGCAGCGGCTGCAATGGATGCAGCGGGTCATGTCGGTGGCGATCAGCGGGCCGAGTTCCTTGTCCTTGACCACGCGCTTGGGCTCGCGGTAATGCGAGGCCGAGTCGCCGTAGCCGACGGCCAAGTCCTGCAACTGGCATTCGCCGCCCTGGTCGCAGATCGGACAGTCGAGCGGATGGTTGATCAGCAGGAACTCCATCACCCCCTTTTGCGCGGCGATGGCCTTGACCGAACGGGTCTTCACCTTCATGCCGTCGGTGACCGGCGTGGCGCAGGCCGGCAGCGCCTTCGGCACCTTCTCCACTTCCACCAGACACATGCGGCAGTTGGCGGCGATGGACAGCTTCTTGTGATAACAGAAATGCGGGATGTGGATGCCGGCCTGGTTGGCGGCATCCATCACCGTCGCGCCGGGCGCGACGTCCAGTTTCCTGCCGTCGATCTCGATCAGCGGCATGTCAGTTCTCCACCAGGCAGCGCTTGTGTTCGATGTGGTGTTCGAACTCGGCGCGGAAGTGTTTGACGAAACTGATCACCGGCCCAACCGCCGCCTCGCCCAGCGCGCAGATGGTGTTGCCGCCGATGTTCCGGCCGATGCGCACCAGTTCGTCCAGATCCTCGGGCCGGCCCTTGCCCTGCTCGATGCGATGCACGATGCGATACAGCCAGCCGGTGCCTTCGCGGCAGGGCGTGCACTGACCGCAGGATTCCTCGAAATAGAAATACGACAGGCGCTCCAGCGCACGCACCATGCAGACCGTCTCGTCCATGACGATGACCGCGCCGGAGCCGAGCATGGAACCGGCCTTGGCGATGGCGTCGAAGTCCAGGGTCAGGTCCATCATCACGTCCGCGGGCAGTACCGGCGCGGACGAGCCGCCGGGGATGACCGCCTTGAGCCGGTGGCCGTCGCGCACGCCGCCGGCCATTTCCAGCAGCTCGGCGAACGGCGTGCCCAGCGGAATCTCGTAGTTGCCCGGCTTGTTGACGTGGCCGGAGATGGAAAAGATCTTGCTGCCGCCGTTGTTGGGTTTGCCCAGCTCCAGGAAGGCCTGGCCGCCGTGGCGCAGGATCCACGGAATGGATGCCAGCGTCTCGGTGTTGTTGATGGTGGTCGGCCGGCCGTACAGACCATAGCTGGCGGGGAACGGCGGCTTGAAGCGCGGCTGCCCTTTCTTGCCTTCCAGCGATTCCAGCAGCGCGGTTTCCTCGCCGCAGATGTAGGCGCCGTAGCCATGGTGTGCGTACAGCTCGAAATCCCAGCCGGAACCGAGGATGTCACTGCCCAGGAAGCCGGCGGCGCGCGCCTCGGCCAGGGCCCGCTCCCAAGACTGGTACTGCTCGAAGATCTCGCCGTGGATGTAGTTGTAGCCGGCCGTTGCGCCCAGCGTGTAGCCGGCGATGATCATGCCCTCGATCAACTGGTGCGGGTTGTAGATCAGGATGTCGCGGTCCTTGAAGGTGCCCGGCTCGCCCTCGTCGCTGTTGCACACCACGTACTTGGGGCCCGGCACCGAGCGCGGCATGAAACTCCATTTCAGGCCGGTCGGAAAGCCGGCGCCGCCGCGCCCGCGCAGCGCGCTGGTCTTGACCTCGGCGATGATCGCCTCGGCCGGCGTCTTGTCGGCGAGGATCTTGCGCAGCGCCTGGTAACCGCCGTTGGCGGTATAGGTGGCGAGCGACGCGGGGTCGTCGTGCGCCAGGGTCCACAGGCAGACCTGGCTGTCGGGGGTATTCAGGCTCATGCCATGTCGTCCAGCAGCTTGTCCACCGACTCGGGCGTCAGGTGGGTATGCAGGGTGTGGTTGTTGTGCAGGCACAAGGGGCCGTGGCCACAGGCGCCCATGCACTCGCCTTCCTTCAGCGTGTAGCGGCCGTCCGCGGTGGTTTCATTGAAGCCGATGCCCAGCTTGGCCTGCATGCGTTCCGCGATGCGGTCGGCGCCCTGCAACTGGCAGGGCAGGTTGGTGCACAGGGTGATCTTGTGACGGCCCACCGGTGCCAGGTCGTACATGTTGTAGAAGGTCGCCACCTCGTAGGCGGCGATGGCCGGCATGTCCAGATAGGCGGCAACGTACTCGATGGTGTCCTTGGATAGCCAGCCCAGCTCCTGCTGGGCGATGCGCAAGGCGCTCATCACCGCCGACTGCTTGTGTTCGGGCGGGTATTTGGCGATTTCCTGATCGATCAGGGCGAGGGATTCGGGTGTCAGCATGGCTTACCTGTCGATGTCGCCGAAGACGATGTCCAGCGTGCCGATGATCGCCACCACGTCGGCGATCATGTGCCCGCGCGACAGCTCGTCGAGGCCGGCGAGATGCGAGAAGCCGGGCGCGCGCAGCTTCAGGCGATACGGCTTGTTGGCGCCGTCCGACACCAGGTACACGCCGAACTCGCCCTTGGAGTGTTCCACCGCCGCGTAGCATTCGCCCTCCGGCACATGCATGCCCTCGGTGAACAGCTTGAAGTGGTGGATCAGCTCCTCCATGTTGGATTTCATGGCTTCGCGCGACGGTGGCGCGATCTTGTGATCGTCGACGATCACCGGGCCGGGATTGGCCTTCAGCCAGGCCACGCACTGCTGGATGATGCGGTTGCTCTGGCGCATCTCCTCGATGCGTACCAGATAGCGGTCGTAGCTGTCGCCGGTGCGGCCGACCGGAATCTCGAAGTCCAGGCGGTCGTACACCTCGTAGGGCTGCATCTTGCGCAGATCCCAGGCGATGCCGGAGCCGCGCAGCATCGGCCCGGTGAAGCCCAGCGCCTTGGCCCGGTCCGGATCGACGACGCCGATGCCCACCGTGCGCTGCTTCCAGATGCGGTTGTCGGTGAGCAGCGTCTCGTACTCGTCGACGTAGCCGAAGAAGCGCTGGGTGAAATCCTCGATGAAGTCCAGCACGCTGCCCTGGCGGTTCTCGTTCAGGCGACGGATGTCGGCCTCGTTCCGGCGCTGGTTGGCCTGATATTGCGGCATGCGATCCGGCAGGTCGCGGTAGACCCCGCCCGGACGATAGTAGGCGGCGTGCATGCGCGCGCCCGACACCGCCTCGTAGACGTCCATCAAGTCCTCGCGCTCGCGGAAGGTATACAGGAACACGGTCATCGCGCCGATGTCCAGCGCGTGCGTGCCCAACCACAACAGGTGATTGAGGATGCGCGTGATCTCGTCGAACATCACCCGGATGTACTGCGCGCGTTCAGGCACCCGGATGCCCGCCAACCGCTCGATGGCCATGCAGTAGGCGTGCTCGTTCTGCATCATGGACATGTAGTCCAGACGGTCCATGTACGGCACCGACTGCAGGAAGGTCTTGGTCTCCGCCAGTTTCTCGGTGGCACGGTGCAGCAGGCCGATGTGCGGATCGGCACGCTCGACCACCTCGCCGTCCAGTTCCAGTACCAGGCGCAGCACGCCGTGCGCGGCAGGGTGCTGCGGGCCGAAGTTGATGGTGTAGTTGCGGATCTCGGCCATCACGCCCCTCCATCGCGTTGGCCGACATCGCCGTAATGGTCTTCGCGCACGATGCGCGGCGTGACCTCGCGCGGCTCGATGCTCACCGGCTGGTACACCACGCGCTTGAGTTCGGGGTCGTAACGCATCTCCACATGCCCGGAAATCGGAAAATCCTTGCGGAACGGATGGCCGACGAAGCCATAGTCGGTGAGGATGCGGCGCAGGTCCGGATGGCCGTCGAACACGATGCCAAACAGGTCGAACGCTTCGCGTTCGAACCAGTTGGCCGCCGGCCAGACATCGACCAGCGAGGCGATCAGCGGCAACTCGTCGTCCGGGCAGAATGCCCGCACGCGCAGGCGGTGGTTGCGTTTCACCGACAGCAGATGCAGCACCACGGCGAAGCGCGGCCCGTCCCAGGGTTCATCCTTCCAGGCCGAGTAATCCACGCCGCACAGATCCATCATCAGGTCGAAGGCGAGCCCCGGTTCGTCGCGCAGCGTCGTCGCCACCTCGATCCAGTCGGCCGCGGCCACTTCGATGGTGACCTCGCCCAACGCCAGCCTGGACTTGAGGATCTTGTCGCCCAGCGCTTCCTCGACGCGCGCGAGCAGGACTTTCGGAGTGATCGGCATGAGCGCTTGGGCTTCCTGTCAGCGGGCGATGGTGTTGGTGCGGCGGATCTTCTTCTGCAACTGGATCAGGCCGAACAGCAGCGCCTCCGCGGTCGGCGGGCAGCCCGGCACGTACACGTCCACCGGGACGATGCGGTCGCAGCCGCGCACCACCGAGTACGAATAATGGTAGTAGCCGCCGCCGTTGGCGCAGGAGCCCATCGACACCACCCAGCGCGGTTCGGCCATCTGGTCGTAGACCTTGCGCAGGGCCGGTGCCATCTTGTTGCACAGCGTGCCAGCGACGATCATCAGATCGCTCTGGCGCGGGCTGGGGCGGAAGACGATGCCGAAACGGTCTAGGTCATAGCGCGACGCGCCCGCCTGCATCATCTCGATGGCGCAACAGGCCAGCCCGAAGGTCATCGGCCACAGCGAGCCGGTGCGGGTGTAATTGACCACGGCGTCCACCGTGGTGGTGACGAAGCCTTTTTCCAGTACGCCTTCGATGCTCATGGTTCGCTCGCTTGCAATCGTCGGTCGGCCGCCGGGTCATTCCCAGTCGAGCGCGCCCTTCATCCACTCGTAGACGAAGCCCACCACCAGGATGCCCAGGAACAGCATCATGGACAGAAATCCGAACAGGCCCAGTTCCTCCAGCACGATCGCCCAGGGAAACAGGAAGGCGATCTCCAGATCGAACAGGATGAACAGGATGGCCACCAGGTAATAGCGCACGTCGAACTTCATGCGCGCATCCTCGAAGGCCTCGAAACCGCATTCGTAGGGGGAGAGCTTTTCGGCGTCCGGCTTGTGCGGCGCCAGCAGTCCGCCCGCCAGCATGGGCAGCACACCGACCGCCAGTCCGACCAGGATGAACAGCAAGACCGGAAAGTAGTTCTCGAGCATCGATCCCCCAATTGACGCGTGCAGACGCGATCTCCGCGTCGAGAGGCCCGGAGTTTAGGCGTCGGCGCAACCGGGTGTCAAGGCGAGCGCAATCCAAAAATCCATGGTTTTCAACGTGTTATTAAGGGCGCCTCGAATAACCCGAGGTTTTGCATGAATTCTGCCGCGAAATGACGCACGCAACCGAACCCGGTTTATTTTCTTCAGCGAACCGCCATTTTGCTAGGCGGTGTCACCCCGTTTTCTCTTCGAATCGCCCGGGAAATCGGCGATTCGGCCCACTATGGGCGTCAGAAGGCCTCGATTCCGGCCTTCTGGAAGTACACCAGCCGCTTCAGGTTGTAGCAGGCAGCCATCATCGTCATCGCAAAGTTCGCTCGCGCCTGGCCGATCGTACGGATCAGCTCGCCCCCCATCTGATCGATGGCCGCGAACACGTGCTCGACCCAGGCGCGCGTCTTGGCGATGTGATGGTTGCGGCGCTGCTGACACTCGGACAGCGGATCTCCGAGCGTGTCGATCTTCCTCCGATGCTGTTCGTCAGCAAACAAGTCCGTCTTGATGGTGGCGCCGCCTCGTCAGGCGAGCAGGCGCTCCAGTTCGGCGACGATGCGTTCGCCGGTACGTCCGTCCCATTTGTCCGGTATGCCGCCCCGTTTCCACTCGCCGGCGAACAACCGGTCGAGTGCCGGCTCGATGCGCGCCGGATCGGTTCCGATCAGTTCGTTGGTGCCCACGCTGACGGTCTCCGGCCGTTCGGTGTTGTCGCGCAGCGTCATGCAGGGTACGCCCAGTACCGTGGTTTCCTCGGTGATGCCGCCGGAGTCGGTGATCACCCCTTTGGCGTGTCTGACCAGGTAGTTGAACTCCAGATAGGGTTGCGGATCGACCAGGCACAGATTGCTCGGCAGTTGGCTCACCTCGCGCAGGGTTTTGGCCGTGCGCGGATGTACCGGGAATACCACCGGCAGCCCGCGCGTGCCGCTGCCGATCGCCGACAGCATGCGGGTGAAGGCATCGCCGCGGTCGACGTTGGCCGGGCGGTGCAAGGTCAGCACGAAGTATCGTCCCGGGATCAGGTTCAGTTCTGCCCAGAACGGCGGCGGGCGCAGCCGGTCCATGTTGGCCAGCAGCGTGTCGATCATGGTGTTGCCGACGAAAAAGATGCGTTCTTCGCCGACACCGGCGGCACGCAGGTTGCGGTTGGCCACCTCGCTGGTGGTGAAGAACCAGTTGGTGATGGCATCGGTGACCATGCGGTTGATCTCCTCCGGCATGCTCCAGTCACCCGAACGGATGCCGGCTTCCACATGCGCCACCGGCACGCACAGTTTCTGTGCGGCGATGGCGCAGGCCATGGTGGAGGTCACGTCGCCGACCACCAGGCACAGATCCGCGCGTTGCTGCAACAGCAGTTTCTCGTAGCGGGTCATGATCGCCGCGGTCTGCTCGGCCTGGCTGCCGGAGCCGACCTCGAGGTTCACCTGCGGCTCGGGGATGCCCAGTTGGGTGAAGAAATCGCCGGACATGCGCGCATCGTAATGCTGACCGGTGTGCACCAGCCGGTAGCCGAGCGGGCCGCCTTCGGCGCGACGCGCGTCCAGCGCACGAATGATGGGAGCGATCTTCATGAAGTTGGGGCGCGCCCCGGCGATGATGTCGATGGTGCTCACGACGACTCCAGCGTTGTAATGGCCGCGCTAGCTTAGCGGAAACGCCGCGTCGTGCGTCAGCGCAGCGCCGGCAGCGGCGGGGGTGTATGTGCTATATTGCGCCCCTTTCGTGTCGGTGCGCCTGGTCGAAAGGATGCGCACCGGCGGAACCGACCGAGTCCGTGGCGTGCGACGCCCGCCGACCAGCCTGGAAGCCCCTGTTCTCGTCCAACCATGCCGAAAGCCGATCAGCCCGCGTCGCCCAGGGACTTCGAAACCGCCCTGCGGGAACTGGAACGACTGGTGCGCGACCTGGAGCAGGGCGAGCTCACGCTGGAACAATCGCTCGCGGCGTACAAGCGCGGCATGGAATTGTCCGCTTTTTGTCAGCAGACGCTGGAAGCCGCAGAGCAGCAGGTCAAGATACTGGAGGACGGCGTACTGCGCCCCTTCCAGGTGGAAGCGCGGGGCGGCGATGACTGATTTCGCCGCGTGGTCGCGCGCGCTGCAGGCGCGCATGGAAACGGCGCTGGCGGCGGCGCTGCCGGATGCGGCCATCGCCCCGACGCGCTTGCACGAGGCCATGCGCTATGCCGTGCTGGGCGGCGGCAAACGGGTGCGGCCGATGCTGGCGTTCGCCGCCGGCGAGGCCGTGGGCGCGCCACTGCCGGCGGTCGAGCGCGCGGCCTGCGCGGTCGAACTGATCCATGCCTATTCCCTGATTCACGACGATCTGCCGTGCATGGACGACGACGCCCTGCGCCGCGGCAAGCCCACCTGCCACGTGCGCTTCGACGAGGCCACCGCGCTGCTGGCGGGGGACGCGCTGCACAGTCTGGCGTTCGAGCTGCTGGCCGCGCCGCATGCCGGCACGGATGCCGACGCGCGGCTGGACATGCTGGCGCTGCTGGCGCGCGCCGCCGGTTCGCGCGGCATGTGTGGCGGCCAGGCGGTCGATCTGGCCGCCACCGGCAGCACCTTGGACCTGGCCGAGCTGGAGTTCATGCACATCCACAAGACCGGCGCGTTGATCGAGGCCGCCGTGCTGCTGGGCGCGTCCGCGGGCGGCCTGCCGGATGCCGACACGCGCGCGCGCCTGAGGCGTTATGCCCATGGGGTGGGCCTGGCCTTTCAGGTCATGGACGACGTGCTCGATGCCGAGACCGACACCGCCACGCTGGGCAAGACCGCGGGCAAGGACGCCGCCCAGGGCAAGGCGACCTATCTGACACTGATGTCGGTGCGTGAGGCGCGCGCCTATGCCACGGAACTGGTCGAACGCAGCTTGGCCGCGGTCGCGCCGTTCGGCGCGGCGGGCACGCGTCTGGCCGACATCGCCCGTTTCATCGTCGAACGCCGCTACTGAGCCTGTATCGTCCGCAGCCATGTCTTTCCTGCACAGCATCCAAACGCCCGCCGACCTGAAGCCGTTGGATCGGGATGCGCTCAAGCCGCTCGCCGATGAGCTGCGGGCGTTCCTGCTCGACAGTGTCGCCCGGACCGGCGGCCACCTGGCGTCCAATCTGGGCGTGGTCGAGCTGAGCATCGCGCTGCACTACGTGTTCGACACGCCGGATGATCGCATCGTCTGGGACGTCGGCCACCAGACCTACGCACACAAGGTGCTCACCGGCCGGCGCGAGCGCATGGCCACGCTGCGCCAGACCGATGGGCTGTCGGGCTTCACCAAGCGCGAGGAAAGCCCCTACGACACCTTCGTCGCCGGGCACTCCAGTACCTCCATATCCGCCGCGCTGGGCATGGCCGTGGCGGCCAAGCTCAACGGCGAGGCGCGGCGCGTGGTGGCGGTGATCGGCGACGGCGCGATGACTGCCGGCATGGCGTTCGAGGCGCTCAACAACGCGGGCGCGATGGATGCCAACCTGCTGGTCATCCTGAACGACAACGAGATGTCGATCTCGCCCAACGTGGGCGCCATGAACAGCTATCTGACGCGGCTGTTGTCCGGCCGCTTCTACAACACGTTGCGCCGTCGCGGCGAACGTCTGCTCGCCAATCTGCCGCCCATACAGGAACTGGCGCGGCGGGCCGAGGAACACCTCAAGGGCATGGTGACACCGGGCACGCTGTTCGAGGAATTCGGTTTCAACTACCTCGGGCCCATCGACGGCCACGACCTGGATGCGCTGATCCCCACGCTGGAGAACATCCGCCGTCTGCCCGGCCCGCAGTTCCTGCACGTGGTCACGCGCAAGGGCAAGGGCTACGAACAGGCGGAGGCCAATCCCTGCCTGTATCACGGCGTCGGCAAGTTCGACGTGGCCGACGGCATCGCGCCCAAGTCGGGCGCGCGTCCCACCTACACCGAGGTGTTCGGCCGCTGGCTGTGCGACATGGCGGCGGCCGACGCGCGCCTGATCGGCATCACCCCGGCGATGTGCGAGGGCTCCGGTCTGACCGAGTTCGCCCAGGCGTATCCGGACCGTTATTTCGACGTCGGTATCGCCGAGCAGCATGCGCTGACCTTCGCCGCCGGGCTGGCGTGCGAGGGCTACAAGCCGGTGGTGGCGATCTATTCCACCTTCCTGCAACGCGCCTATGACCAGTTGATCCACGACGTCGCGCTGCAGAATCTGCCCGTGATGCTGGCGATCGACCGCGCCGGTCTGGTGGGTGCGGACGGTCCGACCCATGCCGGCGCCTTCGACCTGGCCTACCTGCGCTGCGTGCCCAACATGCTGATCGCCACGCCCTCGGACGAGGACGAATGCCGGCGTCTGTTGACCACGGCCTATCGCCATGACGGTCCCAGCGCGGTGCGCTATCCGCGTGGCACCGGCCCTGGTGCCGAGATCGGCTCCGGGCTGGAAGCACTGCCGGTGGGCGAGGGGCTGGTCCGGCGCGCGGGTGCCGGCATCGCCATTCTCGCCTTCGGCAGTCTGGTCGGTGTCGGCCTCAAGGTGGCGGAGCGGCTCGGGGCCACGCTGGCCGACATGCGCTTCGTCAAGCCGCTCGATCGCGCGCTGGTAAGGCGCCTGGCGGAAAGTCATGGTCATCTGGTGACGCTGGAGGAGAACGTCGTGATGGGCGGCGCCGGCTCGGCCGTTGCCGAAGCGTTGGCGGAGATGGGTCTGACCCCGCGCCTGACCCAACTGGGGCTGCCCGACCGCTTCGTCGAGCATGGCGATCCAGCCGTGCTGTTGGCGCGCTGCGGCCTGGATGCCGACGGTATCGAGCGTGCGATCGGCGCGGCCATGGGCTGAACGTTGCGTGTCCGGTCGGCCATGGCCGGCGTGCCGCTGGCGCAAATCCCGAGTGCTTTACTCAACTATTGTCCTGCGGTACCATTTTGACCGTGTCTAAACCGAGGAAGCCATCATGACCGGCAATGTCTGCGACGCGGTTTGCGAAACCACCGCGCCCTGCCCCACGAAGATCGCGCAGCCGCCCAAGGAGGCCATCGCCGATGTGCAGAACTACGCGGATTCGCGCCGCATCGCCATCGACAAGGTGGGCATCAAGGCGATCCGCCACCCGGTCAAAGTGCTGGACAAGAGCGGCGGCGCGCAGCACACCATCGCCACGTTCGCCATGTACGTGTACCTGCCGCACCATTTCAAGGGCACGCACATGTCGCGCTTCATCGAGATCCTCAACGGTTACGAGCGCGAGATCTCGGTGGAATCGTTCGAGCACATGCTGCGCCAGATGGTGGTGAAGCTGGAGGCCGAGTCCGGCCATGTCGAGATGAGCTTTCCGTATTTCATCAACAAGAAGGCGCCGGTGTCCGGGGTGGAGAGCCTGCTCGATTACGACGTCACCTTCATCGGCGAGATACGCAACGGCGAATACCTGCAGACCATGAAGGTGCTGGTGCCCTGCACCAGCCTGTGTCCGTGCTCAAAGAAGATTTCCGATTACGGCGCGCACAACCAGCGTTCGCACGTGACGCTGACGGTGCGCACCAACCGCTTCGTCTGGATCGAGGATCTGGTGCGCATCGCCGAAGAGAATGCGTCGAGTCAGTTGTACGGCCTGCTCAAGCGTCCGGATGAGAAATACGTGACCGAGCACGCCTACGACAATCCCAAGTTCGTCGAGGATCTGGTACGCGACATCGCGGCGGCGCTGAATGTGGATGAGCGCATCGATTCGTATGTGGTCGAGGCGGAGAATTTCGAGTCGATCCACAATCATTCGGCCTACGCGCTGATCGAACGCGACAAGACCCGGCAAGCCTGACCCTCGACTCGAAATTGCGCCGCCTGCGCGGTCACATCCCCACGGCGTGGGGCCCCTGCTCCACATCCCGCCGAGCGGGCATAATGGCGTCGCCAACATCTCCCGCCGTGCGATGCCATGAAGCCGATAGCCGTGTTTCGCCATGCCGCCACCGAGGGTCCGGGCTACTTCGCCACGTTCATCGAACAGCGGGGGCTGCCGTGGCGTCTGATCGCCATCGACGAGGGCGCCGCGGTGCCGGCATCCTGTGCCGATTTCGCCGGGCTGGTGTTCATGGGCGGGCCGATGAGCGTCAACGACGACCTGCCATGGATCGCGCCGGTGCTCGACCTCATCCGGGATGCCGTGGCGGCCGACGTGCCGGTGCTTGGGCATTGTCTCGGCGGCCAGCTCCTCGCCAAGGCGCTCGGCGCGGCGGTCACGCGCAACGCGGTGAAGGAAATCGGCTGGGGCGAGGTGAGGGTGTTGGAGCAGCCGCTGGCGCGTCAGTGGCTCGGCGAGGTGACGGCGTTCCCGGCCTTTCACTGGCATGGCGAGACCTTCGCCGTTCCTGCCGGCGCCACGCGCATCCTGGCAAGCGACCACTGCGCCAACCAGGCTTATGTACTGGGCCCCCATCTGGGCATGCAGTGCCACGTCGAGATGACGGAAACGATGATCCGCTCCTGGTGCGAAGTCGGCGCCGCGGAGGTCGCCGAGGCTGGCGGGCCCGCGGTACAGTCGCCGGCGGCCATGCTGGCGCAGGCACCGGCTGAACTGCCGCGCATGCGCGCGGTGGCCGATCGGCTGTATGGCCGGTGGCTGGAGGGCGTGCGGCGATGAAGTCCGAAGACATCATCGATCTGCCGCATCTGCGTCGTCTGATCGGCCTGCGCGTGCGTCACCAGGGCGTGCCGTGCGTGGTGGTCGAGGTATTGGACGAGCCGCTGGCACTGGTGCTGGAGCCGGCGCAGGCGCCGACGTTGATGGCCAATTTCCATGGCGATCCGGGCGAGTATGCGGTGGAGACCCGTGTGATCCGCGTGTTGACCGACGACAACAGGGCGTTGAGCGACGCCCTGCTCGATCTGGAACTGCTCGATTGATGGCGAGGACGCCGCGGTGAACACCGCAATGCGCATGACGGACGGCCGGGTGGGGTGACGCATGGCCATGTCCAGCGATTCCATGTCCCTGCGCGCCACGGCGGGCCAATCGTCCCTCGGGTCGGTCATCGCCGGTTTCGTCATCATGCTGTTGCTGATGCTGGCGGTGGCCGCCATCGCCGTCACGCACATCCGGGCGTTGAGCGATGAACTGACCGCCATCGTCGTGCAGCGCAACCAGAAATCGGCCCTGGTGGCCAAGCTGCGCGGTCTCAACCACGCGCGCTTCCAGGCCCTGCGCCTGGCCGCGCGCATCGAGGACGACTTCGAGCGCGACCAGGAACTGATGCGCTTCGTTGCCATGATGGGCAACATCAGCGCGGCGCGCGAAACCTTTCAGACCATGCCCATGGAAGAGGACGAGCTTGCCGCCTGGCATGCGGTGCGCGCCGATCTGAGGGTGGCCGAGGGAATCGCCGAAGCCATCTTCGATCAGTTGCAACGCGGCCTGCTGCCAACCGCGCGCGCGCAGTTGGAGCAGGACATGGCGCCAGCGCTGGCGGCACTGGCCAGGGGTTGGGATCAGTTGCTGGATCTGCAACTCGTCCGCAACCTGGCCGCCCTGGACGATGCGCGCGCCGCGCGTGCCCGCGCGCAGCGGCTGACCATCGCCTTGTCCGCCGGCGCGCTGCTGATGGGGGGGGTAATCGCGGTGTTCGTCGCGCGCCGCAGCCAGCGTCTGGAAATGGCGCTGTTCGAGGCCAAGGAACAGGCGCAGGTGACGTTACAGGCGATCGGCGAGGCGGTGGTACGTTTCGACCGCGCCTGTCTCGTGACCTATCTCAATCCGGTGGCCGAGCAGTTGCTCGGCGTCGACGCCAGCGATGTGGTCGGCCGCCCGTTTGCCGAGGTGGTGCATCTGTACGAGCGCCAGGGCGATGCGGACCTGGCGCGCGCTTTGATCGACGAGGTGAACGCCGGGCGCGACGGCATGCTGCCCGACACCGCGTTGCTGCGCGGCAGCGCTGGCGTGGAATACGAAGTCGAGGGCCAGTGTTCGCCGGTGCATGATCGTGATGGCCGCCTGGATGGCGGCGTATTGGTGCTGCGCGACGTTAGCGAGGCGCGTGAACTGCAACGCAAGCTGCACTGGCAGGCCCATCACGACGTGATGACCGGCCTGAACAACCGGCCCGCGTTCGAGCAGCGCGTCGAACGTGCGCTCACCGGCCAGCGGCGCGCGGAGTTCCCGATGTCCCTGCTATACATCGATCTGGATCATTTCAAGCAGGTCAACGATGGCGCCGGCCACGCCGCCGGGGATGAACTGCTGCGTCAGCTTGGCGCGGTCATGCAGTCGCGCGTGCGCGATACGGATGTGGTGGCGCGTCTGGGCGGCGACGAGTTCGGCGTGTTGTTGCTGGCCTGTCCGGACGCCATGGCAGTGCGGATCGCCGAGAACCTGCGTGATGCCATCGCCGCTCATCGATTCGAGTGGGCCGGCCGGACCTATGGGGTGGGTGCGAGCATCGGCGTGGTGCATGTGCCACCGCTGTGGTCGACCGTGGACGAATGTCTGGCGGCGGCGGATGCCGCCTGCTACCGCGCCAAGCAAAGCGGGCGTAATGCCGTCGTGGTGCAAGGGGCGACGGCATGATCGTCCTGGTCGGCGACCTCGGTGGCACGCACACGCGTCTGGCGCGCGCGCGCATCGACGCCCGGGCGGTCACGCTGGAACGGGTGGTGCGCTACCGCAATGCGCGCCATGCCGGGTTCGACCCCATGCTGCGCGAATTCATGGCTGACGCGCGCGACTGGGATGCCTGCTGCCTGGCGGTGGCCGGGCCGACCGACGGTCGGCGCGTCACCTTCACCAATCTCGACTGGCATCTGGATACCGAGGACTTGGCGGCGCGCCACGCCCTGCCGCGCGTGCGCCTGATCAACGACTTCGCCGCGGTCGGTTGGGGGCTGGATACGTTGGCACCGTGCGACCTGTTGCCGTTGCAGCCGGGTATGCCCGAGGCCGGAGCACCGCGCCTGGCGGTCGGTGCCGGCACCGGTCTGGGTGTGTCGCCGTGTCTGCTGTGTGAAGGCCGCTATCGGCCGTCGCCGTCCGAGGGTGGGCACATCGGCTTTTCCCCGGCCACGCCGGAGCAGGACCGTTTGCACGCGTACCTGCGGCGAACGCTGGGTGGACGGGTGTCGATCGAGCGCGTGGTATCCGGCCCGGGCATCGTGGCGTTGTACCGTTTTTTGTACGCCGATGCCGGCAGTCCCGAATCCCCGCTGCCCCCGGGTGACGATGCCGCCGCCGCCATCGCCGCCGCCGGGCTGGAAGGCGGCGATGCCCGGGCGCTGGCCGCGCTGCGCCTGTTTGCGCGCATCTACGGCCAGGTCGCCGGGGATCTGGCCCTGGTCGCGCGCGCGCAGGGTGGTGTGTACCTCGCCGGTGGCATCGCCCCGCGCCTGGTTTCGGTGTTGCGTGACGGCGAATTCCTCGCCGGCTTCCACGACAAGGGCCGTTTCGCCGGGTGGATGCGCACCGTGCCGGTCCAAGTGGTACTCGATGCGGACATCGCGCTCAAGGGCGCGGCGTGCGCCGCGGCGTCGCCATCGGATTGAGGGGCAACTGGTCCTTATCGCCACCGGCCAGCCTCGCGGTAGAGCGGCAGGTCGGTGATGCGACGATCGATTTCGCGCACCATGTACTGATAGGCCGGCGCGTCCGGACCGCCGAAGCGGCGTTTGAATTCCGCATCGGGGAGGAACTCCGGCAGATCGTCCACCAACGGGAAGAACAGCGCGCTGTCGCGCGTGCCCGCCAGGCGGACCTGGCACGCGCGCGCGCCGGCGGCCGTGTGGGTGCAAAACTCGCCCAGACGGATGCCGGCACGGTTGGCGGCGACATCGTTGAAGGAGAAGCCGCTGCCCTCGCGGGCATCGCGCAGTTCCTTGTACTCGCCGGTGACTTCGGACAGGCGCGTGCCGCCGGTGGCGGCGATATAGGCCGACAATGCGAAATGCTGGGCGAAATCGGCGCGGCCGCCGAGCCGCAAACGGCCGCGCCGTGGCGCCTCGACCAGACCGCGCGCGCCGAGCAGGCGGCCGCCCAGCGCACGTTCGGCCAGCGCCGTCAGCGCCGCGCGGTTTTCGGCCATGGCATCGGCGTGCGCGGAGCGCGTCCGCGCCAGCGCGAAGGCGATACCGACATGGTGCGCGAAGTCGCGACCGCGTGCCGCGCCCAGCGCAGCGCGGTAGGCATCCAGCGCATCGGCGTCCACGCCCGGCTGGCGCACGATCCGGGACATCGCCTCGCCGTGCCACACGAAGGTGAGGTGGACATGCCCGCCGCGCAGTTCGGCACGGCGCAGCATGTCCTGCGCGGCTTCCAGTTGCGCGCCGTACTCGCTGCCGGTGAGTAGACGCGATGCCAGGCGCGCGGTCAGGCGCGCGGGCAGGGGAATGCGGCCCAGGCGCAGTTCGTCGGGCACCAGCGTGTCGCCCGACTGGATCAGCGCCAGCTCGATGTTGAGATAGCGTTCCAGCCGCGGCAGGCGCCAGCTCGCGCGCAGAATCAGGCGGTCATCGTCGATCGCGGCACGCGCGCTGCCCTCGCTCAGATGGCCGACCAGCGCGTTCAGACCCAGGCCGATGTCGGACGCGCTGAGCCGGACCTGGCGCACCTCGCCCTCGTGCAGGTGGCGCAAGCCCAGTTGCCGCACGATCGCGCGGCCGTGTTCCAGATCGGCATGGCTCAATCCCGGCATATGCACCACCGTCGCGTAGGGCGATGTGATGGCCATACCCAGACCGACCAGCCCAAGCAGGAACAGGGCCGGTAGCGCCAGTGCCCGCCCGATCACGCGATGTGTCGGCGTGTGCCGATGTCGGTACCGGGCCGGGTGGGGATGAACATACGCGCCGCCCGGCCGATCAGAACAGTTGCGGTTCGGCGCCCGGTGCCATGTAGCCGAAATGGCGGTAGGCCAGCGGTTGTGCCACGCGGCCGCGTGGTGTGCGCGCCAGGAAGCCCTGCTGGATCAGATAGGGCTCCAGCACGTCCTCGATGGTGTCCGCCGCCTCGCCGATCGCGGCGGCGAGGTTTTCCAGGCCCACCGGTCCGCCGGCGAATTTGTCCAGCATGGCGGTGAGCAGTTTGCGGTCCATCACGTCCAGACCGGCGCCATCCACTTCCAGCATCTTCAAAGCGGCGTCCGCCACCTGCGCGTCGACCAGGCCGTCGGCCTTGACCTCGGCATAGTCGCGCACACGGCGCAGCAGCCGGTTGGCGATGCGCGGCGTGCCGCGTGAGCGGCGCGCAATCTCGAACGCGCCTTCCGCCGAGGTTTCCACCGACAGCAGACGGGCGGAGCGGGCGACGATGGTGGCCAGTTCCTCGGCGGTATAGAACTCCAGACGGGCGACGATGCCGAAGCGGTCGCGCAACGGGTTGGTCAGCATGCCGGCGCGCGTGGTGGCGCCGATCAGCGTGAACGGCGGCAGATCCAGTTTCACCGAGCGTGCCGCCGGGCCTTCGCCGATCATGATGTCGAGCTGGAAGTCCTCCAGCGCCGGGTAGAGGATTTCTTCCACCACGGGCGACAGGCGGTGGATCTCGTCGATGAACAGCACGTCGCGTGCTTCCAGATTGGTCAGCAGCGCGGCCAGGTCGCCGGCGCGCTCCAGCACCGGGCCGGAGGTGGTGCGCAGATTGACGCCCATCTCACGCGCGATGATGTGCGCCAGCGTGGTCTTGCCCAGCCCCGGCGGGCCGAACAGCAGCGTGTGGTCGAGCGCCTCGCCGCGTTGCCGGGCGGCGGTGATGAAGATGTCGAGCTGCTCGCGCGCGCGCGCCTGACCGACGTAGTCGGCCAGGCGTTGCGGCCGCAGCGCGCGTTCGAAGGCTTCTTCGTCACGCGACGCGGCGCCGGCGGCGACGACGCGCTCGGGGACCAGGTGATCGGGTTCCAGCATGCGTCAGGCGTCGGCGAGAGGGTCGTGCATCAGCCGGCGGTCTGCCGCCGGCAACGGGATGGTCCGCTGTCGCGCCGCATGGAGGCGGTATCGACCCGACGACGCGTCATGCGGACCGAGGGCGGAATCCGGCATGTACCCTACCTCCGAGTGCTTGCGGCCAGTGTAGCGCACCATGTTTGTCGGGCTCACTTCTTCGCCAGCAGCTTCAACGCCTGGCGGATGGCCTCTTCCAGGCTCAGTCCCTCGGGCAACTGCTTGAGCGCCGGCAGCGCTTCCTTTTCCGCATAGCCGAGCGCCAGCAGCGCATGTAGCGCGTCGGTAGCCACGCCCCCTGCCGCCGGCGCGCCGCCGCCCGGCAGCGCATCGGCCAGCTTGCCCTTGAGCTCGAGCAGCAGGCGTTCCGCGGTCTTGCGGCCGATGCCCGGCACCCGCGTCAGTCGGGCGGCATCCTGCAACGCCACGCACTGGGCCAGTTCGTCGACGTTCATGCCGGACAGCACGGACAACGCCAGCTTGGGACCGATGCCGGTGATGCGGATCAGTTCGCGGAACGCGGCGCGTTCCTTTTCGCTGAGAAAGCCGAACAACTGCTGCGCGTCCTCGCGCACCACCAGATGGGTGACCAGGCTGACGCGCTCGCCCAACGCCGGCAGGTGGTAGAAGCTGCTCATCGGCACGTCGACTTCGTAGCCGACGCCGCCCACGTCCAGCAGGATCTGCGGTGGCTGTTTGGCCGCCAGCAGGCCGGTGAGGCGGCCGATCATAGACGTTGCCAGGCGAGGACGCCGGCCAGCAGAACCGGCGTCAGGTGGGCGGCGGCGATGGTCGCCGTGATCGCCGGGACCAGGCTCGCCGGTTCGGTGGCATGCGCCACCAGCAGGCGTGCTCCGCGCACCGCCGGCAGCATGCCGGCCAGCGCGATCAGCGCCGCCGTCGGCAGCAGACCGCCCAGCACCAGACCGGCCAGCGCGGCCGCCGCCAGCGCCAGGATCAGCATGTAACCGCGCGCGGCGACGGCCGGCTCCAGGCGCACCACCCAGTGGCGTTTGCCGGCCAGGCGGTCGGCCTTGCGGTCGGGAAACTGGTTGATGTACAGGATGTTGGTCACCAGCAGCGCGTAGGGCAGGCCGATCAACCAGGGCGTGGCGGCGAAGGCGCCGCGCTGCACGTAATCGCTGCCGGCGACGATCAGCAGGAAGCCGGCGGCGACGCACAGCTCACCCAGCCCGCGGCTGTTCAGTTTGAGCGGCGGTGCCGAATAGGCCCAGCCGATCGACAGGCCGGCCAGGCCGATCCAGAACAGGCCCGTGCCGGCTTCGCCGATCAACCATAGGCCGCCCATGATCACCGCGGCGAACAGCAGCAGCGCATACAGCAGCATCTGGCGTGGGCTGAGCACGCCGTTCTGGATGAAGCGCGAGCCGCCGGTGAACGGAAACACGCGCTCGTCGTTGGCGGCGTCGGTGCCGTTGAGATGGTCGTAGTAGTCGTTGAACACGTTGACGCCGGCATGCGCCGCCAGCGCCAGCAGCAGCGTCGCCAAAGCCAGCGGCCAGGAAAAGGCCGCATCCAGCGCGCTGGCGCAGCCAAGCAGGCAGCCGACCAGGGTGATGCTGAGAAACGCGGGCCGCGTCGCCAGCAGGTAACGCTTGAGCGGATGGGTCAGCGTTGCCGGTGTCGGTTCCAACGGCACGGAGGCGTGTCGGGTGTTCATGGCGGTCGCTCCTCGGTATCGACGTGCAATCCGGCGCCGCGCGCTACAGCATGCGCCCGGCGCGGCGCCGGCGCGTGCTGGTGACGACACCGCCCAGGCCGGAACCGCCATGGGCGTGGCAGATGGCGCAGGCCAGCGCGTCGGCGGAATCCGGGCGCGGCTCGGCCGGCAGTTGCAGCAGACGTTTGACCATGTGCATCACCTGCACCTTGTCGGCATGGCCGTTGCCGACCACGGCCTGCTTGACCTGCAACGCGGTGTACTCGAACACCGGGCGGCCGGCGGCGGTCAGCGCGGCGATGGCGGCACCGCGCGCCTGTCCGAGCAGCAGGGTCGACTGCGGGTTGACGTTGACGAACACCTTCTCCACCGCTGCCGTATCCGGGCGGAAGCGTTCCAGGATCTCGACCACGCCGGCGAACAGGATGCGGATGCGTTCCGGCAACTCGCCGCCGCTGGCGGTACGCACCACGCCGCTGGCGACGTAGCGCAGCGTCTGGCCGGACTGGTCGATGATGCCGTAACCGGTCACGCGCAGGCCGGGGTCGAGTCCGAGTATCCTCACTCCGGCAGGATCGCCGAGGTGTAGACCTCCTGGACATCGTCGAGGTCGTCGAGCATGTCCAGCATCTTCTGGAAACGCACGGCGTCGTCGCCGCCGATCTCGATCTCGTTCAGCGGTTTCATCACCACCTGCGCCATCACCGTCTGCAAACCGGCCCGTTCCAGGGCTTCCTTGACCGCCGCCAGGTCGTTGTTGGGCGCAGTGATGACCTCGATGGAACCGTCGTCGTTGCTGCTGACGTCCTCGGCACCGGCATCCAGCGCGATCTCCATGACCCGGTCCTCGTCCGCGCCGGGTGCCAGCACGATCTGGCCGCAATGGCGGAACTGGAACACCACCGAGCCGTCGGTGCCCAGGTTGCCGCCGTGCTTGGACAGCGCATGGCGCACGTCGGCGACGGTACGCACGCGGTTGTCGGTCAGACAGTCGACGATCACCGCAGCGCCGCCGGGGCCGTAGCCCTCGTAGCGCACTTCCTCGTAGTTGACGCCTTCCAGCTCGCCGGTGCCGCGCTTGATCGCGTTCTCGATGTTGTCCTTGGGCATCGACTCGGTCTTGGCCTTGTCGATGGCCAGACGCAGGCGCGGATTGAAATTGGGATCACCGCCGCCCATGCGCGCGGCGACGGTGATCTCCTTGATCAGCTTGGTGAAGATCTTGCCGCGCTTGGCGTCCTGACGACCCTTGCGGTGCTGGATGTTTGCCCATTTGGAATGACCGGCCATGATGACTGCCCCGAACGAAATACGCGGATTTTACACCGCCGGGGGCACGCCGCCGGCGCGGCCGGCGTTCAGGCCAGACGCCGCTGCATGGCCACCAGGTCGTCCAGCAGGCCGGCGAGGCGTGCCGACATGGCTGCGTCGCGCAGCGCGCCGGCATCGTCGAACGCCTGGTCCGCGGCTGGCAGGGACAGTTGCCGGGGTAGCACGATCATCTGCAGTTCGGTGAGCACGTCGCGCAGATGACGCAAGGCGCGCATGCCGCCCAGCGCGCCGGGCGAAGCGCTCATCAGCGCCGCTGCCTTGCCGGCGAACGGCAGGTAACCGCTCTCGCCCGGCAACGGTCGCGACACCCAGTCGATGGTGTTCTTCAGCAGAGCGGGCAGCGAGGCGTTGTATTCCGGTGTGACGATGACCAGCGCGCCATGGGCGATGAACAGATCCTTGAGCCGGCGCGCGTCGTCCGGCAGGCCCTCGCGGGCTTCGAGATCGCCGTGGTACAGCGGTAGCGGATGGTCGGCCAGCTCCAGCAGCGTGGCTTGAGCGCCGCGCGTGCGCAGCATCGTGGCGGCGAAGTTGGCCAGACGCCGGTTGACGGAGTCGCGCCGGGCGCTGCCGGCCAGCACCAGGATGTCGGCGGCCATGCTCAGTCCTTGAACGCTTCGACCGGGATCAGCAGGCGCACGTCATCGCCGATGGCCGGCAGGTAACGGGTCATGCCGAATTCGGACCGTTTGATCTGGCCGCTGACGTCGGCGCCGCACAGCGCGCGCTTGTTGATGGGATGTGTGCCGCAGCGGAAGTTGGCGATCTCGAGCGTCACCGGCTTGCTCACGCCCAGCAGCGTCAGCGTGCCGTGCGCCGCCACCGGCTTGTCGCCGTCGAACACCAGGCGGTCGGAGGTGAAGGTCATGGTTGGATGAACTTCGACGTCGAAGAAATCGGCGTTGCGCAGGTGCTTGTCCCAGTCGTCCAGGCCCATGTCGATCGATGCGGTGGCGATGCGCACGTCGATGCTGCCGCGCCGGGCGGCGACATCCAGCATGATCTCGCCTTCGGTCTGGTTGAAGCGGCCGCGCTGCGTGGAAAAGCCCAGGTGATTGATCTCGAACACCGGGAAGGTGTGGCGCGCATCGATGGTGTAACGTTCGGCAGCCAGCGCGGGCGCGGCGAGCGCGGCGGACAGCAGCAGGGCGAGCAAAGGCTTCATGACGGGTCTCCTCGGTTCTTCGGTGCGGGCAGGAAGGGCAACATGCGGCGCAGCACGTCGTCCCGGTCGATGAAATGGTGTTTCAACGCCGCCGCCACATGCAGTGCCAGCAGCGCGATCAGCAGCCAAGCCAGCGCGGCATGGGCGCTGGCGAGCGCGTCGCCGAGGATCTTGTTCTTGTCCAGCAAGTCCGGAATCGGCAACACACCGAAATACACGGTCTGAAACCCCTTGGCCGAGCTCATCAGCCAGCCGGTCAGCGGCATGGCCAGCATCAGCAGATACAGCAGCGCATGCGAGATGCCGGCCAGGGTCCGCTGCCAGAGCGGCAGTGTGGCCGGCAGTGGCGGCGGCGCGTGGGTCAGGCGCCAGCCCAGGCGCACCAGCACCAGCAGGAAGATGGTCACGCCCAGCCACTTGTGCCAGGCATACGCCTTCAGCTTCCAGGGGGACAGACGCAGCTCCACCATGTACAGCCCCCAGCCCAGCGCCACCAGGATCATCAGCGCGAGCAACCAGTGCAGCAGCAGAGCGGTGCGGGTGTAGCGAGGTGTGATCGGACTGGACGGGGTCACGGCTCTGACGGGCGCGGGCGATGTCGGCATTTGACCGGAATGGCGCCGTCAGTTCCAGCGGGTCTTGTCCGATCGCGCCCGCGCCCCCATACAATCGCGCATCACCGCCGGAGCATTCGACCATGAGCACGCCCTTGCTGATCGCCAAGAACGACCACGCCGAAGTGCACCTTTTGCCGAAGATGGCCAACCGCCACGGCCTGATCACCGGCGCCACCGGCACCGGCAAGACCGTGACCTTGCAGACCCTGGCCGAGCGCTTCTCCGCCATCGGCGTGCCCTGCTTCATGTCGGACATCAAGGGGGATCTGTCCGGCATCTGCCGTCCGGGCGGCGGCAACGCCAAGGTGGCCGAACGCGTGGCGCAGCTCGGTCTGACCGAGCATCGTCCGCAGGGCTTCCCGGTGACCTTCTGGGACGTGTTCGGCGAACAGGGCCACCCGCTGCGCGCGACCATCTCCGACATGGGGCCGCTGCTGCTGGCGCGCATGCTGCAACTCAATGAGACCCAGACCGGCGTGCTCAACCTGGTGTTCAAAGTTGCCGACGACAACGGCCTGCTGCTGCTCGATCTCAAGGATCTGCGCGCCATGCTGCAATACGTCGGCGACAACGCGAAGACGCTGACCACGGAATACGGCAACGTCTCCGCCGCCAGCATCGGCGCCATCCAACGCGGTCTGCTGGCGCTGGAGACACAGGGCGGCGACCGGCTGTTCGGCGAACCGATGCTGGACATCGCCGACCTGATGCAGAGCGTGGACGGCAAGGGCGTGGTCAACATCCTCGCCGCCGACCGCCTGATGCAGTCGCCCAAACTGTACGGCACGCTGCTGCTGTGGCTGCTGGCCGAACTGTTCGAGAACCTGCCCGAGGTGGGCGATCTGGACAAGCCCCGGCTGGTGTTCTTCTTCGACGAGGCCCACCTGCTGTTCAGCGACGCGCCGCCGGCCCTGGTCGACAAGATCGAGCAGGTGGTGCGGCTGATCCGCTCCAAGGGTGTCGGTGTCTATTTCGTCACGCAGAATCCGGCCGACGTGCCGGACAAGGTGCTGGGCCAGCTCGGCAACCGCGTGCAGCATGCGTTGCGCGCGTTCTCGCCGCGCGACCAGCGCGCGGTCAAGGCGGCGGCCGACACCATGCGCGACAACCCCAAACTGGACGAGGCGGCGGTGATCACCGAGCTGGGCGTGGGCGAGGCGCTGGTGTCGCTGCTCGACGACAAGGGCCGCCCGCACGTGGTCGAGCGCGCCTACATCGTGCCGCCGCAGGCGCAGATCGGCCCGATCGATGCGGACCAACGGCGTCAGCTGCTGCGCGATTCGCTGGTGGCCGGCGTATACGACGAAGCGGTCGACCGCGAATCCGCCTACGAGGTGCTGAAGGCGCGCGCCGACCAGGCTGCACGGCAGGCGGCGACCCAGCAGAACGCCGGGGCCTCGTCCGGTGGCTTGCTCGATGGCCTGTTCGGCGGCGCGCCGGGCCCTCGCGGCGCGCGCCGCGAGGGCGTGGTGGAGGCCATGGCCAAGAGCGCCGCGCGCTCGGTCGGCAGCCAGGTCGGCCGCGCCATCATCCGCGGCGTGCTGGGTTCGCTGCTGGGCGGCAAGCGATGAGCGCCAAGGTCCGGCTGGACGCCGATCACTTCGATGCCGTCGCCCGCCGCTGGGACGAGAACCCGGTATTCCAGGCGCGAGCCGAGCGCATCGCCGCCGCCATCGCCGCCAGCGTGCCGCTGCGCGCGGACATGCGCGCGCTCGACTATGGCAGCGGCACCGGCCTGCTGAGCTTCGCGCTGCGCGACCGTCTCGGCGACATCGTGCTCAAGGACACCTCGCCCGGCATGCTGGCCGTCGCCGAGGAGAAGATCCGCGCAGCGGGCATCGGCCACATGCGCACGCGCCGGATGGATTTGAGCACCGGCGCCGCGCCAGACGAACGTTACGACCTGATCTATTCCGCGATGACGCTGCATCACGTGCCGGACACCGCGGCCATCCTCACCGCCTTCCATCGCCTGCTGACGCCCGGCGGCTGGCTGTGCATCGCCGACCTGGATGCCGAGGACGGCAGCTTTCACGGCGCGGAGGTGGACGTGCACCACGGTTTCGAGCGCGACGCGCTGGCGCGAACGACCGAAGCGGTCGGCTTCGCAGACGTTGTCTTCCAGACCGTGTTCGAGATCGTCAAGGCGCGCGACGACGGCGAACGCGCCTACCCGGTGTTCCTGATGGTGGCGCGCCGCCCGGTCTGAAACGCATCAGAGCCGCGAGCCGCGCTCGATGACGATGCCCAGTTCGGCCACACCCCGCAGGATCGCCAGCTTGCGCACGGTGACCCGCACCCACGGCGCGCCGAACTCGCCGCGCACCAGGTCGGCGATCAGTTCGCCCAGGGTTTCCACCAGGTGGATCTCGCGCGCCGTCACCACGTTCTGGATACGCGCGGCGACCTTGCCATAGTCGATGGTGTCGGCGATGTTGTCGGTATGGCCGGCCTTGTGGTCATACAGGCCGATTTCCAGATCGATCATGACCGGTTGTGGCGCTTTGCGCTCCCATTCGTACAGCCCGATAATCATTTCCAGGCGGAAATCCCGCAGGAACAAGATGTCCATGACCATGCGCCGCGCGCGGCGTGCTGAAAAGGCCGGCATTCTACGCAAATGATTGAAACCACGCTGATCCTGATCGCCGCCTATCTGCTCGGCTCGGTCGCCTTCGCCATCCCGGTGGCGCGCCTGTACGGCCTGCCCGATCCACGCAGCCACGGTTCCGGCAACCCCGGCGCGACCAACATGTTGCGCACCGGGCGCAAATCCGCCGCCGCACTGACCCTTTTCGGCGACGCGCTCAAGGGCTATCTGGCCGTGCTGTTGGCGTTGTGGGCGACGGCGCGCTATGGGCTGCCCGCCCACGTGCCGTATCTGGCCGCGTTGGCTGCTTTCCTAGGCCATCTGTTCCCGTTGTTTTTCGGCTTCAAAGGCGGCAAAGGCGTGGCCACCGCGCTGGGCGTGCTGCTGGCATTGGATTGGCGTCTGGGCGGACTGGCCGTGCTGACCTGGCTGGCAGTGTTCGCGCTGACGCGAATTTCCTCGCTGTCCGCGCTGACCGCCGCCGCACTGGCGCCGGTGTACGGCTATTACCTGTTGCGCCAGGGTCCGGACGCATGGTTGCTGGCCGGGCTGCTGGCCTTGCTGTCGCTGCTGGTGCTGGCGCGTCATCACCGCAACATCCGCAAACTGATGAGCGGCGAGGAGCGCGCGTTCAAGAAACGCTGACATGTTCGAGAAAACCATCGACTACGCCCGTGGCAGTCTCACCGCCGCGTCCGAGGCCGCGATCGAGAAGGCCGGGGACAAGCTGGGCGAGGTGGTGCGCATTGGCGTGCGCCAGGCGGGCGAGGAGATGCGCGACGTGGTCGCCGGGGCCAGCCAGGCGATCGACGAGAAGCTGGAGAAGATTTCCCAGGAGCTGCACAGCCAACGCAGTCTGACCAAGGATGACGTGCGCGAACTGGTGGATTACGCGGCCGACCGCCTGTCCGTGGTGCTGGACGACCGTATCGCCGCGATGCGTCGCGAGATCGCCGGGCTGGTGGAGGACAAGACCGAATACCTCAAGCGCGAGATCGACAACTTCTTCATCGAGCGTCAGCGCGATCTGGCGCGCGAACGCCGCCGCCTGCTGCTCAACATCGTGCTGGCCACCGCCGCGGCGCTCGGCGTCGGTGCGGTGTCGCTGTTCTACAAGGGCATACAGGAGTGGGATCTGCTCACCGTGTTCCGCGTCGTGCTCGCCTCGCTCGCCGGCGGCTACGGCGTGTGGCTGGCGGTGAGTCTGGTCCGAGGCTGGTTGCGCATGACCGAGCATCGCAAGGACATGGTGTTCCTCGCCGCGCGCTACTGGGGCTGGCTGCGCCCCACCAGCATCTTCTCCACGTTGATGGTGCTGCTGCTGCTGGCAGTGCTGGGTCTGGCGCTGGCGTTTCCGGAGTACGTGCTGGAGTGGCTGGCGGAGTATTTCGACGTGCACCTGGATATCGTGCCGCGTCGTTGAGAACGCAGCCCGTCGGATGGCCGGCCCGCGCAGCTCCGCTACCAGGCCGACGCCAGCGCGATGCCGTCAGCCGCCCAGATCCTCCAGCGCCCAGCGTGGGCGCACGTCGAAACGGCCGTCCGCCGCCGTGGCGCCCGCCGCCAGCCGCTGCGCGCCGGCATAGGCGATCATCGCGCCGTTGTCGGTGCACAGTTCCAGTGGCGGGTAGAACACGCGATGACCGTGCAACGCGGCCTCGGCATCCAGGCGTGCGCGCAGCGCGCGGTTGGCGCCGACGCCACCCGCCACCACCAGCGTGTCAAGCCCGGTGGCGCGCAGCGCCGCCAGACACTTGCCGGCGAGCACGTCCACCACCGCCACCTGGAACGCGGCCGCGATGTCCGCGCGCGCGTCCTCGCCCTGCTTGCGCGCCAGGGTCAGTACCGCGGTCTTCAGTCCGGAGAAACTGAAGTCCAGATCGCCGGAAGCCAGCATCGGTCGGGGCAGCGTGTAGCGATAGGCTTGGCCGTGTTCGGCCAGGCGCGCCAGCGCCGGCCCACCGGGATAGCCCAGGCCGAGCAGTTGCGCGGTCTTGTCGAACGCCTCGCCGGCGGCGTCGTCCAGTGTCTCGCCCAGCATTCGGTAACGTCCGACGCCGTCCACGCGCATCAATTGCGTGTGGCCACCGGACACCAGCAACGCGGCGAACGGGAAATCCGGACGCGGAGTGGCCAGCAGCGGCGAGAGCAGATGGCCTTCCAGATGATGTACGCCCACTGCCGGCACGCGCAGCGCCGCCGCCAGCGCATTGGCATACGCCGCGCCGACCAGCAGCGCGCCGGCCAAGCCGGGACCGCGCGTGTAGGCGATGGCGTCGAGCTCGGTCGCCGTGATCCCCGCCTCGTGCAGCACCGTGCGGGTCAGCGGCACGACCCGGCGAATGTGATCGCGCGAGGCCAGCTCGGGCACCACGCCGCCGTACTCGGCGTGCATTGCCGCCTGCGTATGCAAGGCATGCGCGCGCAGGCCGCGCTGGGTGTCATATAGCGCCAGGCCGGTTTCATCGCAGGAGGATTCGATGCCCAGGACGATCATGCGGTACTTGTCGGCGCCTTGCTCGACACGTGATGCGGCGATGGCGTGATTGTATTGAAACCATCATCAGTCGCGGTATAGAATCCGCGATCTTTCTCATACCCCTCACCAGGACGATACATGCCCAGCGTTCGCGTCAAGGAAAACGAACCCTTCGAAGTGGCCATGCGCCGCTTCAAGCGCACCATCGAGAAAACCGGCCTGCTCACCGAACTGCGCGCACGGGAGTTCTACGAGAAGCCGACGCAAGAGCGCAAGCGCAAGCTCGCCGCTGCGATCAAGCGCCACCACAAGCGCCTGCGCAGCCAGACGCTGCCGCCCAAGCTGTACTGAACGTCCGCATGGCGCCCGTCCGGGCGCGGGTTGCATGACCCTCAAACAACGCATCACCGATGACATGAAGGCCGCCATGCGTGCCAAGGATGGCGCGCGTCTGGCCGCGATCCGTTTGCTGTTGGCCGCCGTCAAGCAGCGCGAGATTGACGAGCGCGCCGAACTGGGCGATGCGGGCGTGGTCGCGGTGGTGGACAAGCTGATCAAGCAGCGCCGTGACAGCCATGCGCAATACCTCGCCGCCGGCCGGCACGATCTGGCCGAACAGGAGCAGTTCGAGGCGGACTTGTTGTCGGCCTATCTGCCGCAGCGGCTGACCGACGCCGAGATCGACGCGCTCGTGCGCCAGGCGCTGGCCGACACCGCTGCCGCCGGCGCGCGCGACATGGGTCGGGTGATGGCCTGGTTGAAGCCGCACCTGGCCGGTCGCGCCGACATGACCGACGTGTCGGCGCGCGTCAAAACGGCGCTGACCGGCACCTGAGGCCTGCCGCGCCGCGCACGTTGACGCGGCGCTGGCGACGTGGAATCGTCGCTGCATGATTCCGCAGGACTTCATCCAGCAGGTGCTCGACCGCAGTGACATCGTCGCGGTGATCGAACGTTATGTGCCCCTGAAGAAGGCCGGCGCCAACTATCAGGCGCGTTGTCCCTTCCACAACGAAAAGACACCGTCGTTCACGGTCAGCCCGAGCAAACAGTTCTATCACTGTTTCGGTTGTGGCGCGCATGGTACCGCCATCACCTTTCTGATGGAACACGCCGGTTACGGCTTCGTCGACGCGGTGAAGGAGCTCGCCGGTCAGGCCGGCCTGCAGGTGCCGGATGACGGCATGCGCCGCTCGCCGGATGTCGAAAGCCGGCGCGACCAGTTGTTCCAGTGCATGGAGGTTGCCGCGCGCCATTACCGTCAGGCGCTCAGAAATGCCGACCACGCGATCGCTTACCTGAAGCGGCGCGGCCTGAGCGGCGAGACGGCGGCGCGCTTCGGCCTGGGTTACGCCGCCGACGATTGGCGTGGGCTGGCGCAGGCGTTCGCCCGTTACGACGATCCCCTGCTGGTCGAGGCCGGCCTGGTGATCGAGCATACCGACAAGCGCTACGACCGCTTCCGCGACCGCGTGATGTTTCCGATCCGCGACGAGCGCGGCCGCGTGATCGCATTCGGCGGTCGGGTGCTCGGCCAGGGAGAACCCAAGTATCTCAACTCGCCGGAGACGCCCCTGTATCACAAGGGCCGCGAACTGTACGGCCTGTACGAACACCGCCGGGCTATTCAACGCGACGACCGCGTGGTGGTGGTGGAGGGTTACATGGACGTGGTCATGCTGGACCAGCACGGCTTCGACCATGCCGTCGCCACGCTCGGCACCGCCATCACCCCGGATCAGGTGGCGCGTCTGTTGCGTCTGGCCAATGCCGTGATCTTCGCGTTCGACGGTGATGCCGCCGGTCGCAAGGCGGCCTGGCGCGCGTTGGAGAACTGTCTGCCGCAGGCGCGTGACGGCAAGCTGCTGGCTTTCCTGTTTCTGCCGGAGGGCGAGGATCCCGACAGCTACGTGCGCGCGCAGGGCGCCGATGCATTCCGTCGCCTGTGCGATGCGGCCATGCCGCTGTCGGATTTTCTGTTTGCCGAGCTGACTGCGCGTGTCGACGCCGGTTCCGACGAGGGCAGGGTGCGCCTCGCCACGGATGCGCGGCCGTTGCTCGCCCGTCTCACCGAGGCGCCCCTGTTGGCGCGTGCGCTGCGCCAGCGTCTGGCGGCGCTCACCGGCCTCACCCGGGAACCCGGCCAAGGCGCTTCGTCCGGCATGGTTAGGCCCCGGCGCGAACGCGCGCCGGCTCCGGCGCGCGTTCGCGCCGGGGCGAGACCGTCGCTATGGCGTGTGTTGCTGCAAGGGGTGCTGGACGATCCGGCGCGCGCGCGGTTGCTGGGTGAACTGCCCAGGGGCGACGACGCCGACGCGGCCGCGCTGGATGCCGTCGTGGCGTTGCTGCGCGAACACCCGGAAATGACGCGTGCCCTCATCCTGCATCACTTTGCTGGTCGGCCTGAGCTGGACGTATTGGAGAGCGCCAACGCCGGCACGCTGGAATGGAGCAGCCCCGAGGTGGCCGAAGCCGAGTTCCAGGGCGCCCTGAACGGTCTGCGCGCGCTGGCTGCGCGTACCGAACTCGAGCGACTGGCGGGGCGCGGATTGGCGGGGCTGACGGACGAGGACAAGGCCCGGCTCAAGGCGCTGGCCGCGGGGAAACCGGGTTGACGCTTGCGTGTCCAAGTCCGTGGAGCGCCAAGCATGTCAGCCCGGGCGGAACCCGGTGACGTTGCGCGTCACGCTCACACAGTCACGACGCTGCATGGGGCGCGTGCCCCGGCGTCTCGGGCGCCCAACCCCGATCATGTCTGTCGTGTATAATTACGCGTTTTTCCGCAGATTCTCACTGGAGATCTTCGAGCGATGGTAACCAAGACTTCCCCGCGTGGCGCATCGGCGGGCCGGGACGCGCCCAAGAAGGCGGCTAAGAAGAAAGATGCGTCCGCCAAGGTCGCGCCACCGGTCGCGGCGATTGCGCCGGAGAACTTGAAGGCGGATGTCGAGACCCGCCGCACGTTGCTGAAGAATCTGATCATGCTCGGCAAGGAGCGTGGTTACCTGACCTATGCCGAGGTCAACGATCACCTGCCGGACGAGATGCTCGACGCCGAGCAGATCGAGAGCGTGATCAGCATGATCAACGACATGGGCATCCAGGTGTTCGATCAGGCGCCCGCCGCCGAAGAACTGCTGATGTCCGAGACGCCAGCGCCGGTGGCCGACGAGGACGCCGTGGAGGAGGCCGAGGCCGCGCTGTCCAGTGTCGATGCCGAATTCGGCCGCACCACCGATCCGGTGCGCATGTACATGCGCGAGATGGGTACCAAGGATCTGCTTACCCGCGAGGGTGAGATCGAGATTGCCAAGCGCATCGAGGAGGGCTTGAAGCACATGGTCATGGCGATCTCCGCCTGCCCGCTGACCATTGCCCAGATCCTCGAAATGGTCGACAAGGTCGACCGTGACGAGTTGAAGATCGACGAACTGGTCGATGGCCTGATGGACAGCGCCGGTGAGGACATCGTCATAGAGAGCGCCGCCGAAGAGGTGGTCACGGACGACGAGGATGACGACGAAGACGATGGCGGTGCTGCGATCAACGCCGCCAACCTCGCGCAATTGCGCGCCGACGCACTGGAGCGCTTCGCCGCCATCCGCAAGTGTCACGACCGCATGAAGACGGCGTTGGCCAAGCATGGTCTGGCGAGCGCGCAGTACCAGAAATTGCAGCAGGAACTGTCCAACCACCTGATGGGCATCCGCTTCACCGCGCGCCAAGTCGACAACCTGTGCGAAACGGTCCGCAACATTGTCGAGGAAGTGCGTGGTCACGAGCGCGCCATCATGGACCTGGCGGTGACCAAGGCCGGCATGCCACGCGCGCATTTCATCAAGACCTTCCCCGGCCTGGAGGGCGACGACGAATGGCTGGCGCGCGAACTCGCCGGCAGCGGTCCCCATGTCGAGCAGTTGGCGCGCTACCAGTACGACATCACCGAGCACCAAAGCCGGTTGCGTGAACTGCAACGCCGGGTCGGGCTGCCGGTCAAGGAGCTCAAGGACATCAACAAGAAGATGTCCACGGGCGAGGCCAAGGCGCGCCGCGCCAAACGCGAGATGATCGAGGCCAACCTGCGCCTGGTGATCTCCATCGCCAAGAAGTACACTAACCGCGGCCTGCAGTTCCTGGACCTCATCCAGGAGGGCAACATCGGTCTGATGAAAGCGGTGGACAAGTTCGAATACCGGCGCGGCTACAAGTTCTCGACCTATGCCACCTGGTGGATCCGGCAGGCCATCACCCGCTCCATCGCCGATCAGGCGCGCACCATCCGCATCCCGGTGCACATGATCGAGACCATCAACAAGATGAACCGCATCAGCCGGCAGATTTTGCAGGAGACCGGCGTGGAGCCCGACCCGGCGACGCTGGCGGAAAAGATGGAGATGCCGGAGGACAAGATCCGCAAGATCATGAAGATCTCCAAGGAGCCGATTTCCATGGAGACACCCATCGGCGACGACGAGGACTCGCATCTGGGCGACTTCATCGAGGACTCCGCCACGCTGGCGCCGGCGGAGGCGGCGATGTACAGCAGCCTGCAGTACGTCACGCAGGAGATACTCGACAGCCTGACCCCGCGCGAGGCCAAGGTGCTGCGCATGCGTTTCGGTATCGAGATGAACACCGATCACACGCTGGAGGAAGTGGGCAAGCAGTTCGACGTGACGCGCGAGCGTATCCGCCAGATCGAAGCCAAGGCGCTGCGCAAGCTGCGTCATCCTTCGCGTTCCGAACGGCTGCGTAGCTTTCTGGATTGACGTGCACACGGCGGGGCACAGCCGTCGCCGCGCCGGATCCGTCATGCGGTTGGTGGCGGCAGGGAGTGAAATCCACCGGTCGACCCGCCTTGCGTTCCATCATTCAGGCACAAGCGGGCCTATAGCTCAATCGGTTAGAGCAGCGGACTCATAATCCGTTGGTTGCAGGTTCAAGTCCTGCTGGGCCCACCATTTCGCTTGCGCGTCAAGACGGCGCCGGATACCTGCCCTGTCGGGCAAACCCGACCGCATCGGTACCTGGAACACTCGGGGAGAGGCTCGAGGAACGGGCCGTCAGCCGTTGACAGCCACCGGATGAAAGAAAAAGGGCCTACGCTTCCGTAGGCCCTTCATATGCCAGCTTTTGTTCTGGCGTCCCCACGGGGATTCGAACCCCGGTTACCGCCGTGAAAGGGCGATGTCCTAGGCCTCTAGACGATAGGGACTTGTGAGGCCGAAAGCCCGGTTTCCCGGCCTTTCTCGATCCTGTGGTGGAGGTAAGCGGGATCGAACCGCTGACCTCTTGCATGCCATGCAAGCGCTCTCCCAGCTGAGCTATACCCCCACACGAGAGCTGCGCATTTTATGCAGGGCTGGCGCGCTTGTAAAGGGGTGCAACGCGCTTTTCCAATGCTCCGGGATGTGTCGCACCTCAACATCGGAAACGGGTGTAACACGGTAAACTCGCCGGTCATGCCGAAATTACTGTTTCTTGCATCGCAGTCGCCGCGCAGGTTGGAACTGCTGCGTCAGATCGGTCTCGATCCGACCGTGCTGCCGCTGCGCGTCGCGCCGGGCCGCTGCGAGGTCGACGAGACGCCGCTGCCCGATGAGGTTGCGTCGGAGTACGTCTCGCGGTTGGCGCGCATGAAGCTGGCGGCCGCGCTGCGCGCACGCGGCGCGCGCAATCTGCCGCCGTGGCCGATCGTGGCTGCCGATACCACGGTGACGGTCGATGGCTTGCTGCTGGGCAAGCCGCTGGATGCCGAGGACGCGGCCGCAATGCTGCGGCGCTATGCCGGCCGCACCCATGTCGTGCTGACGGCGGTGGCGGCGGCCTATCAGGGACGTGAGGGACTGGCGGTGAGCGAGAGCGCGGTGACCTTCGCACCGCTGGACGAGCAGGCCATCGGGGCCTATCTGGCGCACGCGGAGTATGTCGGCAAGGCGGGAGGGTACGCCATACAGGGCCGGGCGGCGATGTTCGTCAGCCGGATCGAGGGCAGCTTTTCAGGTGTGGTCGGCCTGCCGCTGTTCGAGACTGCGCAGTTGTTGCGTTCCGTGGGGTTCGATCCGTCATGAGCGAAGAGATTCTGATCAACGTGACGCCGCAGGAGACGCGCGTGGCGGTGATCTACCTGGGCGAGATTCAGGAGCTGCACATCGAGCGTGCGAGCCAGCGCGGGCTGGTCGGCAATGTCTATCTCGGCCGGGTCAGCCGGGTGCTGCCCGGTATGCAGTCGGCCTTCGTCGACATCGGTCTGGATCGCGCCGCGTTCCTGCACGTCGGCGACATCGTCGAAGCGCGCTGCGATCACAGTCCGAGACCGATCGAGAAGGTGCTGCACGAAGGCCAAAGCATCCTGGTGCAGGTGATCAAGGATCCGATCGGCGCCAAGGGGGCGCGCCTGTCGACGCAGATCAGCATGGCCGGGCGTTTTCTGGTCTATCTGCCGCAGGAGACGCGCATCGGCATCTCGCAGAAGATCGAGGACGAGGGCGAGCGCGAGTTGCTGCGCGAGCGGCTGACGCGCATCCTGCCAGTCGACGAGCACGGCGGTTTCATCATCCGCACCATGGCCAACGTCGCCGACGACGGCGAGCTGGAGGCCGACGTCGACTATCTGCGCACGCTGTGGGATGCCATCCGCGCACGCTCCGAGAATGCCTCCGGGCCAGCGCCGATCTATCAGGAACTGGATCTCGCGCATCGCGTGCTGCGCGATTTCTCCACCGCCGAGACTGCGCGCATCCTGGTCGATTCGCGCGAGACCTACGTGCGCATGCAGGCGTTTGCCGAGGAATTCACGCGCAATGTCGCCGGCAAGATCAGCCATTACACGGCGGAACGACCCCTGTTCGATCTGTATGGCGTGGAGGACGAGATCGAGAAGGCATTGGGCCGGCGCGTGGACCTGAAGTCCGGCGGCTATCTGATCGTCGATCAGACCGAGGCGCTGACCACCATCGACGTCAACACCGGCAGCTTCACCAGCGGCCGGACTTTCGACGAGACCATATTCAAGACCAATCTGGAAGCGGCCCAGGCGATCGCCCGGCAACTACGCCTGCGCAATCTGGGCGGCATCATCATTCTCGATTTCATCGACATGGACAGCGCGGAGCACAAGCAGATGGTGCTGGCTGCGCTGTCCAAGGCCCTGCAGCGCGACCGCACGCGCATGACCATCAATGGTTTCACGTCACTCGGGCTGGTGGAGATGACGCGCAAGCGCACGCGCGAGAGTCTGACCCGGGTGCTGTGCGAGCCGTGCCCGACCTGTCAGGGGCGCGGCCAGATCAAGACCGCGCAGACCATCTGTTACGAGATACTGCGCGTGATCATGCGCGAGGCGCGTCAGTTCAGCGCGCGGGAATTCCGCATCATCGCGTCGCAGACGGTGGTCGACCTGTTCCTCGACGAGGAATCGCAGAGCCTGGCGCAATTGTCCGATTTCATCGCGAAGCCGATCTCGCTGCAGGTGGAGACACTGTTCTCGCAGGAGCAGTACGACATCATCCTGTTGTGAGGGCGGGCTGCGCCGACGGCGGCGCGCCCTACGCCCGCGCCGTTGTAGAGGCGGTGGCGCCGGCGCTGGGCGTTGCCACGGTTTCCAGTGGTCGCAGGGCGATTCCGGTCAGTAGCGAGAACTCTTTGGCGATTTCCTCGATTTGTTCGACCTGCGCGCGGATGTTGACCATGTCGCGGCTGACCGCGGCGCTGCGTTCTTGGATGGAGCCCAGGTTGGCGTGCACCTTGCTCAGGTTTTCCAGACGATGTTCGAGCTGCGCCTTGTGTTCGGTGATGCGCACGACGATGGGGTCCAGCGTCAGGCGCAGCCAGGTCTCGGTTTCGATACGTACCTGCTGGAACAGGATGCGCGCCTGAGTCACCAGGGCGATGTAGAACTTCTTCACCATGAACCGCTTTTCCAACATGATGTTGAGTGGATCGGAGCAGAACTCCTGCGTGCTCACCATCAGTTCGTCCAGGCGTGCGCGATAGCGGGTGAGATCCAGGTTGGGCGGATCCATGCGCTCCAGCCCGTGGATCTCGTGGAAACGCTGATAGGCTGAATTGAGCAGTTGCTTGATGCCGCCGCATTGCTGGTGGGCGTGGTCGAACTCGGCGCCCATGCGCCGGATCAGCAGATGCATGCCCTTGATCAGGCCGGCGGTGGTCCAGGAGTCGCTGATCGCCATCATCGATTCCTCGATGATCTTGTCCATGCGGTCGTCGTCCAGCCGCGCCAGCAGTTCCCAACCCTGCTGCGCGACGATCTTGCGGGTGACGTTGAAATTGCGCGTGGTTTCGTCGTAGATCTGCTTGTCCTGCAACATCTTTTCCCGCATCTGGCCGACGATCTGCTGGTTCTTGCCGGACAGCGCCTGCAGGTCGAGCAGGTTCTGGCGCGCGGCCTGCAGCCGGTTGTGCGCGGTCTCGCGGGTCTCGGTCAGCAGTGGTCCGACCTCGCGCATCACCGACTCGCGCATGATCTTCTCGCGCGACGGGATGATCTCGCGCGCCAGCATGACTTCCAGGCCCTGGATGCCGGAACGGCGCAGCAGTTCCTGATCGCCGCGGATCTTGCCCACCAGCGCCTTCTGCGCGGAGATGGCCATGACGCTGGACGGGGCGATGTTGAGCTGGGTCGCCGTGGCCTCGATCTGGCGCTGGATGGTGCGGCCGATCTCCTCCGGCGTCTTCAGGTCGTCCCACAGCATGTCGATCTTGTTCAGCACCGCGTAGTGCTGGCTGGCATGGCGCGAGACCCACTTGTTCCAGATTTCGAAGTCGGACTGCGTCACCCCGGTGTCGGTGGCCAGCAGGAACAGCAGCGCGTGCGCATTGGGAATGGCCGAGATGGTCAGTTCCGGTTCCGCGCCCATGGCGTTGAGGCCCGGGGTGTCGAGGATGGCCAGGCCGGATTCCAGCAGCGGGTGCGGGTAGTTGATCATGGCGTAGCGCCAGGCCGGGATCTCCACACGATCCTGATCCTTGACCATGTAGCTCAGGTTGGGGTCGTTCTCGTCCCACAGCCCGAGCGCGCGCGCCTCCACCTTGAACACCACCTTGGTCTCGGCCAGCTTGCTCATGGCGCTCACCATGGCGTTGGGGTCGGTGACGTCGAGCTTGATGGTGCTCCATTCCACCGGCTGACGCTTGAGTGCGGTGATGCTGTCGTCGCGGAAACGGGTCTCGATGGGCAGCAGGCGGATGTAGGGCTCGGCGTCCAGATCGTAGTAGATCTCGGTCGGGCACATGGTCGTGCGGCCGGCGTCGGACGGCAGCAGCCGCTGTTTGAAATCGGAGAAGAACAGCGCGTTGATCAGCTCGGTCTTGCCGCGGCTGAATTCCGCGACGAAGGCCACCATCAGCCGGTCGCGCTTCAGGTTCTCGGTGAGATCGTACAGACGCAGCAGTTGCTCGGGCGCGGCATCGGCGTGGTGCTCCAGCCATTCCTTGTAGGCGGTCACCACCTTGACCAAACGGTCGCGCCGGTTCTTGAACCGGGTGATGCCACTTTCCAGACCGTAATTCATGCCCTGTTCCCCGTTAACCGATACGCTACCTGATCGGGCGGCAGTGCCACCCGGATTGTTTTCCGGCGAGACCGTTCTCCGCGCAGGATTCTAACCTCGTTGCGCGGCAAACCAAGGCATGTGGCGAGGAATTCACACACGGCCCGGTTCGCCCCGCCTTCGACTGCGCGCGCGGTCACGCGGATCTTCAGGGCGCCGCCATGCGTGCCGCACAGTTCATCGTGCGCGGCGCCGGGCTGCACGTGCACGCTGATCTCGGTCCCCGCCGTGCTCGAGCGCAGCCAGTCGGGCCAAGCCGCGTTCAGCCCCATGCCAGCGCGTGCGCATACCGTTGCAGCGCATTCACCGGCGCCACCAGCAGCAGTTGCATGACGACCAACGCCACCAAAGGTGACAGGTCGATACCGCTGACGGTCGGCACGATGCGTTGGAACGGGCGCAGGATGGGACGCGACATGGCGTAGAACACCGGTGCCAGCGGCGAGAACGGATTGATCCAACTGAGCACCGCCTGCAGCAGGATCAGGCCCATCAGCACGTACACCGCCAGGCGCAGCGCCGCGGCCAGGGCCAGCAGCAGAAAACCGGGCCACACGCCGCTTCCGGCCTGACCGAAGGGAAAGCCCATCAGCCAGTGCGTGACCACCACCATGAAGAGTTCGGCGAGCAGGAAGGGCAGCAGGCTCGCCCAGTCCAGCCCAAGCAGGCCCGGTAGCACGCGGCGCAGCGGGCGCACGGCGAAATCACTGACGCGCACGATGAACTGCGCGAACGAGTGGTGGAACGGCACGCGTGCGACCTGCATCCAGAAACGCAGGAAGAACGCAATCGCGAGCAGATCGCAGGCGGTGCGTACCAGGAACTGACCGGCGTCGGCGAACATGTCGTGTGCTCACTCCCTGCCCAGCAGCTCGCCCATCTCGGCGGCGCGAGCGGCGGCGGCGCGCGCCGCCAGGCCGATGGCATAGCCGACACCGCCTTCCTCCAGGGCCAGCAGCCCGCGCTCCGTGGTGCCGCCCTTGGAGGTGACGCGCGCGCGCAGTGTCGCCGGTGCAGCGCCGTCCTTGATGGCCAGCGCGGCGGCACCGAAGAAAGTCTGCAAGGTCAGGCGGCGCGCGGTGTCCGCATCCAGGCCCAGGTCGATGCCGGCCCGTTCGAGCGCCTCGATGAAGTAGAACACGTAGGCCGGTCCACTGCCGGAAATCGCAGTCACAGCGTCGATCAGGCGTTCATCGTCCACCCAGACCACCTCGCCGACCGCGCGCAGGACCTGCTCGGCGGCGCTCCGACCGGCGGCGTCCACCCCGGGCAGCGCGTACAGTCCGGCGATGCCGGCGCCGACCAGGGCCGGTGTGTTGGGCATGGCGCGCACCACGTTGGGGTGTCCGCCCAACCAGCGGGAGACGTCGCTGGCGCGTGCACCGGCGGCGATCGACAGGACCAGCCGGTCCGGCAGCGGGTAGGGGAGCGCGCGCAGCAACGGCGGCAGTTGCTGCGGCTTGACCGCCAGCACGATGACGTCGGCATCCATCACATCAGCGCCGCGTTCGCAGGTGATGACCCCGAACTCGCGCGTCAGCCAGGCGCGCCGCTCGGCGTCGGTCTCGGCGACGCGGATGGTGTCGGCGGCGCGATTGCGCTGCAACAGTCCGCCGATGAGCGCGGCGGCCATGTTGCCGCCGCCGATGAATGCCAGTGTCGTCATGTCTGCCCCGTTGTGCGGCGCCGGCGCGAAACGTTCGCCCCATGCGCGGTTCAGTAGAGTGCTCTGCCGTGCCTCGGTCCGGCCGGCCCGGCGGGACGAGGCGGGCGGGTGTGGCGCCGCGGTCATCCCGCCGCGCCGGCGGCGCGGGACCCAAAGATCGCGGTGCCCACGCGCACGATTGTCGCACCTTCCTCGATCGCCGCCTCCATGTCATGCGACATGCCCATGGACAAGGTATCCAGGGCCATGCCCTCGCTGCGCGCGCGCGCCAGCAATTGCGCCAGCGTGCGAAAGCGCGCGCGCGGCAACGCGTCATCGCCGCTCGCCTCCGGCAGGGTCATGAAGCCGCGCAGGCGCAGTCGGGGCAGGTCCAGCAGCGCGCGCGCCAACGGCAGCGCCTGGTCCGCGCCGACGCCGTGCTTGCTGGTTTCACCGCTGAGGTTGACCTGGATGCATACGTTCAGCGGTGGCAATGTCACCGGGCGTTGCTGGGACAGGCGCTGTGCGATCTTCTCGCGGTCGATGGCATGCACCCAGGCGAAACGTTCGGCGACCGCGCGGGTCTTGTTGCTCTGCAGCGGGCCGATGAAATGCCATTCCAGTGACAGGTCCGCCAGCGCGTGCAGCTTGGGCAGGGCTTCCTGCAGATAGCTTTCGCCGAACGCGGTTTGTCCGGCGTCGTGCGCCTCGCGTATCGCCTCGGTGGAAAAAGTCTTGCTCACCGCCAGCAGCCGCGCGCAGCCGGCCGGTCGCGCGGCGCGGGAACAGGCGCCGTCGATACGATCGCGACAGGCTTGCAAGGCGGCGGAAATTGCCCCCATAATGCCTCGCGCTTTCTCGGAAAGTCACGTAACTCGGGGAATTATAATGGAAATTTCCGAGCTTCTCGCCTTCTCGGTGAAGAACAAGGCCTCCGACCTGCACCTGTCCGCCGGTCTGCCGCCGATGATCCGGGTGCACGGCGACATCCGTCGCATCAACGTGCCGCCGCTGAGCAACCAGGAGGTGCGGGCCATGATCTATGACATCATGAGCGACGCGCAGCGCAAAGTCTACGAGGCCAATCTGGAAGTCGATTTCTCGTTCGAACTGCGCGACGTGGCGCGTTTCCGGGTCAATGCCTTCAATCAGGAACGGGGCGCCGGCGGCGTGTTCCGTACCATTCCCAGCGTGGTGCAGACGCTGGAGCAACTGGAGGCGCCGAAGATCTTCAAGGAGATCGCCGATGCGCCACGCGGCATCGTGTTGGTGACCGGGCCGACCGGTTCGGGCAAATCCACCACGTTGGCGGCCATGGTCGACTACGTCAACGAGACGCTGTTCGGCCATATCCTGACCATCGAGGATCCCATCGAATTCGTGCACAAGAGCAAGAAGTGCCTGATCAACCAGCGCGAGGTCGGACCGCACACGCACGGCTTCGCCGAGGCATTGCGCTCCGCGCTGCGCGAGGATCCGGACGTGATCCTGGTGGGCGAAATGCGCGACCTGGAAACCATACGCCTGGCGCTGACCGCGGCCGAGACCGGCCACCTGGTGTTCGGCACCCTGCACACCTCCTCGGCCGCCAAGACCATCGACCGGATCATCGACGTGTTCCCAGCCGCGGAAAAGGAAATGGTGCGCTCCATGCTGTCGGAATCGCTGCGCGCGGTGATTTCGCAGACGTTGCTGAAGCGCAAGGATGGCTCCGGCCGGGTAGCCGCGCACGAGATCATGCTGGGCACGCCGGCCATCCGCAATCTGATCCGCGAGGGCAAGGTCGCACAGATGTATTCGTCCATACAGACCGGCCAGGCGCTGGGCATGCAGACGCTCGATCAGGCACTCACCGACCTGGTGCGGCGCAACGTGCTTTCGCCGTCCGACGCGCGCGCGGTGGCGGTCAACAAGGACATGTTCCCGGGCTGACCCCGGACGCGGAGGCGGTATGGACGCACTGGCGAGAATCCACGAATGGCTGCGTCTGATGGTGTCGCGCAATGCCTCCGACCTGTTCGTCACCGCCGGCTACCCGCCGGCGATCAAGCTGAACGGCAAGGTCTTGCCGATCACCCAGCAGACGCTGACGCCGACAGAAACGGACACGTATGCACGCGCGTTGATGAACGAGCGCAACCTGCAGGGCTTTTTGGCCACGCACGAGGCCAACTTCGCACACTATGACCCGCACATCGGCCGCTTCCGGGTCAACGTGTTCGTGCAGCAGGGACGTACCGGTTTCGTCATGCGCCACATCAACACGCGCATCCCCAAGCTGGATCAACTGCATCTGCCGCCGATGATGCGGGACATCGCCATGATGCCGCGCGGCCTGGTGATCATGGTGGGCGCCACCGGCTCCGGCAAGTCGACCACGCTGGCCGCCATGATCGGCCACCGTAACCAGAACGCGCAGGAGCACATCGTCACGGTCGAAGATCCAATCGAGTTCGTGCACGAACATGGCAAGTGCATCGTCACCCAGCGCGAGATCGGCATGGATACCGATGACTGGGAGTCGGCGCTGAAGAACACCCTGCGTCAGGCACCGGACGTGATCATGATCGGGGAGATTCGCGATCGCGAGACCATGCAGTATGCGATGTCCTACGCCGAGACCGGCCACCTGTGCCTGTCCACGCTGCACGCCAACAACGCCAACCAAGCGCTGGACCGTATCCTGAGCTTCTTTCAGCGCGACCGGCGTGAACAGATCCTGCTCGATCTGTCGCTCAACCTCCGCGCCATCATTTCCCAACGCCTCATTCCGCGCACCGACGGTAAGGGGCGTATCCCGGCGGTGGAAATCCTGCTCAACTCGCCGCTGGTATCCGACCTGATCATGAAAGGCCAACTCGACGAGATCAAGGACGTCATGATGCGTTCGCGCGATCTCGGCATGCAGACCTTCGATCAGTCGCTGTTCGATCTCTATACCATCGGCATCATCACCGCCGAGGATGCGCTGCGCAACGCCGATTCGTTCAACGACCTGCGGCTGCGCATCAAGCTGCATGCCAAGAGTGTGGGCAAGGACACCGGCAGTTCCGGCCTGGAGAACGCCAATCTGGTGTGACCGCGCGCGTCGGCGACGCGCGCGGCGCTCATGGCGCGACGGTCCGTTCGAGAAACTCGCGCACGTGGCCCAGCAATTGCGCCTCGCGGCCGTTGAAGAAATGATCGGCCTTCGGTGAGACCACCTGTGCCGAGCCACGCTTGCCGCGCAGGCTGGCGCCGCGCTGCTTGGCGGTGTTGAGCACGCCCGGCAGGTCGTTTTCGCCATACAGATCCAGCACCGGCATCTTCAGGCGGGAGTAGTCCAGTGCTTCCGATGGGCCGATCGCCACCCACGCCGCCACCGGTGCGTTCGGGTGCTGCTGCAGATAGCGCGCAGCCATGCGTGATCCAAGGCTGTGCGTGACCAGGGCGATGCGCCCATAACCTTTGGCGGCGAGGAAGTCCACCGCCACTTTCAGGCGCTCGACCGCTTCGGGGAACACCGGGCCGTATTCCTCGCCCCTGGCATCGGCGCGCAGCACCGGCATCTGTACCGACAGGGTCGCGTAACCCTGTTCCGGCAGTTCCTGGCGCAACGGCGCGATCAGTCCCCAATCGGGGTGCACGCCCATGCCGTGCACGACGACCACCGCGGCCTTGGCGTTGCCGGCCTCGGTATACAGCGTCAGAAACTTGTGGCCGCTGGCGATCTCCAGCCACACGGCGTCGCCCACCATCAACGACGGTACCACTTCCTCGGCCCAGCGCTGCTCGCGCGCGTAGTCCGCGGCGTGCGCCGCCAACGTGAACAGGGACAACAGCATGACGGCGATGGTGCGCATGGTGGACTCCTCTCGCGATGGCGCTTCGATGAAGCGGGAAACTGGATGTTGGCGCCTCAGCCGGTGAACAGTCCATAGGCCATGCGTACGCCCAGCACGTACAACAGGCCGGCGAAGATGCGCTTGAGCACCGGCACCGGCCAGCGATGCGCGGCGCGCGCGCCGAACGGCGCGCTGATCCAGGCGCCGAAGGCGATGCCGGCGAGCGCGGGCAGGTGGATGAAGCCCAGCGTCCAGGGTGGCAGACCGGCCACCAGGTGCCCGGAGACCACGTAGCCGACGCTGCCGGCCACGGCGATGGGCAGCCCGACTGCGGCGGACGTGCCGATGGCCTGCCGCAACCCGACGTTGCACCACACCAGGAAAGGCACGGTGAGCGTGCCGCCGCCGATACCCACCCAGCTCGACACCAGGCCGATGATGGTGCCGGCCGCCGTCATGCTTGGCCTCCTCGGCAGGCCACGGGTCGGTCGCGGGCGCAGGCCGAACAGCATCTGTGTCGCCGCCGCGAACAGAAACAGCGTGAAGAACGACTTCAAACCGAAATCCGGCAGCCAGGCCGCGGCCAGCGCGCCGGCCAGCGTGCCGCCGACGATGCCTGGCGTGAGGCCGCGCACCACGGCCCAATCGACCGCGCCATGCGCATGGTGTGCACGCAGGCTGGACAGCGCGGTGGGCACGATCACCGCCAGCGAAGTCGCCAGCGCCAGGTGGATGTTGTACTCCGGGGCGTACCCTTGTTGCAGGAACGCCCAGGACAGCACGGGCACCATGATCAGCCCGCCGCCCACACCCAACAGACCGGCGATGAAACCCGATACCAGCCCGAGGCCGAGATACAGCAGCAGCAGCGAGGGATCCATGGGTTATCGATGAAACGCCCGGTTTGCGGCACGAACGGCGTCAGTCCGATATCGCGTGGACTCCGCCCGTCCCGTGTCCGCAACCGTCGGTGCAGCCGGGCTCAATAGCCCCACATCCGTTTCCAGTTCACGCCCGTCCAGTTCGGGTCGGGCTGCATGTCGGCGCGGGGCGTGAACGTGCGCAGATGCGTATCGCGTTCGCGCGGCGGTTCCAGGGGACGCTGCCGCGCATCGATGAAGCTCACCACGAAGCGCGGATGGCCGCCGGCCACGCCGCGGGCGACGGCGGCGATTTCGCCGTTGCGCAGGCGCAGCAGGGAACCGGGGGGGCGCGTGCCCCAGATGCGCAACAACACGGTGGCGATCTGGGTGTCCAGGCGCGGCAGTTCGACACCGAAGGTTTCCTGCAACGGCTGGCGCGTGGCCGGCCGGTAATGGCTGGAGGCGATGCGCAGGCAGTAGCTATCGGCGACGTGCAGGATGCGCGCGGCCAGTCCGATGTCGGCGCCGGCTAGGCCGGCGGGCAGGCCGCTGCCGTCCATGCTTTCGTGATGTTGCTGCACGGCATCCAGCCACGGCGTGTCATCCACGCCCAGCGCACGCAGGGCCGCGGCGGCACGCAGCGGGTGTTCCGCCAGGCCGGCACGCGCCAGCGCAGTGGCGACGGGCTCCGCGCGCAGCGCCTGGTCATGAGCTTCCATGTCGGCCAAATGCATGGTCAGGGCGGCACCGGCGAGCGCGAAGGTTTCCCGCTCGGTGAATTCCAGATGGCGCGCCACCGCATGCGCGAGGAACAACACCTCGAGGCAGTGGCGCAGCGCCGCGCGGGTGACGGGAACCAGGCGCAGATAGCCGAAACAGGCTTCACCATCGTCGCGCGCCAGCGCCAGCAGCGCGTCGACCAAGGAGTACAGCGCGTGTGCCTGCGGCAGCGTCGGCGCGTACAGCATCGTCTCGGCGCGCGCGGCCTCGGCCTCCAGCCGATGCAGCGGCGTATCGTCGCTGGCTGCGCCATCGTCGCGCAGATACAGGGGGCGGGCGCTCAGGCGCTGGAAATCGGCTTCGCTGGCGATGATCCTGCCGGCGCCGGCGACCAGCACACCGGACTCGGTGTACAGATCCCATGGCAGGGTTTGGCCGATCAGGGTGGGGTCGAGTGGTGCCGGGCGGAGCACGCGATCGTTTCGACTGGAGGGTAAAGAGGCGTTATTATCCCATGCACCTGTGCAGGGGAGACCCCAACATGACCGTGCATGCCCTGAATGACGAGGAAGTCCGCCTGTTGCGCAAGGAGATCGAGCTGATGATGGGCGAGCGCCAGACACTGCTGCAGGTGGTCGGCGCCGCCGCGGTACTGGTGGCCAACCTCGATTCCGATGCGTTGCCGCAGGATCAGGACACCATCGACGCGGCCGAACTGCTGGCCGAGAGTCTCAACGATCTGCCCGAGGAGACGCTCAAGGACGCACTGGAGGCGGTGCGTGCGGAATTCGACGCGGAAGCCCAGGCCGAGGCCGACGTCCGCCGCGACGCGCACTGACGCCCGACGGCGGCGCGGGCTCGGGGGCGGCGCCGATCGCTTTCAGCAGATGCGCGGCAGCGGGTCGTCCTCCAGTTCCTCCAGCAGGCGCCGGCCGCCGAGTGCCGTTGCCAGCGTCACGCGCGCTTTGCCGGCTTCGATGCGGCCGATGCGCGTGGCCAGTTCACCGCCCGGCAGCGCATGCCAGCGGCGCAGCACTTCATCGGCGGTATCGGGGCGCGCCACCGCCACCACGCGTCCCTCGCAGGCCAGGTAATACGGATCGTAGCCGAGCATTTCGCACACCGAGGTCACCGCATCGCGCACCGGGATGCGTGCCTGCTCCAGCACCACGCCGAAACGGGTGGCACGCGCGATCTCATGGGCCACGGTGGCCAGGCCGCCTCGGGTGGGATCGCGCATGAAGTGCAGGCCGGGCAGATCCCATACCGCGCGGGTCAACGCCAGCACCGAGGCGGAGTCCGACTTCAGGCTGCCGGACAGGCCGAATTGCTCGCGCGCCAGCATCACGGCGATACCGTGGTCACCCACCGGACCGGAGACCAGCAGCACATCGCCCTCGCCGATCCGGTGCGGCGACGGCGGCGTCTGCGCCATCAGTTCGCCGACGCCGGCGACGGTGAGATACAGGCCGCCACCCTCGCCGTGGCGCACCACCTTGGTATCACCGCAGGCCACCACTGCGCCCGCCTCGCGCGCGGCGCGCGCAAAGCTGGCGATCAGCCGGTCCAGCGTCGCCCATTCCAGACCCTCTTCGATGATGGCCGACAGCGTCAGGTAGCGCGGTTCCGCCCCGCACACCGCCAGGTCGTTGACCACGCCATGGACCGCCAGCGAGCCCAGGTCACCGCCGGGAAACTCCAGCGGCTGCACGGTGAAGCCGTCCGTGGTCAAAACGCTCTGGCCGCGCAGCGGCGGCAGGCGCACGGCATCCGCATCGGTGTCGAGCAGGGGATTGGCGAGATGCCGGGCGAATATCGCGCCGATCAGTTCGCGCATGAAACGGCCGCCGTTGCCGTGGGCGAGCAGGATGCGGGTTTCTTGGTGCATGACGGGCTCCGGATAACGGGGCCATTGTGCATCGGAGCGGGCTCCGGTCCAAGCCCGTGAGCCGCTGCCGACACGCCGTCAGGTGCCGGGCGTGCGTGCCAGAAATTCCATGACCTGACCGAGGGCGAGGCCGGCATCGTTCACCGGCACCTGCTCGGGCAGGTGCACCTGAAAGCCGGCTGTGCGCAGACCATCCAGCACCCGCTGCGCCAGCAGCCGGTTCTGGAACACGCCGCCGCTCAGGCCGACGTGCCCGATGCCGCTCTCGGCGCGCAATTGCCGTGCCTGCGCCAGCAGGGCATCGGCCAGACGGATGTGCAGCGCCTTGGCGCGCATCGGCACCGGCTGGGCGCCGTCGCTCAGCAGCGGCAACAGCGGGGCCCAGTCGCTGCGCCAGATGCCGTCGTCGTCGCGGGCCAGCGGCAGCGGTGTCGCCGCCACGTCCTCGGGCCAGCGCTGCGCTGCGGCCTCCAGGCGCATCGGTCCTTCGCCCTCGAAACTGGCCTGCATGCACAGGCCGGTGAGCGCGGCGGCGGCGTCGAACAGCCGGCCCGCAGCACTGCTGGTCGGGGTGTTGATGCCCTTGGCCCAGGCTTCGCGCACCAGCGCCGGCGCGAAAGCAGCGTCGGCGCCGGTTTCCCACAGCAGCGCAGCCGCCGCGCGCCAGGGTTCGCGCCCGGCCTTGTCGCCGCCGGGCAGGCGGAAGCGGCGCAGGCTGGCGCGCCGCAGCCAGGCGCCGGGTCGGCCGATGAACGCTTCGCCGCCCCAGGCTTCGTCGTGCTCGCCCAAGCCGACGCCATCCCAGGTGAACACGATCCAGTCGCGCACCTGCGGGAACTCCCAGGCCAGGGCCGAGGCATGGGCATGGTGATGGCGCACGCGCAGCGTCGGCAGGCCCTGCTCGCGCGCCCAGCCGTGATAACCGTAGCCGGGGTGGGCGTCGAGCAGCAGCGTGCGGGCGCGCACCTGGTACAGACGTTGCAGATCCTCGGCGACACGTGTCAGCACATCCAGGCTGCGCACGTTGTCCAGTTCGCCGATGTGAGGCGACAGCACCGCACGGTCGTCCCAGGCCAGGCACAGTGCGTTCTTCATGTGGCCGCCCAGTGCCAGCACGGGCTGCGTCAGACGTGCCGGCAGGGTCAGTTCCAGCGGTGCGATGCCGCGCCCCAGGCGCAGCGGGCGCGCGTGGTCGTCGATCACGCGGTAGACCGGATCGTCGGCCGGCCGCACGATGGGACGGTCGTGGTGCAGGAAACTGTCGGCGATGTGCGCCAGGCGAGTCTGCGCCTCGGCGGCATCGATCAGCACCGGCTCGCCGCTGAGGTTGCCGGACGTGGCCACCAGCGGCGCGCCGAAGTCTTGCAACAGCAATGCATGCAGCGGCGAATAGGGCAGGAAACAGCCGATCTCGTTCAGCCCGGGCGCCACGCCGTCGCTGGGGCCGGGCGCGTCGGCGCGCTTGTCCAACAGCACGATGGGCCGCGCCGGGGCGCTCAGCAGCGTTTCCAGTGCCGGCGTGGTGTGCACGGCGGCGCGCAACTGCGCCAGATCCGGAAACATCACCGCCAGCGGTTTCGCCGGGCGCGGCTTGCGCGCGCGCAGCGCCGCCAGCGCGTGGGCGTTGCCCGCATCGCACATCAGGTGATAGCCGCCGATGCCCTTGACCGCGACGATGCGGCCGGCGCGCAGATCGGCCACGGCGGCGGCCAGCGCCGCGGCGTCGCCGCCGGTCACGCCGCCATCGGCGGCGACGTGGCGCAGATGTGGCCCGCATACCGGGCAGGCCAGTGGTTCGGCATGGAAGCGGCGATTGCCGGGGTCGCGGTACTCCGCCGCGCAGGCCGGGCACAGCGGGAAGCCGGCCATGGCGGTGTTCGGGCGGTCGTAGGGCAGTGCGGTGATCAGCGTGTAGCGCGGTCCGCATTGCGTGCAGTTGATGAAGGGATAGCGATGACGCCGGTCGCCGGGATCGGCCAGTTCGCGCAGGCAGTCGGCGCAGACGAAGAAATCCGGCGGCACGTGGATGTCCGGCGCGCCGGCCTCGCTGTCGCGGATGACGAAGCGCGTGTGCCCTGCCACCGGCACCGCGACGGACTCGGTCAGCCGCGGCCGTGCGATCGCGGGCGCGCGCGCCACCAGCGCGTGTTCGAACGCCGCCAGCACGTCTGCCGTGCCTTCGGCATGGGTCAGCACCGCACCGGTCACGTTCTGTACCCAGCCGGCTACGCCCAGTTCATGTGCCAGTCGATACACGAACGGCCGGTAACCCACGCCCTGGACGTAGCCGCTCAGGCGCAGGCGGCGCGCGGCCACCGCCTGCGGCGCGGGCCGGGCGGGCTCAGCCACACGCTCCGACCGCGCCGCAGGCGGTGCAGAAATCGCAGCCGTCCCTGCGGATCACGGTGGCGTTGCCGCACTCCTTGCACACCGTGCCGGTCAGCACCACGCCGACGCGCTCGCCGGCATGGCCGGTGGGCAGCGCCGGGGTCTGCAGGATGCCCATTTCCTTCACCGGCAGGCCATCCTCGCCGAGTATGCCGAGCATGGCGTAGCGGTGGATGATCAGCCGGGCGACATAGGCGACCGTGGACGGCCAGTTGGTCTGGCGCGATTCGCCCGGCACGAAGGCCATGAAATCGCCCAGCGGTTCCGGGTAGTTCAGCAGCTTGCGCAGCTTCATGCCGATCCAGGCTGGATCCATCACACGCATGTCCAGCGACAGCAGCTTGCACAAACCGTCCAGCGCGCGCGGATACTCCCCCGACAGCCATACCGAATATGGTCGCGTCACGCCGTCCGGCAGGCGGATCTCCTTCAGCCCCAGTACGAAATCGTCGCCGCTGGACGGATTGAGCACATCCACCGTCCATGACAGCGTGCCGTCGGTGCCGGTTTTCGGTTCCTTCAGCGAGAACAGCGCGTCCAGCACCGGCGTCGGCCCGCCCGCATCGAGCGCGCCCAGTTCCTCCAGCCGCCAGCGCAGCAGTTGCGCGGTGGCGGCGACCAGGCTGGGCATTGGGCGCGCCTCGCCGTCCGGTGGGAAGGGAATGGTGCAGGCATCGTCGCCGCGCGTCTTGGCCAGCGTGTCCAGTTTGAGCTTGAGCCAGGCACGGTCGTTGGCGCGCATGTCCATGGACAGGGTCTTGGCCACGGCGCCCAGGCCGCGCGGCTGTTCGGCGCCGTTGACCCAGACCTCGAACGGCCAGGCGCGGCCGTCGCTCTCGGTGTGGCCGACGAACAGCGCGAAACTGCCGGCCGGCGACTCGATCATGTAACTCCAGGCCGGATTGCCGCCGGGCAGACGCGGCCGGCCCGGCCATTTCAGGCTGTCCAGCACTGGCGCGGGCAAGGCCTTGATCTCGATGCGGCGATTGACGTCCGACAGTTCGAAATCCTGCGGCGCGCGTGCCTGCGGTGTACTGTCCGCCGGCGTGCCGGTGGACAGCACGCTGCCCAGCACCTGGTTGGGCCGGTAGGTGGCCAGGCCCTTGAGCCCGGCTTTCCAGGCGGCGAAGTACAGGCCCTCGAAATCGGTGTAGGGATAATCGGCCGGCACGTTCACGGTTTTCGAGATCGCGGAATCGACGTTCGGCGCCACGGCCGCCACCATGTCCATGTGCGCCCGCGCAGAGATGTCCAGCGCGGTGACGAAGGCGGGGGGCAGATGGTCAACGTCGCCGCCCTGTTCCCGATAGACCCGCCAGGCATGGTCTTCCACCCGGTATTCCTTCCAGCCGCCGTCCGCCTCGCGCTTCTTGCGCGTATAGGCCCAGGAGAACGGCGGTTCGATGCCGTTGCTGGCGTTGTCGGCGAAGGCCAGGGAAATGGTGCCGGTGGGCGCGATGGACAACAGGTGCGAGTTGCGCAGGCCATGCGCGCGGATCTCGGCCTTGATGTCATCCGGCAGCCGGCTGGCGAAGCTGCCGCCGGCCAGGTACAGATCGGCGTTGAACAACGGGAAAGCGCCGCGCTCCCGTGCCAGTGCCACCGAGGCGCGATAGGCGTGGTCGCGCATGAACGCGGCGATGCGGCTGGCGAAGTCCAGCGCCGCCGGCGTGTCGTAGCGCAAATTGAGCATGACCAGGGTATCGCCCAGGCCGGTGAAGCCCAGCCCGACCCGGCGCTTGGCCATGGCCTCGGCGCGTTGTTTCGGCAACGGCCAGGCGGTCAGCTCCAGCACGTTGTCCAACGCGCGCACGCAGGTCGGCAGTATCGCGGCCAGCGCTTCGAAATCGAAACCGGCCTGCGCGTCGAACGGCCGCCGCACGAAGCGCGTCAGGTTGACCGAGCCTAGGCAACAGCAGCCGTAGGGGGGGAGCGGTTGTTCCGCGCACGGATTGGTCGCCTCGATGTGCTCGCAGTAATACAGGTTGTTGTCGCGGTTGATGCGGTCCAGGAACAACACGCCCGGCTCGGCGTGGTCGTAGGTGGAGGCCATGATCTGGGTCCACAGATCGCGCGCGCGCAGCCTGCGGTAGACCCACAGGCCGTCGGCGCGCCGGTGGGCGCCGGCGGCCTTCTGCTCGGCGCCGGGTTCGGCCTTGTGCACCAAGTCCACCTCGCCATCCGCCTCCACCGCCTGCATGAACGCATCGGTGAGGCCCACGGAGATGTTGAAGTTCTTCAGATCGCCCTGGTCCTTGGCGTGGATGAACAGCTCGATGTCCGGGTGGTCGCAGCGCATCACGCCCATTTGCGCGCCGCGCCGGCTGCCGGCCGATTCCACCGTCTCGCACGAACGGTCGAACACGCGCATGTACGACACCGGCCCGCTGGCGCGCGAGTGCGTGCCCTTGACCAGCGCGCCCCTGGGGCGGATGGAAGAAAAGTCGTAACCGACGCCACCGCCGCGACGCATGGTCTCCGCCGCCTCTTCCAGCGCCACGTAGATGCCCGGCTTACCGTCGGCCTCGCCGGAGATGGCGTCTCCCACCGGTTGCACGAAGCAGTTGATCAGCGTGGCCTGCAGCACGGTGCCGGCGGCCGAGTTGATGCGCCCGGCGGGGATGAAACCCGCCTCCATGGCGCTGAAGAAGGTGCGTTCCCAGCGCGTGCGGTCGGCCTTCTTCTCCACCGAGGCGAGTGCGCGCGCCACGCGCATGCGCACGTCGCTTACCGTCTTTTCCTCACCTTTGGCGTACTTCTCCAGCAGCACTTCGCTGGAGATGGTCTGTTCGGCGAGTTCCGGGAACAAGGCTTCCTGCATGATGGGGTCCTGACAGCAACTAGATATATAGCGGAAATTGTTTTCTAGACGCTAAATGTATTGCCCGCAAGCCCCGTTAGGCTTCCCGCGTCAGGCCAACCCATGGGGTTTCTGGATCGCTGGGACGGCGGGTTTGGTTCACGTCGGCGCGTTCAGCGTGGCTACCACCGGCGTGTGATCCGAGGGCCGTTCCAATCGGCGCGGCGCCTTGTCGATCTCGCATGCCACGCAGCGCGCGGCCAGTTCCGGCGACAGCAGGATATGGTCGATGCGCAGTCCCAGATTGCGACGAAACGCCGCCTGACGATAATCCCACCAGGAATAGCTTTGTTCCGGCTGCTCGAACAGGCGGAAAGCGTCCTTCAGGCCCAGGTCCAGCAAGGCCTGAAAGCGTTGCCGTTCCGGTTCGGACACCAGCACCTGACCCGCCCACGCCACCGGGTCGTGCACATCGCGATCATCCGGCGCGATGTTGTAATCACCCAGCAAAGCCAGGCGAGGGTGGCGCGTGAGTTCATCGCGCAGCCAGGCGATCAGCGCGTCCAGCCAGCGCAACTTGTACGCGTACTTGTCGGAATCCAGTGCCTGGCCGTTGGGCACATACACGCACACGATACGGCAGTTCGCTACCGTTGCCGCCAGCACCCGCTGTTGCTCGTCGGGGAAATCGGGGATGCCAACCTGCACGTCGCCCAGCGGTGCGCGGCTCAGAATGGCCACGCCATTGTAGGTTTTCTGCCCGGCAAAGGCGGCCTGCCAGCCGGCGGCTTCGATCTCCGCCCGAGGGAATCGGGCATCCTCCAGCTTGGTTTCCTGCAGGCAGACCACATCCGGTGCAGCAGCTTGAAGCCAGTCCAGCAACTGCGGCAGACGGATCTTGAGGGAGTTGACGTTCCAGGTGGCAAGCTTCATCGCGGAGCATGGCGTCGGTCAGGGGCGCCCAGTGTATCGTTTTGCCTCATGCCGCGAGCGGGCCTCGCTGGGCAAACCGCTGATCCGGCAGGTCCGACGCCTGTCCGGGCTGCGTCCGGTTGCGGCATCGGATTCCCGCGTCGACGGGGCGGGATGCGTGGGAACTCGCCGCGGCGTTGCCCCGTCTAGCTCGGGCGGTTCGAGCCGCGGCCTTGGGCTTTGGCAATCAATGGGTCGTGCCACGGTACGGGTTGCGCGGGCCGTCTTTCGCTGCCGAACGTTCGTCAAACCGAGAGGAGACATCATGAAGAAAGCCCTGTATCCCCTGATACCGCTGTTGTGCGCACCGCTGTTGGCGCAGGCCGATCCGGTGGTGGTGAAGATTCCGCGCCTGACCCTGGAGGCCGCGGAAAAGATCGCGCTGGCGACGGTGGCCGCATGTCGCAAGGAAGGCATCCAGATCGGTGTCACCGTGGTCGACCGCAGCGGTGATCCCATGGTGGTGCTGCGCGACACCCTGGCACCCCGGGTGACCCTGGAGGTGAGCCGGCAGAAAGCCTATACCGCGGTCAACTTCAATGCGCCGCTGTCCACGCTGGAGGATCGTTTCACCAAGCCGTTCTCGGTCGGCAAGGTCGATGGCCTGGTGTTCTCCGCCGGCGGCATCCCGATCGAGGCGGCCGGCAACATCGTCGGCGCGGTGGGCGTTTCCGGCGCTGCCACCGGTGAACAGGACGAGGTGTGCGCGCGCAAGGGCATCCAGTCCATTGCCTTCGAACTGGAAACCGCCAGTCTGTGATGGCATGCCGGCGCCGCGCGTTGCCGTGGCGCGCGGTGCCGGATCATGGTCCAGTGAGCGGAGCCTAGGTAAAAACAACCATACCAAGGTCGATGATCCCCACGGGTGAGGGATAATTCGCCCCTTCATTTCACTGGGGCCGTGGATTTGCACGGGAAACAGGGGTTGACACTGCTGGTTGCCTTGCTCGTGGCGTTGATGTGGGCAACCTGGTTGGCGTGGATGCGCCCGGATGACGGGGATGCGCCCGCCACGGTTTGGTTTCCTGCGGGCACCGGTCAGTCGGTGATGCCGCTGCCGTCCGAACTTCCCCTCGACGCGCGCAAAGTGGAACTGGGCCGGCGGCTGTTCCACGATACCCGGTTGTCGCGCGACGCATCGGTGGCCTGCGCCAATTGCCATGACCTGTCGAAGGCGGGGACCGACGGACGCCCGCTGGCAGTCGGTATCGACGGCCGGGTTGGCGAGCGCAACAGTCCGACGGTGTTCAACACGGCGTTCAACTTCCGCCAGTTCTGGGACGGCCGGGCGGCGACGCTGGAGGAACAGGTCGCCGGCCCGGTGCACAACCCGGTGGAGATGGATTCCAACTGGGCGCAGGTGCTCGGTCGGTTGGGTCGGGATGCACGCTACCGGCGCGACTTTCGCGCGATCTGGCGGGACGGCATCACCGCCGAAAACATCCAGCGCGCATTGGCGGAATTCCAGCGCAGTCTGATCACCCCGGACGCGCCGTTCGACCGTTTTCTGCGCGGCGACGAAGCGGCACTGAGTCCGCTGGCGCGGCGCGGCTGGCAACGTTTCCGCGAACTGGGCTGCATCGCCTGTCATCAGGGGGTCAATCTGGGCGGCAACATGTATGCCCACCTGGGCGTCATGGGCGACTTCTTCGCCGACCGCGGCCGGGCCGTCGTCGACAGCGATCTGGGGCGCTACAACGTCAGCCGGCGCGAGCAGGACCGTCACGTATTCAAGGTGCCCGGATTGCGCAACGTGGCGCTCACCGCCCCGTATTTCCATGACGGATCGATCGCGACGCTGGAGGAGGCGGTGGACATCATGGCCCGCTACCAGTTGGGCGTGGCGCTGTCGGCCGAGGACAAGGCCGCGCTGATTGCTTTTCTCAAAAGTCTGACCGGCACCCTCCCGGCCGTGCGCAGGGCGTCGTCGTGAAGCGCTTGTCGACCCGCCGGTGGATGCTGGTCGCGCTGGTCTTTGCGGTGCTGGCCGTGGTCTGGCTGCTGCCGGGCGTGCGCGGCGACGCACAGCGGCACGAACGGGTGCGCGCGCACATCACCGCGCTGGAGCTGGCGCATGGCCGTCTGCGGGAACTGGTCATCGGCCTGCGCCACGGTATCGGCGCCAACTATGACGAAGGCAATGCCTGGCTGGCGCGGATTCAGGCGGAACAGGCCGCGCTGGCCGAGGAAATCGAGAATTTGCCTGCACTGCACGCGTCGTGGCAGGGCTATCGCGAGGCGGTGGTATCCCTGGAGCAACATTGGGAAGACTTCAAGCTGCGCAATGCCCTGGTGCGCAATTCGCTGCGTTATTTCCAAAGCGATGCGCTGGCGTTCATGCGGGCATTGCCGTCGAATGCCGACGGCAATGCCCTGCGTCTGCAACTGGCCACGCTGTCGCAGCAGTTGTTCATGCGTGCTCTGGGCGAGCCCGGCGGCGACGTTGGCACGGCATCGGCGCCGGCGCTGCCTCCGGCCGCGGGTTTGTCGTATGCGGCACGCGAGGAGCTCGGCCGCTTGACCCGACATGCCCAGCTCATCGTGCGCGAGAGCCCGGCGCTGGAGCGCGATCTGGCGGCCATCGTACACGGTGACGCGCGCGCGCGCCTGGCCGTGCTGGCCGACGTCAACCATCGTCTGCTGCTCACCGAACAACGGCGGGTGGAGCGTTACCGCGTCGGCCTGCTGCTCAGCGTGGGCATGCTGTCGCTGGCTTTGGCCTGGCTGGCCGTGCGTTATGTCGACAGCCTGCGTCAGCGCGAGCGCGATCTGCGTCTGGCCGGCACCGTGTTCGATCGCAGCCACCAGGGCATCGTGGTCACCGATCGCGACGGCAATATCGTGCGCGTCAACCAGGCCTATTGCGCCATGACCGGCTATGCCGAATCCGAGCTGCTCGGGCGAAATCCGCGCATCCTCAGGTCCGGCATGCAGGATGGAGGGTTCTATCGGGCACTGTGGCAACGGCTGCTGGTCGAGGGACGTTGGCAGGGGGAAATGCACAACCGGCGCAAAAACGGTGCGGTGTTCGTGCAATGGATCAACATCGACGCCGTCGATACCGAAGCCGGCGAACGGCTGTATGTCGGCATCGCCTCCGACGTGTCCGAGCTGGTGGAATCGCGCGAACGCCTGGCCAATCTGGCCTACTTCGACACGTTGACCGGTCTGCCCAACCGCTTCCTGTTCCATGACCGCCTGCGCCAGGGGCTGGCGCGCGCGCGGCGTGAACGCGGCAGCCTGGCCCTGCTGTTTCTCGATCTCGACAACTTCAAGAATGTCAACGACACGCTGGGCCACGCCGCCGGCGACGAACTGCTGGTGGAGATCGCGCGCCGTCTGCGCGCGTGCGTGCGCGAGGCGGACACCGTGGCGCGGCTGGGCGGCGACGAGTTTGCGCTGCTGCTGCCCGACCCCGGCGGTCCGGAGAACACCGCGACCATGGCCGAGGAGATCACACGCGTTCTGGCGACGCCGTGCCGCGTCCAGGGCTACGATGTCGCCTGCGGCGCCAGTGTCGGCATCACCTTCTATCCGGCCGATGGCGTCAGCGCCGAGCAGTTGCTGCGCAATGCCGACGTGGCCATGTACCGGGCCAAGGACCGCGGGCGCGGTACGTTCCAGTTCTTCACCGAGGACATGGCGGCGGCGGTGGCCGAGACGCTGCGCATCGAGAACGGGTTGCGCAACGCGCTGTCGGCCGGCGAACTGGAACTGCACTATCAGCCGCAATTCGCTCAGGACGGGTGCGTCACCGGGCTGGAAGCGCTATTGCGCTGGAATTCGGCCGAGCTGGGCCCGGTGGCCCCGGCGCGGTTCATCCCGGTGGCCGAGAAGAGCGGGCTGATCACCGATCTCGGTGGTTTCGCGCTGCGCGAAGCCTGCCGCCAGTGCGCCGAATGGCGTGCGCGTCTGGATCCGGCGTTGCGGGTGGCGGTGAACCTGTCGGCCGCGCAGTTCCGCCACGACGGACTGGCCGAGCGCATCGCCGAGATACTGGCGGCGCACGCGTTGCCGGGCGACGCGCTGGAACTGGAGATCACCGAATCGGTGGTGATGGAGGACGTGGCGCGCGGCCAGGAAGTGCTGCACCGGCTCAAGCGCATGGGTTGCCGCATCGCCATCGACGACTTCGGCACGGGGTATTCGTCGCTCGCTTACCTGCGCCGCTTTCCGGTCGACGTGCTCAAGATCGACAAGACCTTCGTCGACGGCCTGGGCATCGAGAGCGACGACACGGCAGTGGTGGAGGCAGTCGTCGGCCTGGCGCGCAGCCTGCGCATGGGCGTGGTGGCCGAGGGGGTCGAGACGCGGGCGCAACTGCTTCGCCTGCACAACCTGGCCGGCGGGCAGGGCTTCGCCGCGCAGGGGTATCTGCTGGCGCGACCGTTGACGGCAGCCGAATTCGCCGCCGGCTTCGCCGGCTTCACGGCCGCCTACCGGGCGTTGGTCGGAGCCGATGGCTCGATCGGGGTTGCTGGCGGGACGCCCGGGGGCAGCATGGGCGGAGGCGGGGTGATCGGCAGCGGCAGTGGCAGTACCGGCGGCGGCAGCGGGCGCGGGTAGGGTGGCACTTCGTAGGGCTGGTCCCGGACCGGCGGCGGTTTCAGCTTTTCCTTCAGGCTGCGCGCCAGATCGCGCTCCATCTGGCGGATCAGGTTGTCCATGTAATGGCCGCCTTCCTTCTTCAGGCGCACCATCAACACTTCCAGTTTGAAGGTGATGTCGGGCGGCAGGTAGACCTCTTCGCCCTTGAACGCGGCGATGACCGAGTTGCGCATGTACTCGAACAGCAGCGCGAGCTCCTCCTCGCTGAAATAGGTGCGCAGCGAACGGCCCAGATCCGACAGCGTCGGTGGTGACACGGTCGCCGCCGGCGGCGCAGCCGCTTCGGCCTGGGTCTCCTGGGACCAGGCCGGAGCGGCGAGCGCGAGGGCGCAGGCCCAGGCGAGGATGTGGCGGCTAGCGTGCATGTTCGATCCGGCGCGTGGGATGGCCCATGTTACTCCCATTCGTCGCGCCACCCATGCGGCCCTTCGCGCCGGCCAAGTCAGCCGCGTCCGTCCACCGGCAGCGGGGCGAGCAACGCCTGGATGTCGGCTTCGCCGAACTTGCTCAGCGCGGCGGCGTCCTCGGACAGCACGCCGGCGGCCAGCTCGGCCTTCTTCTCCTGCAGCGCGAGGATCTTTTCCTCGATACTGCCGGCCACCACCAGCTTGTAGACGAACACATTCTTGTCCTGGCCGAGCCGGTGCGCGCGGTCGGTGGCCTGGTTCTCCACGGCCGGGTTCCACCAGGGATCGTAATGGATCACGGTATCGGCGGCGGTGAGGTTGAGACCGACGCCGCCGGCCTTGAGGCTGATCAGGAAGATCGGCACCTCGCCCTCCTGAAAGCGGCGGATCGCGGCCTCGCGGTCGCGCGTCTCGCCGGTGAGCAGCACATGGCCGAGTTCCCGCCGCACCAGTTCACGCTCGATCAGTTCCAGCATGCTGGTGAACTGCGAGAACACCAGGATGCGCCGGCCCTCGTCCACCAGTTCGGGCAGCATGTCCATGAGCTGGTCGAGCTTGGCGCGCTCCTTGACCTTCTTCGCCGCGTCGAGCTTCACCAGACGCGGATCGCAGCAGACCTGACGCAGCTTGAGCAGGGCGTCGAGGATGACGATCTGGCTGCGCGCGAAGCCTTGGGCGGCGATGGCTTCGCGCACTTTTTCGTCCATCGCGCTGCGCACGGTCTCGTACAGGTCGCGCTGGCCGCCCTCCAGTTCCACGCTGCGCACGATCACGGTCTTGGGCGGCAATTCGCGCGCCACGTCCTGCTTGCGCCGGCGCAGGATGAAGGGTTTGACCCGCGCCGCCAGCAGGTCGCGGCGCAGCCGGTCGCCATGTTTCTCGATGGGCGTGCGCCAGGTTTTGGTGAACGATTTGGCGTCCCCCAGGAAGCCGGGTAGCAGGAAGTCGAATTGCGCCCACAGCTCGCCCAAGTGGTTTTCCAGTGGCGTGCCGGTCAGGCACAGGCGATGGCGCGCGCGCAGCGTGCGCACCACGCGCGCGGCGTGGCTGGCGGCGTTCTTGACGGTCTGCGCCTCGTCCAGGATCAGCAGGTGGTAGTCGTGCCGCGCCAGCGCTTCCTCGTCACGCCACAACAGCGGATAGGTGGTGAGGATGACGTCGTGGTCGGGGATGTCGGCGAAGCGCTCGGCGCGTTCCGGGCCGTGTAGTGACAGCACGCGCAGACCGGGGGCGAAGCGCGCCGCCTCGCGTTTCCAGTTGAAGATCAGCGAGGTGGGCAGTACCACCAGGCTGGGCCGGTCCATGCGCCCCGCTTCCTTTTCCAGCAACAGATGCGCCAGCGTCTGCGCGGTCTTGCCCAGACCCATGTCGTCGGCCAGGATGCCGGCCAGGCCGTGTTCGCGCAGGTATTGCAGCCAGGCCAGCCCTTCCAGTTGGTAGGGGCGGGGGGTCAGCGCCAGTCCGGCCGGCGGCGGTACGGTACGCACGCCGTCGGCTTGGCACAGTTCGCGCGCGAAACGCGTCACCGCTGCCATGCCTTCGATGCGCCAACCTTCGTTCAGCTCCTCCAGGCGCGGCGCGTCCAGGCGCGACAGGCGCAGCGGCCCGTCGCCGGGTGGCGCGTCGAACAGGTCGATCAGCGTGCGTGCCAGCGGCTTGATGCGGCCGGCCGGCATGCGCAGGCGGGTGCCGTCCGCGGTGGTCAGGATCACCGGCGCGTCATCCGCGATGCGCGCCAGGCTGTCGGCATCGAGCCAGCGCACGTCGCGTTTGAACAATTCGTACAGCAGGGGTGCGAGCGGCAGCCGCCGGCCATCGACCACGATGCCCATGTCCAGACTGAACCAGCCGCCCTCGTCTTCTTCCAGTTGCGCGTCCCAGCTCTCCACGTCCAGCACCAGATGGCGGAAATCCGGCGCCATCTCCACCTGCCAGCCGGCCGCCCGCAGCGCCGGCACGTCTTCGGCCATGAATGCCGGCCAGTGCGCGGGGCTCTCCAGGCCGAACAGGTGGGGCGGGCGCGGCCGGGTGGCGAACAGCGTATTGGCCGGCACCGGTTCGACGCCGTGCCGCGCGAGCTCGGCCAAGCGCGCGTTTTCGCGGTCCATGCGCCGGCGGACATGCACGGTCTCGCCCTGCGCGGTGACGAAATACTCCTGACGTTGTCCCGGCTGCACGACGATCTCGTCATAGTGGAAGGTCGGCAACAGGAAATCGAACAAGCGTTCACCGTAGCGGTAACCCCGGTAGCGGCCGGCGTCGATCACCTCCAGGGTGCCGAGCGCCAACGAACAACGCGGCTCCACGTCGATCGAGCGCAGTGCCGGGGTCGCGGGCGCCGGCAGTTGCGGCGCGTGCTGGCGCAGCGCACCGGCCACCAGCGCCAGCTCGCGCGCGTTCAGCGGCGGCAGGGCCAGCAGGCGCGCGATCACCGGCGCCGGCGCATCCAGCGTCAGCTCGCCCAGTTCATGCCGTTCGCCGTCGATGTACCAGACTTTGTGCAGTGCCAGCGCGCCCTGGATGGGGGGCGTGGCCTGCAACACGAACACGGTTTCACCGACGGCGTCGAGTTGCCAGCCCGGCGTGCCGGCACGCGGTTCGCCGGCGGCGAGCGGATGGCGGTCCGTGACGTCGGCCAGCAAGCGCCCGCTGGCCAGCATCAGGCGCAGGCATTCATCGCCGGCCTGGCCGCGCAGCGGAAAGCGCTGTTCATAGCCACCGCGCGTGCGGTGCGCCCACAACGCGCGCAGGATCACCAGGTCCGCATCGGCGACGAAGCGCGGCGGCTGCACCAGCGCGCGCTCGACGTTGTTCCAGGGCGTCAGCTTGCCGCTGAGCCGGCCCTGGGCATCGCGCCGGGCCTTGTACAGGCGCACGCTCCAGTCGTCCCGTGCGTCGGTGGGCGGGTGCAGCGCGTAGCACAGCACCTCGCCGGCCGCTGGTGCGTTGGCCTTGCGCGCCTTCTCGGGCGATGGCCGCGCGGCCTCGCCGAAGCCCTCCAGCCAGCTCAGTACTTCGCTACGCACGCCGTCGGGCGCGGCGGGCCGCTCCAGCAGGTGCAGCATGACCGCGGCGACGTGCTTGCACATCCAGCCGACCGGGCAACTGCATCCGCCCACCAGCCGGGGGTTGCCGTGCTTGTCCGCGTCCAGGTTGATCGCCACGCGATACGGAAACGGACCGGTGCCCTGCACGCTGGCGGTGATGCGCGGCGGCCGGATCTCCAGGTGATCGACGCGTTCGATGTAATCGCGCGCCTTGGCCAGTTCGGCTTCGCCCAGCCAGCGTTTGAGGTCGTTACGGTCGAATCGGGGCAGACGAGACATCGTGGATCATGAACGATGGGATCATTCGTAACGCAGCGCATCGATCGGCGTCATGCGCGCCGCCTTGCGCGAGGGGTACCAGCCAAAGAATACGCCGACCGCGCTGGCCGAGGCGACCGCGAGCAGGATGGCCTCGGGTCGCAACACCACCTCCCAGCCGGCGAAGTGCGCCAGCGCCATGGTGCCGCCGACACCCAGCGCGATGCCGACGAGCGCGCCGACCAAGGACAGGATCACCGCCTCGGCCAGGAACTGCGCCAGGATGTCGCGCGGCCGCGCGCCCACCGCCAGGCGGATACCGATCTCGCGCGTGCGCTCGGTGACCGAGACCAGCATGATGTTCATGATGCCGATTCCCGCAACAACCAGCGCCACGATTCCCAGCACGAAGGCCGTCGTCTTGACTCCCGCGGACGCATCGTTGAATGCCCGAATCTGCGAGTCGGTGGTGAACCAGTGGAAGGTGTCGCGGTCGCGCGGGCTCAGCCCTCGGGTCGCCCGCAGTACCGAACGGGTCTCTTCGAGGGCCTCTTCCAGGGGCACTCCGGCTTTTGACCGTACGGTAATAAAGAGGGAGCGCGGCCGTCCACGCTCATCGCGTGTGCCATACATCTCCGTCCATACCGAAATTGGCATCAAAACGTAGCTATCGAACTGACCGCCCATGGCGGAGGCCTTTTCGGCAAAGACGCCCTGGACGGTGAACTTGCTGCCGTCCACCTTGACGGTCTTACCGACGGGGTCGACAAAGGGAAACAGCTCCTGGGCAATTCCGTGGCCGAGCACGACGACTCGGCGGCCAACCACAACGTCCTCTTCCGTAAGATTACGGCCGAGCTCCACGTAATGGGTGTTGTTCTCCGGGTACTCCGGCGTGCCGCCACAGACCCAGTTGACCGCCTCGGTTGACTCGCCGCGATAGCTGACGCGGGCGTTGAATTGCCAGAGCTCTGCGCCTACGAGGTCGACCGTCTTCACCTTTTCCCGGATCAGGTCGGCGTGATCGACG
>CALEDT010000057.1 GCA_937949525.1 uncultured Burkholderiales bacterium | reverse complement strand
ACCGCGCGAGTGGAATCACGCGGTCGCGGCGCATCCGGCGTCGGTCAAATATCCGCGGCATTCGGCGACCGCTTCGCGGAGCACGTTTTTTGCACAGCGGGCGCAGCGTCCGCATGCAGTGGACACGCCGAGTTCGTCGCGCAGCTGGCGCATCGTGGTCACGCCATGATGTTGAACCAGACGGCGGATTTCGTGGTCGGTGACACCCTTGCAAAGACAGACATACATGACGCACCTTCTGGTTGGGAATACGACCACTGAACATTATAAATAATGAGAATGGTTGTCAATAACAATATGCGTCGTGAGCAGGGACAAAAAACGGCGGGGAACTCCCTGCCATCCCTGAACGCACTCTGCGCCGCGCCATGCGAAGCGCGGCGCCGGTTTACAGCGACTTCTCGCAGAAATACCAGTCGGTACACTCGTAACCTTCGCCCAGGCGCGCTTCGGCGGCAGCGGCGTCCTGCGGCGGCGGCACGATCACCTGGTCGCCGGGCTGCCAGCCTTCGGGGGTGGCGATCTTGTTGGCGTCCGACGCCTGCAGCGCTGACCAGACGCAGGAACTCGGGGATCGAGCGGCCATTGGTCATCGGGTAGTAGACCATCGCCCGCAGCACGCCCTTGGGATCGATGATGAAGGTCGCGCGCACCGCCGAGGTGTCGGCCACGCCCGGATGGATCATGCCGTAGGCTTTCGCCACGTTCATCGACAGGTCTTCGATGATCGGGAACGGGATCTCGACGCCGAATTTTTCCTTGATGTTGCGCACCCAGGCCACGTGCGAGTAATCGCTGTCGATCGACAGGCCGAGCAGCTCGTGGTTGAGCTACTGGAAGTCGTCGTGCCTGGCAAAAGCGATGAATTCGGTGGTGCACACCAGGGTGAAGCCGGCGGGGTGCGAAAACTGCACCGGCCACTTGCCCTCGTAATCGGACAGCTTCCTGACGCCGTGGGTGGTGCGCGCCTCGAACTCGGGCGCGCGTTCGTTGATGCGGGGCATGGATACGATTTCGGACATGGTTTTCCCTTTCGGGAGAATGTTTATTAGCAAATGCTAATAAATAAACGATACACCCCGCCCGGCCCTCTGTGAAGGGGAATGGTTCGATGGGATCGATCGGGAATATGAATGAACGGCGGTCAACCCCAGCCCAGCGCGCTGGCGCCGTGATAAACCGCATAGCACGCGAGCCACGCCAGTCCGAACAGATACGCGGCCATGACGCCCACCCATTTCCAGCTGCCGGTTTCGCGCTTGACGGTGGCGAGCGTGGATAGGCATTGCGGCGCGAAGACGAACCAGGTCAGGAGCGAGAGCGCGGTGGCGAGGCTCCATTGCTGGGCGATGAGCGGGGCGAGCGCCTGCGCGGTGTCGTCGCCGGTGGCGGACAGCGCATAGACGGTACCGAGCGCGGACACGGCGACCTCGCGCGCGGCCATGCCGGGCACCAGCGCGATGCTGATCTGCCAGTTGAAACCGATGGGTTCGAGCACCACGGCAAGCATGCGGCCGAGCGTCCCGGCGAGGCTGGTTTCGATGGCGGGCGCGGTGCTGCCCGGCGGCGGCGCGGGGAAGCTGGCGAGGAACCACATGACGACGGTGAGCGCGAGGATGATGCCGCCGACGCGCTTCAGGAAGATTTCCGCGCGCTGCCATAGACCGATCAGCACATTGCGCGGCGTCGGCCAATGGTAGGTCGGCAGTTCCATCATCAATGGCCGTGGCAGGCCGCGGGTAGTGAGGCGCTTGGCCAGCCAGGCGATGCCCATCGCGCTCGTCACGCCGGCGACGTAGAGGCCGAACAGCACCAGACCCTGCAACTCGAACATGCCGGCGATCTGGCGCCGGGGAATGAAGGCGCCGATCAAGAGTGCGTACACCGGCAGCCGCGCCGAGCAGGTCATCAAGGGCGCGATCATGATGGTGACGAGTCGGTCGCGTGGGTTGGCGATGGTGCGCGCGGCCATGATGCCGGGAATCGCGCAGGCGAAGCTGGAGAGCAGCGGAATGAAGGAACGTCCGGACAGGCCCACGCTGCCCATCATGCGGTCGAGCAAAAACGCGGCACGCGGCAGGTAGCCCGATTCCTCCAGCACCAGGATGAAGAAGAACAGGATGAGAATCTGCGGCAGGAAGACGAGCACCCCGCCGGCACCCGCGATGACCCCGTCGACGAGCAGACTGCGCATCCATCCGTTGGGCAGCGCAGCGGTGACGCCGTCAGCGATCCACGTCGTGGCTGCCTCGATTGCGTTCATCGGCGCCTCGGCCCAGGCGAACACCGCCTGGAATATGAGGAACAGCACGCCGAGCAACAGGGCCATACCGTATACCGGATGCAGCACCACGCGGTCGATGCGGTCGGACAGCGTGTGCGGCGCGTGGCTGTCGAGCCCGAGACGGGCGAGGATGCGCTGCACGCTGTCGTGGTCGGCCTCGACCGATACGGGCGGCGCGCTGGCCGGCGACGCCTGCGCTGTCGCGGCGCGCCAGGCGTCGTCGGGGGCGTCGAGCAGCGCGCGCAATTCGTCTACGCCGTGTTTTTTGACCGCCACGGTCTTGACCACCGGCACGCCGAGCTCGGCGGCAAGTTTTTCGGCATCGACGTGGATACCACGCCGCGCCGCCAGGTCGGTCATGTTGAGCGCCACCGCGCAGGGTATGCCCAGGCGCTTGACCGCCAGCACCAGGCGCAGGCTGCGTCTGAGGTTGGTGGCGTCGACCACGCAGAGCACGCGGTCGGGCCGGCGCTCGCCGCGCGCGCGGCCCATGAGCACGTCGACCGTCACTGTTTCGTCCGGCGAGCGCGGGTTGAGGCTGTAGGTGCCGGGCAGGTCGAGCACGCGCAGCGGCTTGCCGGCGGCGGTGAGATAGCGGCCTTCCTTGCGCTCGACGGTGACGCCGGCATAGTTCGCCACTTTTTGTCGACTGCCGGTCAGCACGTTGAACAGCGCGGTCTTGCCGCAGTTGGGATTGCCCACCAGCGCCACCAGCGGCCCGCCGCGATGGACGTGGACGACGGCGGCATGTCCGGCGTTGCCGCGCGCCGGGGCGTGACAGCCGCTCATGCCTGTGCCCGCCCGTCGGCCGGCGAGACGACTTCGATGCACGCCGCCTCGGCGCGGCGCAGCGCGAAGGTGGACGTGTCCACCCGCACCACCAGCGGGTCGCCGCCCGGCGCGCGCGCCATCAGCATCGCCGTCTCGCCCGGCAGGAAACCCAGCTCTGCCAGCCAGTCGCCCCACTCGCGCGCGTGCGCGGGCGGGTGGATCGCTGTGATGCGGCAGGGTTCGCACTCGCGGCAACAGTCAAGGGTCCGGTATTTCACGGGCGGGCTCTCAGTCTGACGTTGACGGAAGGCGCGGCGGCATGGGCGCGTGCGGCGGGTTGGTGTGCGGGCATCGCGCACCGCCGCGCGCGGCGGCGGCCGGCGACGATGTGGACGGCGAGCGCGAACGGCAGCGCAAGCCCGGCGGCCCAGTGCAGAAGCGGCAGCCAGGCGGCGTTGGCGTCGGTGGAAAAGTAATAGAGCGCGTAGCCAGTGGCGGCGAGCCAGGTGATGAGCACCAGCATGAGCAGGCCGGTTGCGCGGTTTTTTTTCTGCGCCCACGCCAGCCGCATGTGGTTGGTGGCGAGTGAGCCGCTGGCGACCAGCGCGAACATGGCAGCGAGGCCGTGCAGGCGCAGCCACCATTTTTCCAGCGGATGCGGCACTGGGCCGAAATCACCTTCGACCGCGAAGAAATAATGAAACGCGAGCCACAGCGCGCCGCTTGTCCACAACAGGGCGAACACCGCGTATACGAGCCGTTTGTGGCCGGGCGCGAGGCGTATGACCGGCGGCTTCATGCGGCGGCCTCCAGCGGCAGCGCGCGCCAGCCGTCGGCGTCGCCGATCCATGCGCCGTGCACATCGAGCCGGACCGCCTGCGCGCCGTAGCGGGCAAGCAAGGCCGGCGCGCGCGCCGGATCGGCGGCGACGGGCTTGGTGAGCGCGTCGGCGTGCAGGCAGTCGGCGGCAAACACGGTCACGCTCGACGCCCTGCACAGCGCATCGCCCGTCTGCGGGTGGCATAGATGCCCCGGCTGGAAATAGTCGGCCGAGGTGGCGGCCGCGCCGTTGGCGAGTTCGGCCAGCCGCAGGCTCGTCCCAGGGTTTTGCGGCAGGCGCGCGTACACCGGCACCGCAGCGGCGCCGGCGCGCGCCAGATCGCCGCCGGCGTTGACGGTGGCGGCAGCCACGCCCGCTTCGACGAGGCTGGCGAGCGCGGCGTCGACGGCGTAGCCCTTGGCGATGCCCGATAAATCGACCAGCAGCGGCGCGCGATAGCGCACGCGGTCGCCGTCGAGTTCGATCGCCTGCCAGCCGGTGAGCGGATGCGCCGGAAAGCCAGGATGGCGCGGCAGATGGCCGCTGGCGACCAGCCGCCCAGCAATGCTGGGGTCGAACAGGCCGCAGCTTGCGCAGGCGAAGTCGAGCGCCGCAGCGAAGACCGCGGCGAGGTCGGGCGAAAGCGCCGTCCAGTCGCGTTGCGCGCCGCGGTTGACGCGCGTCAGTTCCGATTCCGCATCTTGGAAGCTCATCGCGTCATGGATGGCCGCGATACGCGCGAACGCGCGGTTGGACGCGGCGACGAGCGTCGCCGCGTCGTCGCCTTCGGCAGTGATTTCGACTAGGGTGCCGAGCCAGGGCTGGGCACGCCGCAGGATCATTTCAGCGCCACCTCGTGGAGCGCCAGCACGCGCCGCACGCCTTCGCTGATGTGCTTGCACGACAGCGTCGCGCCGCTGATGTTCTGGATGTCGTCGTCCAGTTTCAGCTTCGCGCCATGGCGCCTGCCCTCGAACTGCGCGCGCCACTTCGGGTTGACGATCTGGCCGCCGTGGGTTTCGCGGTAGTCGAGAATCTCCACCCCGCGCACCGCGCCCGTGACGTCGAGCGCGACCGCGTAGGTGATGAACTCGTGCTTGCCGTATACCTCGTCCAGCACGAACCAGCCGACGGGCGTGTCGCCGGCCATCGCCTGCCACACCGGCTGCTCGCGGTAGCGCATGCGCACGCCGGCGGATTTTTCGACGAACTTCTTTTGTGCCTCGTCGAGCCGCACCGGTTTCGACACAAAACTACTGGCTTCGGGAAACAGCAATTTTTGTGCAGCCTCGATGGTGAGGTATTGCACCGCGAGCGCGGGCGTGGCTGCGAAACATGCAGCGGGCAGGAGGAGCCAGGCGGGGGAGGGCGTCATGGCGAACCTCAGAAGTTGTAGCCGAGCTTTAGCCGGATTTCATATTTTTCGTGATCCGCCAGATGCCGCCCGGTTTTGTTGTCCGCGCTTTCGTTGGAGCCCGCAAGTTGCAGCGCAATGGTCAGCGTGCCCCACCATTTTTTGTCGCCGTAGTGGATCGACGGGCCAGCGAACAAATCCCAGTGATCGAATTCCCAAGAGCCGCCTGGCGGGTTCAGGATTTCGGCGTCGATCCAGCCTTCGATGCCGGCAAACCACTTGGGCGCGAAGCGATATGACACGCCGGAGCGCAGCCTTGGAGCGATGGCGTATTCGGTTTTGCCGCCTTTCGGTTTCCAAGACTCGGCCTCGATTTCCAGGTTGGTGACCCAGCTGAGCTGGTCGTCGAGCAGAGGTTTCTGGAAGATCACCTTGCCTTCGAATTCCCAGCCCTTGCCCTTTTCTCCGGTGATGTTGTCGATGGTGTCGTAGCTGATTTCGCCGTAGAGCGCCAGGCCGATCGCGTCCTTGTATGGCGAAAGCAGCATTTTCTTGGCTTCGAGCGAAACACCGCTCATGCGGAAACGGTTCAGCTTGCCGAGTATTTCAGGGTCGGACAGCGGGCCTGCGCAGCCGTCGGTGCCGCAGCCGTAGTCGTGGCGATAACCGTTCAGATAGCCCGAAACGGACAAGCTGTCGCTCACGCCGTATTCATATGCCAGACGCAGATCCTGGCGCGCATAGTCGCCACGGCGCTTGTCGCCATGGTGCGTGATCCACGCATAGGCTTCGGATGCACCTTTGGGCAGGGTTTCGGCGCCTGTGGTGTAGCCGAGCAGACTCTCGTCGGCGTGAGCGGGCAGGGCGAGTACGGACAGAAGAGGCAACAGGGTGAGAGCAAAACGTGAGTGCATCGAAAATCTCCAGAAGGTAAAACACTGGCTTGCCCTTCCGGAGGGCTGGCTGGTCAACGGGTGCGGTGGAACCGCAGGGGGTCAAACAGCCGGGCAGGGTGGCGCGCGCGGCGGCGTGGCCGGGGAATTCGGCAGGATGAGGGGCTGCAACGCAGCCCCCACCTCGAACTGCTGCGGGAAAACGGGGAGCGCGGCTGCGGCGCGGGGCATCGTCGGCAAATCAGGGGGCAAGGGGGTTGAGGATAAGCGGGTGTCCTTATTTGATGGAACCAGACGGCGGATTTCGTGGTCGGTGACACCCTTGCAAACACAGGCGTACATGATGCACCTTCTGGTTGGGAATACGAGCACTGAACAATATAGATAATGAGAATGGTTGTCAATAACAATATGCGTCGTGTAAGAGCAAATTCGTCATGTCCGCTTTCGGCAAGGTAGAAATGTCCGCGTGGAAGAGATGCGGGGGCTTTGATGGTGCTTGCCAAGCCGAGCGGGCCCACCGCCGGGTAGATGCCTTTGGCCGCCTGCGCGCGTGACAGGATCACCCGCGTGTCGAGATGGGCGAGGTCGCGCCTACTGCCGGGTCGGTCATGTCGTCGGCGGGCACGTAGACCGCCTGCACCGAGGTGACGTTGCCCAGCCGGCTGGAGACGATGCGATCTTCCAGTTCCGACACCTCGCTGGGCAAGGTCGGCTGGTAGCCGACGGTGGCCGGCATGCGGCCCAGCAGGCCCGAGACCTCGGAGCCCGCCTGGACGAAGCGGAAG
>CALEDT010000056.1 GCA_937949525.1 uncultured Burkholderiales bacterium | reverse complement strand
CTTTCTGACGCCCATAGTGGGCCGAATCGCCGCTGTAGAGGGCGATTCGGAAGCAAAACGGATCGACACCGCCGTGGAAAGCGATGATTCGCCGCAGAAATCGAACCGAATTCGGTCATGGCCATCATTGGGCGGTCGGGTTCACTGAAAACCTCGCGTTATTCGAGGTGCCCGTTTCATCGGCCCTGGGCATCAGCGACGAGAGTCGATAGGGTAAACGCGAGGGCATCCGCCAAATCGGGTTGCGCTGGTGAATCCGGGTTGCGTCCCGGTATGCTCGCACCGGTAGAATCCCCAGCAGATCCAGTATTTGGCCGGCTAGGTACGGTAGCGAGTTAGTGCTGCCGTCCGATGTGGCCCGCCACTTCCCCTGGCGTCGAGCTTCGGTCAGGAACCGCGTATTGCCGCCGGGCCGATCGCTCCGGATAATCGGCGCGTTCCAGCCCGTCTTTCGCCTCCATGGAAAACCAGCCGGCTCCGGATTTCGAAGCGCCCGCCACCGGCGGCCAGACGTTGCGCCTGAGCGATTTTCGCGGGCGGGGTCTGATCCTGTACTTCTATCCCAAGGACAACACGCCGGGGTGCACCACCGAGGCCCAGGACTTCGCTGCCTTTTACGCTGACTTCAGCGCGGCCGGCTGGGCGATCGTCGGGGTGTCGCGTGACGGCATCAAGTCGCATGAGGGCTTCTGCGCCAAATACGCATTGCCGTTCCCGCTGCTGGCCGATATCGACGAGCGGGTATGCGAAGCCTACGGTGTCATGAAACTGAAAAACCTGTATGGCAAACAGGTGCGCGGCGTCGAGCGCAGCACCTTCGCCATCCGCCCGGATGGCACCGTGGCGCGTGTCTGGCGCGGCGTCAAGGTGCCGCAACATGCGCGCGAAGTGTTGGAGTACGTGCGCTCGCTCGCTTGAAATCCCCTCCACAATCCACGCGGGGCCCGACCTGATGGCGCGTAAAACCGGCAAGAAGCCCACCAAGCTGTTTGTTCTCGATACCAACGTCCTGCTGCACGATCCCACCTGTCTGTACCGCTTCCAGGAGCACGACATCTATCTGCCGATGGCGACCCTGGAGGAGCTCGATCACAACAAGAAAGGCATGTCGGAGGTGGCGCGCAACGCGCGCCAGGTCACCCGTTTCCTGGACGAGATCGTCAGCGGCACGGAACTCGACATCCACCAGGGCGCGCCGTTGGCGCGGCACAGCCACAATGCGGCCACCGGCCGCCTGTTCCTGCAGACGCACCCCATTTCCAGCGATGTGACCGCCGTGCTGCCGTTCAGCAAGGTGGACAACCAGATCCTCGGCGTGGTCGCCTATCTCGCGCGCCAGCATCCGGAGCGCCAGGTGGTGCTGGTGTCCAAGGACATCAACATGCGTATCAAGGCGCGTGCGCTCGACATCGCGGCGGAGGATTACTTCAACGACAAGGTGCTGGAGGATACCGACCTGCTGTATTCCGGCGTCCTGGAACTGCCGGAGGATTTCTGGGACAAGCATGCCAAGGGCATGGAATCCTGGCAGCGTGACGGACGCTCCTACTATCGGGTCACCGGGCCGCTGTCGGCGTCGTTGCTGGTCAACCAGTTCGTCTGGCAGGAAAGCCCGAATCCGTTTCAGGCGCGCGTGATCGAGGTGGCCGGCAACACCGCGACGCTGGTCACGGTGCGCGATTACACACACCACAAGAACAACGTCTGGGGCATCACCGCGCGCAACCGGGAGCAGAACTTCGCGCTCAACGCGCTGATGGACCCGGACATCGATTTCGTCTCGCTGCTGGGCCAGGCCGGTACCGGCAAGACCTTGCTGACGCTGGCCGCTGGCCTCACGCAGATCCTGGAAGCCAAGACCTACAGCGAGATCATCATGACCCGGGTCACCGTGCCGGTGGGCGAGGACATCGGTTTCCTGCCCGGTACCGAGGAAGAGAAGATGACGCCGTGGATGGGCGCACTGGAGGACAACCTCGACGTGCTCAACAAGACCGACGAGGAAGCGGGCGAATGGGGACGGGCGGCGACGCAGGACCTGATCCGCAGCCGCATCAAGGTGAAGTCGCTGAACTTCATGCGCGGCCGCACCTTCATCAACAAGTTCCTGATCATCGACGAGGCGCAGAACCTCACGTCCAAGCAGATGAAGACGCTGATCACGCGCGCCGGGCCGGGTACCAAGGTGGTGTGCCTGGGCAACATCGCGCAGATCGACACCCCCTATCTGACCGAGGGCAGTTCCGGCATCACCTACGTGGTCGACCGCTTCAAGGGCTGGGCCCATGGTGGCCATGTCACGCTGGCCCGGGGTGAGCGTTCCCGCCTGGCGGATTACGCTGCGGGTATCCTCTGAGCCGATTTGGCATTAAAGTTGCGCGGTCCTGGCGGGCCAGCCATGCCGCCAGCCGCTCCAGCCGACTTTTTCATTTTCCAGTTTAAGGATCATCCATGCGCATGCCGATGCGTTATCCCCTGACCGTCCTGGCCGTTTCCCTGGCCTTTTCACTGACCGCCTGCGGCGACAAGGCGGACGCGCCCAAGGCCGACGCCCAGGCCGTGGCCGCCAAAGTGAATGACACCCCGATCACTCAGGCGCTGCTCGATCACGAGCTGGCCAAGCTGCCCAACCTTTCGCCCGAGCAGGCCGCGCAGGCGGCGAATCAGGTGCTGCGCTCGCTGGTCGACCAGGAGTTGCTGGCGCAACAGGCAGTGGCCGAGAAGCTGGAGGACGATGCCAAGGTCCGCCTCAAGCTGGAGTCGGCGCGGCGGCAGATCCTCGCCCAGGCCTACGCCGATCGCTTCACGGCCGACGTGCCGCCGCCGACCGACGAGGAGATCGCCGATTACTACGCCAAGCACCCGGAGCTGTTCTCCGAGCGTCGCCTGTATGCCTTGCAGGAGATCAACGTGCAGGCCGGCCCGGACAACGTCGAGCGGATCAAGGCGGCGCTGGGTCAGGCCAAGAACCTGGGCGAATTCGTGCAATGGCTGAAGGACAACGGCATCCCGGCGCGCGTGGGGCAGTCCAGCAAGAGTGCCGAGCAGTTGCCCATGGAACTGCTGCCGCGTCTGCACCAGTTGAAGGATGGCCAGGCGCTGACCTTCAGCGCCGCCGGCGCGCTCAACGTCGTGGTGGTCGCCAATTCGCAGACGCAGCCACTCAGTCTGGAACAGGCGCGCCCGGTGATCGAACGTTACCTGCTCAACGCCAAGAAGCGTGACAAGGCGGCGGAGCAGCTCAAGGCGCTGAAGGAAAAGGCCAAGGTGGAGTATCTCGGCGCCTACGCGGGCGCGGCCGATGCCGAACCAGCCACGCCGGTGACACCGGGCGGTGCGGCAGGCGCCAACGGCGGCCTGCTGGACAAGCCCGCGGCCGAGCAGAAGTGACCGGGACCGGTGCTGCGCGACGCGGTTGGCGTTGACCGGAGCATGAGCGACGCCTGCGACAACCACGCCTGCGGTGCCCCCCCGCCCGGCCAACTCGGCATCCCGCGGGTCGGCCGGTTCGACGCCGCTGCCTTCGAACGCGCGGTCGACGACCTGTTGCGCGCCTGCGGCGTCGCGCCGGAAGCACCGCATACCGCGCGTACCGCCCAGCGGGTGCGCGAGCTGTGGCAGCGGCGCCTGCTCGGCGGTTACGACCTGGATCCGGGCGAGGCACTGGGTGAGGGCTTCGCCGATCCGCGGGCGGACATGGTGGTGGTGCGCGGCATCGCCGTGCACGGCGTTTGTCCGCACCATCTGGTGCCGTTCCGCGGCGTCGCCCATGTTGCTTATGTGCCGGGCGGACGCCTGCACGGCTTTGGCCGCATCGCCCGGTTGGTGGATGCGGTGGGGCATCGTTTCACCTACCAGGAATGGATGACCCGCGACATCGCCGAGGCCCTGATGCGGCACGGCCAAGCGCGCGGCGCCGCGTGCATCGTCGAAGCGGAGCAACTCTGCCTGTTGCTGGGTGAGGACCGTCGCGGCGACGAACGCGTGGTGACGCAGGCGTTCGCCGGCTGTTTTCAGGAAGACGCGCAACTGCGCAATGAATTTCTGCGGGCGGTGTCGGCCATCGCCATCAAATAGCCGGCATGCGCGATCTCGCCATCCGCCCGCGTACCCTGTTGCCGCCGCCACTGGTGTACGCCGCCGGGCTGGTGGCGGCGTGGTGGCTGCACGGCGAATATCCCCTGCCTTTGGCCGTCGGCGGGTTGGCATCGCCGCTCGGCTGGGGCCTGATCGGCGTGGGCCTGGCCGGCTTCGTCTGGGCCTTGAGCGCGATCTGGGGGCACCACACCACGGTCAACCCGTATCGCGCCGCGTCCAACCTGGTCACCGAGGGCCCGTTCCATTACAGCCGCAACCCGATCTATCTGTCCGACTGGTTCGTCTATGCCGGCGTCACGCTGCTGTTGGACAGCCTCTGGCCGCTGCTGCTCGCGCCGCTGGTGTGGGTGGCCATGCGCTATGGCGTGATCGCGCACGAGGAGGCGCATCTGGAGGCGCGTTTCGGCGACGAATACCGGCGCTATCGCGCGCGCGTGCGCCGCTGGTTGTGAGGCGGGAACTTCGCGGCATGCCGGCGATCATCGACAGCAGCGTTCGATCCGCCCATGCATGGTGCAGACGCTGGACGGCCTGACCTTCATTCACATGGGAGTGCCCTGTGAAAGCCCTGTATGCGTTGTTGATGTGTTCTCTGGCTCTGCCTGCCTGGGCGCGTGACTGGCAGGTCGACCACGGCAAGAGCCAGATCCGTTTCGTCGTGAAACAGATGAACGTGCCGGTGGAGGGCGGTTTCAGCCGCTTCACCGGGCGTTTCTGGTTCGAGCCGGCGCGGCCGGAGGCCGGGCGCTTCCGCGTCGAGATCGACATGGCCAGCGCGGACACCGGCTCGGACGAGGGCGATGACGAGGCGCGGCGGCCGGCGTGGTTCGACACCGCGCGGCATCCGCGCGCCGTGTTCGAGTCGACCGCGATCCAGCGTCAGGCCGATGGCCGTTATGTCGCGCAGGGCAACCTGACCGTCAAGGGGCGTACCCGCACGGTCGGCGTGCCATTCGCGCTGACGCGGCAACCCGGCGGCGGCTGGCTGGCCGAGGGGCGCTTTCCGCTCAAACGTACCGATTTCGGCATCGGCGCCGGCGAGTGGGCGGATCCGTCGGTGGTCGGCGTCGATGTCGACGTGCGCTTTCGTGTGACCCTGTTGCCCTGATGCGAGGAGACGACGCGATGAAAACCTGGTTGCCGTTCCTGCTGCTGTTCGCCGCCGGCCAGGCCGGCGCCAGCGCGGGCAGTTACACCTTCGATCCCGAACACACCTTCCCGAGTTTCGAGATCCGCCACCATGGCGTGTCGGTCATGCGCGGCAAGTTCAACCGCAACATCGGTCGCGCGGTGCTCGACCCGGGCGGCGAGCGCAACTACGTGGAACTGCGGGTCGATGCCAGTTCCGCCGATACCGGGCATGCCGGTTTGAACAGCAAGCTGCCGGGGCGCAACTTCTTCGATACCGCGCAGTTTCCCGAGATCCGTTTCGTCGCCACGCAGATCGACTATGCCGACGGCAAACCGGTGGCGGCCCATGGCGAGCTGACGATGTTGGGTGTCACCCGTCCACTCAGCGTGGAGATCCGCGACTTCACCTGCACGCGCCATTTCCTGCGCTTGCGCACGCTGTGCGGCGCGGACGTGCATGCCACGATACGGCGCACCGATTTTGGCATGCACTACGGCGCGCCCATGCTGATCGGCGACGAGGTCAGGCTGATGGTCGCCGTGGAGGCGTTTCGCGACTGAGCACCATGCGCGGCGCGATGCGCCGCGCGCGTCTGTCGGCGCGCTCGCGGCTCAGGCGGCGCCCGTCTCCAGCGCCAGCCGGCGCAGCCGCAGCAACACCCGGCCCAGGCCGGCAGGCAGCGTGGCTGCTGCGACTTCCAGCTCCACGCCGTCGAGCAGGTTCTTCACCGCCAGGCCGAGGTCGGTATCGCCTTCGATCAGCAGGCGACGGTTGAAGAACAGCGTGTCGGGATCTTCCAGACGCAGCGCGAGGCGTGCGAAATCGGCCGCGCTGGCGGTGAAGGTCACATCGGCACGGCCCCCGGCCACCGCGTAGAAACCGTCGGCGCGCACGCCGAAATACAGGCTGAGGCCGAGGTCGCGCACGCGCACATGGAAACGGCGGTCGCGCGCGATGGACCAGTCCAGTTCGCGCAGCGCCGGCCAGGCCAGCGCATTGGCGGCGGCGGCGAAGGCCATGGACGGCGGCCGGCTGGGCAATCGGCCGACCATCGCCGCCAGTAGCGGCGGCAGGGCATCGGGCGCGGGTGGCCGCGGCAACGCGCGCAGCAGGGTGGATGGGGTCACGGCGTGAGCTCCTCGGGGGTGGGGGTAAGGTCATGCGCGACGGTGCGCGCCAGCCAGGCCATGCCGGCGTCGCCCAGCCAATAGCCATCGCACGGCGCCGCCGGCATCAGCCGCGTCAGACGGTCATGCGCCTGCGCCGGCGTGAGCGTGCCGTCCAGCAGCGCGCGGAATGCTGCGACCACGCGCGCGCCATGGCGGGACTGCGGCGACAGGCGCAGGATGTCGACGCCGGCCGCGCGCAGTTCGTCGCAGCGATGCGCCAGGCTCATGACCCGCGCCGACTGCGTCTGGATGCCGTTGAGCGCGAGGAAGTCCTCGCCTTCGCGCGTCGCCAGGGTCAGACCGTCGGGATGATCCAGGCAGCGGAATTGGCAGTCGTCTTTCTGCAGGTTGTAGTGCCGCGCGGTGAAACAGCGCGCCGAGTAGGCCAGCGGCAGCCGGCCGTAGGCGAACAGCTCGGTCTGCATGCCGGCCGGCCATGCCGGCGACGCGCGCATCGCCATGAGCATGTCACGCGGCATCTCCACCGGCGGCACCCAGCGCCGCGCACCCATGTCGGCGAGCAGCGCCAGCGTGTCGGGGTTGTAGACGTTCAGGGTCGGACCGGCGACGAAGGCCACCCCTGCCCGCGCCAGCAGACGCGCCGCGCCCCACTCGTTGGCTTCCACCAGCAGGGCCGGATGTCCGTCTTCGCGCCATTGCGCCGCCCAGCCGATCAGCTTGCGCAGCGCTTTCAGGTCGGATTCCGACTCGATCAGTGCCTGCGTCGACAGCACCGCCTGCCTGCCCGCCGCGGCGACCGCTTCCGCGAGTTCCAGCCAGTCCGCCTGACGCAGCAGATGCCGGCGCGAGCAGACCGTCTCCCCGAGATGGATGATGTCCACAGGCCAGGTGAGCGCGTCGCGATAGAACGCGAGGGTGTCCTCACGCGACCAGTAGTAGAGCAGGGGACCGAGGGAGAGGCGCATGTGTCAAAGGCAGGTGGCGTCGTGGAAGAATCGGGCTATCGGCCGTGAGCGACCCGCGTGGCCTCATTTCCACGGCCGGTAATAGGCGCCCAGCGTGTGCATGCTGCCTTCGGATACCTTGTCGAGCGCGCTCATCCACGCAGGGTGCGGTTTGAAGCGGCCGGCATCGCGTTTGACCGCATCGATGGCGGCGCGCCATACCTGGGTGACCTGGGCGACATAGGCGGGGCTGCGCTGGCGGCCTTCGATCTTGATCGCCGCCACGCCCAGCCGCGCCATGTCCGGCAGCAGTTCCAGGCTGTTCAGGCTGGTGGGCTCCTCCAAGGCGTAATAGGTTTCCCCGCCGACCGCGAAGCGGCCTTTGCACAGCGTCGGGTAGCCGGCCTTCTCGTGATCGGCGTAGCGGTCGATCAGCACACCGTTGAGCCGCGTTTCCATGCCCTCGGGCGTCTGCTGCCAACGCACGGCGTGGCCGGGCGAGCAGGCGCCGAAGGTGTTGGGCGAATCGCCGCAGGCGTAGGAGGACAGCAGGCAGCGGCCTTCCACCATGACGCACAGGCCGCCGAAGCCGAACAGCTCGATCTCCACGTCGGTGTGGGTGATCACGTTCTCCACCTGCGCCAGCGACAGCACGCGCGGCAGTACGGCGCGTTGGATGCCGAAGCGCTCGCGGTAGAACTCGATGGCCTCGTAACTGGTGGCCGAGCCCTGCACCGACAGATGCAGGCGCAACTGCGGGTGGTGCCGCACCGCGTAGGCCATCAGTCCGGGGTCGGCCAGGATCGCCGCGTCGATGCCGGACGCGGCGGCGGTGTCGATCGCCGCGTGCCAGCGCGCCAGTGTCGCCGGCTGCGGATAGGTGTTGAGTGCCATCAGCACCTTGGCGCCCTTGGCGTGGGCGTACCGGATGCCCTCGGCCAAAGTCTTCGTGTCGAAGTTCAGGCCCGAGAAGTTGCGCGCGTTGGTGTTGTCCTTGAGGCCCAGGTAGATGCCGTCGGCACCGTGGTCCACTGCGGCCTTCAGCGCCGGCAGGCTGCCGGCGGGACAGATCAGCTCCAGCAGAGGCCGGGTCATGACGCGCCAGCGCCTGGCAGCGCGCCGCCCTGCCGGCTGCCGCGCAGCGCCAGCTCGGCCGCCACGGCGTTGACCACCGGCCATTTCTGGCTACACCACGCGGGCGCCAGCAGCAGCTCGGCCGGCGCGGTGCCGGTGACGCGGTGATAGACGATGTCCCACGGGGTGCGCTCGATCAGGTCGGCGGCGATGCCGACGTACGCCGCGCGCGTCAGCGGCGTGTAGTCGCCCTGGCGCCACTGCTTGGCGAGCAGGGTATGTTTCACCACGTGCAGCGGATGCAGCTTCAAACCGTCGGTGCCGATGTCCAGCACGATATCCAGGCTTTCCATGTTATGGCGGGCGGTCTCACCCGGCAGGCCGATGATCAGATGGGTGCACACCGGAATGCCGCGGCGGCGCGCGGCCACGCAGGTGTCCCGGTATTCGGCGAGGCCATGGCCGCGATTGACGCGCCGCAGGCTGGCGTCGAAGGCGGACTGTAGCCCCAGTTCCAGGATGACTTCAAGACCTCGTTGTCGATAATCGGCCAACAAATCCAGTACCGCCGGCGGCACGCAATCCGGGCGCGTGCCGATGGACAGGCCGATCATGCCTTCCATGGCCAGGGCCTGGTCATACTGGCGCTTGAGCAGGGCGACGTCGGCGTAGGTATTGGTGTACGCCTGGAAGTAGGCCAGGTACTTGCGCGCGCGCGTGCGCCGCGCGATGCCGCGCCGGCCGGCGGCGAGCTGCTCTCCCAGCGGCGCGGTGTTGCGGTCGTTGGGGCTGAACGATGCGTTGTTGCAGAAGGTGCAGCCGCCGGTGCCCTTGCTGCCGTCGCGGTTGGGGCAGGTGAAGCCGGCATCCAGCGCGATCTTGTGCACGCGTTCGCCGTGTTTGCGTTTCAGCCATTGGCCGAAGGTGTGGACTCGATCCGTCAACGTCGTCATTGCGTGGGCTCTTCCCGGTACAACCAGACGGCGAAGACGATGCCGAACCAGAACAGCGCGGTCAAGGCCGGCATGCCGGCGCACCGGTAGCCGAACAGCGGCAACGACGCTGCGGACAGGAACAGCAGCGCACGAACGCCGCCGAAGCGTCCCAGCCGGGTCTGCCCGGCGCGGTGGCGCGCCGCCCGGGTCGGCGCCAGCCATACCGGTGCGAGCTGGCCGGCCGCGCCGCTGACCAGCGGCATCAGGAATCCGGGCAGGAACACGGTCAACGGGCCGATGTGGTCCATGCCCGACAACGCGCCGACCAGCGCCGCGCCGAACCCCAACGTCGCCACGAACAGCACCGGTTCATTGCCATGCAGCGCGAACAGGCGCGCGCGCAACAGGCGCAGCCAATCCACCAGCATGTGCCCCAGCACCCAGGCCCACAGTGCACCACCCAGCCAGGCCAGTGGCGGCAGCAGCGCCTGACCGAAGGCAATGGCCAGGCTGCCGGCCAGGGCCCACTTCAGATCGGCACGCAGGCGCGATGCGGCGCGCGGGTCGCCGACGCCGGCGGCGGTGGGCATCAGCACCTGCAAGGTGCCGATCGCGGTCAGCGCGACGAAGCCGTACAGATTGATGTGGATGTGGAAGGCGCGCAGCGCCCCCTGCCAGGCCGGCAGCAGCGACATCATCGAAGCTGCCAGCAGACCCGCGGCCAGACAGGCGACCGCCGCGGCATACCACCACAGCCCGGGATGCGGCGCACCCAGTGCCGCCTGGCCGCGCTCCCACATCCAGGCCAGCAGCAGTCCCGCGCCTAGCAGCCCGAGCAGCGCGGCCGCGGCCAGCCACAGCCAGGGCAGGGCGCCGGCGAACACCGTCACGGCCAGCGTGCCCGCCGCCAGCATCAGCCACGGCAGGCGCGCGATCCAGCCGGATGCGCCGCGCACGCGCGCCAGCACCGGCACGAAATGTTGCATGGCGGCGGTGATCAGCGTCATCACACCCATGGCCAGCGCCACGTGCGCCCACAACGCCGGCGCCGCCGTGATCACGCGCGGCAGCGCCAGGCCCGCGAGCAGCGCGAGCAGCGTGGCGACGACGAAGAAGATCAACATGGTTGCGGCGTGATCCCACTCCCGCGGCCCGGCGCGCGCCGTGGCCGGCCTGGTCAGCCCTGGACGACGAAGTCGATGGTGACGTGCGTCGGCTCCCGCTCCCGATACTGGATGTCCACGCGACCGCCATAGCGTGCCTGCATCTGCTGCAACAGCGGAATCGGGTCGTGATCGTTGACGAAGCGCATGCGCTCGCCGGGTTGCAGTGCGTCCAGCGCGCCGAAGATGGCGGCGTGGCGGAAACGCTTGGCGATGCCGCGCGCGTCGAAGACATAGATGCCGTCGGCGCGGTTGTGGTTGTGCACGGGGATGTGGATTTCCATGGTCGATCCGTCGAGGTTGCAAGGGGACTGCATCATGCGCGCCGGTTGGGGATGGCGGCCTTGACCTTGGTCAGTGCTCCCCCTTGGTCTTGCGCATGCCGGCGACGCGATTGCCCTGTTTCTGCGGACCGCCCATCGGGAAGATGTCGTGCAGGTAACGGCTGGTGCCTTTGTCCGGGCCCCAGACCTTGCGGAAATGCATGACCATGTCGCGCACCTGGGCCTGCACGTTGTGTTCCTCGTAGTAGTCGCGGATGAAACGGATGACCTGCCAATGCTCCTCGGTCAGCGTCAGCCCCTCGCGTGCGGCCTGGGCCTCGGCGAATGCCTCGCTCCAGGCGTCCATGTCCAGGATGTAGCCTTCCGGATCGGTGAGCACCTCGCGTCCGTCCACGTTCAGGCTACGCGTGTAGATCGCGTAAGGACTGGTGCTGTCGACCGCTTCCGCGAGATAGTTGATGCGGGGTGTCTGCAACATAAGGGCTCCTTACAGGTATCGCCGCACGCGATGTTGCGGCAGTGTGACTCAAAGTCGAGTGATTTCGTCGGGTATCCATGGTCGGCGCGCTCGACCGATTCGGCCTTGATCGATGTCAAGCCCGCCAGGGAAGAAAAAAACCGTCGCGGCCCACCCGCCTGAGCAACAGCTGCGAGAGGAGAAAGCGGCGGGCCGGAACCGTAACCGCGACGGGGGCAAACGGGCCGTGCCGGATCAGGCCGTGCGCTTGGCGCGCACGATCTGGTAGGCGCGGAAGAGATAACCGATGGGCGCGCTCCAGATGTGCACCAGCCGGGTGAAGGGGAAGAACAGGAACACCGACAGGCCGAAGAAGATATGCAGCTTGTAGACCGTGTCGATACCGCGCAGCAGGTCCGGATTGGGTTGCAGCGTGACGATGCTCTGCACGTACTCGGTCAGGCGCAGCATCACCGTATAGTCATTGCGTTCGGCGTGACCCACGGACCAGAAGATGGTGGCCATGCCGACACAGGCGGTCAGGATCAGCCAGCCCAGGATGTTGATGTCCATCCAGCGGCTGGCGGCGCGCACACGCGGATTGAACAGGCGGCGCAGCCAGAGGATGGTGCCGCCGAGGATCACCATCAGGCCGAAGATGCCGCCGGCGAAGATGGCGATGCCCTGGTGGGCTGCGTCGGAAATGCCCAGCGCGAGGAACACCGCGTGGGGGGTGAGCAGGCCGATCAGGTGACCGAAGAAGATGCCGAGTATGCCAATGTGGAACACGTTGCTGGCGAAACGCATGTACTGCCTGGACAGCAACTGGCTGGAATCGCTCTTCCAGGTGTATTGCTCGTGGTCGAAGCGGATCCAGCTACCGATGACGAACACGGTCAGCGCCAGATAGGGATAGACGCCGAACAGCAGGGTGTGAAGATCCATGATGGGCTCCTTGGAGTTTGGGTATCGGGCAGTGGGTGGCGAGGATGCGGCTTCCCGCACGCCTGCGGTCAGGCGGTTACCGGCACCAGTTGCGCGCGTTTTTCCAACAGCCGCAGCAGCGGTGCGTAGGGGCTGGCCGCCCGTTCCAGGTTGGTGGCCAACTGCTCCAGCACCTTGCGCCACTGCGACAGGAACAGCCGCGCCTCGTCCGCCTCCAGTTGCGCGGCGAACTCGAGCACCAGCGGCAGATAGTCCGGCAGCTCGCGCGCGCCGCTGTCGCTGGCGGTGATCTCCAGGCCGTACTGGCGGTAATACTCGGCGAGGTCGATCAGTGCCGGGCCGCGGTTCTTGTCGTCGCCGAACAGGTGGTGGGTCAGGTGCAGCGCGTGTTCCGGCGTCAGGTCGAAGGTGCGCACGTAGGCGGCCTGCAGTTCGGTCAGGTCTTCATCGGCCAGATGGCGCATGAAGCGTTCCAGCACCAACCACTCCGCCGCCTCGAAGCCGTGGCGCAGCGTGGCGTGCAACTGTGGTAACGCGCCGGTCAGATCCGCCGTGGGATATTCCAGCAGTTTGGCGAGCAGTCGGTAGAACATGGCGCGCTCCTTTCAGCGTTCGTCCGCCGACGGCGCCGGCTCCAGCGATTCCACGGTCTCCTTGCGCCGCTCGGGGAACAGCGAGTTGGGCGAGATGCCGGGCGAGGAGTCGTTGCCGAAGGTGAAGCCGTTCTGGCCCTGATGGCCGTAGAAGTCCTCGAGCGTGACTTCCTGGTGGCCGGTGGGGATGACGAAGCGGTCCTCGTGATTGGCGATGGCCATGTAGCGGTACATCTCGCGCGCCGTGGCTTCGTCGATGCCGGCGGTCTTCAGCGCCGCGGTGGCCGGTTCGCCCTCGACATGCAGCGAACGCATGTAACTGCGCATGGCGATCATGCGGTTGAGCGCCAGGCGGATGGGCTCCTCCTTGCCGGCGGTGAGCAGGTTGGCGAGATACTTCACCGGCAGGCGCAGCGTGTCCGATTTGGGAATGCAGCCATCCGCCTCGGTGGGCAGATTGGCCTGATCGATGTGCGACTGCACCGGCGACAGCGGCGGCACATACCAGACCATGGGCAGGGTGCGGAACTCGGGGTGCATGGGGAAGGCGATCTTCCAGTCCATGGCCATCTTCCAGATCGGCGACTTGCGCGCCGCTTCGATCCAGTCCTCGGGGATGCCTTCCCGACGCGCGGCCTCGATGACCTTGGGATCGTTCGGGTCGAGGAAGATGCGCGTGTGCGCCTCGTACAGGTCACGCGGGTCCTGGGTGGACGCCAGTTCCTCGATGCGGTCGGCGTCGTACAGCATGATGCCGTTGTAGCGGATGCGGCCCACACAGGATTCCGAACAAACGGTCGGCATGCCGGATTCCACCCGCGGGTAGCAGCCGATGCACTTCTCCGCCTTGCCCGATTCCCAGTTATAGAACACCTTCTTATACGGGCAGGAGCTGACGCACATGCGCCAGCCGCGGCATTTGTCCTGGTCCACCAGCACGATGCCGTCTTCTTCCCGCTTGTAGATGGAGCCGGACGGGCAGGCCGCCACGCAGGCCGGATTGATGCAGTGGTTGCAGATGCGCGGCAGGTACATGTGGAAGGTGTGCTCGAACTGGCGGTAGATCGCCTTCTCCAGGTTGTGCATGTTGCGGTCGCGGGCGCGCGACTCGAACTCACCGGCCAGGTCGTCCTCCCAGTTCGGTCCCCAATGGATCTTCTCCATCTTCTCGCCGGTGATCTGCGACACCGGTCGGGCGGTCGGCGCGGCCTCGGACAGCGGCGCGTTCTGCAGGTGGGCGTAATCGAAGGTGAACGGCTCGTAATAGTCGTCGATCTCCGGCATGTCCGGATTGGCGAAGATGTTGAGCAGGCGCTCCAGCCTGCTGCCGGACTTCAGTTGCAGCTTGCCGTTCTTCAGCTCCCAGCCGCCGCGCCAGATTTCCTGGTTCTCCCACTGCTTGGGATAACCGATGCCGGGCTTCGACTCGACGTTGTTGAACCACATGTATTCGGCGCCCTTGCGGTTGGTCCAGACGTTCTTGCAGGTCACCGAGCAGGTATGGCAGCCGATGCACTTGTCCAGATTGAAGACGAAGGCGAATTGGGCTCTGACTTTCATGGTTTTCTCCGACTGGACGATTACTTGACGCCGATGCCGACGGGATTGCGCTGCTGCTCGCGTTCGGGAGTCAGCGGCCGCTCCAGCCAGTCCACGTTGCGGTCCTCGATCTTGCGCACCACCACCACTTCGTCGCGGTTGCTGCCCACCGGCCCGTAGTAGTTGAAGCTGTAGGCCAGTTGCGCGTAGCCGCCAATCATGTGGGTGGGCTTCACCACCACGCGGGTCACCGAGTTGAGGATGCCGCCGCGCTTGCCCGTGGTCGGGCTGCCCGGCACGTTCACGTTCTTTTCCTGGGCGTGGTACATCAAGGCCATGCCCCGGGGCACGCGCTGCGAGACCACGGCGCGGGCCACCGTGGCGCCGTTGGCGTTGACCGCCTCGACCCAGTCGTTGTCCTGGATGCCGACGGATTTGGCATCCTCCTCGGCGATCCAAAAGTAGGGTCCGCCGCGGAACAGGTTGAGCATGCGCAGATTGTCCTGGTAGCTGGAGTGGATGCCCCACTTGGAGTGCGGCGTGATCCACGACAGCACCAGATGCGGCCCGCTGGTGACGGAGGCCGGCACCTTCTTGTGCTCCTGCATGTCCACCGGCGGCTTGAAGCAGCAGAAGCCCTCGCCGAAATCCAGCATCCACTCGTGGTCCTGGTAGAAATGCGCGCGGCCGGTCAGCGTGCGGAACGGGATGTGCTCGTGGATGTTGGTATAGCCGGCGTTGTAGGACACGTGCTCGGACTCGATGCCGGACCAGGTCGGCGCGGTGATGATCTTGCGCGGCTGGGCGACGATGTCGCGGAAGGTGATCTTGTCCTCATGCCGGCCGGCATAGAGATGGTGATGGTCGATGCCGGTCTTTTTGCTCAGGGCGGTCCATGACTTGTGTGCCACCTCGCCGTTGGTTTCCGGTGCCATGCGCATCACCGCGTCGCACACGGCGATGTCCTCCTCCAGGCTGGGCATGCCGTAGGACACGCCCGGCTCGGTCACGGTGTAATTGCACTTCTTCAGTTCCTCGTACTCGGCTTCCGTGTTCCAGTCGATGCCCTTGATGTTGTTGCCGAGCCGGGTCATCAGCGGCCCCAGGGCGATGAACTTGTTGTAGGTGCTGCCGTAGTCGCGTTCCACCAACTTGATGATGGGCATGGTCTTGCCGGGGATGGGATCGCAGTCGCCCTTCTTCCAGTCCTTGACCTGGCCCAGCGGCTGGGCCAGCTCGAACGGCGAGTCGTGCTGCATGGGCAGGCTCACCACGTCCTTTTTCACGCCCAGGTGTTTTGCCGCGAGGGTGGAGAACTTCTTCGCCAGCGCCTTGAAGATCTGCCAGTCCGACTTGGATTCCCAGCCCGGACTCACCGCCTCGCACAGCGGGTGGATGAACGGGTGCATGTCCGTGGTGTTGAGGTCATGCTTCTCATACCAGGTGGCGGTGGGCAGGATGATGTCCGCGTAGGCGCCGGTGGAGTTCAGGCGGAAATTGATGTCCACCATCAGATCCAGCTTGCCGGCCGGGGCTTCGTCGCGCCATTTCACTTCCTTGCAATCGTTGCCCACGCCGCCTTCCTGCAATACACCGTTCTGTGCGCCGAGCAGATGCTTGAGGAAATACTCATGGCCCTTGGCCGAGGTGCCGATCAGGTTGCCGCGCCAGACGATCAGGTTGCGCGGCCAGTTCTCCGGTGCGTCCGGGTCGGCGTAAGCCATGTCCAGCGCGCCGGACTTCAACTGTTCGGCGACGTACCTGGCCACGCCGGCTTCGTCCGTGGCGCCGACCTTTTCGGCATCCGCCGCCAGCGAGATGGGGTTCCGGTTGAAATGCGGGTTGGATGGCAGCCAGCCCAGGCGGGTGGATACCACGTTGTAGTCGGCCAGGCTGTAGCCCTTGTTGCGGTTGCGGCCGGCCGGCGACAGCAGGTCGTCCGGTTTGACCGTCTCGTAACGCCACTGGTCGGTGTGGAAATACCAGTAGGAGGTGGAGTTCTGCTGCCGGGGCGGCCGGTGCCAGTCCAGGCCGAAGGCGATGGGCGCCCAGCCGGCCTGCGGACGCAGCTTCTCCTGACCGACATAGTGCGCCCAGCCGCCGCCGCTCTGGCCGACGCAGCCGCACAGGTGCAGCAGATTCATGATCGAACGGTAGGACTGGTCGTGGTGGTACCAGTGGTTGATGGCCGCGCCCAGGATGACCATGGACTTGCCCTTCGTCTTGGCGGCGTTGTCGGCGAACTCGCGGCCGGTGCGCGCCAGGTCGGCGCGTTTGACGCCGGTGACTTTTTCGGCCCAGGCCGGGGTGTAAGCCACGTCGGCGTCGTCATAGGAGCGGGCCACGTGCTCGCCGCCCAGGCCGCGATCGACGCCGTATTGCGCCACCAGCAGATCGAACACCGAGGTCACCAGCGCTTCGCCGCCGTCGGCCAGGGTCACGCGCCGGGCCGGTACGTGGCGCCACAGCAGCTCGGGCTCGCCGGGGGTGAAATGGGGAAAGCCGACCGTCACCACCTCGCTGCCGTCCTTGCCCTGGCAGGACAGTTCCAGGCGGGTTTCCCGGTCCGCCGCCAGCTCCAGCAGGTTCCACTTGCCTTCCTCGCCCCAGCGGAAGCCGATGGAGCCGTTGGGCACGACGAAGCCGCCGCCGTGTTCGTCCCAGGCCACGGTCTTCCATTCCGGATTGTTGGCCTCACCCATGCCGCCCAGGTCGGAGGCGCGCAGGTTGCGGTCGGTGACGTAACCCTGGTCGTGTTTGCGCAACAGCACCTGCATGGGCAGATCCGTGTACTTGCGCGCGTATTCCTGGAAGTAGGGCACCTGCCGCTCGACGTAGAACTCCTTCAGCGCCACGTGCCCCATGGCCATGAACGCGGCGGAGTCGGTGCCCTGGCGCACCGGCATCCACAGGTCGGCGAACTTGACGTATTCGGCGTAGTCCGGCGCCATGGACACGATCTTGGTGCCCTTGTAGCGCGTTTCGATGGCGAAATGCGCATCGGGCGTGCGCGTCATCGGCAGGTTGGCGCCGGTGATGATGAGGTAGGTGGAGTTGTACCAGTCGGCCGCCTCCGGTACGTCCGTCTGCTCGCCCCAGGTCTGCGGACTGGCGATGGGCAGATCGCAATACCAGTCATAGAACGAGCCGCAGGCCGCGCCGATCAGCGACAGGTAACGGCTGCCGGCGGCGTAGGAGATCATCGACATGGCCGGGATGGGCGAGAAGCCGTAGATGCGGTCCGGGCCCCACTTCTGAATGGTGTGCACGTTGGCGGCGGCGACGATCTCCAGCACCTCATCCCAGGAGGTGCGCACGAAGCCGCCGAGGCCGCGCACCTTCACGTACTTGTCACGCTTGGCGGTGTCGGCCTGGATGGCCGCCCATGCCTCCACCGGATCCTTGCCGGCCCTCTTCTCGGCGCGGTACAGGTCCAACAGCCGCCCGCGGATCATCGGGTATTTGATGCGGTGCGGGCTGTACAGATACCAGGAGAACGAAGCGCCCCGCTGGCAGCCGCGCGGCTCGTGATTGGGCATGTCCTCGCGGGTGCGCGGGTAGTCGGTCTGCTGCATCTCGAACGCCACCAGACCGTTCTTGACGAAGATCTTCCAGGAGCAGCCGCCGGTACAGTTCACGCCGTGCGTCGAACGCACCACCTTGTCGTGGCGCCAGCGGTTGCGATAGGCGTCCTCCCATTTGCGGTCCTCGATGGTCTTGATGCCGTGGCCGCCGGAGAAGGGCTCGCGCGGGTGGGTGAAGTAGGTCAGGCGGTCGAGAAAGTGACTCATGTGAGGCTCCTTGCCGGGATTGATGCGTTACAGGGGATGCGTGAGCAGGGAATACAGCGCATAGCCGGCCACCAGCAGACCGGCCAGCAGGTTGAGCGGCCGGGTCTTTTCCGAGTAGTGGGGGATGAACAGGGCGTCGATGCGCATCGCTTCGGTGAGCCGGGTGCGCACGAACATCGCCGCCACCAGGATCAGGCCGTAGCCGGTGCCCAGCAGGTTGATCAACAGGTCTGGAGCGTGCATGGCGAACCGTTCCTTCGTGCCGGTGATCAGGCGCGGCCCAGGTCGATCTGGCGCATGCGCTCCTTCTCGGCCTCGGACAGCTTGTCCCACCAGGTGCCACCCTGGTTGCCGTAGTCGAAACGCTCGGCGCCCTTGCGGGTGTAGTACCACCAGTTGATCCACCAGGTGTAGGCATAGAAGATCGCCACGCCGATGAAGAAGGCCACCGCATCGCCGGTCTTCTCGATGGACATGCCGATCAGCGAGGTGAACACGAACGGGCCGAAGGCCGCCCAGGCGCCGGTCCAGCCGAGCATCTGCGCGCCCTTGGCGGGCGAGTAGGCGAACACGATGGGGTACTGGCGGAAGGTGGCGGCGTTGTTGGTGCCGGACATCAGGAAGATCCACAGCATGCCCCACAGGAATAGCGGGAACTGCTCGACGCTGGTGGGGGTGAGCGCGCCGCTCACCACCAGGAACACCGCACCGCCGATCTGGCCCAGGGTGGTCCAGGACATGCCCCTGCTGCCGCCGATCCGGTCGAAGATGCCGCCGGTCAGCGCGCGCACCGCGCCGCCGATGAGCGGGCCGAAGAAGGCATAGGCGAGCGGGTCGGGGGCGCCCTCGAAGCCGCCGTACAGCGTCTTGATCATCATCGGGAAGGCCGCCGCGAAGCCGGAGAACGAACCGAACGAGGTGATGTAGGTCATCGTGCAGTTCCAGGTGTGCGTGCGCGCCCGGTTCTTCCTGCTGAGGATCTCGAACTGACCCTTGAAGCCGCGCGAGGGCAGGGACACGCTTCTCAGGAACAGCACGGCGAGGATGAAGGCGATCACCAGGAAGGGCACCCAGATGAAGGCGGCGTTCTGCAGCCACATCGCCTTCTTGGCCACGTTGAGCACGACGACGTCGGTGATCTCGCCCGCATCGTTGCGTTTGACATCGACCTTCATGCCCTTGGTCGGGATCACCTCGACGATGCGTCCCTGCTCGTCGCGGCGAACCTCTTCGGTGATCTTCCTGACCGTGTCGGTCTCGTGCAGCAGCACGTCCGTGATGCGACCACGTTCGTCCCTGACCACCTCGATGGCGGCGGCGAGTTCCGGCTTGTTCACCACGACGTCCTTCACCACGCCCGCTTCCTTGGTGACGGTGATGGCACCCTTGACCGGTTCGCCCTTGGTGAACACCTGCGGGCCGCCGGCCAGCCCCACCACGGCGAAGCCGATGATCCAGGGCGCGACGAACTGCACGATGGACACGCCGAAGTTACCCAGGCCCGCCTGGATGCCCAGGGCCAGACCCTGCAGCCGCTTGGGAAAGAAGATGCTGGTGGACGGCATGAAGGAGGAGAAGTCGCCACCGCCCAGTCCACACAGGAAGGCGATGATCATGAAGGTGGACCACGGCGTATTGAGATCCTGGATGGCGAAGCCCAGCCAGATCATGGGGATGACCTTGATGATGGTGGCGATGCTCACCACCGGCCGCGTGCCCAGTACCGGGATGAAGTTGGAGTGCACCAGGCGCAGGATGCCCGAGGCCAGGCCGGGCATCGCCGCCAGCCAGAACAGTTCCATGGTGCTGAACTGGAAGCCGATGGCCGGCATGCGCACCACCACCGCGCTCATCACGAACCAGGTGGCGAAGGAGAAGATCAGCGAGAACGTGGTGATGCCGCAGGTGCGCCAGGCGATCTTGCTGCCGGTTTCCTGCCAGAACTGCGGGTTTTCGGGTTCCCAACGGGGCAGACGTGCCATTTCCCGGACTCCTTAGAAGTGGTGGGTTGTCGTTCGATGGAAGGGAAGAGCGGACATGGCAGCCTCACTCCATGGGGTCGGCCGTGGCCGGCGCACGTTTCTTGCCCATGTAGTCGAGCTTGCGCACCTCGGTGGTGTACATCCAGATCAGGCTGACCCAGACCACGCCGTACATCAGCATGAAGGCGGAGGAACGGATGCCGGTGAGATCCACCAGCGCGCCGAACATGATGGGGAGCAGGAAGCCGCCCAAACCGCCGATCAGGCCGACGATGCCGGAGACCACACCGATGTTGTGCGGGTACTCGTCGGAGATGTACTTGAACACGCTGGCCTTGCCGAAGGCGAAGGCGACACCGACGGTGAACAGCAGCGCGGTGAACACCTCCGGCGACAGGCGGATGTGCCAGGTCTGCGGCCCGGTCACGGTGTGCACGGTGAATTCGGTCTGCGGATAGGACATGATGAACAGGCAGATCCACGACACCCACAGCACCCACCAGGTCACCCGGTGCGCGCCCCACTTGTCCGACATCCAGCCGCCGACCGCGCGCAGGATGCCGCCGGGCAGCGAGAACGCGGTGGCGAGCAGGGCGGCGGTGGTGAGGTCGAACTCGTACTCGCTGACGTAGTACTTGGTCATCCACAGCGCCAGCGCGACATAACCGCCGAACACGATGGAGTAGTACTGGCAATACTTCCACACGGCCGGATCCTTCAACACCGCGAGCTGGTCGCGCACGGTGACGTGCGCCGGCACTTTGTGCGTCGGGTCGTCATAGGTGAACAGCCAGAACAGGATGGCGGTGACCAGCATGGCGGCGGCGTACACCTGCGGCACCATGGTCCAGCCGTAGGCGATGACGATGGCCGGCGCCACCAGCTTGGTCACCGCCGCGCCGACGTTGCCGACGCCGAACACGCCCATCGCCATGCCCTGGCGCGCCTTTTCGTACCAGCGCGCGCAGTAGGCGATGCCGACCGAGAACGAGCCGCCGGCCAGGCCCACGAACAGACCGATGGCCAGGAAATGCCAGAATTCGGTGGCGGCCCGCATCAGCCAGATGGGCCCCACCGTCGCCAGCATCAGCACGAAGAACACCACGCGGCCGCCGAATTTGTCGGTCAGCATGCCCAGCGGCAGGCGGATCAGGGAGCCGGTCAGTACCGGCGTGGCAATGAGGATGCCGAACTGGGTCTCGTTGAGGTCGAGCTGTTCCTTGATCGGGATACCGATCACCGCGAACATCATCCACACCGCGAAGCACACGGTGAACGCCAGCGTGCTCATCACGAGCACGGAAAGCTGCTGCTGCGAACGTGGCGTCATGGCAATCCCCACACAAGAGAACCTGGATATCCGCAAATCGGATGAGCCCAGTGTAGGGAACGGAACATGCCGCGCCAGAGGCGACCGGATGCCGGAAAGACAGCGAATTACCTCCGAATGGGTATGACTCCCATGCGGTAACTCTTTGAAGTTCAAGCTTTCGTGTCGGGCGCAGGAGGCGCTGGTCTATCCCTCCGGTGCAAAGTGGGTATTTCATCGCCGCCGCGCCGGGCTTAGAAAGGGTTATCCCGATCACCTCGTCCAAGATACCCATGCCGCCGCCCTTGGCCCTGTCCTGGAAATCCCTGAACCGCTCGCTGCTGGCACGCATGGGCGGCGCCATCGCTGGCATTGCGCTGCTGGCGCTGATCGGTATGTCGGTATCGGCACTGGTAGCCGAATCCACGCAAGGCAGCGGCGAAGCGATCAACCGCGCCGGCAGCCTGCGCATGCAGGCCTGGCAGATGGCGGCGCTGTCCATGGCCACGCCGGCGATGGCGAACGCCCGGCATGCCCGGCGTATGGAGCAGGCGCTGATCGACTTCGAGGCGACACTGCAACACGCGGCCATCCGCGCCATGCTGCCGGGCGCCGAGGACGCGCCGCTGATGCGCGCCTATCGGCAGGTCACGGCCGCCTGGCATGAACGGGTACGCCCGTACTTCAGCGTCGGCGCACAGGGGCTGGCCATGCCGGCGGAGGACGGCGCGCGCGCCCGGTTGATCGAGGACATCGGCGCTTTCGTGGCCGACATCAATGATCTGGTGCAGCGCATGGAAGAGACCACCGAAGCCAAGATCCTGGTGATGCGCGTGGTGCTGATCGTCGCGCTGTCGCTGACCTTGCTGGTGGTGCTGCTGACCGTGTGGCTGATCCATACCCGACTGGTCCAGCCGCTGCGCGCGTTGCTGGCACTGACCGCACGTGTCGGCCAGGGCGATCTGTCGGCGCGGGCCACCCACGTGGGCGAGGACGAACTGGGCGCCCTGGGGCGTGCCTTCAACCTGATGGCCGAGGATCTGGACAAGCTGTACCACGATCTGGAATCGCGCGTGCGCCAGAAGACCGGCGAACTGACACGCAGCAATCAGGCGCTGGAACTGCTGTATCACTCCATCGCCCGGCTGCATGGCGCGCCGCCCGGGCGCGACACCTATCTGGCGCTGCTGCGCGACATCGAAAGCGTGCTGGGCCTGGGACACGGCATCATCTGTCTGGGCGAACCGGGCGGAGGCAGCGGCCAGATGGTCGCCAACACCATGCGCGAGGGCGATCACAACCCCTGCGCGCGCGCCGAATGCGGCTGGTGCCACGGCACCGGCCAGACCCGCTTCAGCATCGCCGACGACCACCACCGCCACCTCACCTTGCCGCTGGCCGATGCCGAGAGCCAGTACGGCGTGCTGATCCTGGAAGTACCCATGACCCGGCAACTGGAGCCGTGGCAGGTGCAGTTGCTGGAGGCGTTGTCGCGCCACATCGGTGTGGCCATCGGTGCGGAGCGCCGCATCCAGCAGAGCCGGCGCGTGGCGCTGCTGGAGGAGCGGGCGGTGATCGCGCGCGAACTGCACGATTCGCTGGCGCAGTCGCTCGCCTACATGCGCATCCAGGTCAGCAGGCTGCAGACCACGCTCAAACAGCCCGAGGCGCGCGCGCAGGCGGACCAGATCCTGAGCGAGCTGCGCGCCGGCATGAGCAGCGCCTATCGTCAGCTTCGCGAGCTGCTCACCACGTTCCGGCTCAAGATGGAGGGCCAGGATCTCGCTGGCGCACTGAGCCACACCGTCGATGAGTTCGCCGAACGTGGCAGCCTGTCGATCGAACTGGCCATCGACCTGGGCGGCTGCATGCTCACGCCCAACGAGGAGATTCACGTGCTGCACGTGGTGCGCGAGGCGCTGTCGAACGTCGTCAACCATGCCGGCGCCAGCCGCGCGCAGGTCGCCATCGCCTGTGCCGAAGACGGCATGCTCGAAGTGCGCGTCGAGGACGACGGGCGCGGCATCGTCAAGAGCGCCGATGCGCACCACTATGGCATGACCATCATGCAGGAGCGCGCACGCACCCTGGCCGGCGACATCCGCTACGAGTCGCCGCCGCACGGCGGCACCCGTGTCACCCTGACCTTTCGCCCCGCCAGCCGGCGCCAGAGCATCGCGGCACCGGCGCTGTCATGGAGCCCGCAGTCATGAATCCAGCTACCTTGCCGAAACCCGACGGCCCCCAGCGGCTGCTGGTCATCGATGATCATCCGCTGTTCCGCAAGGCGGTGCTGCAACTGGTGGCCATGACCGGCGATTTCGAGGTGGTGGGCGAGGCGTCCTCCGGGCCCGAGGGTCTGGAACTGGCGCAGAGCCTGCAGCCCGACATGATCCTGCTGGACCTGAACATGCGCGACATGAACGGCATCGAGGTGCTCAAGGTGATCAAGTCCTGGGGCCTGGATGCGCGCGTGGTGATGCTCACGGTGTCGGACGAGACCGCCGATCTGGTCGCCGCGCTGCGCGCCGGCGCCGACGGCTATCTGCTCAAGGAAATGGAGCCGGAGGAACTGCTGGTCAAGCTCAAGCAGGCCGCGCGCGGTCAGGTCACGCTGAGCGAGCGACTGACCCGCGTGCTGGCACATTCCCTACGCGGCGATACTCGACCGCGCGACCCCGATGAGGCCGGCCTGAGCGAGCAGGAGAGCCGCATCCTCGACCTCATCGCCCAGGGTATGAGCAACAAGCTGATCGCGCGCGAACTCAATATTGCCGATGGCACGGTCAAGGTGCACGTCAAGCACCTGCTGCGCAAACTCAATCTGCGCTCGCGTGTGGAAGCGGCGGTGTGGGCGGTGGAGCGCAGGCGCACCTAGGTGTGGCGCGCACCTTGATCGTTATCAACTACATCTAGTTGCTCTATGCGTATATTGCGCTATATGTAGTGAACAAGGAGAAGCGCCATGGACCAGCCTCGCTCGATGCAAGTGACCCCGTTGCCCCGGAAAGTGGTCAAGCGCGATGGCCGGCATGTGCCGTTCGATGCCGGCAAGATCCGCTCCGCCATCGCGCGCGCCGGTCAGGCCACCGGTGAATATGCCGGCGAGGAGGCCGATCTGCTGACCGCGCAGGTCACCAAGGTGCTCATTCACCGCTTCCGCGGCGAGGCGCCGGCCATCGAGCAGATCCAGGACGTGGTCGAGCAGGCGCTGATCGCTGCCAATCATCTGAAGACCGCGCGCGCCTACATCGCCTACCGCGACCGGCACGCCAAGCTGCGTGCCGATCGCAGGACGCTGGTAGACGTGGAAACCTCGATCAACGAGTACATCGACCGCCAGGACTGGCGCGTCAACGCCAACGCCAACCAGGGCTACTCGCTGGGCGGACTGATCCTCAACGTCGCCGGCAAGGTCACCGCCAACTACTGGCTCAATCACGTGTACGCGCCGGAAGCGGGCGAGGCGCACCGCAACGGCGACCTGCATCTGCACGACCTGGACATGCTGGCCGGCTATTGCGCCGGCTGGTCGCTGCGCACGTTGCTCAACGAGGGCCTCAACGGCGTGCCCGGCAAGGTGGAGGCGGCGCCGCCCAAACATCTTTCCTCCGCCGTCGGCCAGATCGTCAACTTCCTCGGCACGTTGCAGAACGAGTGGGCCGGTGCGCAGGCGTTCTCCTCGTTCGATACCTACATGGCGCCGTTCATCCGCAAGGACGGCCTGAGTTACGCGGAGGTGCTTCAGGCCATCCAGGAACTGGTCTACAACCTCAACGTGCCGTCGCGTTGGGGCACGCAGACGCCGTTCACCAACCTGACCTTCGACTGGACCTGCCCGGAGGATCTGCGCGCGCAGATTCCGGTGATCGGCGGCCAGGAGATGCCGTTTCGCTACGGTGAGTTGCAGGCCGAGATGGACATGATCAACCGCGCCTACATCGAGGTGATGACCCGGGGCGACGCCAAGGGGCGCGCCTTCACCTTCCCGATCCCCACCTACAACATCACGCCGGACTTCCCGTGGGATTCGGAAAACGCCGACCGGCTGTTCGACATGACCGCCAAGTACGGCCTGCCGTATTTCCAGAACTTCGTCAATTCCGAGCTGAAACCCAACATGGTGCGTTCCATGTGCTGCCGCCTGCAGCTCGATCTGCGCGAACTGCTCAAGCGCGGCAACGGCCTGTTCGGCAGCGCCGAGCAGACCGGCAGCGTGGGTGTGGTCACCATCAACTGCGCGCGCTTGGGTTACCTGCACCGCGGCGACGAGGCCGGCCTGCTGGCCCGTCTGGACCAGTTGCTGGCAATCGGCCGGGACAGCCTGGAGGTCAAGCGCAAGGTCATCCAGGGGCTGATGGACCAGGGCCTGTTCCCGTACACCAAGCGCTATCTCGGCACCTTGCGCAATCACTTCTCGACGCTGGGGGTGAACGGCATCAACGAGATGATCCGCAACTTCACCGGTGATGCACACGATCTCACCAGCGACTGGGGCCACGCCTTCGCCTGCCGCCTGCTCGACCACGTGCGCGCGCGCATCGTCCAGTTCCAGGAACAGACCGGCCACCTGTACAACCTGGAGGCGACACCGGCGGAAGGCACCACCTACCGCTTCGCCAAAGAGGACCGCAAGCGCTGGCCGGACATCCTGCAGGCGGGCACACCCGAGCAGCCGTACTACACCAACTCGTCGCAGTTGCCGGTGGGCTACACCGACGACCCGTTCGAGGCACTGGCGCGGCAGGAGGCGCTGCAGGCCAAGTACACCGGCGGCACCGTGCTGCACCTGTACATGAACGAGCGCATCTCCAGCGTCCAGGCGTGCAAGAACCTGGTACGCCGCGCGTTGACCCGCTTCCGCCTGCCTTACATCACCGTGACGCCGACCTTCTCCATCTGCCCCAGGCATGGCTATCTGTCGGGCGAGCACAAGTTCTGTCCGAAATGCGACGCCGAGATCCTTGCGCGCAAGCGTCGACGTCGAGCCGCCTGACCCGTTCCGACCCATCGAGGAGAACACATGAACGACCTGAGTGAAGCACGCCTGCCGGAAATCCAACTGGACGACGCCGAACGCCAGCCCTGCGAGGTGTGGACCCGCGTGATGGGCTACCACCGCCCGGTGGCGAGCTTCAACACCGGCAAGAAGGGTGAGTACGCCGAGCGCTTGTTCTTTCGCGAGTCGGCGGTGCAAACGGGTGGGTGAGTGGCTGCGCTGCGCATCGGCGGCTTTACCCCGTTCAGCACCACCGACTACCCCGGCCAGCTCGCCGCCGTGGTGTTCTGCCAGGGCTGTCCGTGGCGCTGCGCCTACTGCCACAACCCGCATCTGCTGCCGGCCAGCGGCGCTGAACGTCACACCTGGCAGGACGTGCTCGCATTCCTGGACACGCGGCGCGGCCTGCTCGACGCGGTCGTGTTCTCGGGTGGCGAGGCGACGGCGCAGGCGGTCTTGGCTGATGCCGTGCGCGCCGTCAGGGCGCTCGGGTTTCGGGTCGGCCTGCACAGCGCGGGCATGTACCCGCAGCGACTGGCCGCGTTGCTGCCGTCGCTGGACTGGGTGGGGCTGGACATCAAGGCGCCGCGCGCCGGCTACGCGCGCATCGTCCATGCGCCTGCCGACGCGGCGGCGGTATACGACAGTCTGCGCATGATCCGGGCTAGCGGCATCGCTCACGAAGTGCGCACCACCTGGCACCCGCGGCTGTTCGATGCCGCCGATCTGCGCGCGCTGGCCGGGGAGTTGCGCGCCGCAGGCGTCGATGAACTGGTGGTGCAGGAGGCCCGCAGCATCGGCACCACGACGCGACTGCCGGACATCGGTGACGCGGACCGGGCCGGGTTGCGCGCGGCCCTGCGCGACATGCGCCGGGTCGGCCACCGCCCGGCCTGTTGAGCGGCGGTCGCGTGCGCGCCATGCGCGAAGTCAAGGCGGTGGCTGCATGCAGCGGTTGTAATGCCGGCCAGGCGCGGCGCCGTCCGCCGTTCAAGGAGTGAAATCAATGACTTTCCCGGCATTCTTCGATCAGGTTCCCACCTTGGTATTGCGCGACCCGCTGGCCGAGATCCTCGGCGCGGCGACGGGCGGCCGCATCGAGTACCGCTATGCCGACGCGGTCAGACTGGCCGGGCATTCCTGCCCGACCGTGGCCGGCGCCTGGCTGATGGCGCGTCATGCGCTGGCGCTGCTGTATCCGGACACGACACCGGTGCGCGGTGCGCTGCGCGTGGAGTTGCGTTCGCCGCTGGATGCCGGCACCACGGGTGTCGTCGGCGCGGTGCTGGGTCTGGTCACCGGCGCGGCGGGGGAAGGCGGCTTCAAGGGATTGGGCGGCGCGCAGTCGCGGCGCGATCTGCTGCGCTACGGTGTGGCGCTGGATGCCGAGGCGCGCATCACGCGTGTTGATAGCGGCGCGGCCGTGTTGCTCGACTACCGACCCGAAGCGGTGCCGCCGGATGCAGCCATGGCGCCGCTGATGGCACGCGTGATCGGCGGCGTCGCCGACGACGAGGAGCAGGCGGGCTTCGCCCGGCTGTGGCAGGAGCGGGTACGCCGCATCCTGATGGAACGTGCGGACGACGCCGCCTTGATCCACGCGCGCGTGCAAGTCTGAGCGGATCGCCGGCTCGCGCACCGTCGCTCCCGCCCCGATCACATGCTGGCCATCGACGCGCAGATTCCGCTGCTGGCGCTGCATGTCGGCCGGGTGGCGGGGCTGGGTCGGCATGCCGTGCAAAGCGGCATCGACAAACGGCCATGCGACGGCCGCGTCCTCGTCACCCGGCAGGGGTTGGTGGGCGACGAGCAGGCCGACCGGCGCCATCACGGTGGCACCGACAAGGCGCTGCACCATTACCCCGCCGAGCATTACGCGTACTGGCGCGCCGCGCTGCCGACGCGGGCGGCACGCTTCGTTCCCGGCGGTTTCGGTGAGAACCTGGTCACCGTGGGCGTGAGCGAGGCCGATGTCTGCCTCGGCGACATCTTCCGGTTGGGCAGCGCCCGCGTGCAGATCGCGCAAGGGCGACAGCCGTGCGCCAAGCTCAACCTGCGTTTCGACGTGGCCGACATGCTCGAACGGGTAATGGCCAGCGGGCTCACCGGCTGGTACTACCGGGTGCTGCAGGAAGGCGCGGTGGCCGCGGGCGACCCGCTGAGTCTGATGCAGCGGCCGCATCCCGACTGGCCGCTGGATCGTCTGTGGCAGGTGTTGTTCGGGCCCGTCGCCGTGCCCGGCGCGCTGCGCCGACTGACGGCGCTCGAGGTGTTGTCCCGTTCCTGGCGCGAGCGGGCGCAGGCGCGTCTGCGCTGAACCGAGGCAGGCGCCGGCGGGCCAGGCGCCGAGTGGCAACCACGGCCGGGATACGGCCGACCGCCGTTATCCGGGATCATCCTGAAAACCGCGGTTGAACGCGCCC
>CALEDT010000055.1 GCA_937949525.1 uncultured Burkholderiales bacterium | reverse complement strand
CGTTAGCCGACGAGAACGTCATGGCGCCAACAGTTGTCCGTGAAGGTCCTTTCCGACTCTTCTTCTTTTCCCGTGAAGAGCCGAGAATGCACATCCGCGTCGCTCATCCCGATGGCGAGGCCAAGTTCTGGCTCGAACCTTCGATTTCCCTCGCCGGACACACTGGGCTGTCCCCGAAAGAACTTTCCGCAGCCGAGGAAATCATCCTCCGCCACTTGCAGGAGATCAAAAATGCCTGGCACAAACACTTTGGTCGCTGAAGTCACCCACATTTCCAAACACGGCTTCTGGCTGCTGCTCGGCGATGAAGAGCTGTTGCTTCCGTTTTCCGAGTTCCCCTGGTTCCGCCAAGCTACCGTGGAACAGCTTTGCAACGTTGAATGGCCTACGCCAGATCACCTTTATTGGCCTCAGCTTGATGTGGACTTGTCGCTCGAGTCTATTCGGCATCCAGAGCGGTTCCCACTGGTATCGGCCGTTTCGGCTAACCCTGCGCTCCAGCGGGACGCTTCGCCGCAAAGCGGCTCGCGCCCCTGAGCTTGGACGTTAGTCGACGAGAACGTCATGGCGCCAAACAGTTGTCCGTGAAGGTCCTTTCCGACTCTTCTTCTTTTCCCGTGAAGAGCCGAGAATGCACATCCACGTCGCTCATCCCGATGGCGAGGCCAAGTTCTGGCTCGAACCTTCGATTTCCCTCGCCGGACACACTGGGCTGTCCCCGAAAGAACTTTTCGCAGCCGAGGAAATCATCCTCCGCCACTTGCAGGAGATCAAAAATGCCTGGCACAAACACTTTGGCCGCTGAAGTCACCCACATTTCCAGACATGGTTTCTGGCTGCTGCTCGGCGATGAAAAACTGTTGATCCCGTTTTCCGAATTCCCCTGGTTCCACCAAGCCACCGTGGAGCAGCTTTGCAACGTTGAATGGCCTACGCCAGATCATCTTTATTGGCCCCAGCTCGATGTGGATTTGTCGGTCGAGTCGATTCGGCATCCAGAGCGTTTTCCACTGGTATCCACTGTTTCGGCTAACCCTGCGCTCGGGATTAAGCGGGGATTAAGGGACGGACCACCAATATCGAACACCAATCGGGGCTGCCCTGACAGCCCACGAGCGATCACCCCCCGATCACCGGCTTCAGATACCGCCCCGTGTGACTGTCCGGATGCGCGGCGATCTGCTCCGGCGTGCCTTGGGCGATGATGCGTCCGCCGCCTTCGCCGCCTTCCGGGCCGAGGTCGATGACCCAGTCGGCGGTCTTGATCACGTCCAGGTTGTGTTCGATCACCACCACGGTGTTGCCGTGGCCGACCAGGCGGTGCAGCACGGTCAGCAGCATGTCGATGTCATGGAAGTGCAGGCCGGTGGTCGGTTCGTCGAGGATGTACAGGGTACGGCCGGTGTCGCGCTTGGACAGTTCCAGCGCCAGCTTGACCCGCTGCGCTTCGCCGCCCGACAGCGTGGTGGCGGATTGGCCGAGGCGGATGTAGGACAGGCCCACGTCCATCAGCGTCTGCAACTTGCGCCGGACCACCGGCACGGCGTCGAAGAACGCGTGCGCTTCCTCCACGGTCATCTGCAACACCTGGTGGATGTTGCGGCCCTTGTATTCCACTTCCAGCGTTTCGCGGTTGTAGCGCTGACCGTGGCAGACGTCGCAGGGCACGTAGATGTCCGGTAGGAAGTGCATCTCCACCTTGATCATGCCGTCGCCCTGACAGGCTTCGCAGCGGCCGCCCTTGACGTTGAACGAGAAGCGGCCCGGTTCGTAGCCGCGTTCGCGCGCCTGCGGCGTGCCGGCGAACAGTTCGCGGATGGGGGTGAACAGGCCGGTGTAGGTGGCCGGGTTGGAGCGCGGCGTGCGGCCGATGGGGGCCTGGTCGACGTTGACCACCTTGTCGAAGTATTCGATGCCTTCGATCGCCTCGAACGGCGCGGGCTCGTGCGCAGCGCCATGCAACTGGTTGGCGGTGATGGCGTACAGCGTGTCGTTGATCAGCGTCGATTTGCCTGAGCCGGACACGCCGGTGACGCAGACGAACACGCCGGTGGGCAGTTCCAGCGTGACGTTTTTGAGGTTGTTGCCGTAAGCGTTGATCAGTCTGAGCACACGCCCCTCGCGCGGCGCGCGGCGCTTCGCGGGCAGCGGGATGGCGCGCTTGCCGGCCAGATACTGGCCGGTCAGCGAACGTTCGCTGGCGAGGATGTCGGCCAGCGTGCCCTCGGCGACGATCTCGCCGCCGTGTTCGCCGGCGCCGGGGCCCATGTCGACGATGTAGTCGGCGTGGCGGATGGCGTCCTCGTCGTGCTCGACCACGATCACCGAGTTGCCCTGGTCGCGCAGGTGCTTGAGCGTGCCGAGCAGACGGTCGTTGTCGCGCTGGTGCAGGCCGATCGAGGGTTCGTCGAGCACGTACATGACGCCGGTCAGGCCGGAGCCGATCTGGCTGGCCAGGCGGATGCGCTGCGCCTCGCCGCCGGACAGGGTGTCTGCGGACCGCTCCAGACTGAGGTAATCCAGGCCGACGTCGTTGAGAAAGGTCAGCCGCGCGCTGATCTCCTTGACGATCTTCTCCGCCACCTGGGCACGCTGGCCTTCCAGGCGGAGCTGGTGAAAGAACGCCAGGGTCTGGCGTATGGGCAGACGCGACAGGTCGTGCAGCGTGTGCCCGGCGATGGTGACGTGACGCGCTTCCAGGCGCAGGCGCGAGCCGCCGCATTCCGGGCAGGGCCGGGTGGCGATGTACTTGGCCAGTTCCTCACGCAGCAATTGCGATTCGCTTTCCTTGTAGCGCCGTTCCAGGCTGGGGATGACGCCGTCGAAGCGGTGTTTGCGCGTCACTTTGCGGCCGCCCTCGCCCAGGTACTGGAAGGCGATCTCCTCGCGCCCGCTGCCGTGCAGCACGATGGCACGTATGCCCGCTGGCAGTGCCTCCCACGGCGTTTCGATGTCGAAGCCATAATGCATGGCCAGCGCTTCCAGCATGCGGTAGAAGAAGGCGTTGCGGCGGTCCCAGCCCTTGATGGCGCCGGAGGCCAGCGACAGATGCGGGAAGGCGACCACACGCTGCGGATCGAAGAAGGTGATCTGGCCGAGGCCGTCGCACTTGGGGCAGGCGCCCATCGGGTTGTTGAACGAGAACAGGCGCGGTTCCAGTTCCGGCAGCGCGTAGTCGCACACCGGGCAGGAGAACTTGGCGGAGAACAGGATCTCGCGCCCGCCATCCATTTCCACCGCCAGCGCGCGGCCGTCGGAATGGCGCAGCGCGGTCTCGAACGATTCGGCCAGGCGCTGTTGCATCTCGGCACGCACCCTGAGCCGGTCCACCACCGCCTCGATGGTGTGCTTGCGGTTCTTTTCCAGCGCCGGCAGGGCATCGATGTCGTACACGTCGCCATCGACACGCAGGCGCACGAAGCCCTGCGCACGCAACTCGTCGAACAGGCCCGCCTGCTCGCCCTTGCGCCCGACCACCAGCGGCGCCAGGATCATCAGCTTGGTGTCCTCGGGCATCTGCAGCACCGTGTCCACCATCTGCGACACGGTCTGCGCGGCCAGTTCGATGCCGTGGTGCGGGCAGCGCGGCGTGCCGGCGCGCGCGAACAGCAGACGCAGGTAGTCGTGGATCTCGGTGACGGTGCCGACCGTGGAACGCGGGTTGTGGCTGGTGGCCTTCTGTTCGATGGAGATCGCCGGCGACAGCCCCTCGATCAGGTCGACGTCCGGTTTCTCCATCAGTTGCAGGAACTGGCGCGCGTAGGCCGACAGCGACTCCACGTAACGCCGCTGTCCCTCGGCGTACAGCGTGTCGAACGCCAACGACGATTTGCCCGAGCCGGACAGCCCGGTGATCACCACCAGCTTGTGCGAGGGCAGATCGACGTTGACGTTCTTGAGGTTGTGGGTGCGGGCGCCGCGGACGCGGATCATGATCGGAACGGTCTGGCGAAAGCACAGGAATATACGCGTTCGTCCACGCCCGCTTCAAACCGGATAATCACGCCCCCTGGCGCGGATTTGCCCGCCTGACGCGGCACCCCCTATAGTGCGCGCATGACTGCAACCGCCCCTTCGCGCCCCGCGCCCGCCCGCTTCGCCGCCTGGTTCAGACGCCGCCTGCAATTGCTGCAAGGGCTGCCGTTCAAATGGGGCATCTCGAGCGGGCGTTACGTCTACCTGGCGCACCACCCCGATGCCCAGGTGACATTCGCCGCGCACCCCGAGTTCGCCGAACTGTTCCGGCGCTTCATACGCGAGAACCGGCGCAACAACGCGGGCGACATCCCGCGCTTGTGGTCGCTCATCCTGAACTGCAAGCAGATCCTGGCCGAGGGCATCCCCGGCGACTTTGCCGAGTTGGGCGTCTGGCGCGGCAATACGGCCGCGGTACTGGCCCACTTCGCCGCGCGTGATGGCCGGCGGGTGTTCCTGTTCGACACCTACGAAGGCTTCGACAGCAGCGACCTTTGCGGCATCGATGCCGACAAGGGCAAGTCCTTTGCTAGCACCTCGGTAGAACAGGTGCGTCAGACCATTGGCCACGACGCACATTGCAACTACGTCAAGGGCCACTTCCCCATGTCGCTGCGCGAGGAGCATCACGCGCGCCGGTATGCCGTGGTCAGCCTGGACTGCGACCTGTACGCGCCGATGCGCGCCGGTCTGGAATTCTTTTATCCACGCATGCCACCCGGCGGCATTTTGTTCCTGCACGACTACGCCAGCCAGCACTGGAACGGCGCCAAGCAGGCGATCGACGAGTTCTGCCGTGCCACCGGAGAACACCTGGTGCTGATGCCGGACAAAAGCGGCAGCGCCTTCGTGCGCAAGTCGGGTTGACGCGACGCCCACGCCTTCGCCATCGCCGCGACGGCGGTCGACCGCGCTACAATCGCCGGGCTTCCGACCCGCCCGATCGCCGGGCGTCTTCCGCCCGCTGCCATGTCCCGCTCCGACGCCATCCCGATGACGCGTACCGAACGCCGTGCCGCCGTTTCCCTGGCCGGCATCTTCGGCCTGCGCATGCTCGGCATGTTCCTGATCCTGCCGGTGTTCGCGCTGTATGCCAGCACCTTGCCGGGCGGCGAGAACCATACCCTGGTCGGCCTGGCTCTGGGCATCTACGGCCTCACTCAGGCGCTGCTGATGATCCCGTTCGGCATGGCGTCGGATCGCTACGGACGCAAGCCGGTGATCATCGTCGGCCTGATCGTGTTCGCGCTCGGCAGCTTCCTCGCAGCCTGGGCCGACACGTTGTGGGGCGTGCTGCTGGGACGCGCACTGCAGGGCGCGGGCGCGATCTCGGCCGCGGTCACGGCGCTGCTGGCCGATCTGACGCGCGAGGAGAAGCGTACCCAGGCCATGGCCTTCATCGGCAGCACCATCGGCCTCGCCTTCGCCTTTTCCCTGACCATGGGGCCGCTGTTCTACCAGTGGATCGGCGTGCCGGGCATGTTCGCGATGACCGGCGTGCTGGCCCTGCTGGCCATCGTGGTGATCCGCTACTACACCCCCGATCCCGGCAAGGTGGCGTTCCATTCCGACGCCGAGGCCAATCCGGCACGTCTGGGCGACGTGCTGCGCAACGGCGAGCTGCTGCGCCTCAACTGGGGCATCTTCGCGCTGCACGCCGCGCAGATGGCGATGTTCGTGGTGGTGCCGTTCGCGCTGCTGGACGCCGGCGGGCTGGCAGCGGAGCAGCATTGGCAGGTGTATCTGCCAGTGCTGCTGGCCTCCTTCGCGCTGATGGTGCCGGCCATCATCATCGGCGAGAAGCGCGGTCTGCTGAAAAACGTGTTCGTCGCCGCCATCGCGCTGCTGCTGGCGGCACAGGTCGGCCTGGCGCTGTCCATGCACCTGTTCTGGGGTGTGGTGGCGGCGCTGTTCGCCTTTTTCGTCGCCTTCAACATTCTGGAAGCCAGCCTGCCATCGCTGGTGTCCAAGATCGCCCCGCCGGAAGCCAAGGGCACGGCCATGGGCGTCTACAACACCTCACAGGCGTTGGGCCTGTTCTTCGGCGGCCTGGCCGGCGGCTGGCTGGCGCAGCACCAGGGCTTCGCCGCCGTGTTCGTGTTCTGCGCGGCGCTGGTGGGGCTCTGGCTCGCGCTGGCGGCGGGCATGGCGCCGCCGCCGCGCGTGCGCACGCAGATGTTCCACGTCGGCCCGCTCAGCGAGGAGGACGCGCGCCGTCTGGCGACGCGCCTGACCGTGTTCACCGGCGTCGAGGCCGTGACCGTGCTGCCCGACGAAGGCGCCGTGCTGCTCAAGGTGAATCAGACCGGCTGGGACGAGGAAGGCATCCGCCATTTACTGCAAGGGGGACATTGACATGGCTTCGGTCAACAAGGTGATACTGATCGGCAATCTCGGCCGCGATCCGGAAATGCGCTATATGCCCAGCGGCGACGCCATCGCCAACCTGCGCATCGCCACCACCGACACATGGAAGGATAAGGAAGGCAACAAGCAGGAGGCCACCGAGTGGCACAGCGTGGTGTTCTTCGGCAAACAGGCGGAAATCTGCGGGCAGTACCTGAAGAAAGGCAGTTCGGTCTATGTCGAGGGCAGCCTGCGCACGCGCAAGTGGCAGGACAAGGAAGGCAATGACCGCTACACCACGGAAATCCGCGGCGACCGCATGCAGATGCTGGGTGGCCGCGGAAGCGGCGGCGGCATGGCGGATTACGACGCGCCGGCAACGTCGGAAGGCGCGCCGCGTGGCAGCGGCGCCAAACCGGCCGCCGGCGGCGCCGGCTATGGCGACCTCGACGACGACATTCCGTTCTAGCAGCCTGCGCTCAGCGCAGGCTGATCACCGGCCAGCCGGCGCGCTCGGCATGTGCGCGCAGCGTGACATCCGGGTCCACGGCCACCGGATGATGCACCTGCGCGAGCAGCGGCAGGTCGTTGAGCGAATCGCTGTAGAACCAGCTCTCGCTGACATCCCCCCAGGTCAGGCCACGCGCCGCCAGCCACTGCATCAGGCGCGTCACCTTGCCGTCCTTGAACGCCGGCACGCCGGCCACGCGGCCGGTGAACTCGCCGTCGATCTCTTCCGGCTCCGTGGCGATCAGATGCGGCACGCCCAGATGGGCGGCGATGGGCGCGGTGACGAAGCGGTTGGTGGCGGTGACGATGACGCGGGTATGGTCACGATGCCGTTCCAGCAACGCCGGCGTACCCGGCGCCACCATGGGGATGACCTTGTTCGCCATGTAGTCGCGGTGCCAGGCATCGAGCTGCGCGCGCGCATGGCGTGACAGCGGCTTCAACTGGAAATCGAGGAACTCGTGGATGTCCAGTGTGCCGGCCTGGTACTGCCGGTAGAAGTGCTCGTTGCGCGCCTCGTACAGTTCCCGGTCGAGCACGCCGCGTTCGATCAGGTATTGCGCCCATTCGAAATCGGAGTCGCCAGAGAGCAGGGTGTTGTCCAGATCGAACAGGGCAAGGCGCATGATGGTCGAGGGGTGGGCAAAGCCGGCATTCTACGGCACCGCCTCGGGCGGGTTCACAGCAGGGCCAACAGTTGTTCGCCACCCCCGGCGCGCGGATCGAGCGGACGCAGCTCGACGTCGATGACGGTGTCGCGCAACACCGTGTGATCTTTCAGGGTCCGTGCCTCCAGCGTCAGCGGCGTGGCCGACAGCAGCAGGAAATCGTCGCCCATGACCCGGCAGGCCAGCGCGCGCGGATGGGTGGAAGCCAGGTGCGCACCGAACTCGGCCAGCAGGCGATTGCCGGCCGCCCAGCCGGCCTCGGCGTTGTAGGCGGAGAAATGGTGCAGCAGGATCAGGCAGCCATGGGCGTACTCGGCCTCCAGGCCATTGCGCAGCAGGAACCGCAGATACTCGCTGTTGTGCAGTCCGGTCAGGTGGTCGTTGAAAAAGTAGGCAAAGCGCTGCCGTTCCAGCAGCGTCTTCGGCAACTGATCGGTGAGCGACGGCGGTTCGATAGCCTTCAACGCCTCCACGGCCGCCTCCACCACGCGTGCGTCGAACTCGCCGCCGGCCAGGCTGCGCAGTTCTTCCAGGGCCTGCGGCACGCTCATGCGCGGCTTGTAGATGCGGTTGGTGGTCATCGCGTCGAATGCGTCCGCCACGGCCATGATGCGCGACAACAGCGGGATCTGTTCGCCGGCCAGGCCGGCCGGATAGCCCCGGCCGTCGTGACGTTCATGGTGATGGCGCATGATCTCCGCCAGGTCCGCATACATGTTGATGCGTGCCAGCGTGTCGTATCCGACCGTGACGTGCTGCTTGATCAGCTCGTACTCCAGCGGCGTCAGGCTGCCGGGCTTGAGCAGTACGGCATCGGGGATGACGATCTTGCCGATGTCGTGCAACGTCGCCGCGCCCTTCAGGCGATCGATATCGGCCTCGCCGACGCCGAGGCGGCGCGCGATGCGCTCGCAGTAGTGCGCCACGCGCCGGGTATGGCCGGCGGTGTAGGTGTCGCGCTTCTCGATCATGTCGACCAGCGACAGGATGGTCTCCTCGTAGTTGCCGATGCGCTCGCGTTGCAGACGTTCCGTCTCGGCGCGCTGGCGGTAGGCCTGGATGGCGAAGCCGATGTCGCCGGCGAGCTGTTCCAGCATCGCCAGTTCCTCGCCGTCGAAACCCTCGGCACGCGTGGTCAGCACACACAGCGCACCGAACGCTTCGGCGAAGGCATCGCGGCGCAGCGGCAACGAGGCAACCGCCACCACGCCCTGCTCGCGCAGCACGGCTTCCAGCCCGTCCCCTTGCTGCGTGATGGTGCGGTTCTCGCGCAGCGCGCGCGTGGCCGGCCCGTCTTCCAGGCAATGCCGCACGCTGCGCGCCAGATCGGCGCTGCCGTAGGATTTCGCCACCACGGTCAGCACCCCATCCTGCAACAGGCTGACCCAGGCAAAACGGTAATCGGCATGCGCGACCAGACGATCGCAGCAGGCCTTGAGCATCTCGTCCTGGGTCGACGTGGTGATCAGGATTTCATTGATGTCGGCCACCATGGCCAGGATCACGCGCAGGTAACGTTCGCGGCCCAACAGCAGTTCGACGCGATCGGTACGCTCGCGCACGCGCTGCTCCAGGCTGCTGTTGAGCGCGCGCAGTTCGGTCTGTTGCAGGCGCAGGCGCCGGTTCATGCGACCGACCTGGCCGGCGACGGCAATGGACAGCAGCAGGAATGCCGCGCCCAGCACCAACCAATGGCCATAGGCGCGCCACAGTTCGGCCGGCGTCAGGTGACGCAGGTGCTCGTAGGGGCCGATGCGCAGCTCGCGCAGCGCCTCGTGCACCGGCTGGTAATTGAGCGGCAGGGTCCAGCCCACGGTCTGGCTGGCGATCGCCGCGGGATCGTCCGGCGGCATCTGCATCAACGCCACCGCCACATTCACCGCCAGACGCTCCGGCACGCCGCGTACCTTGGCCAGCGGCCATTCCGGGTACAGCTCGGTGCTGTGCAGCAGCGGAAAGTCGTCGCGCTGACGCTGGCCGAGCACGTAGATGTCATTCAGGTCGATGGTGCCTTCGGCCGCCATGCGCTCCAGCGTTTCGGTGCGCACCGTGCCGCCATCGGCCTCGCCACGCAGCACCGCCAGCACCACGGCGTCATGCGTGCCGGCAAAGATCAGACGTGCGCAATCCCGTTCCGGGTCGATACCCTGGCGCAGCAGTTCGCGCCAGCCGGCGTGCCAGCCGCCGAAGGACGCCTGGTCCACCGCGGCGAACACCTTGCCCTTGAGATCGCGCACGCTGCGCACGTCGCGCCGGTCGGCACGGGCGAACAGTACGCCGCCGAACTCGCTGTGGCCGACACCGCCATCATGCCGGTTGCGCAGCGTGACCACCGGGCTGACGCCGTACTGGGCCTCCAGCTCGACGTAGAACGACGGATTGGCCAGCACGAAATCGACACGGCGCTGGCGCACGGCCAACTGAATCTCGTCGAAGTCCAGCGGCAACACGCGAAAGCGGTAATCCGGCAGGTGGCGCGCAAGGTAGTCGGCGGTGG
>CALEDT010000054.1 GCA_937949525.1 uncultured Burkholderiales bacterium | reverse complement strand
CATCATCAAATGGAGCGCGCTGGGCGATGTGGTGATCGCCAGCGCCATCATGGAAGACATCGCGCGGGCTTTCCCGCAGGCCGAGATCCACCTCAATACCCTACCCAACTGTGTGGGGCTGTTTGCCCACGACCCGCGCTTCGCGCAGGTGTTCGCGATCGACGTCCGGCACAAGGGGGCGCGCTGGCGCAATACGCTGGCCTGGCTCAGGCGGGTGCGCGCCGGGCGCTACGATCTGGTGATCGATCTGCAGAACTCGGACCGCTCGCGGCTGCTGCTCGGTCTGCTCGCGCTGTTGCCGGGCGCACCGCGCCGTCGCGCCGGCAATCGCGCGGGATTTCCCTACACCGATGGGCCTGCCGCGTTGCCGGCCGATGCGCACGTGTTCGCCAAGATGCGTTCCATGCTGGCCACGCTGGGGCTGCCCGCGCGCACCGGCCACCCGGTGTTCCATGCCGGCCAGCCGAGCCTGGCGCGCGTGGCACAGTTGCGCCGTGAGCATGGTCTGGAGGATGGCGCTTACGTAGTGTTGCTGCCCGGTTCCCAGGCCGGCGGCCGGCTCAAGCGCTGGGGCACCGAGCGATATACCGAATTGGCCGAACGCCTGAACGCAGCCGGGGTGGCCAAGGTGGTGCTGGTGGGCGGGCCGGACGAGGTCGACGTGTGCCGGCGGATCGCCGCGGCCGGCGATTTCGTCGTCAACCTCAATGGCGTGCCCGGTCTGCTGGAGATCGCGCCGCTGTGTGCCGGCGCGGCGGCGATCATCGGCAACGATACCGGCACCGCCCATTTCGCCGCCGGCGCCGGCCGCCCGCTGCTGGTGTTGTGTGGTCCGACCGATCCGCGCCGGGTCAAACCGATCGGCAGTCACGCGCTCGCGGTGCAGGCGGAACTGCCGTGCCGCAACTGTTACGGCAAGACCTGCGCCATCGCCGACACCCACGCCTGCATGCGCGCGATCACCCCGGCCTGGGTGGCGGCGCGCCTGCCGGCGCTGGCGGCTGGCCAACTGCAACCCGGCATGCACTGGGCGGAAGAAGGGCTGCGGCTCTATTGACGTGTCCATGGCCATCAACGGCGCCACGCATCCTGTAGCTGGGTGATTACCAGACCGCGTGTCTTGCCGTACAGCTCTTTGAACTTCACGCGCAGGCTGCGTGCGCGCAGCGCATGCCGCGAATACAGGGCGCCGCCGGCCGCAACGGGACCGATGGCATCGTGGCGCGGTGGTATCTCGCGCGCCAGCACGGCGAACAGGTTGTACTCGTAGAGCACCCGTCGCCGGGCTTCCAGGATGTGCGGCAGACGCTGATGGAACTGGTCGCTGGCGATGGCCGCGCGGATCGTGCGTAGCGCGCCTTCCCGGTCGCGTAGGTCGATGGGGATGAAGCTTCGTTCCGGGAAATAGTCGGCGGCGTCGGGACAGCCGCAATAGAACGGCAGGGTCAGACCGAGGAAGGCATCCGCCAGCTTCTCGGTCCAGTGGTGCGGGCCGATGAAGTTCTCCACGGCGATGTGGTAGCGATACGCATCCAGCGCCTCCGCCTTGTCGTCGAGCGGGCGCGCCCCGCGACCGTACACGTCCATGTCCGGCAGCGCCCGCATCATCGCCTGCATGAAGTCGTGACGCCGACGGTGCAGCGTATGGCGCATGCTTTTGGGCGAGAACACCATCGACAGATCACGCGTCTTCGCATCCGCGCTGAACGCCGCGATCTCCTCGAAAGAGCGGACCCTCTGTGCACCGATGCCGTAGAACCATTCCAGCGCGGGCTGCGCAAAGATGCGGTCGCGGTGCGGCAGGGCCCATGCCGCCTGGCTGGTCAGCACGCAGCCGAACTGGCAGGTGTAGTCGTCGCCATAGATCTTGATCGACGAGGGTTCGCTGGTGACCAGCAGGGTGCGCTGCGGCGCGCAGGCGAGCGGCTCGTGCGCCTGCGCCCGCGTCTGGCCGGGTCGGCGCGGCACGTCGTCATACACCACCAGCCAGTCGTAGTCGCGTTCATCCGGGTCGAACAGGAAGCGGCAGCGGCCCCAGACCGGTTCCCCGCGCGGGAACTGGTGCAGCCAGTGCGCCGCGGGCACCTGGCTGCGCAGCTTGACGCGGATTTCGCGGCCGGTTTCGGTCTGTTCGGTGGCTGGCACGGGACGGCACCCTGCGTGCTGATCGGGGTCGCGTATCATACCTGCCGATCACCGCCGTACTTCCCATCATTGCTGGACGACTCCCGACCGCGGTTGCCATGACCACGACCATCCACATCATCGGCGGCAAGGGTGCCGGCGGCGCCGAGGGGTTCTACGTGCGTCTGGTCAATGCCCTGCAACGCGCCGGCCAGGCGCCGCTGGCCGTCACCGTGGCCGGCGGCGCGGTGGCCGCCGCGCTGGATGCCGACGTGCGGCAGGTGCACGTACCGATGCGGGGAAACTGGGACCTGTGGTCCCGCTGGCGCATCGGCCGCATCGTCGCCCGTCACGGCGCCTGTATCGTGCAGACCTACATGGGGCGCGCCACCCGGCTGACCCATCTGCGCCCGGGGGGTCCGGCCACGCATGTCGCGCGTCTGGGCGGCTACTACCCGGCCAAGGGTTACCGCCATGCGCATGCCTGGGTGGGCAATACCCGCGGCGTGTGCGATTACCTGGTGCAACACGGCTTTCCGCGCGAGCGGGTGTTCCACATCGGTAATTTCGTCGCCATGCCGCCCGTTGCGCCGGCCGAGATACTGCATGTATTGCGCGGTGAACTCGGCATTCCGGCGTCGGCCCTGGTCCTGCTTGCGGTCGGACGTCTGCATCCGGTCAAGGGTTACGGCGACCTGCTGGCTGCGTTCGCACGCATCCCGGCGCATTGCGCTGGTCGTCCCGTGCATCTGGTCATCGTCGGTGATGGTCCGCTGGCTGCCGCGCTGCGTGCGCAGGCCGGAACGCTGGCGTGCCGGGATCGTCTGCATTGGGCCGGCTGGCGCGCCGATCCCGCGGCGTTCTATGACCTTGCCGACATCGTCGTCATGCCGTCGCACCACGAGACGCTCGGCAACGTGGTGCTGGAAGCCTGGGCGCATGCGCGGCCGGTGATCGCCAGCCGCAGCCAGGGACCGCTGGAGCTGTGCGAGCCGGAACGCGATGCGCTGCTGGTGCCGGTCGGGGACGTTGCGGCACTGGCCACGGCGGCGACGCGGCTGCTGGAAGACGCGCCGTTGCGTGCAGCCCTGGCCCAGGCCGGCCAGGCCAAGCTGCTGGCCAATTTCAGCGAACAGGCCGTGCTGGCCGCCTATCTTGCGCTCTACCGGCGACTGGCATCGACACCGGCGGCCTGACGCCCGCTCAGGTACGCCAGCACCCCCAGGCACAGGAACAGATGGGGCGCGAAATAACGCGAAGTGTAGGAAAAGCTGAGCAGGGCCGTGGCCAGCACGGCCAGACTCGCGGCGGTGAACGTGCCAGCGAGGATGCGTCGCTCGGGTGTCATGGTCGGCCAGGCACGATAGGTGCGCAGATAGACGTGACCGATCAGTGCGCACAGCGCAGCCAGTCCGAGCAGCCCGGTCTCGTACCAGACATCGAACAGGAAGTTGTGCAGCCCGCGCATGCGCGCGCCGTCGCCGATGGTCATCACCTCGGCATCGTGCTGCGCATTGCCGATGCCGACACCGATCCAGATGTTCCCGGGTGGATGCGCCAGCGCCTGACGCCAGAGCTGGGTGCGCAGGCTGGTGAAGGTGTCCAGGCGGGCCCACAGCCCGTCCTGGTCCAGCGCGCCCTGCAACAATGCTTCGCCGCTCACCAGCATGGCCAACGCGATCACCGCCAGCAGGCCGGCAAACACGCCGCGCCAGGGCAGGCGCCAGACCAGCAGACCGGTAGCGACCAGGGCGACGAGCCAACCGAGCAGGGCGGCGCGCCCCTTGGCGGCCAGCAGATACGCCAGTATGGCCAGCGTAGCCAAGGCGATGCCCCACACCCGCCCGCGCTGCGGTAGACGCCACCACAGCCACAGTGCCAGGAAGGGGAACACGAAGGGCAGGTTGTCCTCCTTCAGGTGCAGGGTCGGCGTGTAGTCCGGCAGCGACGACACATGCGCCAGATGCAGGTACAGGGTGACGACGAACACGCCGGCAAGCAACCCGAGCAACCGGGCGAGACGGGCGACGTCGCCGCCGTTCTCGCGCAGTGCCAGCAATGTAAGCGGTCCGCTCAGGCTGTAGAACAGGAAGGTGGCCCAGGCCCGCAATCCACCGCTGCCATCGACGGCCCAGGGCAGCGCCAGCAGGAACGCCGCCAGCAGCAGACCGTGCAGTTTCAGCCAACGTCCGTCATCGCGCGCGAAGTCACGCAGCGACGCGGCCAGCACGATCAGTCCCCAGAGTGCGTAGAGATAAAACAAGGTGTTGAATACGCCCCGACCGGCGAAACCGGCCAGCACCAGCAGCGCGGGGGTGAGCCAGACGTGACGGCAGAAGAGGTTGCGCAGGGTATGCATACGACGGTCAGTGTCGTTGGACGGCGGGCATGGCGCGTTGCGGCGGATGCGTTGCCAGATGGCGCAGAACCTCGCGCGCGACGCGCTCGACCGAGATGCCGGCCATGTTGCGGGAATCGATCGACGGCACCCGGCCGTCGTCCGGATAGATGGCGTGGATGTGACGCGAATGCCGCAGCGGCGGGGAGCTGCCGAACAGGCCGAGCGCGTCGACGCCGGTGGCGGCGGCGATGTTGAGCACGCCGGTGTCGTTGCCCACGTACAGCCGGCAACGCGCCAGCAACGCCACCGTCTGCTCCAGCGGCAGCCCGACCGCCAGGCGGATGCGCCCGTGCCAGCGTGCGTCCAGGCGCGCCAGGCAATGCTCGGCGATGGCGCGCTCGCCGGGGCCGCCGACCAGGAACAGCGTGGCGGACGATGCCATGGTCAGCCGGTGCGCCAGCGCGGCGAAATTGTCCGCCCCCCACTGTTTGAACGGCTCGCTGCTGCCCAGGCCGAGTGCGAGCCAGGGCGGCGCGGCATCCGCATGGCGCGCGCGCACCTCGGCGTCCGCCTGCGCCGACACCGGCAGACGGGGTTCGTCCTCGATGTCGTCGAGACCGCACAGGCGCAGCAGGCGCGTCGCCTGGTCGATCGGGTGCTCGCGCCGGCATTCCTCGGGCAGACGCACGCGCCGGTCGAGGAACAGGCGCTGCGCGCCGACGCCATAGCCGATGCGGTGCGGAATGCCCGCCAGCCAGCACGCCATGGCATAGCGCGCGCTGGCATGCAGGATCCAGACGCTGGCGAAACGGCGCCGGCGCAGTTCGGCGGCGAGACGCAGCAGGCCGGCGACGCCATCGTGCTCGCCGGGATTTCGCTTCAGCCAGAGGACTTCCTCGACGCTGGCGTCGGCCATCAGCAACCGGTCCGCCAGCGAGCGCGGCTTGGTCAGCACGCTGACCTGGCCGTGCGGTGTCGTCGCGGCGATGGCGTGCAGGTGCGGCAGATGCCAGACCATGTCGCCGATGCCCGGCAGCGGCTGGATCACGAGGGTGCGTTGCCGGGCTTCAGCCATGCCGGTCTCCGGTCTGTACGGCGAGTCTGCGATACAGCGCCAGGGTTGCATCGAGCATGGCTTGCAGCGGATACGGTTGCGCCGGCGCCGGCGGCGGTGCCCGCAGCGTCGCCTGCACCTTGTCGGCGAGCGCATCGAGGTCGCCGGCGGCCACCGCGCCGACCGGGTAGACCGCGCGCAGGATCTCCCCCACGCCGCCGTGATCGTAGCCCACTGCCGGCACTCCTAGGCTGAGAGCCTCCAGCACGGTGCGGCCGAAGGATTCGGGCTGGGTGGACAGAGATAGCACCAGATCGGAGACGGCCATGATCTCGCGCAG
>CALEDT010000053.1 GCA_937949525.1 uncultured Burkholderiales bacterium | reverse complement strand
CTCACTTGAGCCCAAAGCGGTTCATCAAGTCATACAGCGTCGGCCGCGACACGCCGAGCAGGTCGGCGGCCTGGGCGACGTTGCCGTTGGCGCGGGCCAGCGCCTTGACCACGGCACCGCGTTCCGCTTCCTCGCGTACCTGGCGCAGATTGAGCGGTGCATCGTCGGCTGCCTTCGCGCCGGCGATGCCGAGATCCTCCAGGGCGACCTGCGGGCCGTCGCTCATGATCACCGCACGCTTGATGGTGTTCTCCATCTCGCGCACGTTGCCCGGCCAGGCGTGGTTCTCGATGGCCGCGAGTGCATCGGCGGTGAAGCCGCGCAGCGTGCGGCCCTGGCTCTGCGCGAAGCGCTCCAGGAAGGCGTGTGCCAGCAGCGAGCGGTCGCCCTGGCGTTCGCGCAGCGGCGGAATGCGCACGTTGATTTCCGACAGGCGGTAGAACAGGTCTTCGCGGAAGCGGCCGTCGCGGATCAGTTCGTCCAGACGCTGGTGCGTCGCCGCCACCACGCGCACGTCCACCGGAATCTCGCCGCGGCCACCCAGACGTTCGATCACGCGTTCCTGCAGGAAGCGCAGCAGCTTGGCCTGCAACGGCATGGGCAGGTCGCCGATCTCGTCGAGGAACAGCGTGCCGCCGCTGGCGTATTCGATCTTGCCGATGGTCTGTTTGGCGGCACCGGTGAAGGCGCCCTTCTCGTAACCGAACAGTTCGGATTCCAGCAGGTTGTCCGGGATCGCCGCGCAGTTGATGGCCACGAAGCGTTCCCTGGCGCGTGGCGACAGCTCGTGCAGGCCGCGTGCCAACACTTCCTTGCCGGTCCCGGACTCGCCCAGCAGCAGCACCGAGGCATCGCTCGGCGCCACCTTTTCGATGGTGCGGCACACCTTGAGCATGTCCGGGTCGCTGGTGATCAGGCCCTGCAGCGGCTCTGCCCGGCCGCGCGCGGCGAGCGCGCGGTTCTCGCGTTCCAGCTCGTACACGCGGAAGGCGCGCGCGATCACCACCTTGAGCACCGGCTCCTCGAACGGCTTGTGATAGAAGTCGAACGCACCAAGGGCGATGGCCTTGAGTGCATTGGCGCGGTCCTGGTTGCCGGTGACCACGATGATCTTGGTGCCCGGGCACAATTGCAGGATCTGCTGCAACGCGGCCAGTCCCTCGGTAGCGCCGTCCGCGTCGGGCGGCAGTCCCAGGTCCAGCAGCACCACCGCCGGTTCGAAGCGGCGCACCTGCGCCAGCGCGCTCTCGCGGTCGCTGGCGGCGAGCACGTCATACTCGTCCAGGCTCCACTTGATCTGCTTCTGTAGGCCGACGTCGTCTTCCACCAACAGGATCTTCGGTGCCTTGTCGCTCATGTCCCTTGCGATTCCTGATCGTCCAACAGCGGCAGGCGTACCGTGAAGCGCGAACCCCTGCCCGGCTGACTCTCCACCTGGATGTCGCCACCCAGTTCGCGCACGTATTCCCTGCATTCGTACGCGCCGATGCCCATGCCGGTGCCCTTGGTCGAGGCGAACGGGCGGAACAGGCGTTCCCGCAGGAAGGTTTCGTCCATGCCGGTGCCGTTGTCCTCGACGACGATGACGGCGCGGCCGGATTCGCGCGCCAGTGTAACATCCACCCGGCCGGTGTACGGCGTCGCCTCGATCGCGTTCTGTACCAGATGGCCGATCACCCGCGTCAGGCGCTCGCGGTCGCCGCGTACACGCAGGTCCGGCTCGCGGATGTCCAGCGTCGGCTTCAGGCTGAACGCGCTCTTGGCCTGGATCACGTCGTGCAGTATCTCCGCCAGCGGCACACTGGCCGCGCCCGTCCTCTCCGGCTCGTCGCGCAGCTTGACCAGCATGCGGTTCATGCGTGCCACCGAGCTTTCGATGGTGGCCAGCATGTCCTCCTGAAAAGCCGGTTTGTGCTTGTGTTTCTCGGCATTGGCCAGCAGCAGCGACAACTGCGCCACCAGATTCTTGATGTCGTGCACGACGAAGGCCGCGGCGCGGTTGAACGATTCGAACTGGCGCGCCACGGTGAGCGCCTCGGCGGCGCGTGCCTGAGCCAGGTGGGCGGCGGTCTGACGCGCGGCGGTCTTGAGCAGGTCGCTCATCTCCCAGTTGAAACCGGCCTTGCCCAGGGACTGGCCGAGCACGACGAAGCCGAGCAGGCTGTCGTGCCACAGCAGGGGCACCACCAGCCAGACGTCCTCGTCGTCGCCCAGCCAGTCCGGCGGCGGCGCGTCCTCGAACAGTTCCGGCTGATTGCGGAAATCGTTCATGTTGAGCACCCATTGGCGCTGGCGCATGAACTCCAGCATCGGGTGGGTGGCGGGCAGTTCGCCCTGCAGGGCCGACCAGTTCCAGTGCGCGACACGGGTGTAGGGGCCATCCTCCTCCTGGCGCATCCACAGCGCCGCGGCGGGACTTTCCACCAGCCGCGCGATGGCCTGCAGGCAGCGTTCGTGCACGCGCGCGCCGGGGTCGCCCTCGCTCAGCAGCGCGGTGAAACGCAGCCATTCCTCGCGATAGTCGTAACGGTAGCGGAAGAAGTGCTTGGACAGGAACACGCGCAGGCGTGCGCGCGCCGCGCCGGAGAAGAACACCACCAGCAGCAGCACGCCGGCACCGAACATGAACACGGTCTGCAGCACGCTGCCCCAGTCGCCGCCGACGATGCGGATGTAATAGCCGGCGGCGGCCATCAACATCAGGTAGATGCCGGCACCCATCAGCGCGATGGTGTGGAAGGCCATGCGGTGCGAGATGGCGACGCGCTGCGGCGTGTCGCTGTCGCGCCGGCGCGCCGAGATCCACAGCAGCGGCACCAGCAGCGCGTTGACCGCGCCGCGCGCGGCCCAGGCGTCGGCACTGTAGGCGCGGAACAGCATGGCCTCGGAATACAGGTAGAAGTCGAACACGAACATGCCGCCCAGCGCCAAGCTCAGGAACTTCAGGCTCCAGCGTTCGTGCGGGCGCGCGTTGCGGTAGAACTGCTCCACCAGCACCATGCCGGCCACCGCGATCAGCGTGGGGAAAACCGCTTGCGCGTAATAGGCCAGCCCAGCGCTCGGCAGCAGCATGGCCAGTGCCTGTGCCAGCAGCGCGGCGGCCAGCAACAGCCCGATGGCGCGTTCCAGGCCGCGAAACCAGACTCCGGGCGGCTGGCTGCCGCGCAGCGCGTGGATGCCCCGCCACAGGAACCACAGCCATGCCGCGTCGCGCGCCAGCTCGGCCAGCGCCACCAGTTCGTGGCCGGCCTGAAGCTGGCCGCGCATCACCTCCAGCCCGCACCACAGCGCACTCAGCGCGGCCGGTATCTCCAGGCGAGGTAGGAGGCCGGCGCCATGACCGCGCCAGCGCCAGGCCAGGGCCAGCAGGGCAAAGGCGAGCGCGCCCAGGCCGTAGCTGACGGAGGCGGCGAGCATCAGCGCACGCCTTTGCCCAGCACCACCACCTGCGCGGTTTGCAGCAGCACCATCAGATCCAGGAACAGGCTGTGGTTCTTGACGTAATACAGGTCGTACTGCAGCTTGTTCATGGCGTCCTCGACGCTCGCACCGTAAGGGAAGCGCACTTGCGCCCAGCCGGTGATGCCGGGCTTGACGCTGTGGCGCGCGTGGTAATACGGGATCTGCGCGGCCAGTTCATTGACGAAGTACGGGCGCTCCGGACGCGGGCCGACGAAACTCATCTGACCCAGGAACACGTTGAGGATCTGCGGCAGTTCGTCGATGCGGGTGCGTCGGATGAAGCGGCCGACGCGTGTGGTGCGGTCATCGTTCAGGCGTGCCCACACCGGCAGGCCGTCCTTTTCCGCGTCGCTGAACATGCTGCGGAACTTGAAAATGGTGAATGGCTTGCCGAATTGCCCGACCCGTTCCTGCGTGTAGAACACCGAGCCGCGACTCTCCAGACGGATCAGCAGCATCACCAGCAGCAGGATGGGCAGCGTCACCAGCAGCAGGGTGCCGCTGACCGTGAGGTCGAACAGGCGTTTGACCGCGTCGCGCCCGGACCCCTGGGTGAAGCCGTCGGAAAAGATCATCCAGCCGGCATTGAGCGAATCGAGCGGCAGTATGCCCAGTTGCCGCTCGAACAGGCCGGGCAGGTCCAGAATGTGCAGGCCGCGCAGCTTGCACTCCAGCAGATCGGCCATCGGCAGGCCGCCGCCCCGGCGCTCGCGCACCGCCACGACGATCTCTTCGGCACCGTGCTTGAGCGCGGTTTCGTACAGCGAGTCTTCGCTGTCCAGCACCCGTGAGGCCGGAACGAAATGGTGCGTCGAGCCCAGGGGCAGATAGCCGACGATGGCCAGGCCGCGTGCCTCGCCGGACTCGACCATTTCCTCGATGCGCGCGGCACGGCTGCCGGTGCCAAGCACCAGGATGCGTTTCTTGAACAGATCGGTCTTGCCGGCCTCCATGAACAGCAGGCGGATCAGTACCGAAGTGGACAGGGCCATGGCCATGGCCGCGAGGAACTCCGCGCCGTGGGCGAACAGATCGGGCAGGAACTGCGCGCCGAGTTCGAGCACGATGCCGGCGATGACGAACGCGCCGACCACGCGCAGCAGCAGACTCCTCAGCCCCTGCGTCCACTCCCAGTCGTACAGGCCGAACGTGGAGTTCAGCAGGGTCAGTACCGCGGCGAACAGCCAGGGCTTATAGACGGCCTCCAGCGCCGTGGCCGGGCTGACCGGCGTGCCGTAACGCGCGGCGATGAAGTCGCTGATCAGGTAGAAGATCAGAAACTCGGCCAGGGTCAGCACCAGCAGGCTGAGCGGGATGTAATGGCGGAAGAATCGGATCATCGGATGGGCTCCGGCACGGGGTTCACGCGTCGCTGTCCATCAGTCGGTCGAGTTGGGCCAGGGTCAGCCGCTGGCCACCATGCGCATGCCGGCTCTCGCGCGCCTGCATGCGCACCAGCACGTCGGCCGGTTCGGAGAATATCAGGTAGGCCATCTGCGTGCCGCGGTCCCGCACCCGGTACTCGATGCCCTCGTTGATCAGGAACTGCTCGAAATCCTTGCTGGAATCGGCCTGCACGTCCAGTTCGATGTGGCTGTGCTCACCCACCGCGCCGGACGCGACACCGCCGGTCAACGCCGGTTCGAAACGCGCGAACACGCGCATCACCGCACGCGCCTGCGCGCGCAGCGCCGCCAGTTGACGGGCCTGCTCCAGCGGTTCGAACAGGTTGCGCCGCTCGATCAGCGCGGCGTCCACCTCCTCGTTGCTGGGCAGGCCGTGCCCCGGCGGCAGGCCCAGTTGCCGCGCCGCCTTGCGTTTGGCCAGCGCGTAGTCGGCGATGCCATGTTCCGCCACCAGGCGCGCGGCCAGTTCGGCGATGCGGGCGCGCGCATGCGGCTGACGGGCATTGCGCGTGGTCATGGTCCATCCGCGCCGGCGGCCGGCGCTGTCGCTGCGTCGCCGCCCGGCGGCTGCGCTTCCTCCGTCGGGGAATGCACCAGACTGCCGGGCGCGAATTCTTCGTAGAACACTTCGATCACACCCTGGTCCCCCGCCACCGACTGGCCCGTGGCCGGGTCCACGCGCTCCCACACCAGCCCGGGCGGGGCCACCGCCGGCATCTCCGGCACCGTGCGCAGCACCTTGCCCATGTAATGCACCCAGATCGGTAGCGCGGTGCCGCCGCCGGTTTCGCCGGCACCCAGCGGCCGGGGCTGGTCGTAACCCATCCAGGCCACGGCCACGCGCGTGGCCTGATAGCCGGCGAACCAGGCATCGTGGTGGTCATTGGTGGTGCCGGTCTTGCCGGCCAGGTCGCTGCGTCCCAGCTTCAGCGCGGCGGTGGCGGTGCCGCGCCGGATGACGTCCTGCATCAGGCTGGTCATGACATAGGCGTTACGCTCGTCCAGCACACGCGCGGCGGCGGGTGGCGCGAAGTGCTCCAGCACGCGGCCATCCTTGTCGGTCACGCGCAGCAAGTGCCACGGCGTGACGCGATAGCCGCCGTTGGCGAACACGGCGTAACCGGCCGCCAGTGCCAACGGCGTCACCTCGCCGGCACCCAGCGCCAGCGTCAGATAGGGCGGAATGCGGCTCATGTCGAAGCCGAAACGGGCGACATGTGCGTGCGCGTTGTCCACGCCGGTGGCTTGCAGCACGCGGATCGATACCAGGTTCTTGGACTTGGCCAGCGCGGTGCGCAGCGTCATCGCGCCATCCAGGCTGCCGTCATAGTTCTTGGGCGACCAGGGCACGCCGCCGGTGACCGCCGGGTCGACCTCGATGGGCGCGTCCTCGAACCGCGTCGCCGGCGTGACACCGAATTCCAGTGCGGCCGAATAGATGAACGGCTTGAAGCTCGAGCCGGCCTGCCGCCAGGCCTGGGTGACATGGTTGAACTGATTGCGCGAGAAGTTGAAGCCGCCGACCATGGCGCGCACCGCGCCGTTGTCCGGCGACAGCGCGACGAAGCCGATCTCCACCTGCGGCAGATAGGTCAGTTGCCAGGGTGAATCGGCATCCACACGCGCCACGCGGATCACGCTGCCGCGCTGCAGGCGCTTGTCCGCCGCCATCTGCGCGGACAGGTAGCGCTGCGCGTAACGCAGTTCCGTGGCGCCCAGTTCGATGTCCTCGCCGCTGCGCAGCCGCGCGCGCAGGCGGTTGCCCTCGACCGCCAGCACCACCGCCGGCATGAAGCCGCTGAACTCGTCGCGCGCGATCAGCGCATCGTCGATCGCCTTGTCCGCGGCGGCCGCATCTTCCGGCAGCTTCACCCGCCCCTCGGGGCCGGCGTAGCCGCGCCGGCGCTGAAACTCCAGGATGCCGTGGCGCGCCGCCTCCAGCGCCGCGCGCTGGTCGTCGGCGCGCAGCGTGGTGTAGACCTTCATGCCGGTGACGTAGATGGAGTCGCCGTACTTCTCAAACATGCGTTGACGCACCAGTTCGGCCAGGTAGGCGGCTTCGACCTCGAACTGCTGCGGCGAGTGGCGGATGCGCAGGCGCTGGTCGCGCGCGGCCTGATACTCCGCTTCGCTGATGTGGCCCAGGTCGCGCATGCGTCCCAGTACGTACATCTGCCGCGCGCGCGCGCGCGGCGGATTGACCACCGGGTTGTACGCCGATGGCGCCTTGGGCAGGCCCGCCAGCATGGCCGCCTCGGCCAGGGTAATGTTTTTCAGCGGCTTGCCGAAATAGATTTGCGCCGCGGCGGCGAAGCCGTAGGCACGTTGGCCGAGGAAAATATGATTGATGTACAGCTCGAGGATCTCGTCCTTGCTCAGGGCGTGTTCGATCTTGATGGCCAGCATGGCCTCGTTCAGCTTGCGCGTGAAGGTGCGTTCCGAGCTCAGGAAAAAGTTGCGCGCCACCTGCATGGTGATGGTCGATGCGCCTTCGCGCACGCCGCCGGACACCACGTTGGCCATGGCCGCGCGCAAAACGCCCAGCGTATCGACGCCGCCGTGACGGTAGAAGCGCTCGTCCTCCGCCGCCAGGATCGCGCGGCGCAGATGTTCCGGCGTATCGCGCAGCCGCACCACGGCCCGCCTTTCCTCGCCGAACTCGCCGATCAGCGCGCCATCCTCCGTATAGATGCGCAACGGCTGTTTGGGACGATAATCCGTCAGCGTTTCCAGGCTGGGGAGCCTGGGGTAGATCATCGCGGCGGCGAGGGCGACGACGGCGGTCAACGCCACGGCGAGACCGAGGATGAACACCACCGGATAAAACCACCAACGGCTCATTGCGGGCTCTTGCGCTGGAATGAAAACAGAATAAACGGAAAAAAGTTGTAAGTATTAATAAGTTGTTGCTAGGATTTAACGCAGATTATTAAAAGGCGCCCGCAATCTGGCGCGCATGGAAGGGAAGCTGCTTGAGATTTGCGCTATTTGGCCGGGGTTCCCGCCCACTGATCGGAGTGGATGTTAGCTCATCGGCCGTCAAAATGCTTGAGCTGGGGGACAGCGGTCGCGGTATGCGCCGCGTGGAGCGCTACGCCATCACCGCCCTGCCGCGCGACGCCATGCAGGATGGTGCCATCGCCAAGCCGGAGGTGGTCGAGGCCGCCATGCGTCAGGCGCTGAGCGAGCTCAAGTCGCGCACCCGCGAGATCGCCATGGCGCTGCCCGCCTCCTCGGTGATCACCAAGAAGATCCTGCTGCCCAAGGATGCCAGCGATAATGAAATCGACACCCAGGTCACTGCAGAGGCCAACCAACTCGCTTCTTTCCCCGTCGGCGACGTCAGTCTGGACTACCAGATCCTCGGCCCCAACCCGAAGAACCCCGGCGAGAACGACGCGCTGCTGGTGCTCGCGCGCCGCGAGCGCGTGGAGGAACGCGTGGCGCTGGCGGAGGCGGTCGGCCTGAAGGCCATGTACATGGACGTCGATGCCTTCGCCACCTTGACCGCTTACGAGCAGATGGCGTTCCAGTTGCCGGATGACGGCAAGGGGCAGACCGTCGCCATCGTCGACATCGGCGCCAGCACCATGCACGTCAACGTGCTGCACGACAACGTGCCGGTGTATCAACGCGAACACGTCATGGGCGGCCAGACGCTGACCAACGAGATCAGCCGCCGCTTCGACATGCCGCTGGAGGATGCCGAGGAGGCCAAGCGCAAGGGGCTGCTGCCCGACAGCTATGAATCGGAAGTGCTGCAACCGTTTCTCGATGCCGTGGCGCAGGAGGTGGCACGCGCCATACAGTTGTTCTTCTCCGCCACGTCGTTCCAGGGCGTGGACCACATCCTGTTGGCCGGTGGTTGCGCGGCGCTGCCCGGTCTGGATGACGTGGTGTACAGCCGCACGCAGACCAGCACCATGATCGCCAACCCCTTCGCCAAGATGGCGGTGTCCGGCGAGGTCAAGGCGCGCCAGCTCGCCAGCGATGCGCCGCAACTGTTCGTGGCCTGTGGCCTCGCCCTGCGCAGGTTCGATCCCACATGACCGTGATCCGCATCAATCTGCTGCCCCACCGGCAACTGCGGCGCGCCCGCCAGCAACGGCTGTTCGCCCTGCTCGCCGTGGCCGTCGCCGGTGCCGCGGTGGCGATCATCGCGCTGGGTCAGGCCTATCTGATGAACGCCAAGGCGCATCAGGACAGCCGCAATGCCTTCCTCGAAGCCGAGATCGCCAAGCTGGACGCGCAGATCACCGAGATTCGCCAGTTCCGCGAAAAGACCGATGATCTGCTGGCGCGCAAGCAGGTGGTGGAGTCGCTGCAAAGCAACCGCAGCGAATCGGTGCGGCTGTTCGACGAACTGATGCGCCGCGTGCCCGATGGCCTGTACCTGAAGAGCATCCGTCAGACCGGTGATCAGATCGCGCTGACCGGCTACGCCCAGTCGAGCGCGCGCGTATCGACCTTCATGCGCGCGCTGGAGGCTGCGCCGCTGTTCGGCGCGCCCGTGCTGGTCGAAGTCAAGGCCGCCCAGGTCGGACCGCTGCGGGTCAACGAGTTCTCCCTCAACGTCGGCATCGATCGCACCGTGCGCGAGGCCGAGGAGGGCAAGACGCCATGAATCTGGGCGACCTCAACAACCTCGAACTGCGCGACATCGTCAATGCGCCGATGCCGGTCAAGATCGTGCTGCTTGCGCTGCTGTTCGCGCTGCTGCTCACCGCAGGCTGGTTCCTGGTGTGGTCCGAGGGGCTGCGCGCGCTGGAGTCGGCGCGGGCCCAGGAGCAGACGCTGCGCGAGACCTACACTTCGAGAAAAATCCAGGCCTACCATTACGATGCCTACAAGCGTCGTCTGCAGGAGATCGAACAGGCGCTGGCGGCGATGCTGCGGCAATTGCCCGATCGCTCGCAAATGGATGCGCTGCTCACGGACATCAATCAGGTGGGTGTCGCCCAAGGGCTGGAGTTCGAGCTATTCCGCCCCGGTGCCGAAGCACCGGCGGACTTCTACGCCACGCTGCCGGTATCCATCCGTGTTATCGGCAGTTATCACGACATCGGCCGTTTCGTCAGCGATCTGGCGCAGTTGCCGCGCATCGTCACCTTGCACGACATGGTGCTGACGCCGGTGAAGGACGGCGTGCTCACCATGGATGCGCGCATCCAGACCTACCGCTACCTGGACGAAGCCGAACTGGCCGCCGCGCGCGCGCAGAAAGGCCCGCGATGAAACGGCCTCTGCTGCTGCTGTGCCTGTTGCCGTCCCTGCTCGTGGGGTGCGCGCGCGAGGAGTTCTCCGACTTGCGCGAATTCATGGAGCAGGCGGGTGCCGGTCTGCAACAACCTCTGGAACCGTTGCCGGCGATGAAGCCGCAGGACACCTTCGTCTACGAGCCGGGTGACCTGCCCGACCCGTTCAAACCGCGCAGCCTGCGGCCCGTCGCCGCCGGCGGCGGATTGCAGCCCGATCTGACCCGGCCCAAAGGCCCCCTGGAACAGTACCCGTTGGACGGATTGCGCATGGTCGGCACGTTGAAGCGCGACGGCCAGATGCAGGCGCTGATCCGCACCCCGGAAAACACCCTGTACCGGGTGAAACCGGGGGATTACATCGGCCTCAATTTCGGCCGCATCGTCGCCATACGCGAGACCGGCCTCGACATCAGGGAAACCATCCAGGACGGCGTCGGCGACTGGACCGAAGCCAGCACCAGCATGGCCTTACAGGAGTAGAAGTGATGACCGCGACGCGAGCCAAACCCCTACATGCGTCCGCCTGGGCCGCCTTGCTGGCCTGCGCGGTGTGGCTGCACGCGCTGCCCGCGCTCGCCAACAATGCGCTCAACAACGTATCCGTCAGCACCGGCGCCGAGGACAGCCAGATCATCCGGCTGCAACTGCGCGACGCACTCGACGGCGAGCCGATCACCTTCGCCACCAGCAATCCGTATCGTCTGGTCATCGATTTCCCGCGCACCAGCCCGGCCTCCGGTCGCGTGCGCGAAAACCTGAACACCGGCGTGATCCGCGACTACCACGTGGTGCCGGCCGGCGACCGCACGCGCGTGGTGTTCAACCTGTACGGCCCGGCCAGTCACCAGGTGAGACGCGAGCGCAACATGCTGTTCGTGGTGCTCAAGGACGAGCGCAAGCACACCACGCCCGACATGGTCATCACGCCCACGCGCTTCGCCGAGGAAGGCGCGCCGCGTCCGCACAGCATCCGCGACGTCGATTTCCGTCGCGGTGCCAACGGTGAGTCGCGTATCGTCGTCAGCCTCAGCGACCCCGGTGTCGGCATCGACATCCAGCAGCGCGGGCGCGCCATCCAGGTCGACTTCCTCAACACCGGCCTGCCCGCGGCACTGCAACGACGCCTCGACGTGAGCGACTTTGCCACCCCGGCGCAGACCATCGAAACCTACGTCGAGGGCCGGAACACACGCATGATGGTGATGCCCAAAGGCCGCTGGGACTATGCCTCGCATCAGACCGGCAACCAGTTCGTCATGGAAATCCGCTCGCTCGACGAGCCCGGCATCGCCCGCGATGCCAAGCCTCATTATCAGGGCGAGAAACTGACACTCAATTTCCAGAACGTGGAAATCCGCGCCGTGCTGCAGGTCATCGCCGACTTCACCGGCCTCAACATCATTGCCAGCGATACGGTCGGCGGCAACCTCACGTTGCGCCTGAAGGACGTGCCCTGGGATCAGGCGCTGGACATCATCATGCGCGCCAAGGGATTGGACAAACGGGTCAGCGGCAACGTCATCTGGGTGGCGCCGCGCGACGAACTGGCCGCCAAGGAGCGCCAAGAACTGGAAGCCCGGAAAGCCGTGGCCGAGCTGGAGCCCTTGATCACGCGTTCCTATCGTCTCAACTATGTCAAGGCCAACGAGGCGACCGTCGTGCTCGCGGGCGGCGTGCGCGCGGCCGTCTCCGATCTGGGTGACACCGCCACCTGCTCGCCCGGCGCCACCGGCATCAGCGGTATCGAAGCCACCGGCGCGGCCGCGCAGGCGCAGCAGCAGGGCACGCAGACCAGCCCCACGCGCGTACTCTCCAGTCGGGGCGGCTCATCTTACGACCTCACCACCAACACGCTGATCGTCACCGATACCGCCGAACGTCACCTCGCCGTGGAGGAGGTGATCAAGGGTATCGACGTGCCGTCCCGTCAGGTGATGATCGAGGCGCGCATCGTCATCGCCGACGACAAATGGGGGCGCAACCTGGGCGCCCGCCTGGGATATCAGGGCAGCGGCAAGATCGGCAACACCGGCATCGGCGCGGGCAGTTATGCCAGTTCGGCCACCGCCGCCATCAGCGGCATCACTCCCGCCGCGCCCGCAGCCAACGTCGATCTAAACGTGCCCAGCGCCGGCAGCATCGGTTTCTCCATCTTCAATGCTTCCGCCGCCGCGATCCTCAGCCTGGAGTTGCAGGCGCTGGAACTCGACAACCGCGGCAAGATCGTGTCCAACCCGCGCGTCGTCACCACCAACCTGCGCCCGGCGGTGATCATGCAGGGCGAGCAGATCCCGTTCCAGACCGTGAGCCAATCCGGCACCCAGACCAGTTTCAAGGACGCCGTGCTGTGTTTGCTGGTCGCGCCGCAGGTGCTCAACAACGACGCCATCATCCTCAACGTCGAAGTCACCAAGGACGCCAAGGGCGAAACCACCACCGCCGGGCCGGCCATCAACGTCAAGCGCGTCAAGACCCAGGTGCGCGTCAACAACGGCGAGACCGCCGTGCTCGGCGGCATCTTCGAACAGACCACGCGCAACGATACCGACAAGGTGCCGCTGCTGGGCGACATCCCGGTGCTCGGCCACCTGTTCAAACGCAACCAGCGGGAAGACAGCAAGACCGAGATGCTGATTTTCCTCACGCCGCGGATATTGATGGAGGATGCCGGGCTGTAGGC
>CALEDT010000052.1 GCA_937949525.1 uncultured Burkholderiales bacterium | reverse complement strand
GTACTTCTTCGCCGACCCTCCATACTTCTTCGACAGAATCGTCGTGATCGCCGCCGTCAGCGTCGTCTTGCCATGGTCCACGTGCCCAATCGTCCCAACGTTCACGTGCGGCTTCGTACGCTCGAATTTTTCCTTGGCCATCGTCTATCCCCCAACAAAACGCATCAACAAAAATTACCCTGAAAACCTGGTGCCCATGGGCAGGATCGAACTGCCGACCTCTCCCTTACCAAGGGAGTGCTCTACCACTGAGCCACATGGGCGAAAACTCGTATCGTACAGCACCACTCCGACGTTCTGGAGCGGGTAGCGGGAATCGAACCCGCGTCATCAGCTTGGAAGGCTGAGGTTCTACCATTGAACTACACCCGCATGATCGGCCGGTTCACATCCCGCCCGCGCCCAGGCGCGACGCATGACGATGGCGCGGCAAAATCTGGTGGTGGGGGAAGGATTCGAACCTTCGAAGGCAGTGCCGGCAGATTTACAGTCTGCTCCCTTTGACCGCTCGGGAACCCCACCAGTAAAGCGCGGCATTATGGTGCCGCCAAAGACGCTTGTCAATCAGACGTTGAACAGGAAATTCAACACGTCGCCATCCCTGACCACGTATTCCTTGCCCTCGGCCCGCATCTTGCCGGCCTCGCGCGCACCCTGCTCGCCGCCACAGGCGATGAAATCCTCGAACGCGATGGTCTGCGCGCGGATGAAGCCGCGCTCGAAATCGCTATGGATCACACCCGCCGCGCGCGGCGCCGTGTCGCCCTTGTGGATGGTCCAGGCGCGCACTTCCTTGACGCCGGCGGTGAAGTAGGTGTGCAGGCCGAGCAGATCGTAGGCGGCACGGATCAGGCGGTTCAGGCCCGGTTCGTGCAGGCCCATGGCCGCCAGGAACTCGGCCTTGTCGGCGTCGTCGAGCGCGGCGATCTCCGCCTCGATCGCGGCGCACACCACCACCACCGGCGCCCCCTCGGCCTCGGCCAACGCGCGCAGACGGTCCAGATACGGGTTGTCGCTGAAACCATCCTCGGCGACGTTGGCGACGTACATCGCCGGTTTGATGGTCAGCAGACACAGGGGGGCCAGCAGCGCCTTCTGTTCCGCATCCAGCCCGAGACTGCGCGCCGGGCGCGCTTCGTTGAGATGCGGCAGCAGGCGTTCGTACAGGGCCACCAGCGCGCGCGCATCCTTGTCGCCGGCGCGCGCCTTCTTGACGTCGCGCGCATGCGCCTTCTCCACGGTCGCCAGGTCGGCCAGGGCCAGTTCGGTGCCGATCACCTCGACGTCCGCCACCGGATCGACACGCCCGGCGACGTGCACCACGTTGGCATCGTCGAAGCAGCGCACGACGTTGACGATGGCATCGGTCTCGCGGATGTTGGCAAGAAATTGGTTGCCCAACCCTTCACCCTTGCTGGCACCGGCCACCAGCCCGGCGATGTCGACGAACTCGACGATGGCGGGCACGACCTTGTGCGGCTTGACGATGTCCGCCAGCCGTTGCAGCCGCGGGTCCGGCACCTCGACGATGCCGACGTTGGGCTCGATGGTGCAGAACGGATAATTCTCGGCGGCGATGCCGGCCTTGGTCAGCGCGTTGAACAGGGTGGACTTGCCGACGTTGGGCAGGCCGACGATGCCGCATTTGAGGCTCATGATGTCTCCCGTGGAACAGGTTTGGTGTTGGCCCGCTGGACCGCCGCGTTCCAGTCGCCTTTGTGCGCCAGCGGCCACAACGCCAGCGCACGCGCCAGCGCCTGGTCGATGTCGGCGCGTTCTTCGCGCCGCGGCGGCTTGAGCACGTAGTTCACCACCTCGTTGCGATCGCCGGGATGGCCGATACCGATGCGCAGACGCCAGTAGTCCTGCGTGCCCAGATGGGCGCTGATGTCCTTGAGTCCGTTGTGGCCGCCGGCACCGCCGCCGAACTTCAGGCGCAGCTCGCCCGGAGGAATGTCGAGTTCGTCGTGCGCGACCACGATCTCGGCAGGTTCGATGCGGTGAAAGCGCGCGAGCGCCGCCACCGCGAGCCCTGACCGGTTCATGTAGGTCTGCGGCAACAGCAGCCACAGACGGCTGGCACGGGCGTGCCCGACTAGGCCGTGGAAGCGCGCCTCGCGCGCGAACGCGGCATCCAGATGCCCGGCGAGCCGCTCACAAAACCAAAACCCGGCGTTGTGCCGGGTTTCAGCGTACTCGGCGCCGGGGTTGCCGAGACCGACCAACAGGCGCGGCGGAGGGCGCATCGGCCCGACGGACGCCGTCAGGCGCCCGCACCCTCGCCTTCGCCGGCACCGCCACCGCGCACCACCAGGATGTTGGCGACGCTGTGGTCCTCGCCGCGATGCAGCGCGACCAGTTCGACGCCATCGGGCAGCTTGAGGTCGGACAGGTGGATGGACTGGCCCATTTCCAGCTTGGACAGGTCGACCTCGATGAACTCCGGCAGTTGTCCGGGCAGGCAACTGATCTCGACTTCGGTGAGGATGTGGCTGACCACGCCGCCGCCCAGCTTGACACCGGGCGCGATGTCGCCGTTGATGAAGTGCAGCGGCACTTTGGTGTGCAGTTTTTCACCGGCGGCGACACGCTGGAAGTCGACGTGCAGTACCTGACGCTTATACGGATGCATCTGGTAGTCGCGCAGCAGCACGGACTCCCTGGCACCGTCGACGTTGAGCGTGAGCAGCGAGGAATGGAAAGCCTCGTTGGCCAGACTCAGATAAAGCTCCTTGTGGTCCAGGTCCACCGCCTGCGGCGCCAGGCCGGCGCCATAGACGATGCCGGGCACCCGGCCGGCGCGGCGCAGGCGGCGGCTCGCTCCGGAACCCTGCGCGTCACGCTTGGTGGCATTGATTTCGATCTGCATGTTTCACTCCTGGGGTTGACGAGGGGGCGCGCCCGCGACCAGACGCGCCGGGGAAAGCCAGCGTGCTATTCGATGAACAGCGAGCTGACGGAAGCTTCGTCGCTGATGCGGCGGATGGTCTCGGCCATCAGTTCGGCGACGGACAACTGGCGGATGCGCGAAGACGCGCGCGCGTCGTCGCGCAGCGGGATGGTGTCGGTCACCACCAGTTCGTCCAGCGCGGACTGGTTCACCCGCTCGACCGCGCTGCCGGACAGCACGGCATGCGTGCAATAGGCCAGCACCTTGCTGGCGCCGTGATTCTTCAACGCCTGCGCCGCCTCGCACAGCGTATTGGCGGTATCGACCATGTCGTCCATGATCAGGCAGGTACGGCCGTGCACGTCGCCGATGATGTTCATGACCTTGGCGACGTTGGGCTTGGGACGGCGCTTGTCGATGATGGCGAGATCGCATTCCAGGCGCTTGGCCACCGCGCGCGCGCGCACCACGCCACCGACGTCGGGCGAAACGACGATCAGATCCTCGTAGTTCTGCTTCCAGATGTCGCCCATCAGGATGGGCGTGGAATAGATGTTGTCCACCGGGATGTCGAAGAAGCCCTGGATCTGGTCCGAATGCAGATCCATGGTCAACACGCGGTTGACGCCGACCACGGTGAGCATGTCCGCCACCACGCGCGCAGTGATGGGCACGCGCGCCGAGCGCACGCGCCGGTCCTGGCGGGCATAGCCGAAATAGGGGATGGCGGCGGTGATCCTGCCGGCCGAAGCGCGCCGCAGCGCGTCGACCATCAGCATGATCTCCATCAGGTTGTCGTTGGTCGGCTGGCAGGTCGATTGCAGCACGAACACATCCTTGCCGCGCACGTTCTCCATGATCTCGACATTGGTCTCGCCGTCGGAGAAACGACCGACAGTGGCGCGCCCAAGGCGGATATTGAGGCGGCGCGCCACATCCTCGGCAAGCTTGGGATGGGCATTGCCGGTGAACACCATCAAGCTGTCGTATGCCACTGCGAACTCCAGGCGATCCAACCACCGGCGCCAACGGGCACCGCGACCACAACCCGGCGCCTGGCGGCGCCGCGAAAACAAAAAGCGTGCGGTATGCACCGCACGCTCGCCTTCCCCCGCTGGCAGGGGCTGGTTATCTGGCTGGGGAGGTAGGGATCGAACCTACGAATGCCGGAATCAAAATCCGGTGCCTTACCACTTGGCGACTCCCCAAGTCGCGCCGCCGCCGTCAATCGGCATACCCGTACAACGGGTGCCGGTCGACGCCGTCGGCGACGAAACCGCTCATGTGACCGGGCCGCAGCGCGAACACCCGCTCCGCCTGCGCGCGTTGCGCGAACGGCGCGAACACGCAGGCGCCCGAACCGGTCATGCGCGCATCGCCGTGTGCGGCCAGCCATTGGAGATGTCCGGCGACCTCGGGATGCAGCGCGCAGGCGATGGGCTGGAGATCATTGCGCCCAAAGCCGTCCGAGAGGGCCGCGATTGTGATCGAAGGTGTATCCCGTGTCAATGCGGGATGGGCAAAGATGGCCGGCGTCGATACGTGCACCGGCGGCGTCAGCACCACATAGCTGGCCGGGGCCGGCGTCCACGGCGTCAGTATCTCGCCCACACCCTCGGCGAATGCACTGCGGCCGAACACGAACACCGGCACGTCCGCACCCAGGCGCGGCGCCAGCGCGAGCAACTCGGCGCGCGACAGATGCAGCCGCCACAGGCGGTTGAGCGCCAGCAGCACGCTGGCCGCGTCCGAACTGCCACCGCCCAACCCGCCGCCCAACGGCAGACGTTTGATCAGGCGGATGTCCGCGCCCAGACGGCAGCCGGCATGTTCCTGCAGCATGCGCGCGGCACGCCAGCACAGATCCTGCTCCGGCGACACGCCGGGCAGCGGCGCCAGCAGGCGGATGGCCCCGTCCGTGCGGGCCGCAATCTCGATGCTGTCACCCTGGTCGAGGAAACGGAACACGGTTTGCAGCAGATGGTAGCCGTCCGCGCGCCGACCCACGACATGCAGGAACAGGTTGAGCTTGGCCGGCGCCGGCACGGCAGGTGCGATGGCTTGCGAAATCACCGCAATTCCCACAAGTCCACCACCAGCCGCACCTCCAGGTCATCGCCGCGTCGGGCGATCAGACGCCCCGGCAACGAATGGCCATCGATGGCGCGGTAACGGCCGAATTCGATGTCCCAGCCATCCTGCACCAGACCGCTCAGGCGTCCCTCGCCATCGACGCGCGCGCGATAGGCCGCGTCCGGGCGCGGCTGACCCACCACCCACCATTGCAACCCGCGCACCGGCAGATCCACACCCAGCGCCTGACGCGCCAGGCTGTCGGCATCGGCGGCGGCGCGCGTCTGGCCACGCGCATCGGTCAGCACCATGCCCGAAGCGTCGCCATGCAATTCCGCAATGCCCTGCCCCAGCGGCGTGCGCAACAGCAGGGTCTGCAGGTCGCGCTCGCGCCGCCAACTCAATCCGCCGGAGAAGGATTCCGCCTCCGCCTTGACCGAAACCCGGGCTTCCATCTGGAACACGGCCGGCGGCGGCTTCAACCGCGGCGTGTCCGCCACCGGCGCGAAACCCGGCAGGCGCGCGCATCCGGAGAGTATCAACGCGCCCGCCAAACACGCGGCGCGGCGCCGGACCGACGTCAACGCATCAGGCGCGACGTGGTCTCGCGCAGCACGTCATTGTCGGGATGCTCACGCATCGACCCCTGCCAGATGCGGCGCGCTTCGTCGCGCTCGCCGTGATGCCAGAGCGCCTCGCCCAGGTGCGCGGCGATCTCCGGATCCGGCCGCCCTTCGAACGCGCGGCGCAGATAGTCGATGGCTTCGGTGACGCGCCCGGCCTTGAACAAGGCCCAGCCCATGCTGTCGAGGATGAAAGGATCATCCGGCGCAAGGCGCAGGGCCTGCTCCAGCAGTTCCAGTGCCTCGGCGATACGGTCGGTCCGGTCCGCCAACGTGTAGCCGAGCGCGTTATACGCATGCGCGTAGTCTGGTTTCACCTCGATCAGCCGGCGCAGGTCGCGCTCCAGCGAATCCAGTCGGTCGAGTTTCTCGGCCGCCATGGCGCGGTCATACAGCAGTTCCGGCGTATCCGGGCGCCTTTGCAGCGCATCGGAGAGCACGTCGAACACGCCCTGGAAATCGTTGGCCTCGCGCAGGATCAGCGCCTCGGTCTGCACCACGCGTATGAACTCGGCGTCGCCGGTCGGCATCACATCGCGCAACATCGCGCGCGCCTCATCGCTCCGGCCCAGCTTGGCCAACACCGAGGCGGCGTGCAGGGTCGCATCCAGGTGCTGACGCCCGCCGTCGACCTGCCGGTACCAGTCCAGCGCATCTTCCAGCCGCGCATCGGCCTCGGCCAACTGGCCCAGATAGAAGCGCACACTGCCGGCATCGGGATGACGCAGCGCCAGCGCGTCGCGCAACCGCTGCTCGGCCGTGCCGAAATCGCGCATCTGCAGCGCCACCAGGCCAATGGCGAAATGATGTTCCGGATTCTCGGGCTGGGCCTCGCGCAGCAGATCGAACTGCACGCGCGCCTCGGTCAGGCGTTCCGCGCGGGCCAGTTGGCGCGCATAAGCCAGGCGGACCTCGGTAGCGTCCGGATACTCGGTGAGAAACTGGTCGAGATACGCCATGGCCGCCGCCTCGCCGGTGGCGCGCGCCAGCACCTGGGCACGCAGCAATGCGGCCGGCTGCCAGCCCGGGCGCAGATCCATCGCCCGCTCCAGCGCGGCCAATGCGCGCCCGTCGTTGCCGGCCGCCCACGCCATCTGCGCCACCGCCAGGCGCGCTTCCGGCAAGGCCGGGTGGCCGGCGGCCAGCTCCTCGACCAGATCCAGCGCCGCCTGCTTGTCTTTGTGGCGGGCGAACAGACCATGAAGCTGCATGAACAGCTCGGCTTCGTTGCCGCTCTTGAGCCAGAACGCCAGGTGTGGGCGCGCCTCCGCCGCACGGCCGGCGGAGGCCAGCAGACTGGCGAGGGTCTGCGCGGCCTTGGCGGAAGCCGGATCCAACTCCCGCCACTGCCGCGCCGCGCGCAGCGCCATCTGCGGCTGCCGCGCGTACAGGGCCAGCTCGGTGGCGCGTTGCGCGACGCGCGCGTCGCGCGTGCGCCCGGCCAGATCGCCGTAGGCTTCGGCGGCGAGCTTGAGATCGCCCCGCTGACTGGCGATCTCGCCGAGCAACAGTTGGAACATGATCTGCGGCGTGAGCCCCTGGCCCGTCGCCGGCAGCGGCACCGGCGCGGGACTCTGCACCACCGTCGGCGCCGACTGCGCGCAGGCGGACAGGGAAACGGCCAGCAACACGGGGATTAACGGCTTGACGTTCATGGCGGCGCCGGGACTGGGGATGCACGGATTATGCTAGACCGCCCGGGGCTAGGGAAGTTGCCGGCGGTGCTGACCCGGGACGCGGACCGACGCCGGTATCATGGCGTACCGACCCACCCGACACGGACCGCTCCCCGCACCCGCCCCCATGCCCGAACTACCCGAAATCGAAACCGTGCGCCGGGGCCTCTCGCCCCATCTCGGCGGACGCCGCATCGCCGCCCTGCGCGTGCGCGAACCCCGTCTGCGCTGGCCGGTCGCCAGCGACCTCGATGCGCGTCTGCGCGGCCAGACCATCCACGGCCTGGAACGGCGCGGCAAATACCTGTTGCTGCGGCTCGATCAGGGATGGCTGCTCTGGCATCTAGGCATGTCCGGCAGCCTGCGCATGGTGAACCCGGCGCACCCGCCGGACCGGCACGAGCATGTCGACCTGGCGCTGGATGACGGCGGCCTGCTGCGCTACCGCGACCCGCGCCGCTTCGGCGCGATCCTGTGGTGCGAGGAACCCGCACGCCACCCCCTGCTCGCGCATCTGGGCGTGGAACCCTTGTCCGATGCATTCGACGGCGACAGCCTGCACGCCTCGTGCCGCGGGAGGAGCACCGCCATCAAGACCGCGGTCATGGATGCGAAGCGGGTGGTCGGCATCGGCAACATCTACGCCAACGAATCGCTGTTCCATGCCGGCATCGACCCGCGCCTGGCCGCCGGGCGACTGTCCCGCGCACGCGCCGTGCGCCTGGCACAAGCGATTCGCGACACCCTCACGCGCGCCATCGCCGCCGGCGGCAGCAGCCTGCGCGACTTCGTCGACGGCGAGGGGCGTCCCGGTTATTTCCAGCAGACCTACGCCGTGTACGACCGCGCCGGACTGGCCTGCACGGTCTGCGGCACGACCATACGCCGCATCGTCCAGGCGAACCGCTCCACCTTCTTCTGTCCGCGCTGTCAACGGCG
>CALEDT010000051.1 GCA_937949525.1 uncultured Burkholderiales bacterium | reverse complement strand
CTCACCGTCGTTCGATCCGGAATATCGACCGCGCCGGCCAAACCGCAGAATCGCTTGTAACGCATCCGGTCGAGCAACGGATACTCCATCTGCTCGTCGGACAGGTTGTACAAGCGCTTCAACACCAGAATGCGCGACATCAGCGAATCACTCTATGGAGTACAAGGAAATGGCGCGGGCTGACCTGTCCTTTCTTGAGAGACTGATCGGCGGCGAAGCACTGGAAACGCTGATCCAGACTTGCGGCGGGCTGGCGCTTGCCATCCCGAAGCGGCTGACTGAGCTCGGCCCGCTAGTCGATCTACCGCTACCGGCACAAGAGGCGCTGATCAGATACGCCGGCGGTGACACGATCTACATCCCCAAGGCCGATCGCCTGCGCATCCGCCGCCGCAACGAAGCCATCCGCAAAGCCTACGACGCGGGCGAGCGGGTGCAGGACATTGCCCGGCGGCATGGCCTGTCCGAGCGCTGGGTGTACGAAATCCTCAACACGCCGGAGGCTGAGCCCTGCCCCCCCGCTTGGCGTGAAAAAATTGCGGAATGAATTGTGGAACGGATTTATAACTTTTTGTTTTTTTAACAATATTTGGCGGAGAGAGTGGGATTCGAACCCACGGTAGGCTTTTGACCTACACACGCTTTCCAGGCGTGCACCTTCGACCGCTCGGTCATCTCTCCGGAGGAAGGCGCGCAGCATACACGCTGGGCGGCGTACGGACAAGCAGGGTATGACGCCAGGAATCAGACATGTCGGAGGCGGCTGGAAGCGGACCCAGGCATCCGCAATAGCGCGACGCGACGTCAGTTATGCACATGTTCGGACTTGACAGACCATGGCCAGTCAGCTAGCCGCCAATAGCCCGCATGATACCCACAAGTCTTTGTTTTAGAACGCGATGCGTGCTCGCCGAAATTTTGAGCCGGGAAGGTAAACCGGCGTGCCACAAAGCTTTTTCCGGTTTATGTCGGGTGTTATCCACATTGTTATACACAGGTTTTGTGGACAAGCTGAAAACCACCTTTGGCAGCGATGGCTTCAGAGATATTCCGGTGAAATCACTTGAACTGACATCGGCAAATCAGCCTACCGCAACAGCCACATCCGGGCTCAGCCAAGTTTCTTGCGCTCCTCTTCGATCCGGTCCAGTTCGGCGTCCATCTCGTCGCCGGTGAGCGGCTGATAGGGCTCTTCCTCGGCTTGCGCCGCGGGGCGTCTGCGCACCAGCCAGCCGGCGACCACCACGCCGAGTTCATACAGCAACCACAGCGGCACGGCCAGCATGAACTGGGAGATGACATCGGGCGGGGTGACGATGGCGGCGATGACGAAGGCACCGACGATGACGTAGGGCCTCGCCTCGCGGAATTTCTCCACCTCGACGATGCCCATCAATGCCAGGGCGATGACGACGATGGGCACCTCGAAAGTCAAGCCGAAGGCGAGGAACAGCGTGAGCACGAAGTCCAGATACTTGTTGATGTCGGTCATCACCGCCACACCCTGGGGCGCCACGCCGATGATGAAGCCGAACACCACGGGGAATACCAGGAAATAGGCGAAGGCCATACCCAGTGCGAACAGCACCAGGCTGACCAGAACCAGCGGCAGGATGAACTTGCGTTCGTGGGCGTACAGCCCGGGCGCGACGAAGGCCCACATCTGGTACAGGATCACCGGCAGGGCGCCGAGGAAGGCGGTCATCATGGCCACCTTGATGGGCACGAAGAACGGCGTCACCACTTCCGTGGCGATCATCTGCCCGCCCTGCGGCAGCTTGGCCAGCATGGGCTGTGCCAGCACGGTATAGAGATCGTTGGCGAACGGAAACAGCGCGATGAACAGCACGATCCAGGCGATGGCAGCCTTGAGCAGCCGATCACGCAGTTCGATCAGATGGGAAATGAAGGTTTCGCTGCCGTCCATGCCCGCTCAACCCACCGACCCATCCGGGTAATCCGTACCTGTTCGCGCCGATGCGGCCTTGTTGGGCTTGAGCTCGTCCGCGGGTGCGGGCCGGTCGGCCGGGACGCGGGTGTCCTCCGCGCGTGCCTCGGCGATACCATCGGCCCCTGCCGCCCCCGTCGCGCTGCGCCCGGATGGCATTGCATCGACCGGGGTATCGAGCGCGTGCGGACCTTCGGCCACGGACGTGGTCCTGGCAGCATCGGCCTGCTGTTCTGCCTGCAATTTTTCCCACTCGCTACGCGCCAGGCCATCGTCCGTGACGCTCATGGCCTGCATGACCTTGCTGATCTGCGCGGTTTCCTGGGTGACGGCAGTCTCGACCTCGCGCGCGGTGTCGTTGGCCATGATCTCGAAGCGCTGCGCGGTCGCTTTCATCTCCTCCTGCATCTTGCGCAGTTCTTCCAGCTTCATGTCTCGGTCGATGTCCTGCTTGACCTGGGAGACATAGCGATTCAACCGTCCGATCCATTGACCGGCGGTACGCGCCACCTTGGGCAGGCGTTCGGGGCCGATCACGATCAGCGCGACGAGGCCGATGACCAGCAGTTCGGAGAAGGCGAGGTCGAACATGGTGAGCGCGCAGCGTCCGGCGGGGAAATTGCGGCCTCCGCGCCCGAAGCGTTTCCGGGCTACGGTTTACCCGCCAGCGGCTGCCCCGTCAGCTCTGCTGTTTGTCCTTGACCTCACCCTCGATGGTCGTGCCCTTGGCCTCGTCCTGACGCGGCAGTTCGCCGGCGGCGGCCTTGTTCTTCTCCTCGCCCATCGCTTCCTTGAAGTTCTTCACGGCGCCGCCCAGGTCACCGCCGATGTTGCGCAGTTTCTTGGTGCCGAACACCAGCAATACGATGAGCAGAACGATCAACCAATGCCAGATGCTGAAGGAACCCATGTCCAGTCACTCCTTGAAAAAATGATGCCGCGTCGCGCGCGATTCCGCTCACAGCGGGCGCGGCCCGCTGCCGCCGATCACGTGCACATGCAGATGAAACACTTCCTGACCGCCGCCCCGGCCGGTATTGATGACCGTGCGGAAACCTTCCGTCAGCCCCTGTTCACGCGCCAGGCGCGGCGCCAGCAACAGCAGCTTGCCGAGCACGTCGCGGTGGCTGTCGTCGCAATCCGCCAACGAGGCCACGTGCGCCTTGGGGATCAACATGAAATGCACCGGCGCCACCGGACGGATGTCGTGGAACGCCAGGACTTCGTCGTCCTCGTAGACCTTGCGGCAGGGAATCTCGCCCGCCACGATCCTGCAAAAGATGCAATCACTCATGTGCGTTCACGCCCTCGTTCGGCCGCGCGGCCTTCTCCGCCAGTCCGGACAAGCCCTCGCGCCGTGCCAGTTCGCGCAGGACTTCATCCGGGTGGATGCCCTGCTGCGCCAATAGAACCAACGAATGAAACCACAGGTCGGCGGTTTCGTAGATGATTTTTTCGCGTACACCATCCTTGGCGGCCATGATGGTCTCCGCGGCCTCTTCCGCCACCTTCTTCAGGATCGCATCCAGCCCCTTGTGGTACAGCCGGGCGACGTAGGAGTCCTGGGGGTCTGACCGCTTGCGCGCTTCCAGGGTTTCCGCCAGGCGCGCCAGGATGTCCGCGCTCATTTGCTGTAGATCTCGTGCGGGTCTTTCAACACCGGTTCCACCGCGCGCCACTCGCCGTCTTCCAGCCGTTGGAAGAAGCAGCTACGCCGCCCGGTGTGGCAGGCGATGCCGCCGACCTGCTCGATCTTCAGCAGCACCACGTCCTCGTCGCAGTCCAGGCGGACTTCGGCTACCTTCTGGATGTGCCCGGATTCCTCGCCCTTGTGCCACAGCTTGCGCCGCGAGCGCGACCAGTACACCGCCTCGCCGGTCTCCACGGTACGCTTCAACGCCTCGCGATTCATCCAGGCGACCATCAGGATGTCGCCGTTGGCGGCATCCTGGGCGATGGCCGGCACCAGGCCCTCATCGTTCCAGTTCACCTTGTTGAGCCAGCCATCGCTCATTCGCGCACCTCGATACCCTGTTCGGCCATGGCGCGCTTGGCCTGCGCCACGGTGTACTCGCCGAAATGGAAGATGCTGGCCGCCAGCACCGCGTCGGCCCCGCCGATGCGCACGCCGTCGACCAGGTGCTGCAAGTTGCCGACGCCGCCGCTGGCGATGACCGGCACGCCGACCGCATCGGCGATCGCGCGCGTCAGGTTGAGATCGAAGCCAATCTTGGCGCCGTCGCGGTCCATGCTGGTGAGCAGGATCTCGCCGGCGCCCAGACGCTCCATGTTGCGTGCCCAATCCACTGCATCCAGACCGGTGGGCTTGCGGCCGCCATGCGTATACACCTCCCAACGGGGCTGCGCGCCCCACACGGTCTGCTTGGCGTCGATGGCGACGACGATGCACTGGCTGCCGAAGCGGTCGGCGGCGTCCTTGACCAGTTGCGGATTGAACACGGCGGCGGTGTTGATGGAGACCTTGTCGGCGCCGGCATGCAGCAGACGGCGCACGTCCTCGACCGCACGCACCCCGCCGCCGACGGTGAGCGGGATGAACACCTGCGCGGCGACGTCCTCGATGATGTGCAGGATCAGATCGCGGTCATCGGAACTGGCGGTGATGTCCAGGAAGGTCAGTTCGTCCGCGCCCTGCTCGTCGTAACGCCGGGCGATCTCCACCGGGTCGCCGGCATCGACCAGATTGACGAAATGGACGCCTTTGACCACGCGGCCGGCGGTCACGTCCAGACAGGGGATGATGCGCTTGGCGAGGCTCACCGCTCACCGCACAGTTCGTCAGCCAGACGCTGCGCCCCAGCGAAATCCAGCGTGCCCTGATAAATGGCGCGGCCGGTGATGGCACCCATGATGCCCTCGTCGGCGACCGCACACAGCTTGCGCACGTCATCCAGATCGGTGATGCCGCCGCTGGCGATGACCGGGATGGTCAGCGCCTGCGCCAGCTTCACCGTGGCGTCGATGTTGACGCCGGACAGCATGCCGTCGCGGCCAATGTCGGTGTAGACCACCGCCTCGACGCCGTAGTCCTCGAAACGTCTGGCCAGATCGATGACGTCATGGCCGGTGACCTTGGACCAGCCCTCCACCGCGACCTTGCCGTCACGGGCATCGAGGCCGACGATGATGTGACCGGGGAAGGCGGTGCAGGCGTCATGCAGGAAGCCGGGGTTCTTCACCGCCGCGCTGCCGATGATGACGTAGCTGATGCCGTCGTCGAGATAGCGTTCCACGGTATCCAGATCGCGGATGCCGCCGCCGAGCTGCACCGGGATCTCGTCGCCCAGCGCATCGGTGATCGCCTTGATCGCCTTCTCGTTGACCGGTTTTCCGGCAAAGGCGCCGTTCAGGTCGACCAGATGCAGCCGGCGCGCGCCGGCGCCCAGCCACTTCACGGCCATGTCCGCCGGGTTCTCGGAAAACACCGTGGCGCTGTCCATTTCCCCTTGCTTGAGGCGCACGCAGTGACCGTCCTTCAGATCGATCGCCGGAATGATCAGCATGGCTTAACCTTGATTTCCTTCCCAGGTGACGAAATTGGCGAGCAGGCGCAGGCCGGCCGCCTGGCTCTTCTCGGGGTGAAACTGTACGGCGAACAGGTTGTTTCTGGCCACCGCGCTGGCGAACGCGAACGGATAGTGGCTGACGCCGGCGACCACCGTTTGCGCCGCCGGCGCGCAGTAGTAACTGTGCACGAAGTAGAAACGCGCGCCATCATCGATGCCGGCCCATAAGGGATGCGCCATGACCTGCCGCACGCGGTTCCAGCCGATGTGCGGCACCTTCAGGCGCGCGCCGCTGGCGTCGCGCATGGTCTCGGTCGGGAACAGACGCACGTCGCCCTCGATCAGGCCGAGCCCGGCGCAATCGCCCTCCTGGCTATGCCCGAACAGCGCCTGCATGCCCAGACAGATGCCCAGGAAAGGCTTGCGCGCGGCGGCATCGCGCAGCACCCCGACCAGACCGCGCCGCGCCAGCTCGCGCATGCAGTCGGGCATGGCACCGACGCCGGGAAACACCACCCGACGCGCGCCGGCGATCACACCGGCGTCCGCGGTCACGGCGATGTGGGCTCCGGGCGCGACGTGCTCGAACGCCTTCGCCACCGACAGCAGGTTGCCCATGCCGTAATCGACGATGGCGATGTCGGCCATTACAGCGCCCCTTTGGTCGACGGCAACGTATCGCCCATGCGCGGGTCCGCTTCCAGCGCCATGCGCAGCGCCCGGCCGAACGCCTTGAACACGGTCTCGGCCTGATGGTGGGCGTTGATGCCGCGCAGGTTGTCGATGTGCAGCGTGACCGCGGCCTGGTTGACGAAGCCCTGGAAGAACTCGCGCAACAGGTCGACATCGAAATCGCCGATGCGCGCGCGCGTGAACTCGACGTGGTATTCCAGGCCCGGCCGTCCGGACAGGTCGACGACCACGCGCGACAGCGCCTCGTCCAGCGGCACGTAGGCGTGACCGTAGCGACGGATGCCTTTCTTGTCGCCCAGCGCGCGCGCCAGCGCCTGACCGAGCGTGATGCCGATGTCCTCGGCAGTGTGGTGCGCATCGATGTGCAGATCGCCGCGCGCCTGAATGTCGAGATCGATCAGCCCGTGGCGGGCCACCTGGTCGAGCATGTGATCCAGGAAAGGCAGGCCGGTGGCGAACGCGGCACGGCCGCTGCCATCGAGGTCGAGCCGCACAGTGACCTGCGTTTCCAGGGTATTGCGCGTGACTTCGGCAGTACGGGACATGGGCTCGGATTTCAGGATGTGGTGCCGGTTTCGGCCGCGAGCGCGTCGAGGAAGGCGGCATTCTCGTCGGGCGTGCCGACGGTGACGCGCAGGCACTGATCCAGCAGGGGGTGGGTGCCATGCAGGTTCTTGATCAACACGCCGCGCGCCTTGAGGCCGTTGAACACGCGTGCCGCGTCGGCGACCCGGAACAGGACGAAATTGGCGTGGCTGTCATGAGGACACACGCCCGGTAACGCGGCCATGGCTTGCAGTAGTCTCCACCGTTCTTGCACCAGGCTTGCGGCCTGGGCCTGCAACACGTCGACGTGGCGCAGAGCATATGCCGCCGCGAGCTGCGTCAGCACGTTGACATTATACGGCAGCCGCACCTTGTCGAACTCCGCGATCCAAGCCGGCGCACCGACCAGATAGCCCAGACGCAGACCGGCCAGACCAAGTTTGGACACGGTGCGCATGACCAGCAGATGGTCATGGCGGGCGAGATCGTCCTGGAAGCTGAGGCCGCCGGCGAATGCATGGTAAGCCTCGTCCAGCACCACCAGTCCGGGCGCGGCGGCAATCACGCGTTGCAGAGCAGCGCGGTCGAACACGTTGCCGGTGGGATTGTTGGGGTAGGCGATGAAGGTCAGTGCCGGCCGCTCGCGTTCCATGGCTTCGAGCACGGCGGCTTCATCGAGCGAGAAATCCGCCCTGAGCGGCACACCGACGTAACGCAGACCGGCGAAGCCCGCAATCATGCGGTACATGACGAACGACGGTTCCAGCGCCAGCAGCGTGGCACCGGGACGCGCGACGGCGCTGGCCAGGATCTGGATCAGCTCATCCGAACCATTGCCCAGCAGCAACGCGTGTTCCGGTGCGATGGCGAACGCCTGGCGCAGCGTCCGTTGCAGGTCCGGCGCGCTGGGCGCGGGATAGCGATTGATCGCCGCCTCGCCCAGCAATGCACCCAACTCGGCGCGCAAGGCGTCGGGCAGCCGGTAGGGGTTTTCCATGGCGTCCAGCTTGATCAGGCCGCGCGCATCGGCGACATGGTAGGCGGACAGGCCCAGGATTTCCGGGCGGATCAGTTGCGCGGGGATCATGATCGGAGCGGGCGGCCGCAGCCGCGCGGGCAGGAGCGGGTCAGACGTTCCCCAGACGATATTCGGCCGAGCGGGCATGCGCCTGCAAGCCTTCGCCGTAGGCCAGCGCGGCGGCGATCTCGCCCAGCGTGCGCGCGCCGGACGCCGACACCTGGATCAGGCTGGAACGCTTCTGGAAATCGTACACCCCCAGCGGCGAGGAGAAGCGCGCGGTACGGGCGGTGGGCAGCACGTGGTTCGGGCCAGCGCAGTAGTCGCCCAGTGCCTCGCAGGTATTGCGCCCCATGAAGATGGCGCCGGCATGGCGGATCCGCGGCAGCAGCGCCTCCGCATCCCGCACCGACAACTCCAGATGCTCGGGCGCGACCCGATTGGCGATGTCGGCGGCGTGTTCGAGGTCGCGGCACAGGATCAGCGCGCCGCGGTTGAACATCGATGTGGCGATCACGTCTTGGCGCGGCAGGGTCGGCAGCAGTCGATGCACACTGGCCTCTACGGCATCGAGATAGCCGGCGTCCGGACACACCAGGATCGACTGCGCCAGTTCGTCGTGCTCGGCCTGCGAGAACAGGTCCATGGCGATCCAGTCCGGATCGGTCTGGCCGTCACAGATGATCAGGATCTCGGAGGGCCCGGCGATCATGTCGATGCCGACCACACCGAACACGCGCCGCTTGGCCTCGGCCACATAGGCGTTGCCGGGACCGACGATCTTGTCCACCTGCGGGATGGTCGCGGTGCCGTGGGCCAGCGCCGCCACCGCCTGCGCGCCGCCGATGGTGAACACGCGGTCGACGCCGGCCACGGCGGCCGCCGCCAGCACCAGATCGTTGCGCACGCCATCCGGCGTCGGTACCACCATGATCAGCTCACGCACGCCGGCGACCTTGGCGGGAATCGCGTTCATCAGCACGGACGACGGATAGGCCGCCTTGCCGCCGGGCACGTACAGTCCGACGCGGTCCAGCGGTGTCACCTGCTGGCCGAGCACGGTGCCATCGGCCTCGGTGTAACGCCAGGAGTCCTGGCGCTGGCGCTCGTGATAGCCGCGCACGCGTTCGGCCGCCTGACGCAACGCCTGCTCCAGGCGCAGCGGCAGATTGCCCAGTGCGGCTTCGAGGTCGCCGCGATGCAGTTCCAGTTCCTTCATGGAGCCCGCGTTCAGACGGTCGAAACGCGCGGTGTATTCGAGCACGGCGGCATCGCCGCGCGCGCGCACGGCGGCGAGGATTTGCGCCACGGCGTCACCGACCGCATGGTCGGTCGCCTCGTTGAACGCGAGCAGTTCGGCCAGGCGGGCGTCGAAGTCCGAAGCGGAAGCGTCCAGACGGGTGATGGTGCGGTCGGCCATGGGGGCGGTCACGAAAGTGAAACGTCGCGATTATAGCCGCGGGTCAAGCCTGCACGGCGTCGCGGAACGCGTCGATGATGGGCCGCAGCGCCGCCTGCTTGAGCTTGAGCGCGGCCTGATTGACCACCAGACGTGAACTGATGGGCATGATCTCTTCCACCGCCACCAAATTGTTGGCCTTGAGCGTGCCGCCGGTGGAAACCAGATCGACGATGACATCGGCCAGTCCGACCAGCGGCGCCAGTTCCATGGAACCGTACAGTTTGATCAGGTCGACATGCACGCCCTTGCCGGCGAAGTGTACGCGCGCGGTGTGAACGTACTTGGTCGCCACCCGTAGACGCGCTCCGCGCCGCACCGCGGCAGCGTAGTCGAAGCCCACGGGTGTGGCCACCATCATGCGGCAGCGGGCAATGTTCAGGTCCACCGGCTGGTACAAGCCCTCGCCCCCGTGTTCCACCAACACGTCCTTGCCGGCGATGCCCAGATCGGCGGCGCCGTGCTGTACATAGGTCGGCACGTCGCTGGCACGCACGATGATCAGACGCACATCGGCGCGGTTGGTGCCGATGATCAGCTTGCGCGACGATTCCGGACTTTCCGCCGGTTCGATGCCGGCGGCCGCCAGCAACGGCAGGGTTTCATCGAAGATGCGGCCCTTGGACAAGGCCAGCGTGATCTGCGTCATGCTTTCTCCCGCCGGATGGTGGCACCCAAGCGTGTGAGCTTGGCCTCGATGCCCTCGTAACCGCGATCGAGGTGATAGATGCGTTCGACGTGGGTCTCGCCGTCGGCAACCAGGCCCGCCAACACCAGCGACGCCGAGGCACGCAGATCGGTGGCCATGACCGTGGCGCCCTGCAGCCGGTTGACCCCGCTCACCACCGCGGTGTTGCCGTCGATGCGGATGTCGGCGCCCAGACGTTGCAGTTCCACCGCGTGCATGAAGCGGTTCTCGAATATGGTCTCGCGGATCACCGCGGTGCCTTCGGCCACCGCGTTCAGCGCCATGAACTGCGCCTGCATGTCAGTGGGAAACGCCGGATACGGCGCGGTGCGGATGGACACCGCCTTGAGCCGCGCGGGCGCGATCAGCCGCACCGACTCCGCCGCCGGCGTCTTCTCCGCCTGCACGTCGCAGCCGGCGTCCATCAGCTTGTCCACCACCGCATCGAGATAGCCGGTGGAGGTGCCGGTCAGACGCACGTCACCGCCGGTGATCGCCGCGGCACACAGAAAGGTGCCAGTCTCGATGCGGTCGGGCATGATGCGATGCGTGGCGCCGGCCAGGCGCGGCACGCCCCGGATGCGGATCACGTCGGTACCCGCGCCGCTGATGCGCGCACCCATGGCGGACAGACACTGCGCCAGATCGACCACTTCCGGTTCGCGCGCGGCGTTTTCGATCACCGTCTCGCCGTCGGCCAGGCAGGCGGCCATCATCAGGTTCTCGGTGCCGGTGACGGTGACCATGTCGGTGAACAGACGCGCGCCGCGCAGGCGCGTGGCCTTGGCGGAAATGTAGCCATGCTCGACGCCGATCTCTGCGCCCATGGACTGCAAGCCCTTGATGTGCTGATCGACCGGACGGGCGCCGATGGCGCAACCGCCGGGCAGGCTCACGCGCGCCTCGCCCAGCCGCGCCAGCAAAGGCCCCAGCACCAGGATGGAGGCGCGCATGGTCTTCACCAGCTCATACGGCGCCACCGGCTCGATGACGCCGCCGGCATGCAGCGTCACGCTGTCGCCCTCGCGCGTGACCGTCACGCCCATGCGTGTCAGCAGCTTGAGCATGGTGGCGATGTCGTTGAGCGCCGGCACGTTGCGCAGCGTCAGCGGTTCGCTGCTGAGCAGGCTTGCACACAGGATGGGCAGCGCCGCGTTCTTGGCGCCGGACACCGCGACCTCGCCGGTCAGGCGCGCGCCGCCGGTGATCACCAGCTTATCCATGCGCCTCCCGCCATTCCTCAGGGGTCAGGGTCTTCATCGACAGGGCGTGGATGTCCGACTTCATGCGCTCGCCCAGGGCGCCGTACACCAGTTGATGGCGCGCCACCGGCAGCTTGCCGGCGAACGCGGCGCTGACCACCAGCGCCTCGAAATGCTGACCGTCCCCGGCCACGTCGACGTATTCGCACTCCAGGCCGGCCTGGATCCATTGCTTGATCTGTTGCGGGGTGACCATGCTCAGTCTTTCCGAAGTTCAATGGCGCAGTTTATAGCCCGAGCGGAGCAGCCACAAAGTCGCCAATGCCAGCAGCAGGACGCACGGCGTCACCACCACCAGGCCCAGCCAGGGATCGACGTCACCCTGGCCGAAGAAGCCATAGCGGAAGCCGTCGATCATGTAGAACACCGGGTTGACGTGCGACACCGCCTGCCAGAACGGCGGCAGCGAGTGGATGGAATAGAACACGCCGGACAAGAAGGTCAGCGGCATGATGACGAAGTTCTGCACGCCGGCGAGATGGTCGAACTTGTCCGACCAGATGCCGGCGATGATGCCGATACAGCCGAACACCGCACTGGAGGCCAGCGCGAAGGCCAGTATCCAGCCCGGATGGCGCATCTCCACCGAGGTGAACAGCAGCCCGACCAGCAGCACCCCGACTCCCACCACCAGCCCGCGCACCATGGCGGCGATCAGGTAGGCCAGAAAGAACTCCAGATGGGACAGCGGCGGCAACAGCACGAACACGATGTTGCCGGTGATCTTGGACTGGATCAGCGATGACGATGCGTTGGCGAATGCGTTCTGCAGCACCGACATCATGATCAGGCCGGGCATCAGAAACGCGGTGTAGCCGACGCCGGGATAGACCTGCACGTGCGCTTCCAGCACATGTGAGAAGATCAGCAGATACAGCAGCGCGGTGAGCACCGGCGCGGCGACCGTCTGGGTCAGCACCTTCCAGAAACGCAGCAGTTCCTTGCGCAACAAGGTGAGGAAGCCGGTCATGGGCGCGCCCCTTGCATGACGCGCAGAAACACGGTCTCCAGATCGGCCTGGCGCAGGCTCATGTCGCGCACGCCGACCCCAGCCGCCCGCAAACCCGCGAGCAGCCCTTCCAGGTCGGCCAGATCGGGCAGTGCCAGCAGCAGACGCCGGCCTTCCCGCCCGCGGATGCGCGGCAGCAGGAAATCGGGCGGTGTGTCGCCGTCCAGTTCCAGCACCAGCACGCGCTCGGCGCAACTACGCAGCAGATCCTCGGTGCGGTCGAGCGCGACCACGCGCCCGTCCTTGAGCATGGCCACGCGCTGGCACAGCGTCTCGGCTTCCTCCAGGTAATGCGTGGTGAGCACGATGGTATGGCCCTGCGCATTGAGCCGGCGGATGAAACCCCACAACGACTGACGCAACTCCACGTCGACGCCGGCGGTCGGTTCGTCGAGCACGATCACCGGCGGTTTGTGCACCAGCGCCTGCGCCACCAGCAGGCGCCGCTTCATGCCACCGGACAGATGCCGCGTGTAGGTGTCGGCCTTGTCCGCCAGACCCAGGTGATGCAGCAGTTCGTCGATCCAGGCGTCGTTGTGGCGCAGCCCGAAATAACCGGACTGGAAACGCAGCGCCTCGCGCGCGGTGAAAAACGGGTCGTACACCAGTTCCTGCGGCACCACGCCGAGTGCGCGCCGCGCCGTGCGATAGTCGCGCGCGACGTCGTGCCCCATCACCTGCACCTGCCCGGCGCTGGCGCGCGCCAGGCCGGCGAGGATGCTGATCAGCGTGGTCTTGCCCGCGCCATTGGGGCCGAGCAAGGCGAAGAACTCGCCCTGCTCGATGTCCAGGTCGATGCCGCGCAACGCGTGCGTGCGCGCGTAGCGCTTCTCCACGCCGCGCAGGCGGACCGCCGTCGCCATCGCTTACAACAGCTCGGCGATGCCGTAGAGCCGGGCCAGGGCGGTGAGGCTGTCCGGGACGTTGTCGAAGCGCACGCCATCGCTGCCGGCCCGACGCCGCAGGGCCAGTAACAGACTCAGCGCCGACGAATCCACATGGCCGACGCCGGCCAGGTCGAATACCCGCGCACCACCGTTGAGCGCCATCTCGGCCTCGGCCAGCAACTGGCGGGCACGATCCAGCACCAGATCGCCCTCGAACCGGGCGACGCCATGGTCCACGCGCATCAGCGTGGTGCTCCGGTGCCGGGCTGGCCGGGCTGGTTGCGGCGACTGAGCGCGGCCACCAGGCCGTCGATGCCGCCGCGACGCACCTCGTTGTTGAACGAGTTGCGGTACACCGTGACCATGCTGACGTTGTCCACGAGCACGTCGTACACCTTCCAGCCGCCCTCCTGCAGCTCCATGCGGTAATCGATGGGGATCGGCGGCGCGCCGGGCTTGCTGACCTCGGTGCTCACCGTCACGTCGGTGTCGCCCGGATTCATGCGCAGCGGCTTGAAGTCCACGCGGTAATCGGCGACGCTGGACAGCGACGCGGCATAGGTGCGCACCAGCAGGGTGCGGAACTCGTCCACCAGACGGTCGCGCTGTTCCGGCGTGGCCCGCCGCCAGTGCTGGCCAACCGCAAGCTGGGTCATCTTGCGGAAGTCGAAATTGGGCAGGATCTTCTGCTCCACGAGGTCGTGGATCTTCTTCAGGTCGCCGCCCTTGATGTCGCGATCCTGACGCACGATGCGCAACACGTCATTGGTGGTGTTGCGCGCAAGAACCTCGGGCGAGACGAAGTTCGCGTGCGCCGGCGCCCAGGCGAACAGCGCTGCCATCAGCACGACCAACGCCGCACGCAGGATGCTCGAGTCTCGGTACATCACAAGTTCCCTTTCATGGTTGTATCACTTCCGGTCGGCATGCCCCGTCGGACTAATGCTCCGCAGCGGAGTTCGTCTTGTCGGCATCGCCACGGCCATAGATGAAGTGGCCGATCAGGTTTTCCAGCACCACCGCGCCCTGCGTCAGCCGCAGCGTGTCGCCGGCGGCCAGCATGCGGTCGTCGCCGCCGGCTTCGAGCGCGACATACTGCTCCCCCAGCAACCCCGAGGTCATGATCGAGGCCGTGGTATCGACCGGAAAACGGTAACGTGCGTCGATGCGCAACGTCACACTGGCCTCGTACAACTCCGGATCGAAGCCGATGGCGCTGACCCGCCCGACCACGACGCCCGCGCTTTTCACCGGCGCACGCACCTTGAGGCCACCGACGTTGTTGAACGTGGCCTTGACCGTGTAGGTCTCGGCGCGGTCGAACGCACCCATGTTGCCCACGCGCAACGCCAGGAACAACAGGGCGCCGATGCCCGCGACGACGAATACGCCTACCCAGAAATCGATGGTTGCGCGCTGCATGGATCAGACTCCACGGAACATGATTGCGGTCAGGATGAAATCGAGGCCGAGGATGGCGAGCGACGAGGTCACCACGGTGCGCGTGGTGGCGCGCGACACACCCTCGGCGGTGGGCGGCGCGTCATAGCCCTCGAACAGCGCGATGGCGGTGACGGCGATACCGAACACCACGCTCTTGATCACGCCGTTGAGCACGTCCTCGCGGAAGTCCACCGCCGCCTGCATCTGCGACCAGAACGATCCCTCGTCGACGCCGATCAGCACCACGCCGACCAGATAGCCACCGAAGATGCCCATGGCGGAGAACATGGCGGCGAGGAAAGGCATGGAAATGACCGCACCCCAGAAGCGCGGCGCCACCACGCGCGCCACCGGATTGACCGCCATCATCTCCATGGCGGCGATCTGCTCGGTGGCCTTCATCAGGCCGATCTCGGCGGTGATCGCGGAACCGGCCCGGCTGGCGAACAGCAGCGCCGCCACCACCGGCCCGAGTTCGCGCACCAGCGACAGCGCCACCAGTATGCCCAGCGCTTCCTCGGAACCATACGTCTGCAAGGTCTCATAGCCCTGCAAGCCCAGCACCATGCCGACGAACAGGCCGGATACCAGGATGATGATCAGCGACAGTACGCCGCTGCTGAAAATCTCGCGCACGATCAGCCCCGGCCGGCGGAAGCACTGACCCGAATACAGCAGCGTGAGGGCGAAGAAACGGGTGGCCACGCCCATGCGCCAGACACCATCCACCACGCGGCGACCAATACCGCGCAACACCATGGCCAGGGCCTGCATCATGCCACCACCCCCAGATCCTCGGCGTAGTCGGGGGCTGGATAATGGAACGGTACCGGGCCGTCGGCCTCGCCATGCACGAACTGGTGTACGTAGGGCAGCACGGAAGCCCTGAGTTCCGCCGGCGTGCCGCGCGCCTCGATCACGCCTTCGGACACGAAATAGACGTAATCGACGATCTTCAGCGATTCCTGCACGTCATGGGTGACCACCACGGAGGTGACGCCCAGCGTGTCGGTGAGGCGCCGGATCAGGTTGCCGGTCACACCCAGCGAAATCGGATCGAGACCGGCGAACGGTTCGTCATACAAGATCAGCGCCGGCTCCAGCGCGATCGCGCGCGCCAGCGCGACGCGCCGGGCCATGCCACCGGACAGTTCGGACGGCTTCAAGTCATGCGCGCCGCGCAGGCCGACCGCATTCAGTTTCATGAACACCAGATCGCGGATCATCTCTTCCGGCAGGTCACTGTGTTCGCGCAAGGCGAAGGCGACGTTCTCGAACACCGTCAGATCGGTGAACAGCGCGCCGAACTGGAACAGCATGCCCATGCGCCGGCGCAGACGATACAGGCCGCGCTCGTCCAGCGTGCTCATGTCGGTGCCTTCCACCAGCAACCGGCCGCGACTGGGCTTGAGCGCACCACCGATCAGACGCAGCAGCGTGGTCTTGCCGCAGCCCGAATTACCCATGATGGCGATGACCTGGCCACGACGGGCGGTCAGGTCGATACCCTTGAGCACGAGGCGTTGGTCGTAGGCGAAGGACAGGTCGCGGATTTCGATGGACAGATCGGACACGGCAGGGTCGGCTGGCGCAAGCCCGTGCATTCTAACAGCGCTCACCAGCCCAACAGTTCCAGCAGCGTGGTGACGCGCTCGATCTGTCCGAGGTCGGCGTCGCGGCTGAGCAGGAAGCGCAGCCCCGGCGATGCGTCCTGCCGCTGCAACCACGCGCTGATCCGCTTCAGATCGGTGTCGCGTTCGAACCACAGAATGGCCGGATCGCCGGCCGGCAGTACCAATGCCTTGTCCGCCAGCGCAGCGGGCCGAAATGTCGCAGCATCGCCTTCCAGCAGGAACAGAAAGCGCTCGTGCGTCTCGTCGTGCCAGCGCGTCAACGCCTCGTCGCCGGCGCCCTGCCAGGTCGCCTCGTCCAGAAACACGCAGCCGAACTGGGTGTTGTAGAACGTCAGCCACCAGTCCTCCGGCATGCCCACCGGATAGAAGCGTTCGCGCCAGCCGGCGTGCTCCCAGCCACGCGCGCCCAGCAGTACGGCTGGTCCTTCAGCGCCGGGGGCAGTCATGATGGGGATGCGAAGTGTTGAAGGTGGCGAAATCGCAACGGTATGTCACGGTCATAAAGCCAAGTTATGTTAGGTTTGGTAATTATCAGGATATTTAGATATTCTGCACGTCATCCAAGCCGCTGTACCACCAACTTTCAACCCCAAGGAGATCGAGATGAAAGTGAAGTCCCTGGTTGCCGCCCTGCTGGTCGTTGCCGCCCCCGCCGCCTTCGCCAACGGCGCCGCCGCCCAGACCGCTCCCGCCAAGCCCGTGCCGCAGACCGCCGAGGAGTGGCTGAAGCGCATGACCGACATGACCCAGAACCTGTCCGCCTACAAGGATCCCAAGGTGTTCGTGCCTTGGTTGAACGCCGTCACCGAACCTGGCTTCTACACCCAGATGGGCATGAACATGATGGAGCCCGGCGAGTGGCTGCGCATGATGAACAGCATGGTCCAGCCCGGTTCCTACAGCAACGTCATGCAACTGTTCGCCGATCCGGACGTGTACATGAAGTGGCTGGCCGCGTCCATGGACCCCAACTTCTACACCGCCGTGCTGACCACGCTGACCGATCCGGGCAAGCTGATGCGCTGGGTGATGAGCCCGGTCGACGCCAAGACCCTGCAGATGATGCTGAAGCCGCTGGATCCGAACGTGTACGTGCGTTGGGCCATGTCCCCGCTGGATCCCCGTGCCATGCAACTGATGATGGCCCCGCTGAACCCCAACCTGTACATGGGCTGGCTGGGTGCTTCCATGAACCCGGCCTCCTACGGCCAGGCCTGGGGTAACTGGATGGGCTACGCCGCCCAGCCCGGTGCCGCCGTTCCGGCCGCCGCCGCCGCGCCTGCCGCCACTGGCTACGGTGCCGCGCCGACCATCGCCAACCCGTTCGACCCGAACGTGTGGGCGCAGATGTTCACCATCCCCGGCGTCACCGCCCCGGCCGCTCCCGGCGCCTACACCTTCCCGTTCCCGCTGCCGACCGCTCCGGCCGCGCCCGCTGCGAAGTAATCGGCGTCACGGGTCGATGAAAAGCGGCTGCTTCGGCAGCCGCTTTTTTTTTGCCGTCACGGCGCCATGGCCGATACCGCCTGCATCAGTCGCCTCACCCCTCACCCTTGCGGCGCGGGTAACCACTCGATCACGTGCCAACGTGCCGGCGACAGGCGCCAGAGCGCATATTGGCGTGGCCACGCCGGCATCATGCCGAAGGTGGCATGATCGATCAGCGCCAGCTCACCCCCCTGCGGCCAGAACAAGACCAGCACGTCTTCCAGGCACGCCGGGCCATACCAACCTGCTGCGCTGGTCACGCCGGGACACGTACCGGTCGATACCAGCTCGTGCCAGGAAGCCCACGGCCGGCCCTGCAGCGCCTGCGCAAGCGCCGTCAACCAGCGTGCCCGATCGTGCCCGCGCGGCTGGCCGACCAATTCTTGCCCCAACAGATTGCAGAACAGGAACGCCGCATCCGCATGGCGTGCTGCCAACTCGGCGGCGCCATGCGGGCGGGCGAACCACCGACCGGCATCGAAGGTCAGCGGCATGCCGGCGAAGCGCCGGGTCAGCAACCAGCGCGCAACGGGATCCGGTTCCAGCACGTGGATGCGCGTGAAGCCGGCGAGAAAGGCGCGCGGCAAGGCATAGCCGGCGCTGGGGCCGACCAGCACCAGTCGGCGCGCGGCCGGCTGCCAGCCGGCGAGCCACTGCGCGACCACGGCATGGAATGGCGCCCAGAGCCGGCGGTGGCGCCACGCGCGTAGGTGGTAGCCCAAGCCGCCACTGGGATGCAGCATCGGCATGACGGCGCCGGCCCGGACGGGGTCACGCGCGCGCGGGCGCGCCTTCGCCGAATACCAGCCGCGCCACTTCCTTGTAGTGGGCTACGAAGCTGACCTTGAGGCCGGCCTTGACATAATCCGGCAGCCGTTTGAAGTCCGGTTCGTTGGCACGCGGCAGGATCAGTTCGTGGATGCCGACCCGTTTGGCGGCGATGACCTTCTCGCGGATGCCGCCCACGGCAAGCACCTGCCCGGTCAGCGTGAGTTCGCCGGTCATGGCCAGCGCGCGCCCGATCTTCTCGTTGCGCGCCAATGACAGCAGCGCGGTGGCCATGGTGATGCCGGCCGACGGACCGTCCTTGGGCGTGGCCCCCTCGGGCACGTGCAGATGCACGAAGGCTTCGTCGAAGAATCGGGCATCCGCGTCGTAGGTCTTCAGGTGACTGCTGATGTAGCTGTAGGCGATCTCGGCGGATTCCTTCATGACATCGCCCAGCTTGCCGGTGAGCTTGAAGCCGCGGTTGAGCGTATGCACCTTGGTCGCTTCGATGGTCAGTGTCGCGCCGCCCAACGCGGTCCAGGCCAGCCCGGTCACCACGCCGATGCCGGTGGCCGGCTTGTCCGGGTTATAAGGTGGCTCGGGAATGAAGGACTCCAGGTTGTCCGTGGTCACGCGCACCCGTTCGGCTTCCTTGCGCACGATGCGCACCACGCTCTTGCGGATCACCTTGCCCAGGTTCATGTCCAACTGGCGCACGCCGGCCTCGCGCGCGTAGCCTTCGATGATGCGCCGTACCGCGGCCTCGCTGATGGTCACCTGGCCGCGCTTCAAGCCGCTCTTCTTCAACTGCCTGGGCCACAGGTGATGCCTGGCGATGGCGAGCTTCTCTTCCATCAGGTAGCCGGACAGTCGGATCACCTCCATGCGGTCCAGCAACGGCCCCGGTATGGTGTCCAACTGGTTGGCGGTGCAGATGAACAGCGTCTTCGACAGGTCGAAACGCACGTCCAGGTAATGGTCGAGAAACTCCGCGTTCTGTTCCGGATCCAGCACTTCCAACAGTGCGGAAGCCGGGTCGCCCTGGTAGGACGCACCGATCTTGTCGACCTCGTCGAGCATGATCACCGGATTCTGCGACTCCACTTCCTTGATGGCCTGGATGAACTTGCCCGGCATGGCGCCGATGTAGGTGCGCCGGTGCCCCTTGATCTCGGCCTCGTCACGCATGCCGCCGACCGAGAAGCGGTAAAACCTGCGCCCGAGCGCGCGCGCCACCGAACGGCCGATGGAGGTCTTGCCGACGCCCGGCGGCCCCACCAGCAGCAGGATGGAGCCGGCCACCTCGCCTTTCATCGCGCCCACCGCGAGAAACTCGATGATGCGCTCCTTGACGTCGTCGAGCCCATCGTGATCGGCGTCGAGGATCCTGCGCGCCCGCGTCAGGTCCAGCTTGTCCTTGGTGTACCTGCCCCACGGCAGGCTGGTCAGCCAGTCCAGATAATTGCGCGTGACGGTGTACTCCGGCGAACCGTGCTCCAGGCCGGCCAGCTTGTCCAATTCCTCGCCGATCTTCTTCGCCGCGTGCGCCGGCAAGGCGAGCTTGGCCACGCGGTCGCGGTACAGGTCCAGATCCGCCGTGCGGTCGTCCTTGGCGATGCCCAGTTCCTTCTGGATGGCCTTCAACTGCTCGCGCAGGAAGAATTCGCGCTGCTGGCGCGTCATCTTCTCTTCCACGCGGGCGCGGATCTGCGTCTGCAGCTTGGCGACCTCCAGTTCCTTCTTGATCAGCAGCAGCACCTTCTGCATGCGCTTGCGCAGGCTCAGTGCCTCCAGCACTTCCTGCAGCTTGTCCTTGGGCGCCGTGGTCAGGCTGGCGGCGAAATCCGCCAACTGCGCCGGTTCGTTGGGCGAGAAGCGGTTGAGAAAGAACTTCAGCTCCTCGCTGTACAGCGGGTTGAGCGGCAGCAGATCCTTGATGGCATTGATGATGGCCAGCGCGTACGCCTTGATCTCCTCGCCGCCGGAGGCCTGCTGCGGCTGCGCCGGATATTCCACGCGCGCGAAGTAAGGCGCCTTGCCGGACAGCCACTCGACGATACGAAAGCGCGTGATGCCCTCGGCGATGAACTGGATCTTGCCGTCCGAACGCATCGGGTGGTGCATGCGCACCAGCGTGCCGACGTTGTGGAAGTCCTGCGGCCGCGCATCGTCCGACACGTCACCGCGCACCAGCACCAGACCGACCAGATGATGACCGGTATCGCCGATGCGCTTGACCGTCTCCATCCACGGACCCTCGTTCATGATCAACGGCAGGGTCTGCGCCGGGAAGAAAGGCTTTTCCGTCAGCGGCAGCAGATGGATGGTCGCCGGCAGGGTCTGCGCCGGCAGCGCCGGGGCGGAGCCGCCCTCCTCGCTTTTGTCCACGATCTCGCCCTCGATCGGGTATTCACCGTCCCGCTCAGGCTGGCTTTGGTCGCTCATGTTGGCTTCACTTTCGGATTCACCCATCGTGGGTATGGCCGATCGATGCGGTTTCAAGGGCGGAGTCGGCCCGCAGGCCAAGCCGCAGCCCTGCCCGGCAGGGCCTCCGGTCAGCCGTAATTCAGACCCATCGCCTCGCGCACGTCGCGCATGGTCTCGCGCGCCAGATCGCGCGCGCGCTCGCTGCCGTCGGCGAGGATGTTGCGTACCGTCTGCGGATCCTCGGTGTAGATACGTGCGCGCTCCTGGATCGGGGCGAGTTCGGCCAGCACCGCATCGATCACCGGCTGCTTGCATTCCAGGCAGCCGATGCCGGCGGACACGCAGCCGGCGCGCACCCAGGACTGGACGTCATCGCCGGAGTAAACCTCGTGCAATGGCCACACCGGGCAACGCTCCGGCGTGCCCGGATCGCCCCGCCGCACCCGCGCCGGATCGGTGGGCATGGTGCGGATCTTGCGCGTGACACTGTCCGCATCCTCCCGCAGCGCGATGGTGTTGTTGTACGACTTGGACATCTTCTGGCCATCCAGACCGGGCATCTTCGAAGCCTCGGTGAGCATCGCGTCGGGCTCGGTCAGGATCATCTTGCCACCGCCTTCGAGATACCCGTACAGCCGTTCCTTGTCTCCAAGGCTGAGGTTCTGGGTTTCCGCCAGCAGGGCCTTCGCAGCTTCCAGCGCGCCTTCGTCGCCGGCCTGCTGGTAGCGCGTTCGTAGTTCCTGGTACAGCTTGGCCTTCTTGCCGCCCAGCTTCTTGATCGCCGCCAGTGCCTTGTCCTCGTAGCCCGGCTCCTTGCCGTACAGATGGTTGAAGCGGCGCGCGATCTCGCGCGCGAATTCGATGTGCGGCACCTGGTCCTCGCCCACCGGCACGCGGTTGGCACGGTAGATCAGAATGTCCGCGCTCTGCAGCAGCGGGTAGCCGAGGAAGCCGTAGGTGGATAGATCCTTGTCGCTCAGCTTCTCCTGCTGATCCTTGTAGGTCGGCACGCGCTCCAGCCAGCCCAGCGGCGTCATCATCGATAGCAGCAGATGCAGCTCGGCGTGCTCGATCACCTGCGACTGGATGAACAACGTCGCCTTGGACGGATCGACCCCGGCGGCGAGCCAGTCCACCGCCATCTGCCAGGTGGCGTTCTCGATGCCCAGCGGATCGTCGTAGTGGGTGGTCAGCGCATGCCAGTCGGCGACGAAGAACAGGCATTCGTATTCATGCTGGAGCCGTGTCCAGTTCTTCAGGACGCCGTGGTAATGGCCGAGGTGCAGGCTGCCGGTGGGGCGCATGCCAGAGAGAACACGATCCGCGTACATGGGTCAGTCAGTCAGTTGAGAACCAGTTGGATGAGCGCCATCAGCTCCACGGTCCTGATGCCGAACAACAGCGCGGCCAGCGCGATCAGCGCACCGATCAACGGCCACAGCAGCATACCCAGCAGGCCCAGGAACAACAGTCCGAGCAGGATGAACAGGCCATACGGCTCGATACCCGCCAGGCCGTATGCCAGACGCGGCGGCAGCAGGCTGACGGCGATGCGGCCGCCGTCCAGCGGCGGCAGCGGAATCAGGTTGAGCGCCATCAGGATGGCATTGATGAACACGCCGGCCGCGCCCATCAGGGCCAGCGGCATGGCCAGCGCGCTGCCCGGCATGGCCAGTGCCAGCTTGACCATGCCAGCCCAGAACATGGCCATCAGCAAGTTGGCGCCGGGGCCGGCCGCGGCTACCCACAGCATGTCCTGCTTGGGGTGGCGCAGGTTCATGAAATTCACCGGCACCGGCTTGGCCCAGCCGAACAGGATGCCGGCGCCGCCGGACAGTTTGGACAGCAGCAGGATGGCGGCCGGCACCAGGATGGTGCCGACGGGGTCGATGTGCTTGAGCGGATTGAGCGTGATGCGTCCCGCCCGCTCCGCCGTGCGGTCGCCGAAACGCAGCGCGGCATAGCCGTGCGCGGCCTCGTGCAGCGTGATGGCAAAAATCACCGGCAACGCGAACACGGAGATTTTCTGGATCAGATTGAGTTCCACGGCAGGGCCTTATCGGTACGGCGTAGGCCGGCGCACGCTCACGCCAGCCCCAGGCGCGCGAGATCACCGGCGCCCTGGCGCAGCACTTCCGGCGCGCCGCCGGTGAGGTCGACCACGGTGGTCGGTTCGATGCCGCAGTGACCGGCATCCAGCACCAGATCGACACGATTGCCGACGCGCTCCAGCAGGTCGTCGGGATCGTTGAGCGGGTAGTCGTCACCCGGCAGTTGCAGCGTCATCGACAGCAAGGGTTCGTCCAGTTCGGCCAGCAGTGCATCGATCACCGGATGATGCGGCACGCGCAGACCGATCGTGCTGCGCTTGGGATGCTGCAGGCGACGCGGAACCTCGCGGGTGGCTTCGAGGATGAAAGTATAGCTGCCCGGTGTGGCCGCCTTGAGCAGGCGGTACTGACGATTGTCGACGCGCGCATAGCGGGCGATCTCCGACAGATCACGGCAGATCAGCGTGAAGTGGTGCTTATCGTCCACCTGGCGCAACGCGCGGATGCGCTCCATGCCATCCTTGTTGCCGATCATGCAGCCCAGCGCGTAGCTGGAATCGGTGGGATAGGCCATCACCGCGCCGCCACGCAGCAGTTTGACCGCCTCGCGCATCAGACGCGGCTGCGGGTTGTCGGGATGGATCTGGAAATGCTGCGCCACGTCATGTCCAGGCGTGCCAGACCGGCCGGCAATGCGCCGGCAGACGCGCCAGCCGGCCCAATTCCCGTCCACCCTCTCCCGGCGCATGGAAGTCTGAGCCGACCGAGGCCAGCAGACCGAACTCGGCCGCGAGATCGGCATACACCGGCACCTGCTCAGCGGTGTGACTGCCGGTGACCACTTCGATGCCGATACCCCCCAAGGCACGGAACTCCTCCAATAACTGGCGCATACGGGCGGGGCCGAAGGCATAGCGGCCGGGATGCGCGAGCACGGCCACGCCGCCAGCGGCGTCGATCCAGCCCAGCGCTTCGCCCAGTGTGGCCCAGGCATGTGCCACATAACCCGGCTTGCCCTTGACCAGGAACTTCTTGAACACGGTCTTGACGTCCTTGACCACACCCCGCTCCACCAGGAAGCGGGCGAAATGCGTGCGGCCGATCAGATCATGATTACCGGCATAGGCGTAGGCGCCCTCCAGCGCGCCGGCGATGCCCATGCGCGCCAACTCGTCGGCTATGCGGCGCGCGCGCTCCGCGCGCCCACCCCGGTTGGCAGCCAGGCCGGCGAGCAGGCGCGGATGCGCCGGATCGACATCCAGACCGACCACATGCACGGTATGTGTGCGCCAGGTCACGGAAATCTCCACCCCGGCGATCAGACGCATGCCGGCGCCATGCGCCGCTTCGGCGGCCTCGTCCAGGCCGCGCACCTCGTCGTGATCGGTCAACGCCAGTACCGCCACGCCCATGTCGCGCGCGCGTTCCACCAAGGCGCGCGGCGACAATACGCCGTCGGAGGCGGTGGAATGGCAATGCAGATCGTAGACGGTCATGCGGCGGGAAGCCCCGACCCGCGGCGCGGGTGCTCAGGGTTGAGACGGAATACGGAATCATAGCAAAATGCCCGCCGCCCCACTCGTCTGCGGAGGCCGCTCGGCGCGGCGTATTCGTGAAGATTCTGTTCGATCTGTTCCCCATCATCCTGTTCTTCGCCGCCTATCAGTACGGCGAAGCCAATCCCGAGACCACCTCCGGCTGGCTGGCCCTGTTCGGCATCCACCTGGAAAGCCACCTCAAACCCGCCGTGTTCTTCGCCACGCTGGTGGCCATCATCGCCTCGGTGGTGCAGATCGCCTGGGTGTGGTTGAAGCACCGCAAGGTGGAGAACATGCTGTGGATCTCACTGATCCTGATCGTGGTGTTCGGCGGCGCCACGCTGTTCCTGCACGACGAAGCGTTCATCAAATGGAAGCCGACCGTGCTGTACTGGCTGTTCGCGCTGACCCTGGGCCTCGCCCCGCTGCTGTTCGAGCGCAACCTGATCCGCCTGATGATGGAGAAGCAGGTCAGTCTGCCGGATGAGATCTGGGCCCGGCTGAATCTGGCCTGGGCCGGCTTCTTCGCGTTGATGGGCGTGGCCAACCTGTGGGTGGCCATGACCTTCTCCACCGACACCTGGGTCAACTTCAAACTGTTCGGTTCGTTGGCGCTGATGCTGGTGTTCATCGTCGGGCAGACACTGTACCTGTCACGCCACATCAAGGAAGAGGAATGAATCGGTACTACGCCATCGTCGGCGAAGACGTTCCCGCCAGCCTGGAGCAGCGCATGGCCGCGCGCCCGGCGCATCTGCAACGCCTGTACGATTTGCGCGAGCAAGGCCGCCTGCTGCTGGCGGGGCCGTTCCCGGCCATCGACAGCCCCGACCCCGGCCCCGCCGGCTACACCGGCAGTCTGATCGTCGCCGAGTTCGATAGTCTGGACGATGCACGCGCCTGGGCCGACGCGGACCCCTACGTCAGCGCCGGCGTCTATGCGCGTGTCCAGGTCAAACCGTTCAAGCCGGTGCTGCCATGAGCGTCACCGACGACACCATCGCCGAGATCCGCGCGCGCCTGGCCACGCTGGCGCCGCAGCACCTGGAAGTGCTGGACGAATCCGCGCTTCATGCCGGCCACGCTGGTGCACGCGGCGGCGGCGGCCACTACCGCTTGACGTTGATCGCGCCCGCGTTCAGCGGTCAGAGCGGCGTCGTGCGTCACCGCATGATCTACCAGGCGCTCGGCGATCTGATGCAACGGCGCATCCATGCGCTGTCGATCACCGCGCTGGCACCGGAAGAACTGTGATTCGCCACGCGCTGCGCGGGAACCCCGGCGCCTGCTCCTGACCTAAACCCGCCTCCACACCCAATGGGAACGCCCATGAAAACCAGACTTGCCACCCTCGCCTTGCTCGCCACCCTAACCCCGTTCGCACAAGGCAACACCGGAACGAGCGACGACATGGCGGTTTTCGCCATGGTCAACGGCGTGAAGATTCCCGCAGTGCATGCCCACTTCGCGCGCCAGGCGCGATCCAACCGTGGCGCCCCACCGGAAACACTGACCGACGAATCGATCCGGGATGCCGTCATCGCCGCCGAACTGCTCAGCCAGGAAGCGGTGCGTCGCGGCCTGGACAAGAACGCGCGCGTGCTCGCGGCCATCGACTACCAGCGCCGGGAACTGCTGAGCCAGGCGCTGATCGAGGATTTCCTGCGCAGTAATCCACTGCCGGAAGAAGCCGTGCGTGCCGAGTACGAGCAGGCCAAGGCACGCGCCGGCGACAAGGAGTACCGCGTCAGCCACATCCTGGTGGAAAACGAAAAAGAGGCGCGCGACATCATCGCCAGCCTCACCACGGCCAAGCGCAAGGCTCGCTTCGAGGATGTCGCACGCAAGCAATCCAAGGACAGTTCCGCCGGTAACGGCGGCGATCTCGGATGGACCGTGCCGGCCAACCTGGTGCCGGAATTCGCCGATGCCATGGTCAAGCTCGGCAAAAGCCAGATCAGCACCACCCCGGTGCGCTCACGCTTCGGCTGGCATGTGATCCAGGTCAACGACGTGCGCGACCTGGCCTTCCCGCCCTACGACGAACTGAAGAACCGCATCGCCAGCCAGATCCAGCAGGCACGCCTGCGTCGCTTCATCGCCGAACTGCGCGCGACGGCGAAGATCGAGTAGGTCGTCCACGCTGCACATCGCCGGCCCACGTCGACCGGCGACGTTCGTTCAGCGCAGCAACAGCGTCGGTATCCTGGAGGAGCGCAGCAGGTCGGAGGTCTTGCTGCCAAACAGCAGTGTGCGCAGCGGCGAGTGGCTGTAGGCGCCGATGATCAGCACGTCGATGTCCTGTTCGCGCACGTAACGTGCGATCACGCTCTCCGGGTCGCCCGGCAACAGGGC
>CALEDT010000050.1 GCA_937949525.1 uncultured Burkholderiales bacterium | reverse complement strand
AAGGGCGGGGGCAAGGGAAACCGAGCCCTCGGTGGATTGAAACAACCCTGATAGGAGTATCAACATGAAGAAATCCCTGATCGCCCTGGCTGTTGCCGGCACCTTCGCCGCCCCCGCCGCTTTCGCCGCGACCGCCAACGTGGATGTGTACGGCCGTCTGAACGTGTCCATCGAGGACAGCAACGGCACCAACGTGACCCCGCAGGTTACCGACCGTCAGTCCTTCATCGGCTTCAAGGGCTCCGAAGATCTCGGCGGCGGCCTGAAGGGCATCTGGCAGATCGAGCAGTCCATCAGCGGTAACACGGATGGTATCGGTGGCGCCACCCTTGCCGGTCGCAACAGCTTCGTCGGCCTGTCCGGCGGCTTCGGTACCGTGCTGGTCGGCCGTCATGACACCCCCTACAAGCTGTCCACCGGCCGTCTGGACCCGTTCTCGGACACCGTGGCCGACTACAACGGTGATGGCGGCGCCTTGGGCACAACCGGCAAAGACGGTTTCGTCGATCTGGTTCAATCCACGCATGATCACCGCAGCAACAACGCCGTTGCCTACATTTCGCCGAATTTCAGCGGCTTCAGCTTCGCGGCCGCGATGGTCATGACCAACCGCAACGCCCCCGCCGGCGATAACGAAGGCAACAAGACTGCCGACGCCGTCTCCCTGTCGGGTACCTACGCCAACGGTCCGATCTTTGCGACTCTGGCCTACCAGAAGGTCGAGGATTTGCATACCACTCAAGCTGCTGGCACCATCGAGAAGACTCCGGCCTGGAAGCTCGGTCTGGGTTACAGCTTCGGCGACACCCGCGTCGGCTTCATTTATGAGGACGTGGATGGCAAGAACCCGAACGGCACCAAGCTGCTGGATCGCAAGTCCTGGCTGATCAACGGCGTGCACACCATGGGCCCGATCGCCCTGAAGGCGCAGTATGGTCAGGTGGACGACAAGACCACCGCCAACAATGATGGCACCAAGTTCTCCTTGGGTGCGGACTACAGCCTGTCCAAGCGGACTTCGGCCGGCATCGCCTACACCACCGACAAAGTGAAGAACAACACTACTGGCGCCACCAACGCCTGGGGCGTGCAAGTGCGTCACACCTTCTAATCTGGTTCAACCAGCAGGAAGCCTGAACGGGCGCGGCGCAAGCCGCGCCCGTTTTGTTTTGGAAAAATAGAAAAATAGGGGACAGACCACGATTAAATGTGCTCTTCCCGGCTTCGCAAAAGCGTCGATAGACCTTCTGTGTGTCGTAGAGCATCACGGCTCAAAAGAATTGCTTGGCCCAGTTGGCCACGGCCAAGGCGATCATCGCGGCCAGCATCCAGCGATTCAATCGGATTTCACCCATCGTTTCCGCGCGCATTTCACGGATTTCCGCGCGTAGCCCACCCACTTCCGTGGTTAGGTCATCCGGGATAAAGTGGACAGGTGCGTCCCGCAAAGTGCGGTAGTCAAGGGGGTATGGAGTGATGTGCCGCCCACCATCACACTCGATGAGGCCTACTCAAACAATTCGGCCGTTTCCGGTTTGCTCGCCTTGCGCGGCCTGCCGGCTTTTCCGGGGGTGGCGCGACGACCGAGCGCGCGGCTGATTTCGTCGCTGAAACGGTTGTTCCCGAGGGCGAAATTGCCATTGGTCGCCGAGCGTATTTGGTCGACCATGTCGGGGTCCAGTTCGTGACGGAAGATCTCGCGATAAGCCGTTTGGCGCGCGGTTTCGTCGTGGCCAAGCGAGAGGTAGAGCGGATGTGGGGTCAGCAGGTCGTTGGTTTCGCCCCCCGCATTGCCGCGATCGCTGGACCAGGGGTAGTCGCCCGGATGCGCGACCATGCCGGCGCGGACCGGGTTGAGTTCGATGTAGCGCATGCAGGTCAGCAGATACGTGTCCTCCTGGATCAGGCAGGAGCGAAAACGCCCTTCCCAGAGTGTGCCGCTACGCCGGTATGCGCGGTTGACGTATTGCACATAGCGCTGGCCAAGCATTTTCATCATGTCGCCAACCCCTTGCGACTGGTTCGACGTAACCAGCAGATGAACATGGTTGGTCATGAGCGCGTAGGCATGGATTTGACATCCCGCCTGGCAGGATGCCCACGCCAGTTTGTCGAGATAAAACCGGTAGTCTTCATCGGCGAAGAAACACGCCTGGCGATTGTTGCCGCGCTGGATGATGTGGAGCGGAACATTGGGTAGATAGAGGCGGGGGCGACGGGGCATGGTGGCGATCCGGTGCGTGAGGCTCGTCGGATTTTATCTGAAATCGTGGTCTGTCCCCATTTATGCATTTATGCCGCCCAGTTCGCCACTTTCAGACCCGGAACCCGCTCGAACTCGCGCGTGTTGTTGGTCACCAACGTGACGTCGAGGGCCATGGCGTGGGCGGCGATCAACGTATCCAAGGGGCCGATGGGTGTGCCGGCCTGCTCCAGGGCCAAGCGACTCCGGCCGTAGACTTCCGCTGCCGCTAGGTCGAAGTCGGCGATCTCCAGCGGCTCCAGGAACTGGCGCAGCGCAGCCAGGTTGTTGCTGGAGCCGCTTTTTGCCGCGCCGAAGAACAGTTCGGCAACGCTGACACTGGAAATTCCCAGACCTTGCGCGGCGTGTTCGCGCAGTCGGGCGACGACTTGGGCCGGGCGTTGCTTGATGGCGTAGATGCAGATGTTGGTGTCGAGCAGATAGCGCATCGCACGTCACCAGCCTTCCCGTCGGTCCGAACGGTCAGGTTGTTCCCGGTCCGGGAAGTCTCCAAACGCATCCAGAGCCGAAATGAGCCGTTCGATGCTTGGGCGGGGTGGCGGGCGCAGGATGACCGCATCGCCATCCCGTTCGATCATCACTTCCTGGATGCCTTCGAAACGAAAGGCTTTGGGCAGGCGCACGGCTTGACTGCGGCCGTTGGTGAAGAGCTTGGCGGTTTGCATGGCGGAATTTTCAAAAAAGCATAGTCCAAGTATATATCATCAGCGGAAAACATTAAGCGCACAATAAGAGCAAAATAAGGGACAGACCACGATTACCGCGCAGCGTTGTCACCTCTGCTGAAGAACATCAGGGAAAAACCGCGATATTCGTGCCGAGCACTTTACGCCTTGCCCACGTCCCAGCCCGGACGGTCCAGCCGACACCCCGCGCGAGCAGCCAGCGCCGACATCGACCTGTGCCGGGGAAATCGTGGTCTGTCCCCATTTAATGTTGGTGAGCAGGGTTTTCAGGATGGGCTCTCTTGACAAGTTTAGCGCTCGACGACGATGCGGCCGACCATGCCGGCCTGGTAATGGCCGGGGATCAGGCAGGCGAAGTCGAATTCGCCGACGCGGTTGAAATGCCAGACGATCGCGCCGCTCTGGCCGGGCTCGACGTGCGCCATGTAGGGCTCGTCATGTTCCATGTCCGGGAACTTGAGCATCAGCGCGGCGTGCGCGTCGAGCACCGCGCGCGTGCCGATGACCATCTCGTGCAGCATGGCGCCGTCGTTGCGGATCACGAAGCGCACGGTTTCATTCAACCGCACGCGCACCCGGTCGGGGCTGAAGCGCATGTCGTCGGTCATGCGGATGACGATCTCGCGCTTGACCCTGGCGGGGTCGCCGGCGATGCCCCAGGGCTGTTGTTCCATGACTGGCGCGGTGGCGCGGTGCTGGTGGGGGCCGTGGGCGCGGGCTGGGGATATGGCCAGCGTGAGGGATAGCGCGAATAGGGCTGCGATGGCGTGGGGTAAGGGGAATTTTTTGCGGCGCATGTTGGGCTCCAGAAAAGCGTTGTCGTGTCGTTTGGGGAAGAGCACCCGCTCCCGCATGCGTTCAATGCGGATGACCGCCATGCCCGTCCGGCTTGCGCGCGCGGAAGGCGGCTTCGCCTTCGGCTGCTCCGGCGCGCGCGGCGGTTGGCGTGTCGCCGCGCCATTCGTGCGCCACCGTGCCCTCGGGGTGCGCGAACCAGCCGGGATCGGAATAGTCGCCCGGCGCCTGCTCGGCGCGCACCTTCAGCACGGTGAACATGCCGCCCATCTCCAGCGGCCCGAACGGGCCGTGGCCGGTCATCATCGGCAGGGTGTTCTCCGGCAGCGGCATTTCCATCTCGCCCATGTCGGCCATGCCGCGCTCGCCCATCACCATGTAGTCGGGCACGAGTTTCTGAATCTTCTCGACCACGCCGCGATGGTCGACGCCGATCATGGTCGGCACGTCGTGGCCCATGGCGTTCATCACGTGGTGGGACTTGTGGCAGTGCATGGCCCAGTCGCCGGGTTCATCGGCGATGAATTCGATCTGCCGCATCTGGCCGACCGCGACGTCGACGGTGATCTCCGGCCAGCGCGCGGTCAGCGGCGTCGGCCCGCCGTCGGTGCCGGTGATCTCGAACTCGTGGCCGTGCAGGTGGATGGGGTGGTTGGTCATGGTCAGGTTGCCGATGCGCACGCGCACGCGGTCGCCCAGGCGCACGTTGAGCGTGTCGATGCCGGGGAAGGCGCGGCTGTTCCAGGTCCACAGGTTGAAGTCGAGCATGGTGTTGACCTTGGGCGTGTAGCTCCCCGGTTCGATGTCGAAGGCGTTGAGCAGGAAGCAGAAATCGCGGTCGGCGCGCGCGATCAGCGGGTGCGGGTCGCGCGGGTGGGTGACCCAGAAGCCCATCATGCCCATCGCCATCTGCGTCATTTCGTCGGCGTGCGGGTGGTACATGAAGGTGCCGGGGCGGCGCGCGACGAACTCGTAGACGAAGGTCTTGCCGGCCGGAATCTGCGGCTGCGTCAGGCCGCCGACGCCGTCCATGCCGTTGGGTAGGCGCTGGCCGTGCCAGTGGATGGAAGTGTGCTCGGGCAGGCGATTGGTGACGAAGATGCGCAGGCGGTCGCCCTCCACCACCTCGATGGTGGGGCCGGGCGACTGGCCGTTGTAGCCCCACAGGCGCGCGACCATGCCGGGGGCGATCTCGCGCTCGACCGGCTCGGCGACCAGGTGGAATTCCTTGACGCCATGGTTCATGCGCCACGGCGCGGTCCAGCCGTTGAGGGTGACCACCGGGTTGTAGTCCTGGCCTTCCGGCGGCGCCAGCGGCGGTTGCGTGTCGGCGCCGGTCTGGATGATCGGTTCCGGCAGCGCGGCGAGCGCGCTACGGCTGACGGCGGCGACGCCGACGAGGCCGGCTCCGGTGAGAAACTGGCGGCGGGAGGTCATGTCGGGGGAATCTCCTGGTTCCGGGGTCAGTGTCCGCCGCCGGAGGCGGCTGCTCCGGGGGTCGCGGCCTGCAGGGCCGGCGGCGTGGACGGCGCGCCCAGTAGCGCCGCCCTCAGCGCCGTGTCGGCGAGCCAGAAGTCGCGTTGTGCATCGAGCGCGCGCGTGACGCTGTCGGCCTGCGCGCGCGCGGCGGCAAGCAGGTCGAAGACACTGCTGAGCATGCCGTTGTAGCGCAGCAGCATTTCCTCGGTGATGGCGCGTTGCAGCGGCACGACTTCCGCCTGGTAGTGGTGCGCCAGGGCATGCGCGGCGAGCTGGGCGGCGTGTGCCTCGCGGGTTTGCGAGGCGGCTTCGGCGGCGACCTGCGCGACCTGGTTGAGTCGGGCGAGATAGTGGGCCTCGGCGTTGCTTGCGCGGGCGTCGCCGAAATCGAACAGCGGCAGCGGCAGTTCGATTTCCCAGCCGCGCTGCGTCGACTTGCCGGTTTCGCTGTTGCGCATGGCGGCGACGTGCACCCCGTCGACGTAGCGGGTGACGCGGGTGAGGCCGAGCTCGCGCGCCGTCGCATCCAGGTTGGCGCGCGCCAGGCGCACGTCGAGGCGCTCGTCGAACGTCGCGCGCGCCACGGTGTCGGCCGCCGCGGCGTTGGCGGGCACCTTGGGCAAATGCGCCGGCAGGCGCAGCCGTTCGGCCTGCCCGGCATCCAGGCCGAGCGTGCGCACCAGCGCCTCGCGGCTGGCCAGCGCCTGCTGCCGGGCGCGCGTCAGCGCGGCGGCGGCTTCCGCTTGGAAGGCCTGTTCTCGCGCCTGTTGCAGACGCGAGAAGTTGCCCACCGCGCGCATGCGCCGCGCCAGCTCGGCGCCGGCCTCGGCGGCGGTGTACACGTCCTCGGCATAGCGCGCGCGCTGCTCGTCGGCGACCGCCTCGATCCAGGCGCGGCGCGCGTCGCTCACCGCGCGTATCGCCGCCGCCGAGGTCGCGATGCGCGCCTGGCTTTGGCGATGCTCGGCCAAGCGCAGGCGCTGCGGCAGCAGCAACAGGTCGAACAGCGCGAACGACAGCGTGCGGCCGATGTCGACGTCGGTGCCGCCGGGCACCGACCGCGTCAGGCGCTCGAAGGCGAACAACGGATTGGCCGGGCGCGCCGCCTGCGCGGCGCTTGCACCGGTAGCCAACGCCTCGTTCAGCGTGGCCTGAAAGGCCGGGCTATAGGCCAAGGCGATACGCACGGCATCCTCCATGGCGAGCGGTTCGGCGAGCAGCGCGTCGACCGTCGCGCGTGCCTCGGCGCGTTGCGCGTCGTCGCGCAGCCAGCGCGGTTCGACGCCGAGCTGCGCGCGGCCGTACGCGCCGACTTCCTCCACATGGCGGTCGATGCCGGTGGCGGCGCAGCCGCTCAGCAGCGCCGTGGCGGCGAGCAGCAGGCCGGGGAGGATGGCCGGCCTGAACGCCGACCTACGGAGGGGCATGGCGGTCATCGCGGGCATGGGGTTCAGTGGTGGTGGCCGCTGTGACCGCTGTCGGCGGGCAGGTGGCCGGCGTGGCCGCCGAGGCGACCGACCTCGTCGTTGGCCTGGCGCCAGTCGACCAGCGGCTCGTCGGCACGGAAACGTCGATAACCTGCGAGGCTATCGACGCGCGCCGACGAGGTCTTGTCGACGGTCGTCGGCCTGGCCGCCGGCGCGGCGAATTCCAGGCGCACCACGGTGAAGGCGCCGTCGATGCGCTCGGCGGCGAAGCGGATCGCATCACCCGGCTGCAAACGAGACAGCCAGGCCGGATCGGCGACGCGGAACACCATGGTCATCGGCGGCATGTCCAGGTTGGCGAGATAGCCGTGCTGCAGCGTGATGCGGCCGCCGGTGACGTCCACCTTGCGCACCGTGGCTGCGCTGAGATCCGCGTCGGTAACCGCCCGCGCCGAAGCGCCGGCGGGAAGCAGCAGAACGACAACGAGTAGGACGACGCAGGGGAATCGGCGCATGGTCGGCTCCTTCGGGTAACACGGGCCATGTTGCCGGCAAGCGGGCTACCGCAAGCTGACATGGACATGACAAATTTGTAATCTCGACTGGATCACCGCATCCTCGCAATATCTTTGCGCGCGCAGCCTCGATCGCTGCGTTGAACCTGGAAACCGCAGTTGACCGCTTCCTACCTTGGTCATTGCCGCATGCATGCTGGATTTTCTGCCTTCGAACCTGTTCGCCTTGTGGGTGAGATCGCTACGCGCCCGCTGGCACGGCTGCTCGTGCGCCTGCCTTTGTGTCTGCGCCGAAACTCGCTCGGATGAACGGCAATGTACCGGGCTCGTTTTCGCGCCGCCTTGCAGGCCCCGGCCTGCGGCGTCGTTGCTTCGCGGCAGTCACCCGATCAAACGCACCATCGGGCACGTCCAACTGCGGTTTCTAGGTTGAACTGTGAGTTCAATCGCGGGAACGACGGAATTCGAAAGGATCGGCGCTTCCCGAGCGTCGAGCGGGCATGAGTCTGGCCACTGGAGCACGCGCATGAAAATCCTCATCGTCGAGGACGAGCCCAAAACCGGGGAATATCTCCGGCAGGGACTCACCGAGGCGGGTCTGGTCGCCGACCTGGCGCGCGACGGCTGGGATGGCCTGCAATTGGCGCGCGGCGGCGGTTACGACCTGGTCATTCTTGACGTCATGCTGCCTGGCCTGGATGGCTGGGGGGTGCTGCGCGAGCTGCGCGCCGGCGGCGTCGACGTGCCGGTGCTGTTCCTCACCGCGCGCGATCAGATCGACGACCGGGTCAAGGGGCTGGAGCTGGGCGCCGACGATTATCTGGTCAAGCCGTTCGCGTTCGCCGAGCTTTTGGCGCGCGCGCGCACGCTGTTGCGCCGCGGACGGACGACGGTCGAACCGACCTTGCTGACCGCGGCCGACCTGGAACTGGATTTGCTGCGCCGGCGCGCGCGCCGTGCCGGCCGCGCAATCGACCTGACTGCCAAGGAGTTCGCGCTGCTGGAACTGTTCCTGCGTCGTCAGGGCGAGGTGCTGCCGCGCGGCCTGATCGCCTCGCTGGTGTGGGACATGAACTTCGATTCCGATACCAACGTCATCGATGTCGCAGTGCGTCGCCTGCGCGCCAAGGTCGACGACGATTTCCAGCCCAGGCTGATCCGTACCGTGCGCGGCATGGGCTACGTGCTGGAGGTGCCGGCGTGAATCCGTCGCTGACCGCACGCATCAGTCTGCTGTTCGCCATCGGTGCGGCCCTGGTGCTGCTGCTGCTGGGCTGGGTGGTGGCGCGCGCCGTGGACGCCCATTTCGTCGAGATGGACCGGCACGAACTCGACGGCAAACTGGCGCTGGTGCGCAATCTGCTCGCGCGGGCGCAGCAACGCGAAGCGCTCGCCGCACTGCCGCGCCAGCTCGACGATGCGCTGGTGGGACATCATCACCTGGCCGTGGCGTTGATCGCCCCGGACGGCGCGACGCACTTCGCCAGCGACGGCGGCCGGGTGCCGCGTGCGCTGCTGACCGCGTCGCCCGGCGGCGCTGCACGCGTCTGGCATTGGCACGAAGGCGACCGTCATTGGCGCGGGCTGGCCGCCGATGCGGCCAGCGGGGTGCCGGGCCTGGCGCCGCACCGCGTGGTGCTGGCGCTGGACATCACGCACCACGAACGCTTCATGGCCGAGTTCCGCCACGCGCTGGCGTGGTCGGTGGCGCTGGCCATGTTGTTCACCGCCGCGCTCGGCTGGGCGGCCACGCGCGCCGGCCTGCAACCGCTCCGACGCATCACTGCGTTGGCCGAGAATCTGTCCGCCAGTCATCTGCACCAGCGCCTGCCGGAAGCGCCGTTGCCGGCCGAGATCCGTGCGCTGGCGGCGGCGTTCAACACCATGCTGGCGCGTCTGGAGGACTCGTTCCGGCGGTTGTCGGAGTTCTCGGCCGACCTGGCGCACGAGCTGCGCACGCCGCTCTCCAACCTGATGACGCAGACGCAGGTGGCGCTGACGCGGGCGCGCACGCTGGAGGAATATCGCGAGCTGCTCGGGTCCAATCTGGAGGAGTACGAACGCCTGGCGCGCATGACCGGCGACATGCTGTTCCTGGCGCAGGCGGACAACCGCCTGCTGGAACCACGTCGGGAACCCGTGGCGCTGGCTGCCGAGGTGGACAAGCTGTTCGAGTTCTACGATGCGCTCGCTGCCGACCGTGGCGTCCATCTGGTGCGGCAGGGCAGCGCCGACGCCATGGCCGACCGGGGCATGGTCCGGCGCGCGCTGTCCAACCTGTTGTCCAATGCGCTGCGCCACTGTCCGGCCGATGGCACCGTGGTGGTGGCGCTGAGCCGCGCTGCCGGAACGACGCGGGTGGAGGTCGCCAATCCGGGGGAGATTGCCGCCGAGCTGTTGCCACGGCTGTTCGAACGCTTCCATACCGGCGACCCGGCGCGCCGCATCAGCGGCGAGGGCGCGGGTCTCGGCCTGGCGATCGCGCGTTCCATCGCGCGCATGCACGGCGGCGACCTGGTCGCGCGCAACGAGCGCGGGCAGGCGGTATTCACGCTGACCTTGCCCTGATGCGGCGCGAGAACATCGGCTTTACGGCGGCGTGAAGCCCGGCAGTGCCATGTCCGGCTTCCAGTGGACCTTGCAATCGTGCGTGTAGGCCGGGGCCGTTTCGCCCTCCGCCGGCGGCTGTTCGCGCACGATGCAGTCCAGGACGATGGGCAGCGGCCCGGGACAATCGCAGTGATAGCGGTCGACGCGGGTCAGCGCATCGACGGCGATGCCGCGCTGGCGCTGGAGTTGCAGCAGGCGCTCGACCAGCCCGCCCTTGCCTGCTTCCAACGGCCCCTGGTCGAAACGCTCGAAATACACCGCGCGCGGCGGGAAGCCGTTGCGTTCGCGCACCGGGTTTTCGTACAGCTCGACCGTGCGCGCCTCGCCCACCAGCGTGCCGGCACTGGCCGGGTCGCCGTAACGGGTGTGGCCGAATTCGTGCGAAAGAATGGCGATGGGGTCCACCAGTTCGCCGCTCAGCGGGAACTCGCAGCGCATGCCCTGATCGCCCAGGCCGATGGCGCCGGGATGAGCCATGGCGCCGCTACCGGCATAGCCGGAGAACAGGAACACGGCGGCATCGCCGGCGAACAGCCCCTTGTCGCTCAGACGGCCGGTGATCAGCTCGGACAGCCGGGGCATGCGGCCGGTCCTGACCGCGCGCGCCCACACGTGGCGGTCGATCTCCAGGTAGCCCTGGTTGAACAGGCGCAGCGTGTCGTCGGCCACCTCGCGCAGCCACACCGCGCCGGCGTCGCTCAGCGCGAAGCGTTCGAGCAGCGCCAGTTGCGCCGGCTCCAGCGGCAGGCCGCGCGGATGTGCCTCGCCTTTCCTGGCCAGGTTGAGCTTGCGCGCCAGCGCCCAGTGCTCGGCGCGGCGCGCCCGTTCCTCCGCCGCGTCGCGCGGCGGGTGGGGGCGTCGGCCGGCGAGCGGGGTGCCATCGGGCCAACAGGCGATGGCGATCTCGCCGCCGGCCTGCCAGGGTCTGGCCAGTTCGGCGATCAGGTCCACCTGCTGCCGGGCCAGCGGCGGCGGCGCCAGATCCGGGGTCGGCAAGGGACAGGCCGCCCGCGCCGGTGCCGCCAGCATTGCGGCCAGCCAGAACGTTACGATGCCGATCCACGGCAGACGCATTGACCCACCTATCCCGTTGGAACCACGCGGGTAAACGATAGGACAGAATCCTGGCGCTTGGGTTACAGCCTCGCTGCGGAGGCCGCCGCGGCGACCTCTGCAATGGCAGTGTCGCTACAGTCGGTGCCGCACTCGCCGCTTGCCAAGCTGCATGGCCGCTTGCATGCTTCGCCCATGTCCGCTTCCCCGTCCACCCGCGTCGGCGCCGATCACCGCCGGCGTGGCTGCCTCGCGTGGCTGGCCTGCTGGCCTTGGCTGGCGCGCGCGCAGACGCTGCCGAGGGTATTCACCTTCGTGGTGCACCCGTTCGATACGCCGTCGCGCGTATTCGAACGCTTTCGGCCGTTGACCCTTTACCTCGCCGGTGCCATCGAGCGCCCCATGCTGCTGCGTATCGCCGCCACCTACGAGGAACAGGTGGCGATGATCGCCGAAGGGGCGGCGCAGTTCGCCTACCTCGGCCCCACGCCCTACGTCGCCGCGCGCCAGCGCGCGCCCATCGAGATCATCGCCGGCGAAACCGACAACGGCCGGGCGTTCTACCAGAGTGTGATCGTCGTGCGCGCGGACAGCGACATCCGCGGCCTGCGGGATCTGCGCGGGCGTACCCTGGCGCTGGGCGCGGAGCTGTCCATGGGCAGTTCGGTGGCGCCCAAGGTCATGCTCGCCCAGGCCGGGCTGCGCCTGGACGAATTGGGCGGCGTGACGCATGTGGAGCGCCACGAGCGCGTCGCCCTATCGGTACTGCACGGTGATTTCGACGCCGGCGGTTTGCGTCTGGAGATCGCCCGACCCTATCTCGCGCGCGGTCTGCGCGTCATCGCCACGTCCCAGCCGTTGCCGCCGCACGTCATCGCCGCCGCGCCCGGCCTGCCGCCGGCGCTGGTCCGCAAGGCGCGCCTGGCGCTGCTGCATCCGGACGAAACCGGTCTGGCCGCGTTCCGGGCGTTGGGCGAGAACATCGGCTTCGTCGCCATCGACGACGGCCAGTTCCACGCGGTACGCGCCATGTTGCGCGCGTTGCCGGCGAGGTCGCCGTGAAAACCCGTTCGCTGGCCTTCTGGCTCACCGTGCACCTGGGCGGCGCCTGGTTGATCCTGTTGCTGAGCTTGAGTTTCATCTTGTGGCAGGGCATGCACCACATGCTGGAGCAATTGCTGGCCGACAAGTCGCGCGCCCTGGCCGGGCAACTGGCGGCGGTGTCGGCCGACGCGATGTTGCTGCGCGACTATGGCAGTTTGGAACGTGGCGTGCAGGAACTGGCGCGCCAGGGCAACCTAGTATTCGTCGCCATCCATCGCGCCGATGGCGCCGAGCTGGCGCGCGCCGGCCAACCGGGCGCGCCGGGTCCGGTGTTGCGCGCGCCGATGGTCGTGGCCGGCGAGCACCTCGGCGAGGTGGTCGTGCGCTATGACACCGGCGCGACGCGCAGCGCCGCGCTGCGTCTGAGCGGCGCGCTGGCATTGGTGCTGGCGCTGTTCTCGCTGTTCGCGTTCTACGCACTGCGCCGGCTGCTGATACGCCGCATGATCACGCCGGTGCGCGCGCTGCTGGCCGGTGACCCGCTGCCGATCGCAACCTTGCCGCCAGCGGACGCGCCGGCGGAAGTGCGTGAACTGGCGGTGGCCATGCGCGAACTGAACGCGCATCTTTCCGCCCACGTGAATGCGCTGGAGGAAGCCGCGCAGGCGCGTAACGAAGCGCTACGCCGTCTGTGCAGCGAACAACGCTTGGCGACGGTGGGACAGCTCGCCGGCGAAGTGGCGCATGAACTGAACACGCCGCTGGCCAATATCCTGTGCTATGCGCAACTGGAACGCGACCGGGCAGCGGACGGCGATCTGCACCACTCGCTCGAGGTCATCATCGCGCAGGCGCGCCGCGCCAGCGAGATCGTGCGCGACGTGCTGACGCTGGCGCGCGCGCCGGCGGTGGCCAGTCAGGCGGTCGAGTTGTCCGATCTGGCCGGCGCCTTCGTGCGCCTGCTGGCGCCGCTGGCGCGGCGGCAGCACGTCCGGGTCGGTTTGGAAAGCTTTGGCCAGGCGCGTGCCTGGGCGGACCCGTCGCGCGTCGAACAGATCCTGTTCAACCTGGCCACCAATGCGTTGCAGGCGGGCGCGCGCAACATCACGTTGCGCGTGGCGGCCACGCCGCAACCGGAACTGCGGCTGATCGACGACGGCCCCGGGGTCGATCCGACGCTACGTGACCGCATGTTCGACCCCTTCGTCACCACCAAGCCGGCGGGGCAGGGTACCGGCCTCGGTTTGGCCATCTGTCGGCGTCTGGCGCAGGAAATGCATGCCACGCTCGAATTGCATGACAGTGTGCCCGGCCATACCGAGTTTCGGCTGCGCCTGCCGGCCGAATTGCCAGCCGGGGCTGCCGTCGAGTGTGCCGACGCCGAGGAATCGCGATGACCCCCACCTTGCTGATTGCCGAGGATGACGTTGCGCTGGCCGACATCGTTGCGCGTATGGCCGGCGATGCCGGCTTCGACACGCTGATCCGGCACGATGGCCAGGCCGCGCGCCTTTGCCTGGACGAAGATGCGCCCGACGCCTTGCTCACCGACCTGCGTCTGCCGGGCATGGATGGTCTGGATCTGCTGCGCCATGCCAAGGCGCTGGATGCGCACCGACCGGTGCTGCTGATGACCGGCTTCGCCACGCCGATGAACGCGGTCGAGGCGTTCAGGCTGGGCGTTACCGATGTGTTGTTGAAACCGTTCGAGCTGGAGCAGGTGCGCTTGACGCTGAGCAAACTGCGCGAAGGCCTGGCGCAGCGTCTGCGTCTGGCGCAGCTTGCCGAGCAGGTCGCGCGCAGCCGTGGCGAGACCCTGCTGAATGCCCGGTCCGCCGCCATGCGACAGACCCTGGCGCTGGCGGCGCAGGTCGCCGCCACGCCGCTGCCGGTGCTCCTGGAGGGCGAGACCGGCGTCGGCAAGGGTGTGCTCGCCCGTCACATCCACGCCCTCAGCGCACGCGCCGAAGGCCCTTTCTTTTCCCTCAACTGCGGCGCGCTGCCGGCGACCCTGCTGGAATCGGAACTGTTCGGCTACGAAAAGGGCGCGTTCTCCGGCGCCACGGCGCGCAAACCGGGACTGCTGGAACTGGCCGCCGGCGGCACGCTGTTCCTGGACGAGATCAACAGCACCAGCGCCGAGGCGCAGACACGCCTGCTGCAATTTATCCAGGACAAGCGCCTGTACCGTCTGGGCGGGGTCAAGCCGGTGAGCGTGGACGTGCGCCTGCTGTTCGCCAGCAACCAGACGCTCAAGGACGAAGTGAGCGCGGGCCGTTTCCGCGAGGATCTGTACTTCCGCATCCAGGTCTTCCCCATCGCCGTGCCGCCCCTGCGTCAGCGGCGCGAGGACATTCCGGCGCTGGCCGAGTTTCTGCTCGCGCGCCATGCGCGCGAGATCGGTCGCACGATCGGCGGCATCGACGCGGCGGCGATGCAGCGCCTGAGCGCCTATGACTGGCCCGGCAACGTGCGGGAACTGGAGAACGTATTGCAGCGTGCCATCGTGCTCGCCCGGGACAAGGTGCTCACCGTGGCCGATCTGCCGTCCGAGATCGCCGGCGGCTCGGGCCGCGCGCCGTGCGTGCCGCCGTGGCCGGAGGATGCCAGTCTGGCGCAGGTTGAAGCGGCCTGGATCGAACGCGTGCTGGCGCGTTGCGACGGCAACCGCGCCCAGGCGGCGCGCATCCTGGGCATCGATCCGTCCACGCTCTGGCGCAAGGTGGCCGGGAAGGCACAGCGGCGCCCGGAACAATAGGCGGCCAACGCTCGTGATTGCCACAGACGGTCCACCTGAATGCGGACGCGTCCCGCCGGAGAAGGCGCCGTGCCGACCGTTCCCTCGCACGCTACGGCGGCCAGTCTCCCCGAAGGACAATCCGGGCTCAACCCGGATGCCTAACCCGTGATCGATGGAGCGCTGCGATATGACCCTGTTTGATGCACTTGGCTTCCGCTGGGACAGGTGGTCTGTGCCGGCCTCCGTTCCGTCTCATTCGCTGGAGCGCGTCTGCTTCCGTTTTCACAAGATGTTGCCGCAGTTCGTCTGGGATGCCTCGGTTCTCGAAGGCAATCCGTTCACGTTTCCGGAGGTCAAGACGCTGCTGGACGGCGTGACGGTCGGCGGGCACAAACTTTCCGATCAGGAGCAAGTGCTGAATCTCGCGGAAAGTTCCAGGCGCCTGCTGGCGATGGTGAAGCGCGGCGAGTTTTGCCTGTCCAAGCCGGTATTCACGGAATTGAACGGTATCGTCGCCCGCAAGGAGGCTTTGGAATGGGGGGTGTTCCGGGGCGAAGGTCGGGAGACCAACTACACACCCAAGGTCGGCCTTGGCGAGCAAGGCGGCTACACGCCTCTACCGACGCTTCCCGGCGCACCGGTACTGAACCCGGTATTCACTGAGGGTGTGGCGGCCTTGAGCGCATGTGAACCGTTTGAGCGGGCGATCGCGTTCTTTCTGTTCGGCGCTCTGCAGCAGTTCTTTTTCGATGGCAACAAACGCACTTCGCGCCTCATGATGAACGGTGTGCTGCTGTCTCACGGTATCGACGCGATCAGCGTGCCGGCCGTCAAAGCTCAAGCGTTCAACGAGAAGATGGTGCGCTTCGATCTGTCGAAGGACGGGACCGAAATGATGGTCTTTCTCGCGGGTTGTCACCCGGATGCGGAGTCGATTCTGCAATAGGGGTGCGACGGCCGATGCCGCCCACACGGCGGCGCGCCCACGAGCTGCACGGCGGCGGCGATCGGGAGTAAAGTGAGACATCCGTGCAACGGTGGCGCCAAGGCGAGGTGCGCGGCCGATCACGCGGAGTCCAGGAGGTATGTCGTCATCGCCTCGAGCGCAGGATCCCGTTCCGCCCCCATCCAGATGAAAGGAGTTCCCATGCATGCGCAACCGCCCGCCTTGTTCCGTTTTTTCCTGATCATCACCGCGTTGCTGTTGTCCGCCGGGATGACCGCTGTACGCGCCCAGGACGCGCCTGCGGTGGTCGCCGCCGATCCGGCCATGCTCGGTGCCTGGACCGTCACCGCGGCCGCCGACCCGAACGACGTCGGCCTGCGCTTCTTCTTCTCGCCGGACGGCACGTTTCTGATGGTCAATCCGCGTCTGCAGATCGGCGCCGCCGGCTCCTGGCTGATGGGGCGCGCCGGTTTGATCATCAACCTGTACAGCCCCACGCGCAGCGCGCATTTCATGCAGGGTGAGGTCAGCGTGCAGGGGGACAACATGGTCATCGACGTCAAGCGCAGCGGCGCCATCGCCCCGCAGAAGGTGAAGTTGCAGCGCATGCGCCTGCAATGAGCACCCTTGAACCACGCTGGCTGTGGCTGGCGCTGGGCGTGGCCAGCGCCGGCCTGGCGGCGGCCAGTCTGCTACTGACCGCTTGGCTGGATTTGCATCCCTGTCATCTGTGCATCTTCCAGCGGCTGTTGTTCATGTTACTGGCCGTGCTGGGCACGCTGGCCTTCCTCGCCGGGGGAGCGACGCGCCTGGGGGCGGGTGGTCTGACTCTGCCGCTGTCGGCGCTGGGCATGGGTGTGGCCGCCTACCAGAGCTGGTTGCAGCGCCAGCCCGTCGACCTGGCGCAGGGCTGCGCGGTGGGCGAGGCCGGGTGGATCGAACAGGGGGTCGAATGGCTCGGCCAGCGCGTTCCTTCACTGTTCATGGCCACCGGCTTCTGCGCGGACGAGGAACTGGTGATCCTGGGGCTTTCGCTGGCCAACTGGGCCTTGGTGGCATTCGCCGTGTTTCTGGTGTTGGCGGCCTTGGCCATCGACCGGCAGATTCGGCATCGTTCGGCATGAAATCGGCAAGGCTCCAGCGCGCCGGACGGATGCTGCTGGCTTGGCTGTTCGTACCCTTGCTGGTGACGGCCGCATGGGCAAATGACGCAGCCAGGGTGCGTTCCGCGTTGACCTCCGGGCAGCCCGCGCTGGTCGAGTTCGGCGCCGAGACGTGCAGTCAGTGCAGGCGCATGAAGGTGGTGCTCGATGGCATCGAGCGGCGTTACCGCGGACGTGCCCACATCGTGCAGATCAACGTCAACAAAGAGCGGGCGTTGACGCGTGAGTTCAGGATCATGGCGATTCCCACCCTGGTGTTCTTCGACGCGACCGGTAAGGAGGTGGGCCGGCATTACGGCTTCCTCGACGAAGTCAGCGTGGCGCGCCGTCTGCACGAGCTGGGGGCGCGCTGAACGTGTTCGAGGAAATCCCCGATCTGCTCGCCGCTTATCCCTTGGTCGCCTTCGGTCTGGTGTTCGCCGCCGGCGTGGTGTCGTCCGCCAGCCCCTGTGCGCTGGCCACCGTGCCGTTGGTGGTGGGCTACGTCGGCGGCCACGCCGGTGACGACCGGCGACGCGCCTTGCTGTATTCGCTGGCGTTCGTGCTGGGGCTGGCCACCACCTTCACCGCGCTGGGCGCGGCCGCGGCCCTGCTCGGGCAACTCATGGGGGTGCTCGGCGGGCCCTGGTTCATCGCGCTCGGTCTGCTGGCGGCGGCCATGGGCCTGCATCTCATCGGCTGGCTGCCGCTGCGCCTGCCCAACCTGCCGCACTGGCAGCCGCGTGTGGCCGGGCCGCTGGGTGCCCTGATGCTGGGGGCGTTGTTCGGCGTCGTTTCCAGCCCGTGCGCCACGCCGGTGCTGGTGGCGCTGCTCGGCCTGGTGGCGACGCAGGGCGAGGTGGCTTATGGCGTCAGCCTGTTGTTCGTCTACGCACTGGGGCATTGCGTGCTGATGCTGGCCGCCGGCACCTTCACCGGCCTGGTGCAGTCCTGGACGCGTTCGCGCGGCATGATGGCTTTGTCGGCCCGTCTGAAGCAGGGCATGGGTCTGCTGCTGATGGTCGCCGGCGCTTATCTGCTCTGGTTGGCCTGAAGCGCGCCGCGGACGCTGCGCTTCAGGCCCCGGCCATGGCCCGTTGCCGGCAATCGGGACAGAGGCTCATCAGACGTGCCTGTTCCCCTTGGAACATCGGGTGATCTGCCATCAACTTGCGGCTGCGCTCGAACAGCGCTCGCGTGGTGTATGGCTTGCCACAGGCCGAGCAGGTGAACGGTTCGCCCTCGGCGATGATGCGCGGCGTGCGCCGGGTGTCCGGCGCGATCACCAAACGCGGCGCCAGTTCGATGGCGTTCTCGGGACAGACGTTGGCGCACAGGCCGCATTGCAGGCAGCGTTCCTCGACCAGCGCCAGACGCATCGCGCCGCCGGCCAGATGCAACGCCTGATTGGGGCAGATGCGCACGCAGGCGGCGCACAGCGTGCATTTTTCCGCCGCCACCCGTACTTCGCCGAACGGTCCGGCCGGCAAGGGTATCGGTGCCGGCGCGTGCTCGCCGCGCGCGCTCAGCGCATCGATGGCGGCGAACAGCAGCGCGCGCTTGTCGTCGCCCGCCGCCAGCTCGGCTGACGCCGGATTGGGCGGGGGCGCCAGTCGTGGAACGTCGGCGAGCGCCTCGATTTCGTCCACTAGTTCCAGCGCCGGCGGCAGGCCCAGCCCGGTGAGGATGACTTGACCGACGCCGACCTGTTCCGCCAGCGCCCGGCGGCTTTCCGGCGGCGCGCCGGCGGTGGCGATGGCGACGCGCGCGCAACCCGAGGCCAGCGCCGCGAGCCAGAATTCCAGTCCCAGGCTGGCGGTTTCGTCCACCGGCATGGTCAACCAGCCCGGCGGCGCGTGTTGCGCCGCGTCAGTCACCAACCACAGACCCGTCGGTTCCGCGCGGGTGGCAAGCAGTGCGCGCAGTTGCCGCAGACGGGCGGGCGTGCCCGGCAAGCTGTGGCGCACCGCGCCAGACGGGCAAACCAGCGCGCAGGCGCCGCAGCCCTGGCACAGATGCGCCTCGATGCGGATGCCATCCTTGACGGCGGTAACTGCGCCGGCGGCGCAGGCACGGATACATGCGTCACAGCCCGCAATGCCCTGTCGATGGTGCGCGCAGAGCGCATCGTCAAAATCGAAATAGCGCGGTTTTACATGGCCGTCACGCAAACGCGCGGCGATCTCCAAAAGCGCCCGCTTCAATGCGGCATGGTCGTCAGCCGGCAGGGCGTAATAGCCCAGCGGCGCAACCGATGGCTTTAGCCGCGGCGACGCGGAAAAATCCAGCACCCAGTCGAAGTGGCCATCGGCGTGGAACGACAGCGGCGCCAGGTCGATTTCGCCTTGTAAACCGCGGGTGCGCGCAGTGAACGCGCCCATCCAGCCATCGAGCGCAGCCAGTTCGCCGGGGAGCGCGCGCAAACCGCGCGGCAGGCGGTCGAGGCCGGGCAGGTCGGTGCACAAGAGGGCGGGGCGCAACCCCGCCACGCGCGCGGATTCCACGCGTTCGAGCAGGACTCCGGAATGTCCGACCAACAGCGCACAATTACCCGGTGTGTAACGCACCGCCTCGGCGACATCCAGGGGTTCGATCACGGTGGGGTTCATGCTGCTCGCTCGAGCGCGAATGTCGGATCGCTCGGCATCGCCTGGCGCGCCTGCGCCAATTCGGCCCGTGTCTGCGCGATGGCCGCCTTGAGTAACCTGGCCAGTGCGGTATACAGCGGCCGACGACTGGCTTCGGCGATGGCGTCCGCCCAGCGCGGCGCCCAGTCGGCAAGATGATGGTCGATGAATTCGCGCTGCTGGGTCTGGCGTCGTTGCGCTTCAGCGATGTCTTTTGCACCACGGGCTTCCGCCTCGCGCAGCGCCAGCAGGGCGATGAACTTGAGTTCCACGGCGATGTGGTCCTGCGGACCGGCGTCGGGGTCGATCTCGGCGAATCCTGCTTCAGCGTAGGTCGCGATCACCGCCGCAGTGCTCTCACCGATCAGGCGGTCTTCCCGCCAGACCGACTCGAACGGTGGCGGCGGCGCGGCATCCTGATGGATGCCGCCGAACAGACGGGTGTATTCGCTGCCGATTTCTTCCAGGGAGGCGTTCACCGTGTCGGTGGCGACGCGCGCCAACTCCATCCAGGCGTCATCCAGGGAGTCCGTGGGCGGGGCATCGTCGACGGTCGTCGGCAGCGTCGCCATTTCATCGCGGCCCGGCGGTTTCAGGAACCACGTTGCCAACCACCAGTAAAAACGGCTTCGGTCCTCAACCAAAGCCGTGTAGTCGTCTTGATTCATGTGGGTTTTCCTGGGTGGATGGGTCTTCCAACGACGACCCCTCGTCGCCCCCACGTGGGGCGACGAGGGGGATGGAACGCCCGGCTTCCGGGTTACTTCTTCGGGTTGTAGAACACCGTCGACAGGCTGCCGCTGGAATGGCAGCCGATGCAGAAATGGCGCTGCACGGCGCGCACCTTCTCGCCATCCACCTTGCGCGGAAACTCGTCCTTGCGCAGGTAGAGATAGCTGGGCGGGTACTGGTCGGTGGAGTGGCAACCGCCGCACTTGATGTCCAGCAGCGGCTCACCGTTCAAACCCAGCACGCCGGCGTGGATCATGTGGAAGCGGCCTTCCTCGCGTAGCGAGTATTCCTTGCCGACGTTGATCTCGCCCTTGCGGATGGCCTCGGCGGTCTTGCGCACGCTGCGCTCCTCGGCGTTGACACTGGAGGCGGCGAGCGCGCCGATCAGGCCGCTCAAGGCCAGGATGGTTGCGATCAGGGTTTTCATCAGTAGTCCCCTCCATTGAGCACGTAGTAGACCTGCGGATCGGTACCGAACTCCTTCTTGAGCTGGGTGGCCTTCTTGCGCGCCGCGTACACCGAGACATTGCTGTTGGGATCGTCGATGTCGCCAAAGAGGCGCGCGTTCACCGGACAGACCAGATCGCAGGTCGGGGTGTATTCCGGCAGCTTGCCGATCTGGTCGACCTTGCCGGCGCTCACCGCCTTCTCCAGCTTGTGCCAGCAGAACGTGCATTTCTCCACGGTGTTGGCCTTCTTGCGGTGCAGCGGATGACGGTCCTGGGCGGGAATCGCCTCATAGGCCGTCTTCTCGGCACCGGGATAAAGCTGCGGCACCGCCTGGTCGTGCTGCGGCACGCCGTAGGGGCAGGTGAGGAAGCAGTAGCCGCAGCCGATGCATTTGTCGTAGTCGATCAGCACCACGCCGAACTCGTTCTTGCTGATCGCCTTGACACCGATGGCATCGCACGCCGCCTTGCAAGACGGATGCTCGCAGTGCATGCAGTTCATGGTGACGAAGTTGCGGGCGACGTTGGGGAATCGGCCGCTTTCGTACTCGACCATCACGTTCCAGGGCGCGCCCGGGGTGAAGTGGTTCTCCACCTCGCAGGCGGCGACGCAGGAGCGGCAGCCGAAGCAGCGTTCGGTGTCGATGACGCGAACCAGTTTTGTCATGTCGTCTTCTCCTTAGGCCCGATACAGTTTGACTTTGGTGTCCTGGAACGAATTCATGCCGGATATCTTGTCCGGATGCAGTTCCATGGCCTGGTTGATCCAGGTTCCCTTCTTGGCGTAATCCGGGAAACCCAGGCTCCAGTTGCCATAGTGATAGGACACCGCGATGGTGTCCGGGCGGATGCCCTCGGTCAGCTTGGCCTTGCCCCTGGCACGGCCTACCCGGCTTTCCACGATCACCACGTCGTCGTCGCGGATGCCCAGTGCCTTGGCCGTTGCCGGGTTGACGGCGATGAAGTTTTCCTGCGTATCGGCACCCAGCGCGTTGAGGATCGGGTTCTGCGCGGTATTGCCGCACTGGTTGCGGTACATGCGCTTGTGGGTGATCAGGTAGAGCGGGTAATCCCTCGCCTCACGGTGCGGGGTCGGGAAGGCGTGTTCCACGAGCGGCAGCGGCGAATAGGCCAGCTTGTACTGTGCCAGGTCGATGTTGGTGATGTTGTTCTCCTTCACCGTTTTCTCGACCTTGTTGTAGCTTTCCACCAACTGGTCGGCGTAGAGCTTCATGCGCGCCTTGCCGGCACCCTTGAAGTGGAGTTCCACGCCTTGCAGATAACGCTCCTCGGTGCCGACGTGCTTGCCGTAGAACCCACGTTCCAGGGCGACGTCGAAAGGTTTTTTGACTTTGTCCGCCCACAGCACTTCCACCATTTCGCGCGGTGTATAACTGCGGCCCTTGGCGAACTCGACTTCCTTCAAGCCCCACTTCTTGTTCAATTCTTCGGCAAAGGCATCGCGAATGCCCAAGCGATGCGCGAGTTCCCAGAGCATGCTCTGGCAGTCGTGCGGGATGTTGTAGGCGTTGGTCAACGGCTGGCGGATCGCGGAGTGCTTGCGGTTGGGTGTCCAACGCGTCGGCGCGTAGTGCCAGGATTCGAGATAGGTCAGGTCCGGCAGGACGATGTCGGCGAACTGGCAGGTCTCGGTGTTGACGATGTCGATCACCACGTTGAAGGTCTTCTTCATGCCGTCCAGTTGCCTGAGCGCGTCGGACGTGGACATCGGCCGGTTGGTGGCGAAGAATATCTGCATTTCCGGCTGATAGCCCAGGCCGTAGGCCTTGGGGTCGTTCACCGTGTACTGCACCTGCTGGCAGACGTCATGATGGCCGTGCGGGAAGTAAACGCTCTTGGCCAGATCGACGCGCTTGGGCGGGTATTCGCACTTGGAGGCCTCGAAATATTCCGGGTGCGCGTAAACGCCATGCAGGTGCATGCCGCCCACCGCGTCCGGCGTGCCCAGCAGCATGTTGAGGATCAGCAAGGCGCGCGAGTTCTGCACGCCATACTCCTTGGCCGCCAGGCCACGGAAGGTGTGGAAAGCAACCGGGCGATAGCGCAGGGACTTGCCGTCGATCCGTATGGTCGAACCGATCCTGGCCGCCTCGGCGATCTCGCCGGCCAGGCTCTTGATGCGCGCGGCCGGAATGCCGCAAATCTCTTCGGCTCGCTCCGGTGTCATCTCCTTGACGTTGTCGGACAGCACCTGGAAAGCGGTGCGATAACTCTTGCCGTTGATGTCGAACGAGCCGGTCAGCGCCGGAATGATCGAAGCATCGTCATAGGTGCGCGCGGATTTGTAGATGGTGTCCCAGACCAACGGCTTGCCGTCCGCGCTCTTCAGGATCAGACCGTCGGCACCCACCAGTTGCGTGGCGTTGGTATAGGTCGTCAGGAAGTCGGTATCGATGGTGCCGGCGTCGATCAACTGTTTGCACAGCGCCAGGATCAGCGCGGCGTCCTTGCCGGGCCGCACCGGCAGCCATTCGTGCGCCTTGGCGGCGGCGTGCGAAAAACGCGGCTCGACGACGATGTACTTCATGCCGCGTTCCTTGGCGTCGATGATGGAATGATCCAGCCAGCGCGACCATTGCTCGCCCTCGAACGGGTTGCTGCCGAAGGTGATGTACAGCCGGGTGTGATCCAGATCGGGCAGATGATTGTGGTAGCCCCAGGTCAGTTCGTCGGCGATGTGACGCGAGGACTCGCAGGTGGTGGTGCGGTGGATGACGTTGGGCGTGCCGAACGCCGCCGCGAAGGCCTTGGGCGTCTGGTCGCCGATGGTGTATTTGCCATGACCATGGTGCCAGACCAGTTTGGCCGGGTTGTCGGCCCTGATCTTGGCCAGTTTGTCGGTGATGGTCTGGAAGGCTTCCTCCCAGGAGATTTCCACCCATTTCGGGTCTTCGTGCAGGCCCTTGGTGGGGTTGGTCCGCTTCATCGGCTTTTTCAGGCGATACGGGTTGTAGGTGTTGAACACCCCGGCCGCACCCTTCGGGCAAATGCCCCAGTTGTAATAGTCGGCGCGCGCCTTGTCGGGATAGATGGCGCGGATCACGCCGCCTTCCATCTTCGCCTCGATGCCGCAGAAATTGATGCAGTGCACGCAGGTCGACTTGACCATGGTGCTGCTCTGATAAGCCGCCTTCGCCGCCGCGGCTTCCGCCTTGGCGGCAGCCTGGGCGATGCTGGGCAGACCGAAACCAGCCCCCGCCGCGGCGGCACCCATGCCTTTGATGAAACTTCTACGTGTCACATTCATGTTTCGATCTCCTCATGACCTCAGGAATGCAGAGCACCGCTCCCCAGCCAAGGGAAACGTCGAATGGATGGTTGCGCTGTTGGTCTGCTGCGTAACGCGACGCTTGAATTCCCGGCGATCTCTTTGATCGACATCGGGGCCCCTGCCGCGCACGCCTTGCATTTCATCCCGCCTACCCCTTCGTTCAACGCGTCCCCCGTGCCCGGAGTGGCCTGCGACGGGTTCAGGCGAAAGCGTCGGCCAACACGTTATGCAGCCAGCCGTGCACGTACTTCGATTCCAGCTTGCGTTGCAGCTTCAGGGCCTCCTCGCTGTCCATGTTGACCGGACTGATGCCGCCGGCCTCCTTGATGTAAACCAGCTTGCCGTCGATGGCACGGTAGATGTGCACGACGGAGAACCCCCAGTCCTTGTCGGTGACGCTGTAGCACGTGTTGACGATGAACGGTTCAGGAGCAGGCAGGCCGTTGAGCTTGGCGATGATGGCGCCGGCGGCGGTCTTGGCCTGGGTATTGGCCATGTGGGCCGACTTGGGTGCGTCGTAGACCGGCAGTTCGCCATGGATGGTCGAATCACCCACCACCCAGATATCCGGGTGCACTTCGGATTCCAGAGTGAGCATGTTCACACCGCACCAGCCGTTGACGTTGGCCAAGCCGGCCTTCACCGCGATGGCGCCGGCATGATGCGGCGGAATGATGTTGAGCACATCGGCCTTGTAGTCCTGGAAATCGGTATGTACGGTGTTGGCCTTGGCATCCATGCGCACCACCTTGCCGCCCGATGCGCCGGGCACCCATTCGATCATGCCCGGGTACTGCAGCTTCCACGCCTGTTCGAACAGAGCCTTCTTGGAGAACGAGTCGTTGGCGTCGAGGATGAGCACCTTGGCCTTCTTCTTGCCGTGGTCACGCAGATAATTGGCCACCTGCGCGGCGCGCTCGTAAGGGCCGGGCGGACAACGGAAGGGCTTGGGCGGCACGGTGATGATGAAGGTGCCGCCATCCGGCATGGCCTGCAATTGTTTGCGCAATGCCAGGGTCTGCGGGCCGGCCTTCCAGGCGTGCGGATGCGTGGTATTGGCCAGTTGTTCACTGTAGCCCTCGACGCCGCCGTAATCGAAGTCGATGCCCGGCGCCAACACCAAGGCATCGTACCCGAGGGTCTTGCCACTTTTCAGGCGAACTCGTTTGGCTGCCGGATCGACATCGGTGGCGTCGTCGAACACGACGTTGACACCGTGTTTCTTCAGGCCGTCGTAGCCACGTTGCAGGTCTTCCAATCGGCCATGGCCGGACAACACTTCGTTGGACAGCGGGCAGGATACGTAGACCTTTTCGCGCTCCACCAGCGTGACGTCCAGTGCGGCATCCATTTTTTTCAGGTACTTGGCGGCGGTGGCGCCGCCGAAGCCGCCACCGACGACGACGACGCTGGCCCGGCGCCCGGCACGCGCCGGGCGTGGCAGGGCAAGAGAAGCGGTAACGGGGGCGGCGGCGACGGCAGCCTTGAGAAATGCGCGGCGGTTGAAGGGGTTCATCGTGCGTTCTCCTCGTTTACTTGGGCTGGGCGGCGTAAAAGGCAGCGGCAGCCGGCAGGTCTTCGGCGGCCATACGCTTGACGTTGTTGCGCATCTTGCGGTGCGGCATATTGACTGCGTCGGTCCGGTACTTGAGCAGTTCCAGTTCCAGGTACTGCGCCCATTGGCCGTTCATCTTCGGTGTATCGGCATCGTCCGGCTCGCTACCGGTCGCGCCATGACAGGTCTCGCAGCGCTCGGTCGCGGCCTTGCCATGCGCCAGCAGTTTGGCGTCCGCTTGCTGCACCACGGGCACCCAGGGCAGCTTGGAGAAGTAGGTGGCAAGCTTGGACAGCTCTTCGTCGCTGTAGCCCTTGAAGTGTCGGCCCATGGTGGCGGAATAACGCTCGCCACGCTTCCATTGCAACATGACGTTCTTCAGGTAAGCCTCGGACAGCCCGCCGATGCTGGGCATGTTGGGGCCGACGGAAACACCGTTGAAGCCGTGACAACTGTTGCAGGAACGGGCCAGGTCTTCGGTCTCGTCCGCTAGGGCGGGTTGCATGCCGACCGTGAGCAGGCCCGCCAAAAGGGCGAGTGAGGATGCTTTCATCGTTGCGTCTCCTTGCTTGTTGATGGCGCACAGGAAGCCCTTGGCCATGTCGGACGGGGCTCCGTTTTCCCTGACTGGTAGCGATGTACCGTGGGTGGCCCGATCATCCGCAGGCACCCGATGGCCACAAAAAAAAGTTCGATATTTCTTGAGGTGCATCAACTTACCCAAGCGCTTTACTCGGGTAAGCAGGGTCGTTCCACCGACTTCAGTGCGCCCAGGCGGCTCGCGTCGAGGACTCGGATGACACGGCCTTCCACCTCGATGAGGCCCTCCTTGCTCAGGTAGTGCAGCACGCGCGAGAACGTTTCCTGTGTCAGGTTCAGCTTGGCTGCGATCACCCGCTTGGTCGTGTTCAGACAGACTTCGAAACGGGAGTGCCCGGACGATTCGATCTGCCGGACCAGGTAACAGGCAACGCGTTGCAAGGCGCTGCGGTGCGCGCAGGCCTCCATGTTCAGCAGCAAGTGGCTGTACTGTGCGCTGACCGCCTCCAGCACCCGGTTGGCAAGCACGCAATCGTGTCGCATCTCGCGCAACAAGGCGTTCTTGTCGACCTGCAACAGATGGCTGTCGTGGGTGGCGATGGCGTTGACCTGATGCGGTTTGCCGAGCAGCGCCGAGGCCTCGCCGATGCTGTGATCGCGCTCCAGCAGCGCGATCACGCGCTCGGCGTCGTTGGGCAAGTCGAGACACACCTTGATCTGGCCGCTGACCACGATTTGCACGGTGTCCGCGCGTTCGCCCTTGCGGAACAAAACTTCGCTGCGTCGCAACGAGACCGTCCAGGCGCTGGCGGACAGGCGCGCCAGGCAAGTGGGGGAAAGGTCACGGAAATAATTCAGCCGCCCCATCATGGCGAGGGTCTTGGCTTGGCTGTTGGGCAGGTTGTTCATGCGGTGCTCCTGAAAGTGCGGTCAGAAGAGCTACTGCATGCGACGTGCCAGAACCTCAGCGCGTGCCGTCGGCGACGCCGGTCGGGGCACGCGATACCGCTCCGGATGCGGGCTTGCGCTGCGGGTAACAGAATCGAGGGGTGAAACCGAAGGGGGGTTGGCAGGTGGATATTGGGCCGGACCGGTTACCCTGAAGTTACGTCGTGGCGAGTGCCCTACGCGGGGATGTCACCTTGGCGTTACCTCGTCGCCGACACTCATTCCTCACCGCCACTGCCGGTGCCGCCGCGCTCGATGCCCAGTCGGCGCATCTTGTCCCACAGGGCCTTGCGCGTGATGCCCAGTTGGCCGGCGGTTTCCGTGATACGCCAGGCGTTTTGTTCGAGCAGCCAGAGGATGTAGCCGCGTTCGCTTTTCGCCAGGAAGTCGGAGAGCCGTTCGGGTATCGGGACATCGTCGACGGCGGGCTGCGGGCCGGTTTCATCGTTCGATGCCAGCAGGGCACGCGAACCGAGGATGCAGGCACGTTCCAGACTGTGTTTCAGTTCGCGCAAATTGCCCGGCCAGGCGTATTCGACGAGCGCGCGCTCCGCCATCGGGTCCGGACTGCGCGCGGGCAGGCCCTTGGCATCGCACATTTCGGCCATGAAGCGGCGCGCGAACCAGAGAATGTCCTCCTTGCGCTCGCGCAGCGGCGGCACGTGCAGATGCACGACGTGGATACGGTAATAGAGATCCTCGCGAAAGGCGCCGCGCGCGACCATGGTCTTGAGATCCTGATGTGTCGCGCAGATCAGCTTGATATCGACTGGAACGGGCTTTTCGCCGCCGACCCGTACCACCCTGCGTTCCTGGATCACCCGCAGCAATTTGACCTGCATGGCCAGCGGCATGTCGCCGATCTCGTCGAGGAACAGCGTGCCGCCATGCGCCTGCTCGAACACCCCGGGCTTGTCGCGAATGGCGCCGGTGAAGGCGCCCTTGACGTGGCCGAATAGTTCGGACTCCATCAGGGTTTCCGGCAGGGCGCCGCAGTTCACCGCGACGAAGGGTTTGCTGCCGGCCGGGTCGAAACGACGGTGCAGGGCGCGTGCCACCCATTCCTTGCCGACGCCGGATTCGCCGGTGATCAGCACCGTATCCGCGTGGGCGGCGAGCCGCGGCAACATCGCCTCGATGCGGCGCATTGCCGCCGAAATGCCCAGCTCGCCGGCCTCCCCGTCGGCCGGCACGCGCGCCCGTCCGGCCAGCTCGCGTACCTTGGCAAGCAGCGCGGCGATGTCCAGTGGCTTGGTCAGATAATCCTCGGCACCGAGCTTGAGCAGGCGCACGGCCTGGTCGATGGCGCCATGCGCGGTGATGAACAGGAAGGGCGGCGGCTCGCCGCTCCCCGCGAGCAGGTGCTCGAACAAGGTTTCGCCGCTCATGTCGGGCAGGCGGATGTCGCTGACGACGACGGCGTAGCGCTTGCCAGCGAGGCCGCGCAGCGCGGCTTCGCCGCTCGCATACCAGTCGCAATCGTAGCCTTCCAGTTGCAGACGCTCGGCGAGCGCCTCGCCCATGATGGCGTCGTCCTCGATCAGGCAGATGCGTTGTTTCATGTCGCGTTCTCCAGCGGTAGCCAGACCTCGAAACGGACTTCGCCGTCCGCGCAGTTGGCGACGATGCGCCCGCCCAGTTGCCGGGCGATCTGGTAGGTGACCCACAGGCCCAGGCCGGTGCCGCCCTCGCGGCCGCTGACAAAGGGCTCGAACAGATGCTCCAGGCGCTCTTGCGGGATCGGCGGTGCCTGATTGGCGACGACGATGGCCAGGCCGCCCGATCGCGCCGCCACCTGGACGCTGATATGGCCTTGTTCGGCGGTTGCCTGCACGGCGTTGAGCAGCAGGTTGATGAGGATCTGGCGACAGGCGGCAGCGGGCGGCAGGATGCCGGCGGGCAGTTCGACGCGCCAGTCGAGGCGCTGGGACTTGTTCAGCACCTGCGAATGGATCAGGGTGCGCACGTCCTCGAGGTCGTCCGCGGTCAGCGGCCTGCTCTGGCCGCGGGTCTGCACCAGCAGCGCGGCAACGATTTCCTGGATCTGCTTCAGGCCGCGCTCCAGCATGTCCAGGGTCTTCATCACGCTGGGCGGCGCTTCGCCGCGCTGGCGCAGGGTGTCGAGTGCCATCAGCATACCGCCGAGCGGATTGTTGACCTCGTGCGCGATGCCGGAGGCGAGGCGGCCAATCGCGCCGAGCCGTTCGGTTTGCAGCAACTCCCGCTCCAGCAGGGCCTTCTGCCGCATCTCGGCGAGCATCGCATCGTAGGCCAGGAATAATTGCCCCAGTTCGTCACGGTAGGGGTAACGCGTGCGCGGCAACTCGGTCTCGTCCTGCCCATGGCTGCGCACCACGCGCTCCATGCGCCGCGCCAGTTCGACCAGCGGCACCGCCATGCGTCCGCCCCAGTAGGCATTGATCGGCAGCAGCACCGCCAGTACCAGCAGGCCGATCAGCGCGCCGTGCAGGGCCTGGGCGCGGAAGCGCGGCAGGTAGACGTCGCGCGAATAGGCCAGCACCAGGGTGCCGAGCTGGGCGTATTCCTCGCGGATGGGAAAGACGATGAAGCGCTGCTGCGCGGTGGCGAAATCATGCAGTTCCGAGCCGGCACCGCTTTGGCGGTCGAGCGCGCGCGCGAGTTCGGCGTAGCCGGGGCCGAGACTGTCGAGATCGGCCAACATGGGCAGCGTCTCCGGCGCGGTGGAAACGACGATCTCGCCGACCGGACCGACCACGAAAATCGCCTCCGGCAGGATCGGATCTTCGACATGGCCGGCGCGGTACACCGCGTTGATCTGCTCGTAGGCGCGCCAGACGTCATCGTGCAACAGGTGCGAGAACAGGGTTTTCGACAAGGCGCCGCCCAGTGCCTCGGCGCTGATGCGCACGTCGCGCTGCAAGTCCTCGTAGGCTTTCAGCAGCATGGCCGAGGACACGGCGGCGACCGAGAGTACGATCAGCAGACCGCCCCAGATGGGCAGCTTGTAACGGAAACTGAGATCGAACGGACGCACGCCGGGCGTTCGCGCGTCACGCCTCGCCGAAGGCGTGCATCATGCGCGCGACGCCATCGTACAGGCGCACGTCGCCCTTGACGAATCCGTCGAGATTGAGCCGCTTGAGCAAATCGACGCCGACCGGGTCGAGATGCATGCCGAGCAGGAAGCCGCGTACCTGCTCGAACAGTCCCGGCGGCGTATCGCGATGCGCGACGAAGGGCGGGAAACCGTATTCCGGCGAGCGCTCGACGATACGCGTGCGCCGCGTCAGCGCCGGGTCGATCTGCTCCAGGCTTTCCCACACGTAACTGTCGACGGCGCCCCCCTGGGCAATGCCCAGCGCCACCGCCTCCACCACCTTCTTGTGCGACCAGGTGAAAAAGGTCTTGCGGAAGAAGTCGCGCGGGTCCTCGCCCATCTGCTGGATGGCATAGCGGGGATAGAGATAGCCGGTGTTGGATAGCGGGTCGGCATAGGCGAACACGCTGTTCTTCAGATCCTTGATGCTCTCGACATGCAGGCCGCGATTGCCCGCCGGCACGATGATGTAAGAGCGGTACAGCGGCTGTCCCTTGTACACCGGCACCGCCAACAGGCGCACGAGATCCTTCAGCATCAGGAACGGGTAATCGCACACCCAGGCGAAATCCAGTTGCTTCAGGCGCAGCAGGTCCATGGTTTCGCGATAGCTGTCGCGCTGCTTGATCTCGACATGCAGGCCCAGTGTCCGCTCCATGTGGCGACGCCAGTCCCCCAACAGAGCGTGTTGATCGTGAACGAAAGCGGGTGTGAAACCGACGCTGATACTCGACCGCGGTGCCGACGAGGCGACGCGCGGCAGGGCGGCACCCAACACCAGTCCGCCAAGCCCGCCCAGCAGGCGGCGGCGCGCAAGGCTGGCCGTCTCCCGGCTCGAAACGTTCATCCTGTCTCCTCGATACGTGTTGCTGGCGGCGGAACTTATCAGGTTCGGGCCATGGCGGCATGAACCCCTGCCTTTCGATCAGAAAGGCACGTAACCGCGCCGGTTCCACGGCAACCCCGGTACGTTGTTACCGGGAGGTAATGGTAATCCTTGAGGAAAATCAAGCAATATTACCGATTAGTAACTCCGGCGGGCCGCAAGCCCTTGTTTCTCCTTGGAAGCGGCGTTGGCACGCTACGTGCATAAGAATCGGGGCGCGAATGCGCGCCGTTCAACTGCGAGGAGAACCCAGAAATGACCCAATCCGTATCCCGCCGCGACTTCTTCAAGATGGGCGGCGGCCTGGCCGCCGGTGCCGGCGTTGCCGTAGTCGGCATCACCCCCGGCAGCGCGGAAGCCGCGGTGGCCAATACCGCCGCCACGCTGCCCTATAAACCGAGAACCATCGCCCGCTTGAAGACCATGAAAGTCAACCAGCCGGTGGCCTTCAATTACCCCGACGCCGCCAGTCCCTGCCAGGCGGTGAAGATGGGTGAACCGGTTCCTGGCGGTGCCGGCCCGGATGGTGATGTCGTGGCCTACAGCATCCTGTGCACCCACCAGGGTTGTCCCACGGTGTATGACGAGAAAGACCGCTGCTTCAAGTGCCCTTGCCATTATTCGATATTCGACGCGGAAAAAGGCGGTCAGATGGTGTGCGGGCAAGCGCCGGCCAAGCTGCCGCAAATCGTGCTGGAATACGACGCCAAGACCGACATGATCGCCGCCGTGGCCGTCAATGGCCTGATCTACGGCCGTCAGGCCAACGTGCTTTAAGGAGAACAACGACATGGCCAACGATCGCATCGTTCTACCCCCGGTGAACGCGAAAAAGACCAACATGTCCTGCCACTTTTGCATCGTCGGATGTGGCTACCACGTATACAAATGGCCGGAAGCCCAGGAAGGCGGCAAAGCACCGCATCAGAATGCGCTGGGCCTGGATTTCCGCAAGCAGTTGCCGCCGTTCTCCACCATCGTCTCGCCCACGCAGCAGGCCGTGGTCACCGACAAAAACGGTACCCGTCACAACATCCTGATCGTCCCGGACAAGGAATGCGTGGTGAATCAGGGCGGCGGTTCCGTGCGCGGCCTGCAAATGGCCAGCTACATGCAAAAGGAAAGCCGCTTGAAGCACCCGCGTATCCACACCGGCGACCAGTGGTTGGACACCGACTGGGCGCAGGCGCTGGCCATCTACGCCGGGGTGACCAAGAAAGTGCTGGATGACAAGGGGCCTCGTGAACTCGGCTTCGTCCTGTTCGACCACGGCGGCGCCGGCGGCGGTTTCGAGAACACCTGGGGTTCCGGCAAACTGGTATTCACCGGCTTGCAGGCGCCCACGACCCGCATCCACAACCGCCAGGCCTACAATTCCGAATGCCATGCCACCCGCGAGATGGGCGTCATGGAATTGAACAACTCCTATGAAGACGCCGAAGTGGCCGACTGCATCATGGCCATTGGCGTCAATCCTTACGAGACCCAGACCAACTACTTCCTGGTGCATTGGCTGCCCAACGTGCAGGGCCTCACCGTCGACAAGAAAAAGGAATGGTTCAAGGGCGAGGAAGTGGGCGAAGGCAAGGTGATCTTCGTCGATCCGCGCAAAACCGTATCGATCGCGGTATGCGAGGCCACCGCGCCGGATCGCGTGCTGCATCTGGATCTGCTGCCGGGTACCGACGTGGCCTTGTTCAACGGCTTGTTCACCTACGTCGTCGAACAAGGCTGGATCGACAGGGATTTCATCGCCAGGCGCACCAAGGGCTTCGACGAGGCCGTGGCCGCCAACCGCATGAGTCTGGAGGAGTGCAGCAAGATCACCGGCGTGTCGGTGGACAAGCTCAAGCAGGCGGCGGAATGGGCCTACAAGCCCAAGGCCGACGGCAAACTGAAGCGCACCATGCATGGCTACGAGAAGGGCATCATCTGGGGCAACGACAACTACGCCATCCAGTGCAGCCTGCTCGACCTGGTCATCGCCACCCACAACGTCGGCGGCCGTCGCGGCACCGGCTGCGTGCGCATGGGCGGGCACCAGGAAGGCTATGCCCGTCCGCCCCATCCCACCGGCGAAAAGATCTATGTCGATCAGGAGGTCATCGCCGGCAAGTGTCAAACCCTGACGTTCTGGGGGGTCTCCACCTTCCAGACCACCTGCAACGCGGAGAACTTCCGCAACAGCGTGGTCAGCCGGGCCAACATCGTCAAGGAGGCCCTGCGCAAGAATCGGGGCGGCACCACGGCTCAGATCGTGGATGCCATCTACGACGCCATCGCCAACAAGGGCGGTTTGTTCGTCGCCACCATCAACCTGTATCCGCATGTCATGGAGGAAGCCGCGCACCTGATGCTACCGGCGGTGCATCCGGGCGAGATGAATCTCACCTCGATGAACGGCGAACGTCGCCTGCGTCTGACCGAGCGTTTCATGGACCCGCCCGGCTCGGCCAAACCCGATTGCCTGATCGCGGCGGATATCGCCAACACACTGCGGGCGATGTACCTCGCCGAAGGCAACACCAAGATGGCGGATCGCTTCAAGGGCTTCGACTGGAAGACCGAGGAAGACGCCTTCAACGACGGCTTCCGCCTCATGGGCGCCAAGGACGTGGGCGGCGTGATCCACAGCCAGGGCGGCGATACCGGCCATTTGGCGACTTACGCGTTGCTGCGCGCGGCCGGAAACAACGGCGTGCAGCTGCCGATTCAGGAAGTGAAGCGCGGTCGTCTGATCGGCACCGAAATCCTGTACACCGAGAAATTCGGCACCGCCGACGGTCTGGCTCATTTCAAGCCCTCGCCATGGAAGGGCTTTTTCAAGCCGGTGCAAAGCCAGAAGGACAAATATCGCTTCTGGGTCAACAGCGGTCGCGTCAACGAAGCCTGGCAGTCCATGTACCACGACTACTACAACCCTGCCATGCGCGAGCGCTGGCCCATGGCACCGGTGGAGATCAACCCGGAGGATGCCCGCGAGCTGGGTATCGCTAGCGGTGACATCGTCGAGCTCTACAACGACTACGGCGCCACCTATGCCATGGCCTACATCGATCCCGAGGCCAAGCGCAATCAGGTGTTCATGCAGTTCGGCCACTTCAACGGTATCCAGGGCGATGTCACCACGGAAGCCGTGGACCGCAATGTGGTGCCGGACTACAAGCACACCTGGGCCAATATCCGCAAGGTAACTACAGGAACCTATGCCGGCACGGTGAGCTTCAAACCTCGCCATTACCGGTTCTGAGTTCCGGCATGCCGTATCGGGCCGGCCCACGGTCGGCCCTTTTCCAATTTTTCCAAGCGAGACGGTATGCCGACGATGACCGGAACCCCTCTCACCGATCGCTACGGCCGCGCCATCGAATATCTGCGCCTGTCCGTCACCGATCGCTGCGATTTGCGTTGCGCCTACTGCATCCCGGAAGGTTTCAAGGGCTTCGAGGAGCCGGCGCACTGGCTGAACTTCGACGAAATCGAGCGCTTGCTCGGCGTCTTCGCCCGTCTCGGGCTCAAACGCGTGCGCCTGACCGGCGGCGAACCGCTGCTGCGCCGCGACATCGCCGGGCTGGCCCGCCGCCTCGCCGCGCTACCAGGCATCGAGGACATCTCGCTGTCCACCAACGCGACCCAATTGGCGCATATGGCGGCGGATCTGAAAGCCGCCGGCGTGACCCGGCTCAACGTCAGCCTGGATTCCCTGAACGCGGAAACGGTCGCCCGCATCAACGGCCGCGCCGTGCTCGACGACGTTTTGCGCGGACTGGCGGCCGCCGACGTGGCCGGCTACGCGCCGATCAAGCTCAACATGGTGGTGATGCGTGACAATGCCCACGAAGTCGACGCCATGGTCGGGTTCTGCCGGGAACGCGGCTATGTGCTGCGCCTGATCGAACTGATGCCCATGGGCGACACCGCGCGCCGCATGGGCTATGTGGATTTGCAACCGATCAAGCAGCGCCTGCGGGAACACCACGGCCTGATCGATACCGTGCTGCCCGGCGGCGGCCCGGCGCGTTACCTGGGCTCCGCCGACGGCCGTTTCACGGTCGGCTTCATCACGCCGCTGTCGCAGCACTTCTGCGAAACCTGCAACCGCGTGCGCCTCACCGTTGACGGTCAACTGCACCTGTGCCTGGGCCAGGACGAACGCATGGATTTCCGCACCCTGCTGCGCGCCGGCGCCAGCGACGACGAGCTCGCCAGCGCCATCCGACGAGCCATCGATCTCAAACCGGAACGCCATGAATTCCGTGAACATCCGGAAAAGCTCGTCCGTTTCATGAGCATGACCGGCGGCTGAATGCACGGGTTGGACGCTGGACGACCGGCCAATGGGTAGTGTGGTCAAGATCGTCAGGGTAAATTCCTGATCGATATTCGTCGTCGAGGATCCCCCCCATGAATTGCCTGATGACCGCCTGGCACCGCCACGAGTCGGAACTACGCGGCTGGCTGCGCGGCCGTCTGGGCGACCCGCACGATGCCGAGGACCTGCTGCAGGATCTATTCCTCAAGGCGATGCGCCAGGACAAGAAGTTCTGCCAGTTGGCGAATGCCCGCGCCTGGTTGTTCGAGGTCGCGCGCAACGCCATCGCCGACCGGCTCCGCCTGAAAAAGGATCAGGTGGAATTGCCGGAGGATCTCGAGCATGAAGCCGACGAACCCGCCGCCGTCGACAGCATGGCCGCGTGTCTGCCGCGCGCGCTGGCGGAACTCGCCGAGGAAGACCGGGAAGCGATCACGCGATGCGATCTGCAAGGCATGAGTCAGCGGGACTACGCGCGCCTGAAAGGACTCAGCCTGCCCGGCGCGAAATCCCGCGTGCAACGCGCGCGAAAACGCCTCAGGTCGCATCTCACCGACGCCTGTCAGGTGCGTTTCGACGAATCCGGCAGAATATGCTGCTTCGTACCCAGGCGGGATTGACCTGCCCATCCAAACAATTCACTGCATATAAGCGTGGGCCTCCGCCCCGGGGTGGGGCAGACCGGCAATGCGCCACAGGCTCTTGCAGGAACCGAACAATTCGTGGGCCTTGTGCCGGTCCAGGCCGTTGGCGCGGCAGACCAGGCGCATCACCGGCAGGGCGCCCAGTTCAAAGTACTTGCCCCGCACGTGGTCGATCACCTCCCAATGCTTGTTGGTGAGCACGGATAGGCCCTCGGCGCGACCGATGGCCTCGGCCACCCGGCGGTTCCATAGCAGGGGCTCGGCGAGATAGCCGTCGGCATCGAAAGCAAGTGGCATGTCCATTTCGGCAGCAGGGCTAACAAGGGCGAGATTCATGGGGGGCTCCGGAAAGTAGCGGTGGGCATACCCTATCGGGCGCCGGGGGCCTGGAAAAATCATTTCGGGTCATGACGACCTAAGCCGCGGTTATGTACCGCCGTCAACTTGCGCGAGGATGCGTCCATGCAGCTTCAGCAACTGCGCTATCTACTGGCCCTGGCGGCCAGCCGGTTCAACGTCACCGAAGCCGCCAACCGGGTATTCAAATCCCAGCCCGGCGTGAGCAAGCAACTGCGCCTGCTGGAGGAAGAACTGGGCGTTCCCCTGTTCGAGCGCGATGGCCGCCAGATCACCGGCCTGACCCCCGCCGGGAGGGCGGTGCGGGATCTGGCGGAATGCGCCCTGGCCAATGTCGAGGCCATCCGCCGCGCGGCCCAGGAATTCAGCGCGCCCGGCGGCGGCGAGCTGTCCATCGCCACCACCCACACCCAGGCCCGCTACGTGCTGCCGCCGGTGATCCGCGCCCTCCGCCGCCAATATCCTGATCTGGGCCTGCACCTGCACCAGGGCAGTCCGGCGCAGATCGCCGAGCTGGCGGCCAGCGGCGCGGTGGATTTCGCCATCGCCACGGAAAGCCTGCACCTGTTCGACGAACTGGTGATGCTGCCTTGCTACCGCTGGAACCGAGCCGTGGTGGTGCCCCGAGGCCATGCCCTGGAGGCGGCCAAGCCCCTGACCCTGGAAGCGGTGGCGGCCTGGCCCATCCTCACCTACGTGTTCGGCTTCACCGACCGCTCCCACATCAACGACGCTTTCCAGGCCCGGGGCCTGACGCCCCGGGTGGCCCTCACCGCCACCGACGCCGACGTGATCAAGACCTACATCCGTCTGGGCCTGGGGGTGGGTATCCTGGCGGACATGGCACGGGACGAGGGGACCGACGACGACCTGACCTTCCTGGACGCGGCCCACCTGTTCGCGCCCAGTGTCACCAAGATCGGCTTCCGCAAGGGTCTCTACCTGCGCCCCTGCCACTACGATTTCATCCAGGCCTTCGCCGGCCACCTGGACCCGGCCACCGTGGACCGGGCCATCGCCGCGCCGACGCCGGAAGCCCGCGCCGAGGTGTTCGCGGGCATGGTCATCCGGGATTACTGACCCCGGACACGAATTTGCGCGCGAACGCGCGGAGGTCGCCTCGATGAAGGATCAGCGCAGGACCAGTCGGCGCAACGTCACCCGTTGCGGCGGCAGGATGGCGCCTTGCCGGTTGTCGATGGTCATCCGATCGCCGGTCACGCGCACGTCGCCGATCAGGAACATCGACGAAGCGCCCTGGGTGTAGAGATTGACCAACAGCCCGGCCCTGCCAAGGACGAATGAGCCGGCGGCGCCGGTCTGCCTGCGCGGATCGACCATCAGGAACGTGCCGTCGGGAGAGAAGTAGAAATACAGGCCGACATCCGCCTCGGCGGCCGCCTCGGTGACCACCCAGGCGCCGAACGGCGAGGCTTCCAGCAAGGAGTCGGCACGCGCCGCGGGGAGCACGAACAGCATCAACGGCATCAGGATGACGAGTAGGGATACGGCAAAACGACGGGACAGGGTTTTCATGATGGACTCCTCGTTGCGGTCAGGTGAACGGATGAACGATAAACAAGCAATGTGGCGGTTTGACGGTGTCCGCGCGGCGACTTCGGGACCACAAGCCTGGCTATAGCCATTTCCGCGCTTCCTTGAGTCGGTCCGCGAAATCGATCGGCGCCAGGTACGGGCAGCGCGCGAGCAGTACGGTACGGGGTTCCTGATAGCGCTCGACGAGATCGACGAAATTCAACGTCGCCACCCGTTCGCCATCGTCCGCGGCGTGCACGACGCCCATGGCATCCAGGTGGAAGCCGTGTTCTTCCAGATACAGGCAGTCGTCCGGGTGGGAAAGGATGGTGGCGAAGACCTCGTGCAGATGATCCGGCTCCAGGAGTTGACCGATTTCGCCCAGGCGCGTGAGCTGCTCGCCAAACGCCCCTTGCAGAGCGGTGTGCCGATCGGGTGGGGCGCCACGCAGGCGGGCCTGGGCCAGATCCTTTTCCCGCGTCAACCGTTCCCGTTCCTCGCGCAAGCGTTCGACGCCTACCAACAGGCGGGCGACGAATCGGTCGAACATGGCCCAGAGCAAGGCATCGCGCGCCTCGGCCTCGCTGGCGGCGGGGGCAAGGAATTGGGGATCGCCGAACCAGATCAGGTGTTGCGCCACGTCGCGACGCAGCACGCCACCGGCGGCGGCGACACCGAAACGCTTTTTTTCCTCGCGCCTGAGGGACAACAGCGCGTAGGCCTCGCCGGCATCCCTGCCGGCGAAATACGCGCGCAACGCCGGGCTCGCGGATTGCGCGCGCCGCATGTCCTCGACGCTGGCGAACAGCGCGTGCACCTGGGCATCCTTGACCCAATGTTCGCGATCCAGGGTGATCGGGCCGGGTACGCCGCGCGACACCCGCCACGCCTGGGCCAGCGCATGGCCGATGGCCGCGCGGTAGCGCCCGGGCCAGTGGCGGGATTGCTTCAGGTTGACGGGAAGGCGTTCCACCACCCGCGCCAATGCCGCCTCCAGCGCCGGATCCGCGTTCCCGCCCGGTGTCAGGGCATGCAGGACGCTGCTGAACAGGCTCATGGCAATGGCCGTTTTTCCCAACCCCGATGAGCAGCACGGCAGTTCTGGCACCAGGCCAGATGCTCGACCGGCAGGCCGGCCTCGGCCAAGGCTTTCTCCATCACGGCCAATTCCGTTTCGCTCGCGATCGGCTCACCACAAATGCCGCAGCGCCGCCAGCCCGCGTCGATGGCGCGGGCGCGATAGCGCGGCTTGCGCGGGGCATCGACGCCCCGTGCTTCCGGCGGGAACCACCGGCTCAGCGCGGCCAGGGTGTAGCGCAGCAGCCATAGATAGGGTGACGCGAAGGCGCCTTCCCGTTCCACAACGGCGATGACGCGTGGCAGCGCCGGCAGCAGGAAAGTCTGGGCGAATTCCCCGGCACGCCGGCGCTCGTCCAATTGTGTGATCAGACCGAGGAATTCCAGCACGGCGGACAGATGGTCGGTAAGGTCGTGGAAGCACGCGGCGCGATCCAGTCCGTAGGCGGCATGCCAGCGCGACAGGGCGTCCCACGCGGGGCCGTTGGCGGCGCCATCCAGATACAGCCCCAGATTGAGATGGACGCGGATCGGCGGGGCATAGAACAGGCTGCTGTAATGCGCGAGCAGGGATTCGTGTTCCGGGTAGCGCGCGAAGGCTTCCAGAAGATCACCGGGATGGGGCGCATCGACGAGGTCGAGGTGCCGATGCCAATCGGCCAGGTCGAGCGGCAGGTCGGCATGCAACGCGCGCCAGTGGTCGGGTTCCAGCGGTGGCAGGAACGCGCGCGCGAGGGTCAACCAGAGTGCCGCCATTTCGCCGGCCGGCAATGGAAAGGGCAATAACGGGAGCGGCGCTTCGCGATACATGGTGTGAGCCTCCGTGAAGCGGCGGCGCGGGCCGCCGCGGACAGGACATCGGGTCCGTGGCTTTAACGGATGACCCGGGGTTCGCCGGGAACCGCGTGCAACTTGAACAGCCGTTCGCCCAGCGCGTAGAGCGCGAACGCCAGTCCCCAGCCCATCAGTGTCAGCGCCCATTCGGTGATGGAAGGCGTATAGGCGTTGAGGCTGTTCACCCAGTTGCCCTTGAACATCGGCACCAATTGGCCGCCGACGATGAATTCGTAGCGGTTGATCGCCATGCCCAGCAGCACCAGGACGGACGAAATCACTTGCCACATCACGCCGCGATTGGTTTCGCGATTGAGCATCAGATAGAACGGCAAGGCGAAACAGATCCAGACCTGGAAGTGAAACAGCGGTGACTGGAACAGCGCCTTGAAGCCTTCCAGCCCATCCAGGTTGCTCCACAGGCCGGTCCACATGCGGGTCAGTACCATCACCAGCGTGATGCCGATCAGGGTGGCGAACACCTTGGGCAGCTCGTCCCCCTCGGCCATCGATTTCAAGGGTTCCGGCATCGCCTCGCGCTTGAAGCCGAACGACATGTACACCGCCAGTACGATGGCCGCGGCACCGGTCAACGCCGCCGTCAGCATGAAGAAGATGGAGGTGAAGGAGCCGTACCACATGGGCCGCATGACCATCGAACCGAACACCAGGCCGAGCATGCCGGAAGCCAGGATCACCGCGCCGAAGCCGAGGGCGCCGACCAGATGGGAAACGCCGCTGTCCCAGTCGTCCTTCCACAGCAGATAGAACTTGATGAACAACAGGATCAGGTCGATGGTGTAGAACACCCCCATCCAGAACATCGGGCTCATCACCTGCAGGCCGGTGGGGATGGTCCACAGCATGCGGAACGGATGCCCCAGTTCCATCGCCAGCACGGCAAAGCCGGCGATCAGGGTGACGATGGACAGCCATATGGCGCGCTTGGCGATCGGGTAGAACTGCTTGAAGCCGAACACCATGGGCAGCGCCGCGATCATGGTGAGTCCCGAGGACATCAGCGCGAAGAAGGCATAGGTGGCGATGGGCATGCCCCAGTTGACGCCGTCGCTGGAGGTGTTGAAGCTGGCATGGCCCACCGTCGCCAGCATGATGAAACTGAAACCGAAGGTGAGCGTCAGCAGGATCAGGCCGAACTTCCACATCGCGCCGGCCGGCGTTGGTTCATGTCCCAGGTTCCAGGCAATCTTGAGAAAGCCGAGCGGACCATGGTCGCGATACAGCTTGCCCAGATGGGTGAACACCTCGGCAAAGTTTTTGGGTTCGAGATAGCGCGTGGTCATGGTGCTCACTCCTTAGGATTTCTTCAGGGCGCGGCCGCTGGGCACGGCACCGCCCTCGCCGGTGAGGTAATAGACCTGGGGCTTGTTGCCCAGGTGGTCGAGCAGGCGTGCGCCGTTCTTGTTGGCGATGAGCCGGTTCACCTCGGATTCCGGGTTGTCCAGGTCGCCGAAGAAGCGGGCGCCGGGCGCGCAGGTGACCACGCAGGCCGGGGTGTACTCGCGCAATTTGGGATCGGAGGGATCCAGATCCGCAGTGCCCTTGGGTGCCTTGCTGACCCGGTGGTGGCAGAAGGTGCATTTGGACACCACGTCATGCGGCTGCACGCCGACACCGTGTTTCCAGTCCTCCTGGCTGTCGGGCATCTTCCAGGGCGGGTTCCAGGAGTGCTTGTCCTCGGCCGGGAACACGTCCTTCACGTTGGGGCCGCCGTAGGCCGCTTTCTCCTCGGTGTAGAAGCGCACGCCGTAGGGGCAGGCGATCATGCAGTACTTGCAGCCGATGCAGCGGTTCCAGTCCACCAGCACGAACCCCTCCTCGGTCTTGTAGGTGGCCCGTGTGGGACACACCGCCACACAGGAGGGGTTCTCGCAATGCATGCAGGGGCGAGGGAACCACTTGATCTGTGTGTTCGGGTATTTGCCCTCGGTGAAGAAGATGACGTCCTGCCAGTGCTCGCCGGGCAGTCGGTTGTTTTCCATGCCGCAGGCGATGGTGCAGGCCTGACAGCCAGTGCATTTTTCAAGGTCGATGACCATTCCCCACTTTGCCATTTTGGGCTCCTCAGACTTTTTGCACGTTGACCAGACCGCTGTGGTAACACGCCAGGCCGGACAAGGGTTCGGACAGATTCTCGGTGATCTCGTTGGTGCT
>CALEDT010000049.1 GCA_937949525.1 uncultured Burkholderiales bacterium | reverse complement strand
TATCGGTGTTCCGCCTGGCGGGTGGCGGCGTGCCCGCGGCGCGCGCGCTGCCGCCGTCCGCACCGGCGACGATGCCGGCGTCGACGCCGGCACGCGCGCAACCGGCGCCGGTGCGCGCCATGCAGCGTCTGGCCGCCGGCACCAACGCCGATGACGAATGGGAAGAGTTCTGATGACCGGCGCTTCCGACCCGCAACGCGAATTCGCGTTCTCCAAACGCGACTTCGAGGAAGTGCGCAAGCTGATCTATCAGCATGCCGGCATCGCGCTGTCCGATGCCAAGGAGGACATGGTCTACAGCCGTCTGGCACGGCGCCTGCGTGCCACCGGCCGGCGCAGCTTCCAGGACTATCTGGCGCTGATCCGTTCCGGCGACGGTGCCGAGTGGGAGGCCTTCGTCAACTCGCTGACCACCAACCTCACCGATTTCTTCCGCGAGGCGCACCACTTCGACCTGCTGCGCGAGTTTCTGAAGACCCGGCGCGACCGCCCCATCGTGGTCTGGAGCGCGGCATCCAGCACCGGCGAGGAGCCCTATTCCATCGCCATGACCGCGGTGGAGGCATTGGGCGGCAGCCCGCCCGTGCAGATCCTGGCGTCCGACCTCGATACCAGCGTGCTGCGCAAGGGCGAGGAGGGGGTCTATCCGCTGGAGCGCCTGAACAAGCTGAGCGAGGCGCGCCAACGCCAGTTCTTCCTGCGCGGCACCGGCGACAAGCTGGGCATGGCGCGGGTCAAGCCGGAACTGCGCGCCATGGTGCGCTTCTTCCGGCTCAATCTGCTCGACCCGGTCTGGTCCATCCGCCAACCGCTGGACGCGATCTTCTGCCGCAACGTCATGATCTACTTCGACAAGCCGACGCAGTACGCCATCCTGAAGAAGATGAAGCCGCTGCTCAAGCCGGACGGGCTGCTGTTCGTCGGCCATTCCGAGGCGCTGTATCACGCCACCGACCTGTTCCGCCTGCGCGGCCAGACCGTGTATCAGCACGCCGAGGCCAAGGGGGGACGGTGAGCCAGCACGCGTTCGAAGAAGTCCTCGCGCCGACGCACTACTTCGACCGCCAGTTCGGCAGCGAGGCGGCCAAGATCCTGCCGGGCGAGTATTACGTCACCGCGCGCGACATGGTGCTGGTGACCGTGCTGGGCTCCTGCGTGTCCGCCTGTGTGCGCGATCCCAGGACCCGCATCGGCGGCATGAATCACTTCATGCTGCCGGAAAGCGGCGGCGACGCGCACGACCTGCTGTCCAGTTCGGCGCGCTACGGCACTTACGCCATGGAGGTGCTGATCAACCAGTTGGTCAAACTCGGCGCCAGCCGCGCCCGTCTGGAGGCCAAGGTATTCGGTGGCGCCTCGGTGCTGCGCGGTTTCACCACGGTGCAGGTGGGTGCACTCAACAGCGAGTTCGTGCTCGACTATCTGAAGACCGAGCGCATCCGCGTGGTGGCCGAGGATCTGCAGGGGCTCTATCCGCGCAAGGTGTATTTCTTTCCAGCCACTGGACGGGTCATGGTGCGCAAGCTGAAATCGGTGCACAACAACACCATCATCGAGCGCGAACGCGACTACGGCCGGCGCCTGAAGTCGACCGAGATCGCCGGCGACGTCGAATTGTTCTCCTGAGGGTGAGCATGGCCAAGACGCGTGTGCTCATCGTCGACGACTCCGCGCTGGTGCGCGGGCTGATGCGCGAGATCATCAACGGCCAGCCCGACATGGAGGTGGTCGGCCAGGCGCCCGACCCGATCCAAGCGCGCGAAATGATCAAGACGCTGGACCCGGACGTGCTGACGCTGGACGTGGAGATGCCCGGCATGAACGGCCTGGATTTCCTGGAAAAGCTCATGCGCCTGCGACCGATGCCGGTGGTCATGGTATCCAGCCACACCGCCCGCGGCAGCGAGGAGACGCTGCGCGCGCTGGAACTGGGCGCGGTCGATTTCATCGCCAAGCCGCGCCTGGGTGGATCGGTACGGCTGGCCGAACTGGCCGACGAGATCGCCGACAAGATCCGCGCCGCCGCGCGTGCCCGCGTGCGCCGTCACGCGCTGGCGGATCAGGCGGCGCAGGCGCCGCGCCCGCTGCCGGCGCACGCGGCACGCGCCGGCGAGCGCCTGGTATTCGTCGGTTCATCCACCGGCGGCACGGAAGCGCTGAAAGAGCTGCTGTCGCGCCTGCCGGCCAGCGCTCCCGGCATCCTCATCGCGCAGCACATGCCGGAAAGTTTCACGCGCTCGTTCGCGCAGCGCCTGAATGGCCTGACCGCGATGCATGTCAAAGAGGCGGAGCACGGCGAGCGGGTGTTGCCCGGCCATGTATACATCGCGCCGGGTCATTCGCATCTGCGGGTGAAACGCAACGGCCCGTATTACTGCGCCGAACTGTCCAAGGACGAGCCAGTCAACCGCCATCGTCCGTCCGTCGACGTGCTGTTCCAAAGTGCCGCCGCGGTCGCCGGCGGCAACGGGCTGGGCGTGCTGCTGACCGGCATGGGCAAGGACGGCGCCCAGGGCCTTTTGGCGATGCGTCAGGCCGGTGCCCACACCATCGCCCAGGACGAGGCCTCCTGCGTGGTGTTCGGCATGCCCAAGGCGGCCATCGAGCTCGGCGCGGCCATCGAAATCGCGCCGCTGCACGATATCGCCGCGCGCCTGCTGGCGCGCATCGCCTGAAACACTGCCGCGCCGATGTGCGCTAAAGCCGGCACGTATCATGCCGATATCCGGGGCACATTCCATACACGGAGCGCAGCATGCAGATCGCCAGTGAGGTGCGGGACCATCGGGCCATTCTCAAGCTCAACGGTCGCTTCGACTTCCATTCCCACCGCGATTTTCGCGCCGCCTATGAGGACGCCCTGAGCCGGGACGGTGTGCGCGAGGTCGAGGTCGATTTCCAGCAGGTCGATTACCTCGACAGTTCCGCGCTCGGCATGCTGCTGCTGCTGCGCGAAAAGGCCGAGGCGGCGGGCAAGACCGTGGCGCTGGCGCGTCTGCACGGCACCGTCAAACAGGTTCTGGAGATCGCCAACTTCGGCAAGCTGTTCGCCATTCGCGCCTGATGGACGCCGCGTCGTCCGGAAACCATCGACCGCCCGCGGAGGCGGCGCCGACGCAGGCGTCGCTGAAGATCCTGATCGTCGACGATACGCTGGTGAACCTGCGCCCGCTGGAGGTGCTGGTCAGCCGGCTGGGGCATGTGCCGTTGTTGGCCAGGGACGGCATGGAGGCGCTGGCGGTCTACGAGCGCGAGGCGCCGGATCTGGTGATCATGGACATCCTGATGCCGCGTCTCGACGGCGTCTCCGCCGTGCGCGAAATCCGCGCACGCTGGCCGGATCGCTGGACGCCGATCATCCTGTTCTCGGCCTTGGACGGCATGCGCGACATCACCGCAGGCCTGGCCGCCGGCGCCGACGACTACCTGGTCAAACCGGCATCGGCTGCGCTGGTCCGCGCCAAGATCAGCAGCCACGCGCGCCAGTGGGCGCTGCAACGCAAGGTGCGCGCCTATGCCGATGAGCTGGCGTCATGGCGCGCCGAGGCCGAGGCGCAGAATCGTCTGGGTGCGCACGTGATGGCGCGTCTGACCGACGCCGAGGGCCTGCGCGATGCCATGGTGCGCCACTTCAACCTGCCAGCCGATACCTTCAGCGGCGATCTGCTGTGCGCCGCGCGCGCCCCCGGCGACGTCCTCAACGTGATGCTCGCCGACGCCACCGGCCATGGGCTCGCCGCAGCCCTGACCGCGATGCCGTTGACGCAGGCGTTCTACAGCATGACCGAAAAGGGGTTCCCGCTGTCCAGCATCGTCGAGGAACTGAACCGCAAACTCAAACGGCTGCTGCCGGCGGACCGCTTCGTCGCCGCGACGCTGGCGGCCGTGGACGTGCGCAACCAGACCGTGGAAGTGTGGAACGGCGGCAATCCCGACGCCCTGTTCGTCACCTACGGCGGCGACGTGCGCGCGCGCTGGACCTCCGCGCATCCGCCGCTGGGCATCCTGCCGGAGGCGCTGTTCTCCGCCGAGACCGAGATGGTGGTCTTCCATGAGCCGGGCAATCTGCTGCTGTGCTCGGACGGACTGGTGGAGGCGGAGGACGCGCAGGGAACCTGGCTGGGCCTGGACGGCGTGTTGCGGCTGTTGGGCCTGGCCGGTGACGGCGACCGGCTGAGATGCCTGGCGCACGGCGTCGAAGCCCGGCTCGACGGCCGGCCGCGGCGTGACGACATCTCCTGCATGATGGTGTCGGTGCCGATCGAACGCCGCGAACTGCCGCGTCTGGCCGCGCCGGCGGCGGTCTACCATGGCGACGTCGCCGAATGGCGCATGGAGTTGAGCTACGGCGCCAAGGAGCTGCGCTATCTCGATGTGGTGCCTTCCGTACTCGGGCTGCTCACGCAACTGCAGGCGGTCAAGCCGCACCAGAGCGCGCTGTTCCTGATCGTCTCCGAACTGTTCAACAACGCGCTCGATCACGGCCTGCTGGGCCTCGATTCGGCCACCAAGTCGTGGATCGGCGGTTACGAGATCTACATGCAGCAGCGCGCCGAGCGTCTCGCCCGGCTCGGCGCTGGCAAGATCGATCTGGCGTTCCGACTGCACGCCGACGAAGCGCGCGCGGCACTGGACATCCAGGTCATCGACAGCGGACCGGGGTTTGATTACGTCGCGCTCAACGCCGCCGATGCGCTCGCCGACACCCGCCGGTCGCATGGCCGCGGCATCGCGTTGGTGCGCAACCTGTGTAGCCAGGTGGTGTACTCCGGCTCCGGCAACCGGGTTTGGGTGCGCTATTTGTTGTGAGGGTGTGCGACCGGACACGCAGCGTGTCGTATCTGGTTGCGCCCCAGCCTCTTGGCCTCGTACAACGCGGCATCCGCCGCGGCGATCAGCGCTTCGCCCTCGATGAACGGCGGGCATTGCGCGACGCCGATCGAACAGGTGACGTGGAAGCGTGCATTGCCGCTGCCCTGATCGATGGCGGCAAAGGTGGCGCGCACCTGTTCGAGTACGGCGACGGCGTCGTCCAGTGCGGTATCGGGCAGCGCCACGGCGAACTCTTCGCCCCCGTAACGGCCGACCACGTCGGCGCCACGCAGCCGCTGGCGTAGCAGCCGCGCCAGATTCTTGATGACCCGGTCGCCGGCGGGGTGGCCATATTGGTCGTTGACGCGCTTGAAGTGGTCGAGGTCGATCAGCGCCACGGTCAGTGGTTTGTGCTGACGCAGGGCACGCGCCGTCTCCGCGCCCAGCCGCTCCTTGAAGGTGGTGTGATTGAGCAGACCGGTGAGACTGTCCCGTACCATCAACGCGCGCAGCGACCGGTAGCGCAGTACCCTGCTCTTCACCGCCGAGATCAGGTGCACGGGCTCGATCGGCTTTTGCAGGAACTCGTCGCCGCCCAGGCTCATCGCCTCGCGCTGTCGGGTGACATCGGCTTCCGCCGACAGGAATACGATGGGGATGGACAGGTAGGCATCCTGCTGACGGATGATCTGCGCGATCTCCTGGCCGCTGGCCGCCGGCATGTTCATGTCGAGCAGGATCAAATCGGGCGGGTTCTCGTGCAGCGCGTCGAGCGTGCGCAGGGGATCGGTCACCACATCGCAGCGGAATCCGGCCTCGCTCAGGTGCGCGGCATATAGGCTGGCCAGCGAACGCGAGTCGTCGATGATCAACACCCGGCCGGCGTCCGCACGGGATGGCGCACAGAACCGGTCCAGGCTGTCGAGCAGGCTGCCCAGTTCGAGCGGGCGCACGAAATAGGCCCGGCAACCCAGCCGCACCGCCGCGAGCCGCGCTTCGATCGAACCGTCATCGGCGACGCAGGCGAGCGGTGCCCGTTCAGCGAGCTTGCGCAGCGCGTCACGTTCCGGTCCTGTCCGCGGCAGGCGTGCGCAGTCGAGCAGGATGGCGTGCGGTGGGGTTTGGGATGCCGCGGCGACGAGCGGTGCCGGTGCGTCGAATAGTTCGCAGCAGAAGCCGTAGTGGTCGAGTTGGCGCGCCATGTCGCGCAGATCCACGGCGTCGGCCGGACACAGATACAGCCGTTTGCATTGCTCGGCGTCGATCATGATGTGCGGTAACGGCTATTGGTTGATGCGTGCCAGCAGTTCCTGGATGCGCTCCGGCTGGCCGGCACGCAGCAGTTTGCGCGCCAACGGCGTCAGTTCGCCGATGTGGCTGCGCATCACCTGCTGCTTCACCGCCAGCACATGCGCCGGGTGCATGGAGAAAACGGTCAGGCCCAGTCCGAGCAAGAGCCGCGTCAGGCGTGGATCGCCGGCCATTTCGCCGCACACCGATACCGGTTTGCCCAAACGCGCGCCGACGCGCAGCGTGTGATCGATCAGGCCGAGCACCGCCGGATGCAGCGGGTCGTACAGATGCGCGACGGCATCGTCGGTGCGGTCGATCGCCAGCGTGTACTGGATCAGGTCGTTGGTGCCCAGCGACAGGAAATCCAGCTTGCGCGCGAACCACTCGGCGGCGAGCGCGGCGGCGGGAATCTCGATCATGCCGCCGACGGCGATGTGCTCGTCGAACGGGATGTCCTGCACGCGCAGGCTGCCGCGCGCCGCGGCGATCAGCGCCAGTGCCTGGTCCAGTTCGCTCAGGCTGGCCAGCATGGGCAGCAGGATGCGCACCTTGCCGTAATGGCTGGCGCGCAGCAGCGCGCGCACCTGGGTCAGGAAGATCTGCGGTTCGGCCAGGCACAGGCGGATGGCGCGCAGGCCCAGCGCCGGGTTGATGCTGTCCTGCTGCATCCAGCGCACCGACTTGTCGGCACCGACGTCGAGCGTGCGGATCACCACGGGTTTGGGCGCCATGCCGCGCGCGACTTCGCGGTAAGCCTCGAACTGCTCGTCCTCGCCGGGCAGATCGTCACGGTTGAGGAACAGGAACTCGCTGCGGAACAGGCCGATGCCGGCGACGTTCTCGGCGCGCGCGTGCGGCACGTCGAGCGGCAGGTCGATGTTGGCCATCAGCGTGATGTCGATACCGTCCAGCGTGGTCGACGGGCTGCTCTTGATGCGACGCAGCTTCTTCTGTTCCAGCAACCACTGGTTGCGGCGCAGACGATACTCGTCGAGGATGGCCTGGTCCGGTTCCACCACCACCACGCCGGCGATACCGTCGACGATCAGCCAGTCGCCTTCCTGGATCAGCGCGCGCGCGTTGTGCAGGGCCATCACCGAAGGCAGACCGAGGCTGCGCGCGAGGATGGCGGTGTGCGAGGTGGTGCCGCCCAGATCGGTGATGAAACCGGCGAACGGGTGACGCTTGAACAGCACCATGTCCGAGGGTGACAGATCGTGCGCGACCAGGATGCTGTCGCCCTCATCGACCGTCTTCAGCGGCGCGTGGCCGGGATGGCCCATCAGCGACTTGAGTACCTTGTCGGCCACCTGGCGCACGTCGTGGCGGCGTTCGCGCAGGTACTCGTCCTCGATCGACTCGAACTGCGCGATCAGCGCCTCGGTCTGCTGCGCCAGCGCCCACTCGGCGTTGCAGCGCTGCTCGCGGATGCGGCGCTTGGGCACTTCCGACAGCATGGAATCGGACAGGATCAGCGCATGCACCTCGATGAACGCCGACAGTTCGGGCGGCGCGCCACCGGGGATGTGGGTCTGCAAGGCCAGCAGCTCGGCGCGCACGCTTTCCACCGCCTCGGTGAAGCGAGCCACCTCCGCTTCCACGTGTTCCGGATGCAGCAGGTAGTGCGGCGCCTCCAGGCGGGCGTGGGAGTAGAGTTGCGCGCGGCCGATGGCGTAGCCGCCGGAGACGCCGATGCCATGCAGGGAGAAGGTCATGAGGGCCGGGTGGCAGAAAATTGCCGGGGAAAAGCGTCACCCGGCGACAGGCGCCCGGGTGGCATGCGCCGGCGATCGACACGCCTCATTCACTCCCCCTCACCGAACTTGTTCTCGATCAGTTCCACCATGGCCTGCATCGCCGCGTCCTCGTCACTGCCATGCGTCTCCAGATGAACCTGGGTGCCGCGCGCCGCGGCCAGCATCATCACGCCCATGATGCTCTTACCGTTGACGCGGCGGCCGTTGCGCGAGATCCAGATGTCGCATGCGAATTTCGACGCGGTCTGCGTCAGTTTGGCCGAGGCGCGCGCATGCAGGCCCAGCCGGTTGGTGATCTCGATGTCGCGTTCAGGCACCAGCGGGCTCCGTGTGGATGTTGAAGATGCCCGCCTGGCCGCCGGCCACGGCGCGTTCCAGCAGCGTCGCCATACCCTGGTCACGATAGGTCAGTGCCTTCAACAGCATGGGCAGGTTGACGCCGACGATGGCTTCCACCCGGCCGTCCTCGATCAGCTTGCACACGGTGTTGCACGGTGTGGCGCCGTACACGTCGGTCAGGATCAGCACGCCTTCGCCGTTGTCCAGTTCAGCCACCTTACGGCGCGCGCGCGCCAGCATTTTCTCCGGATCGCTGTCCGAGGACAGATCCAGATTGACCAGTCGCTCGGGACGCGCGCCCAGCACGAAGGAAGCGCACTGTATGAGGCTTTCGCCCAGATTGCCGTGGGCGACGATGAGCAGGGCGATCATGGGTGTGGGCGCGAATTCGATCGCGGGATTTTACGCCGCCGTGTCATGGGTGCCATGTTGCTTCGCATCAATCACATATCCCTTTGATCGAAAAGGTCGAATTTGTTGCGCATTGACTGCGGGCGGTAGAATCCGGGGCCTCGTCCCAGGGCCGTTCCCCATGTCCGCGCAGCGTATCCGTGAGATTCCCTATAACTACACTTCGTTCTCGGATCGCGAGATCGTGTTGCGTCTGTTGGGCGCGGAGGGCTGGCGTCTGGTCGAGGAACTGCGCGCCGAGCGCCGCACCGGGCGCTCCGCGCGCATGTTGTTCGAAGTGCTGGGCGACATCTGGGTGGTGTCGCGCAATCCCTATCTGGAAGACGACCTGCTCGCCGACGACGGTCGGCGTGGCCTGCTGATCCAGGCGCTGCGCCATCGTCTCAACGAGATCGAGAAGCGGCGCCAGGGCAACCCCCGGGTCGGCCGGTTGCTGAGCCTGGCGACGCGGGCCGTGGAAGCGTTCGAGACCGGATTCGCCGAAACCCGGCGGCTGCGCGAGGCGCTGGCGCGCCGGCTGGGGCGCGTGACCCGGCGCGACAACATCGCCTTCGACGGTTTCGCGCGCGTCTCGCACGTCACCGATGCCACCGACTGGCGCGTGGAATACCCGTTCGTGGTGCTCTACCCGGACGACGAGGCGGAAATCCCGGCACTGGTGCGCGGCTGCTTCGAACTGGGGCTGACCGTCATCCCGCGCGGCGGCGGCACCGGTTATACCGGCGGCGCGGTGCCGCTGACGCGCATGTCGGCGGTGATCAACACCGAGAAGCTGGATCGGCTGTCGCCCATCACCCCGCGCGTGCTGCCCGGCCATACCCAGCCGACGCCGACCGTGACCTGCGGTGCCGGCGTGGTCACGCGTCGGGTCATGGAAGTCGCGGAAGCGGCCGGCCTGGCCTTCGCAGTCGATCCCACCAGCGCCGATGCCTCCTGCATCGGCGGCAACGTGGCGATGAACGCCGGCGGCAAGAAGGCCGTGCTGTGGGGTACGGCGCTGGACAATCTGGTGTCGTGGAAGATGGTGACGCCGGATGCCGACTGGCTGGAGGTCACCCGTCTGGATCACAACCTGGGCAAGATCCACGACGTCGACACCGCGCGTTTCCGCATCGCCCGTTTCGACGCCGCCGGCCACCCCAAGGGCGAGCCGGAACAACTGGCCATACCCGGTGCCGCCTTCCGCAAGCGCGGGCTGGGCAAGGACGTGACCGACAAGTACCTCGCCGGCCTGCCGGGCATCCAGAAGGAAGGCTGTGACGGTCTGATCACCCAGGCGACCTTCGTGCTGCACCGCATGCCGACCGAGGTGCGCACGGTGTGCCTGGAGTTCTTCGGCCAGGTCGCGGCGGCGGTGCCGGCCATCGTCGAGATCACCGATCGTTTCGCGTCGGGCCGGTCTCCGGGCGTGGTGCTGGCCGGTCTCGAACATCTGGACGCGCGCTACGTCAAGGCGGTCGGCTACGCCACCAAGGCGCAGCGCACCGGCCGGCCGAACATGGTGTTGCTGGCCGACATCGCCAGCGACGACGCGGCGGCCGCGGACGCCGCCGCCGCACGCATCGTCGACATGGGGCGGGCGCGCGGCGGCGAGGGCTTCATCGCCAGCACGGCGCAGGCGCGCAAGGCGTTCTGGGCGGATCGCGCGCGCACCGCGGCGATTGCCGCGCACACCAACGCCTTCAAGGTCAACGAGGACGTGGTCATACCGCTCGACCGGCTGGCCGATTATTCCGATGGCGTCGAGCGCATCAACATCGAGCTGTCCATCGCCAACAAGCTGGCCCTGCTGGATGAACTGGAAGCCTTCTTCCAGGGCGAACTGCCGTTGCACGAGACGGAGGACGGCGTGGTCGACGTCGAACTCACGGCGACGCGGCGCGCCCGCGCACTGGATCTGATCGCGACGGTACGGACGCGCTGGCGCGGCCTGCTCGATGGGCTGGCGCAGCCCGAGACCTTCCACGCGCTGCGTGATCACGTGGTGCGCGTGTCCTGGAAGCGCGAACTGCGCGCCGAACTGCGCCAACTGTTCACCGGGCGCGAATACGAACCGGTACTGGCGGCGTGCGAAGCCATCCACCGGCGGGTGCTGAAGAGCCGGGTGTTCGTCGCGCTGCACATGCACGCCGGCGACGGCAACGTGCACACCAACATCCCGGTCAACTCGGACGACTACGCCATGCTCGCCAGCGCCAACGCGGCGGTGGCGCGCATCATGCGCCTGGCCCGCGATCTGGGCGGCGTGATCTCCGGCGAACACGGCATCGGCATCACCAAGCTGGAGTTCCTCGGCGAGGACACGCTGGCGGCGTTCGCCGCCTACAAGCAGCGCGTCGATCCGCACGGACGCTTCAACCAAGGCAAGCTGCTCAGGGGCGCCGATCTCGGCAACGCCTATACACCGTCGTTCAACCTGCTGGAAACCGAGTCGCTGATCATGGAGCAGTCCGACATCGGCGCCATCGCCGATGCCATCAAGGACTGCCTGCGCTGCGGCAAGTGCAAGCCGGTGTGCAACACCCACGTGCCGCGCGCCAATCTGCTGTACAGCCCGCGCAACAAGATTCTCGCCACCTCGCTGCTGATCGAAGCCTTCCTGTACGAGGAGCAGACCCGGCGCGGCGTGTCGCTGGCCCATTTCGCCGAATTCGACGACGTCGCCGATCACTGCACGATCTGCCACAAGTGCGAGAACCCCTGCCCGGTGGACATCGACTTCGGCGACGTGACGGTGGCCATGCGCAACCTGCTCACCGCCACCGGCAAGAAGAAGAAGGCGCCCGCCGCGCGGCTGGCCATGGCGTTCCTGAACAGCAGCGATGCCGACGCCATCCGGCTGATGCGCCTGGGCGCCATCCGCATGGGCTATCTGGGCCAGCGCCTGGGCGCCGGGGTGATGCGCTCGCTGCCGACGGTACGCGCGGCCATGCGGCAGCCGCCGGCCACGGTGGGCAAGCCGGACGTAAAGACGCAGGTGATTCATTTCTTCAACCGCGCCCTGCCCGGCAATCTGCCGGCCAGGACGGCGCGCCAGATGCTGGGCCTCAACGATCCCAAAGTGGTGCCGGTACTGCGCGATGAGGCCAGGGTCACGGAGGATTCCGACGCGGTGTTCTACTTCCCCGGTTGCGGTTCGGAACGATTGTTCTCCCAGGTCGGGCTGGCCACGCTGGCCTGGCTGTACCGGCTGGGCGCGCAGACCGTGCTGCCGCCGACCTACCTGTGCTGCGGCTATCCGCAGACCGCCACCGGCGACCGCCCCAAGGGCGAAGCCATCACCATGCAGAACCGGGTGCTGTTCCACCGCATCGCCAACACGCTGAACTACCTCGACATCAAAACCGTGCTGGTGTCCTGCGGCACCTGCCTGGATCAACTGTTGGAATACCAGTTCGACCGGATTTTTCCCGGCTGCCGCATCATGGACATCCACGAGTACCTGATGGAAAAAGGGGTTCGGCTGGAGGGCGTCGGCGGCACGCGCTATATGTACCACGACCCCTGCCACACGCCGATCAAGCTGCACAGCCCGATCCAGACCGCCAGCACGCTGATGGGCCAGGACGTGAAACTTTCGGAACGCTGCTGCGGCGAGGCCGGTACCTTCGCCGCCAGCCGTCCGGACATCGCCACCCAGGTGCGCTTCCGCAAGGCCGAGGAGATCGACCGCGTCGCCGGCGGCCTGCGCGCGGACGGCGCGAAGCAGGTCAAGGTGCTGACCTCCTGCCCGTCCTGCTTGCAGGGCCTGCTGCGCTACGGCGAGGACAGCACGGTCGACGCCGACTACATCGTGGTCGAACTGGCGAAGCTGAAGCTGGGCGAGGACTGGTTGGCGGAGTTCATCGCCCAGGCGAATAATGGCGGCGTTGAAAAGGTTTTGTTGTAGGGAGATCGCGATGGGACTGCCAGCCGACCGTTTCGCGACGTATGAGGATTTGCTCGACCTGCCGGAAACATTGGTGGGGGAAATCATCAGCGGGCGGCTGGTGACGCACCCCAGACCGGCACCCAAGCATGCGATCGCCTATTCCAGCCTGGGCTATGAGCTCCAAGGGCCATTCGACCGAGGCCGTGGTGGCCCGGGTGGCTGGTGGATTCTGGACGAGCCCGAGATACATATCGATGCCGATATCCTGGTTCCCGACATCGCCGGTTGGCGTCGTGAACGGATGCCCAAAGCACCGCAAACCGCCTGGTTCGATCTCGCGCCCGACTGGCTGTGCGAAATTCTTTCCCCCTCCACCGCGCGCGTGGACCGGGTCGAAAAGCTGCCGATTTATGCCCGCTGGGGGGTGAAGAACGTCTGGTTGATCGACCCCGACCTGCGCACGCTGGAAGCCTACGAGAACCAGAACGGCCGCTGGGTGCTCGTGGCCACATTGAAGGACGACGACGCCGTCTCCCTCCCGCCGTTCGACGCCATCAGCTTTTCCCTGGGCGGCTTGTGGGCGGACTGAGAAAAAAACGGCGTCAGATGTCGCCGTTTTTTACACTGCCGGAAGGTCATGCCGTTGATCGTCCGGGATGTGACCGATCCGGCCAAGATCAACCCGGCCAGCCTGGTGCCGAACCGGCATGGGCACGTGATTGCGCGCTCAACCGACGGCCGCCATTTCCCCGATGCCGATCACATAACGATGCTTGCCGGAGCGGGTACGCGGGATTTCGGGCACGGTATTGACTTGCAGCGTCATGGCCGGACTGACGTCTGCTTGGATGCGTCGGGCCAGTTCGGCGACGGTGGTTGCCGGCAGGGGTTCCGCGGCGACGATGTTCAGTTCGATGCGTTCGCAGTCGCGCTGCACCCACTGGTACTGGCGGATGCCGGTCTGGCCGTACAGCAGGCGGTTGAAGTAGGCGGGGTGGATGCGCCGTCCGTCGCGCGTGCGGATCAGATCGTTGCGCCGGCACACGCCCATCTCCATCAGCGGGAACGGTGAACCGCAGGGGCATGTACCGTCCAGCAGGCGGCCGGTATCGCCGATGTCATAGCGGATGAAGGGCATCAGCCGGTTGGTGAGCGAGGTCACCAGCAAGCGGTCCTCGCCATCGACGTGGCGCGTTTCCAGCCAGACCAGGTCGGCACAGACGTGCATGCCGCCGTGGTGGCACTCCCAGGCGATGTTGGGCACTTCCCGGCTGCCGTACTGGTTGTATACCTTGCAGCCGAAGGCGCGTTGCATCAGCTCGCGCTGGCTGTCGTCCAACACCTCGGCGGTGGAGTAGACGCCGATCAGGCTGTCCGGCATGCGCAGGTGTTCGGCCAACACGTAACGCGCCAGCTCGGTCAGTGCGGAGGTGTAGCCCTGCAACAACGTGGGGCGATAACGGCGGACACGGTGGGCCCAGGCATGCAGGTTGGCGTCGCTGTACTCCCAGGCGGCGATGGTCCGCTCGGCGGCGATGACGTCGAACAGACCGTTACCGAACACGCCGCCGGCCACCACGTCCTGGCGCGCGCCCCAGAGGTTGAGGATCTTCTGGCCCGGCCGCCAGCCGGACATCATGTAGCCGCGCATCATGCCGGCGCGCATCAGTTCGTGCTTGGCGTCGTCGTACCAGAAGGCGAGGGGCTGGCCGGTGGAGCCGCCGGTGTGGCCCAGCTTGGCCCGCGTGCGGTCGGCATCGCGGGCGAGCAGATCGCCGAGATGGCTGCGCACGTCGTCCTTGCGCAGGATGGGCAGCCGCCCGATGTCGGCCTCGCCGCGCGCGAACACGGCCAGGGTGTCGGCGTCGATGCGCGCGGCGTAGTAAGGCACATGCGCCGCGGCGTGCCGGACCAGCGCGGCCAGGTCGTGCCCCTGCCGGTGCAGCAGTTGCGCGCGGGTGAGCGACTGGTTGCGCAGCAACTGCGCCAGCAGCGCGTAGCGTTGCGGTTGCAACCGCCGGTGCAGCCGGTGACGCAGACGCTCGATCACAGCGCATCCAGCGCCCGGCGCCAGGCGTCACGGTCGGCGCCATAGCCGGCGATGGCGGCGAGCTGGCGCGCGCGCCATTCGGCGCGCCGAGCGGGCGCGTCGAGCAGCGCCAGGCAGGGGGAGTCCGCGCCGAAGTGATGCTCGATGTTGTCGGCGAAGGCGCGGACATTGGCGCGCAGTTCGGCGAACCCGTCGCCTTGCTGCCACCAGCGCGCGGGGTCGTCGAACAGCGCGCGCAGCGCCGCCAGTTGCGCGCGGATACCGACCCGCCGGGCGCGGTAGCGAGCGTCCATGTCCGCGCGCACGCTGTCGAGCGTGGCGGCGATGGTCTCGGCGGCGGGCATGACGCGCGGAAAGCCCAGCGCGCCCAGCCGCTCCAGCGTGAACAGCATGACGTCGCCGTGGAACTGGCGTTCGAACTCGTCGCACAGGTCCACGCGCACCTGCGCGGCGCGCACGCCGGGCCGAAACTCGGATGCGCCGGTGCCGGCCACGGTGCGCCGGTGCAGCATGGGCAGGTTGGCGGCGACGAAGCGCCCACCCAGTTCGGCGCGCAGCATGCGTCCCATGCCCGGTCCGGACATGCGCAGGCGCAGCGGCGCGAACGGGATGAACCAGTCCAGCGCCTCCGGCCGGAATACGTAGTTGCCGGTGTACACGGTGCGCGCCGGAGCGACGCTGGCCAGTGCATCGGCATGCCGATACCAGGTGATGCGCGTGGGGTGTTCGCCGTGGAAAAAGCTGTTGAGCCGGCGCGACAAGGCCAGCAGGCAGTCGGCGTTGCCGGGCGTGCCGGGCAGGTTGCAGTGATAACGATGGACCTGCGGCTGTGCGCCGAAGCCGAACAGTTCGGCCATGTCGTGATAGGCGGCGTCGCCGCCGCCGCAGGCGTCGGCCGGCGGCTGGCGATAGGGTTCCCCCGGCGCGCGGCCGGCCAGTTCGCGCAGCAGGGCGAGCACGTCGTCGAGGAAATTGCCGGCCATCACCGCCGGCGATACCGGCGGATCGCCCACCACCTTGCCGGTGAGCACCAGGATGTCACGGGTGCGGAAGATCTCGTCCAGGTGATACAGGTAGTTGAGCGCGTGCACCGCCTCGCCGCCCTGCATCGCGGGCACGTTGACACCGAACATCTGGTCGGCATCCACCGTGTAGATCAGCGTGCGCGCGGGGCGGCGCGCGGCGACGGCCAGATAGGCGATGTTGCGCATCATGGCCTGGCCCTTGTGCGCGAAGCGCCCGCGCCCATGCGTGCCGATGATGCCGGCCAGGTCGGCCACACCGTGCAGCCGGTCGAGCAGGGCGAGCTGCGCCTCGCGCCCGAAGTACTCCACCCGCAGGCCGCGGCCGCTGAACTCGTCGGCCAGCGCGCGGTGCGCGCCGATGGCGTCGGCCGTGGCGCTGTCGTCGGCGAGCAGCACGGACAGCTTGCGGTACACGCCATCGACCATGCCGCCGTAGGCGTAGGCGTGGCATAGCGCCAGCAGGCTGGCGAGGCAGGCGCGCGTCTGACGCGGGTTGTCCGCCACCGGAACGACGATGACGAAGTCGTGGCGCGCATCGTCGCCCGCCTGCGCGATCACGCCCTCCAGTTCGCGGAACGCGGCCTGGTAACACGGCAGCAGCGCGGCATCGAAGCCGTTGCGCCACAGGGCCGTCTCCAGTTCGGCGATGCGCGCGCGCAACCCCGCGACGCGGGCATCCGCTCCGGTCCTTGGCGGGATGTCAGCGGCCGGACAGGTAGGACGGGAAGGCATGCTTGTCGAGCGGGATTTCGATCAGGTTGATGGCGTTTTCCAGGTCGGCCGTGGCGAACAACGCGTCGATCGCCGCCTCGCTGTCGAGCCGGTGGTGACGGATGCCGAACGACGCGGCGAGCAGCGCGAAATCGGGATTGACGAAGTCGCAGTCGAGATAGCGTTGCTGGTAGAGCTGGAACTGGTTCTTGCGGATCAGGCCCATGGTGCCGTTGTTGATCACCACGACGTTGAGCGGCATTCCATAGTTCACCGCCGTCATCAGTTCCATGCAGCACATCTGGAAACCGCCGTCACCGAGGATGGCGAACACCGCGCCCTCCCGAACGTGCAGGCGCGCGCCGATGGCCGCCGGGATGGCATGACCGAGCGAGGAGATGCCGCCGTTGGGGAAATAGTGGTTGGCATGCGACACGCGCAGGAACGACTGGGCGAACACGATGTTGTCGTCGAAGATCAGCGCGTCGCGCGGGAAACGCGCCGCCAGCCCGGCGTAGAAATGCCGGATCAGGTGGAAGCGCGCATCGCCGTCCATGCCACCGCCCGCCGCCTGCCGACAGGCGACGCGCGCGCCATGAGCGGCACGCCGGTAGGCTTTGAGCCGGGTCAGACGCGCCTCGGCCAGCGCCGCGTCGTCGCCGGCCGGCAGCGCCAGCAGGCGCGTCAGCACGTCGGCGATGTCGCCGTGGATGGTCAGATCCGGGCGATACACCTTGCCCAGTTGCGCCGCGTCGTGATCGATCTGCACCACGCGTTTGCCGGCCAGCAGGCGTTCGTCCCACAGGTAGCTGGTGCGTTCGTTGTAACCGGCACCCAGGAACAGCACCAGGTCGGCATGCTCGACCAGAAAGCGGTAGGCGGCACCGTCCGAGGTCACGCCCAGGCAGCCCAGCGCCAACGGCGAGTCTTCCGCCACCGCGCCCTTGCCCTTGAGGCTGGTGGCCACGCCGATGCCCAGGCGCTCGGCCAGGCGCGCCACCAGCGGGCGTGCGCCGGCACGGATGCAGCCGTAGCCGGCGACGATCACCGGACAGTCCGCGCCACGCAGCAGCGCGGCCAGGGCCTGCACCGAGTCGTCCCCGATCGGCCGGGCCGCCGTGGCGGCGCGCGGGAAATGCAGGCCGTCGAGCACGCTCGCGGCCACCTTCTCCTTCTGCACGTTGTAGGGCACGCTCAACAGCACCGGTCCCGGTTCCGGCCCCAGCAGTGCGCGCGTGGCCTGGTTGAGCACCTGGCCGAGGTAATCGGTGCGTTCGATCAGCTTGCGGTAGCGCGTGATGCCGGCGAACAGCGCGGCCTGATCGATGGCGCCGCCCTCGCCGGAACTCTCCTGCAGGCCGCCCTTGCCGAAGATATAGGTCGGTGTTTCACCGGTCAGCGCCAGCACCGGCTGGCGTTCGGCGTAGGCATTGGCGATGCCGGTGACCAGATTGGTGGCGCCGGGGCCGGCCGTGGCGATGCAGGCGGCGACGCGGTGCGACACACGTGCATAGCCGCCCGCCATGAAGGCGGCGCCCTGTTCGTGCTTGACCAGCACGGTGCGGATGGGCGCGTCGTACAGGCGGTCATAGATCGGCAGCACGTGCGCGCCGGGCATGCCGAAGACGACCTCGACGCCCAGACGTTGCAGATAACGGACCAGCAGTTCGCTGACGGTGACTTGCATGAGACGGATCGGGCGCGGGCGGACCTGCGCGCGCGCGCCGTCCCGCACCACGCCGGTGCAGCGGAAGCGGCCGATTTGAGCACAGTTCGGGGCGGGCGGCCAACCGCGCCGCACGGCCGGCCGTCGCGGCCAGCCCCGCCGTCACGCCGCCTTGGCCGGCCGGCGCTGCTTCTGGTACAGGAAGGCCAGCACCTGGCTGCGCAGGTGATGGTAGCCGGGGTCTTCCGCCAGTTGCAGCCGGTCGCGCGGGCGCGGCAGATCGACCTCGAGGATTTCGCCGATCGTCGCGGCCGGCCCGTTGGTGAGCATGACGATGCGGTCGGACAGCAGCACCGCCTCGTCGACGTCGTGCGTCACCATGATCACGGTGGCCGCCGTGTCGCGCACGATGCGCATCAGCTCGTCCTGCAGGCTGGCGCGGGTCAGTGCGTCGAGCGCGCCGAACGGCTCGTCCAGCAGCAGCACCTTGGGTTCCATGGCCAGCGCGCGGGCGATGCCGACGCGCTGTTTCATGCCGCCGGAGATCTCGTGCGGATGCTTGTGTGCGGCATGCGCCAGGCCCACCAGCTCCAGCGCCGCCATGGCGCGCTCGCGCAAGCGGCGCTTGGACTCGCTGGCGCCGAACACCCGCTCCACCGCCAGATGCACGTTGCCGTAGCAGCTCAGCCAGGGCAGCAGGCTGTGGTTCTGGAACACCACGCCGCGCTCCGGGCCCGGCCCCTTGATCTCCTTCTCGGCCAGCAGCAGCACGCCTTCGGTCGGCTCGTTCAGGCCGGCGACCAGATTGAGCAGCGTGCTCTTGCCGCAGCCGGAATGGCCGATCAGGCTGACGAACTCGCCTTGGCGCATGTGCAGGTCGATGCCGGCAAGCGCGGTGAACTTGCCGTTCTTGGTGTCGAACACCATGCTGGCGTTTTCGATTTGCAGATAGTGGTGCATTTTTCTCGACTCCATGGTTGGGGCCGGCCGGACGTGGCGGCCGGCCGGACGTCAGGCATAGCTGAACCGTTTCGCCACCCACATCAGCGTCTGCTCCAGCAGCAGGCCGACGATGCCGACGATGAAGATGGCGATCAGGATGTGCTCGACGTTGAGGTTGTTCCACTCGTCCCACACCCAGAAGCCGATGCCGACGCCGCCGGTGAGCATTTCCGCGGCCACGATCACCAGCCAGGCGACGCCGATGGACAGGCGGATGCCGGTCATCAGATGCGGCAGCACCGACGGGAACAGGATGCGCGTGAAGATCTTCCACTCCGACAGGTTGAGCACGCGCGCGACGTTCATGTAGTCCTGCGGCACGCGCGCCACGCCGGCGGCGGTGTTGAGGATGATCGGCCAGATGCTGGAGATGAAGATCACGAAGATCGACGCCGGCTCGGCCACCTGGAACACCATCAGGCCGATCGGCAGCCAGGCCAGCGGGCTGACTGGTCGCAGCAGGCTGATGATGGGCGCGGCCATGCCCGACAGGAAGGCGAAGCGGCCGAGCAGGAAACCGGCCGGGATGCCGACCAGCGCGGCCAGGCCGAAACCGACGCCGACGCGGTACAGTGAATGGAGGATGTTCCAGCCGATGCCCATGTCGTTGGGCCCGTTGTCGTAGAACGGATCGGCGAACAACGCCTTGGCCGCCTCCCAGGTCGGCGCCGGACCCGGCAGGCCGTCGCTGCTGGCGGCCACCAGGTGCCAGAGCAGCACGAACAGCGCCAGCCCGATGCCGGGCGGCACGGCAGCCCGCAGCAGGCCGCCCGCGCCGGCCAGCCAGGCACGGCCGCGCTCGGTCTCGAAGAACGGTGTGGGACGGGACCGCGGCGGCGCCTCGGCGGGCGGGATGGTGTGGGTATCGGCTCGTTTCATGACGGTATCCAGACGGTCTTCATGGAAAGTGACTGCGCTCATCGCGGGCTCCTCGTCGTTGTCCCCGCTCCCGCGCGCGGGAGCGGGTCGGGATCAGGCTTTGATCTTGAACGCGTCGGCGTAGGCAGCCGGGTTCCTGCCGTCCCAGACCACGCCGTCGATCAGCTTGTGACTGCGCATGTCCGACTTGGGCAGCGCCACCTTGGCCATGGTCGCGGCATCGGTGTACACGTCGACGCGGTTGACAGCCTTCGCCACCGCCAGGTAATCCGGGTGGTCCTTCAACAGGCCCCAGCGCTTGTGCTGGGTCAGGAACCACATGCCGTCGGACAGGTACGGGAAGGTGACGGCGCCATCGTTGAAGAACTTCATGTAGTTGGCGTCCTGCCACTTGCGGCCGTTACCGTTGTCGTACTCGCCCTTCATGCGGCCCTCGATGACCTCGAACGGCGCGTTGACGTAAGCCTTGCCGGAAATCACCTTGGCCACCTCGGCGCGATTCCTGACCACGTCGATATAGCGCGAGGCTTCCAGCACGGCGGCGGTCATCGCCCGCGCGGTATTGGGGTAGCGCTGCACGAACTCGGCGGTGGTACCCAGCACCTTTTCCGGGTGGTCCACCCAGACGTCCTGGCTGGTGGCGGCGGAAAAGCCGATCTTGTCGTGGATCGCGCGCGCGTTCCACGGCTCGCCGACGCAAAAGCCGTCCATGTTGCCGACGCGCATGTTGGCCACCATCTGCGGCGGCGGCACGACGATGGTCTTGACGTCGCGGAACGGGTCGATGCCATAGGTGGCCAGCCAGTAGTACAACCACATCGCGTGCGTGCCGGTGGGGAAGGTCTGCGCGAAGGTGTATTCGCGCGGTTCGGCCTTGACCAACTTCGCCAGACCGGGGCCGTCGACCACGCCCTTGGCCTTCAACGGGTTGGACAGGGTGATGCCCTGGCCATTGTTGTTGAGGGTCATCAGCACCGACATGTCGCGCTTGGGCCCGCCGATGCCCAGTTGCACGCCGTAGATCAGACCGTACAGCACATGCGCGGCGTCGAGCTCGCCGTTGACCAGCTTGTCGCGCACGCCGGCCCAGGATGCTTCCTTGGTGGCGGTGATCCTGAGGCCGTACTTCTTGTCGAAGCCCTTGTGCGCGGCCATCACCACGCTGGCGCAATCGGTGAGCGGAATGAAGCCGATCTTCAGGTCGGGCTTCTCCGGAGCGTCGGAACCGGCGGCCCAGGCGGCGTTGCGCACACCGGGCGGAACGAGGGCCATCAGGGCGGCGGCGGCGGACATGCTGGCGGCTTTCTTCAGGAAATCGCGCTTGTCGTCATCGACGGCCGGCGCGTTGGGGGGCGGGGTCTGGTCCATTTGCGGTACTCCAAAAAAAAGCGGCGTCCAACCCCGAGGGGCGGGACGCCGTTGTCCAAGTTACCTCAGCGAAGGAGCGACATGGCCGATGCGCCGTTGCACCGGTCAGTCAGTTCAAAGCAATCCGCGTGCCAAATACACAAGCAACTGATTTTGCGTGGTTTCAACTTCCACCATGGGCTCTGCGCGGGTGTCGATGCCCGCTTCGGGGGCAACGCGCACCATCGCGGCACATGCCGGCTTCATCGCAACATCTCCAGCAACTGCCGCGCGACGTCCACCACGCGCCGGCGCTGGGTCATGGCCTCGCGCCGCAGGGCCTGATAGGCGGCCTCCTCCGACAACCCGCGCGCCTTCATCAGCCGGCGCTTGGCCTGCTCGATCAGCTTGTGTTCCTGCAACTCCAGGCGTGCACGCAACACGTCGTCGCGCAGGGCCTGCCAGGCCTCGAAACGCACGCGCGCCAAATGCAGCAGGGGTTGCAGGCGCTCGGCGCGCAGGCCGCCGACCACGTAGCAGGCCACACCGGCGTTCACCGCCGAACGCATCGCCGCGTCGGAGGCGTCCTGGCTGAACATGACGATGGGGCGCGGGCTGGATTCGCTCATCAGACACACCTGTTCCAGCGTGTCGCGGCTGGGCGAGTCGGTGTCCATGATGATCGCGTCGGGTTGCAGCTCGTCCACCCAGCGCGGCAGATCGATGGCTCGGTCGAGCCGGCCGACCAGGCGATAGTCCGGGCTGGCGGCGGCGAGCGTGGCCATCAGGTCGTCGAGCCGCCGGCGCGACGGGCCGATGACCAGGATGACCAGTTCCTCACTGGCGGAAGAGGCGACCGGCCCGGTCATCTCGCCTCCAGCATCCGCGTCAGCTCCGGCACGCAGGAACCGCAGTTGCTGCCGGCCTTGAGTGCGATGCCCAGCGCCTCGACCGAACCGGCGCCGGCAGCGATGGCGGCAAGCAGGGTCTTCTCGCCGACGCCGAAGCAGGCGCACACCACCCGGCCGACGTCGGCGGCGGAATCGGCCGGCCGGCCGGCGAGCAGGCCAGCGCGTTCGGCCGCGTCCAAACGCGCGCGCGCGAACAGGCCGGCGAGCCAGGCACGCGGCGGCAATTGCGCGGCGCTGCGCTCGATGAACGCGACCAGTTCGACGCGGCCGTCGCGCAACAGCGCCAGTCGATGGCGTCCGGCGGCAGCATCGCGCAGTTCGATCCAATCGCCGTCGGCGCCGAATTCGGCGCGCAGGCGTTCCACCCAGGTGCAGGGCGCTGTGTCGGCGAGCTCGTGGCGCCAATGGGCGACGCCGCGCGCGCGCGCCCAGTAGTCGTGACCGGCGCAATCCAGCGGCCGCCGCGCCATGACGAAACCGTGCCAGGCGGCGACGTAGGGCGCCAGCGCCACCGGCGCGTGTTTGAATTCCGGTTGTCCGGAGATCGGGTCGGTGATGGCGTCGATCAGCGCATCGACGCGGCCGCGCGCGCAGAACCGATCGTTCCAATGGATCGGCACGAACGCGGAGCCCGCCGGCTGATCGGCGGTCACGCGCACGCGTGCCAGCAGTTCGCCCTGCCCGCCGGCAAGCCGCGCGAGGCCGCCGTGCTCGACGCCGGCCGCACGCGCGTCGCGCGGATTGAGCTCGACATAGGGTTCGTCCAGGTGTGCGAACAGGCGCGCGCTGCTGCCGGTACGGGTCATGCTGTGCCACTGGTCGCGGATGCGGCCGGTATTCAGGCGCAGCGGCCGGCTCGCCTCGGTGGCCAGGGCGGGACCGCGCGGCGGCGCCGCCAGCATGCGCGCGCGGCCGTCGCCATGGGCATAGCCGCCGGATGCGAACAGCCGTTGCGCCCCGGTCTTGCAGCCCGCGGGCAGCGGCCATTGCACCGGCGCCAGACGCTCGTAGCCGGCGTCGTCCAGGGCGGCCAGTGCGCCGATGTCGAACACCCGGCGGCCGCCGTTCTCGAACGCCGACAGCGCGGCGTGTTCGCGCAGGATGTCGGCCGGACCGCGATAGGCGAAGGTGTCGCCGTGACCCAGGCGGCGCGCCACCTCGGCCACCAGCCACCAGTCCGGGCGCGCCTCGCCGGGCGGCGCCATGAACGCGCGCTGGCGCGAGATGCGCCGCTCGGAATTGGTCACCGTGCCGTCCTTCTCGCCCCAGGCTGCGGCCGGCAACAGTACGTGGGCATGACGGGCGGTGTCGGTGCGCGCGGTGACGTCGGAGACCACCAGGAATTCGCAGGCGCGCAGCGCCTCCACCACCGCGTCCGCTTCCGGCAGACTCACTGCCGGATTGGTGGCCATGATCCACAGGGCCTTGACGCGCCCGGTACGCACCGCCTCGAACAGCTCCACCGCCTTCAGGCCGTCCGCCTGCGCCATGGCCGGGGCGCGCCAGAAACGGCCGACCCGGTCGACGTCGTCCGGGGTGTAGTCCATGTGCGCGGCGAGCTGGTTGGCCAGGCCACCGACCTCGCGTCCACCCATGGCGTTGGGCTGGCCGGTGAGCGAGATCGGCGAGGCGCCGTGCAGGCCGACGCGGCCGGTGGCGAGGTGTACGTTGAGGATGGCGTTGACCTTGTCGACGCCGGAGGAGGACTGGTTGATGCCCTGCGAGAACAACGTGACGGTGCGCGGCGTGCGCGCGAACCAGTCGTAGAACGTCGCCACGTCGGCCGGCGGCAGCGCGCAATGCTCGGCCACCCGCGCGGGATCGAGGCCGGCGACCTCGGCCAGCGCCGCGCCGAAGCCGCTGACGCGGGTTTCCAGGTAGCGCCAGTCGATGGCGTTGTCGCGGCGCAGATGGTTGAGCAGGCCGTGGAACAGCCAGGCGTCGCTGCCGGGCGCGAGCGCCAGATGCAGATCGGCGAGTTCGGCGGTGGCGGTGCGGCGCGGGTCGATCAGCACCACCCGCATCGCCGGCCGTGCCTTCTTCGCCGCCGCCAGGCGTTGGAACAGCACCGGATGCGTCCACGCCGCGTTGGATCCGGCCAGCACCACCAGATCGGCCAGTTCGACGTCTTCGTAGCAGCCGGGCACCGCGTCGGCGCCGAAGCCGCGCTTGTGGCCAGCCACCGCCGAAGACATGCACAACCGCGAATTGGTGTCGATGTTGCCGCCGCCGATGAACCCCTTCATCAGTTTGTTGGCGACGTAGTAGTCCTCGGTGAGCAACTGGCCCGACACATAGAAGGCCACGGCCTGCGGACCGTGCGCGTCGATCACCGCACGCAAGCGCCGCGCGACGGTGTCCAGGGCCGTGGCCAGCGGCGCAGTGCGACCGTCGACGCGGGCGTGGGTGATGCGGTCGTCCAGGCCCAGGGTGTCCGCCAGCGCCGCGCCCTTGGAGCACAGGCGGCCGAGATTGGCCGGGTGATCCGGATCGCCGCGCACCGCGTAACCCTCGCCCGCGCGCTCGACCAGCACGCCGCAGCCGACGCCGCAGTAAGGGCAGGTGGTACGGATGGCGGGTGCGTTCATGGCGGAGGCCTCAGACGTCGATGCAATCCGCAACCGGCGTCAGCGACAGGCTGACGCGCCCCTCCGTCAGCCGTACCGGGAAGCGCGCGGCACAGCCGACGTCTGGCGCCACCGCCAGGCCGGTGTCGAGCGCGATCTTCCAGTCGTGCAACGGGCAGGCGACGCGCTTGCCATGAACGATACCCTGCGACAGCGGGCCGCCCTTGTGCGGGCAGCGGTCGAGCAACGCGAACAGCTCGTCGTCGAACGTGCGGAACAGGGCGATGTCGCCCGCCGGCGTGGCGACGACGCGCGCGCCCTGGCGCGGGATGTCGTCGAGATGGGCGATGTCGATCCAGTCGGTGGTCATGGCGGTGGCTCCTGGGTATGCGCGGCGTCTCAGGCGGCGGCGGTCGGTTCGGGCTGCGGGTGGGAACGTTCGATGCCGTTGGACGGCAGCCGCAGCGGCGCGAATTCCCGCGCGTCCGGTTGCCGCCACGGGTCGATCTGCGCGTACTGCTGCGACGCGCGGAAGCGCTCGGCCAGCGCCGCGCGGCTGGCGGCGTCCTCCACCACCCGCGCCCTGACGTGCGCCAGGCCGACCCGCTCCACCCATGGCGCGGTGCGTTCCAGATAATGCCCTTCCTCGCGGTAGAGCTGGATGAAGGCGGCGCAGTATTCCAGCACCTGCGCCTCGGTCTCCACCTTGGCCAGCAGGTCGGTGACCCGCACCTTGATGCCGCCGTTGCCGCCGACGTGCAGCTCGTAGCCGGATTCCACGCACACCACGCCGAAGTCTTTGATGGTGGCCTCGGCGCAATTCCTCGGGCAGCCGGACACCGCCAGCTTGAACTTGTGCGGCATCCACGAACCCCAGGTCATGTGTTCCAGCTTGACGCCCAGACCGGTGGAATCCTGCGTGCCGAAGCGGCACCACTGGCTGCCGACGCAGGTCTTCACGGTGCGCAGCGCCTTGCCGTAGGCGTGGCCGGAGACGAAGCCGGCGGCGGTGAGGTCGCGCCACACCGCCGGCAGATCCTCCTTGCGCACGCCGAACAGGTCGATGCGCTGGCCGCCGGTCAGCTTGATCTCCGCCACCGCGAACTTCTCGGCGACGTCGGCGATGGCGCGCAGCTCGCGCGGGTTGGTCAGTCCGCCCCACATGCGCGGCACCACCGAGAAGCTGCCGTCCTTCTGGATGTTGCCGTGCGCGCGCTCGTTGATGAAGCGCGACTGCGCGTCGTCGCGGTATTTGCCCGGCCAGGCGCACAGCAGGTAATAGTTCAGCGCCGGACGGCATTTGTTGCAACCGTCCGCAGTCTTCCAGTCCAGCGCGCGCATGACCTCGGGCAGTGATATCAGACGTCGTTCGATGATGGCGGCGCGGATTTCGTCGTGCGTGTGCTCGGTGCAACCGCACAGCGGCTTTTTCGACGGTGCCGTGGAGTAGTCGCCGCCGACGGTGGCGGCCAGCAGCGTTTCCACCAGGCCGGTGCAGGAGCCGCAGGACGACGACGCCTTGGTGTGCGCGCGCACCTCGTCTAGCGTGAACAGCTTGTTGGCGCGGATGCTGGCGACGATGTCGCCCTTGCACACGCCGTTGCAGCCGCAGATCTCGGCGCCGTCGGGCAGCGATAGCACGCGCGTCTTCTCGTCGCCGCCGCCGGCGCCGGAGTCGCCGATGTGGTGGCGGCCGAACAGCAGCTTGTCGCGGAAGTCGGCGACATCGGTGCCGTCGCGCATCAGCTCGAAGTACCAGGCGCCGTCCAGGGTGTCGCCGTACAGGCAGGCGCCGGCCAGCTGGTTGCCCTTGAGCACCAGCTTCTTGTAGGCACCGCGGCCGGCATCCTGGAACACGATCTGTTCGAAGCCCTCGCCGCCCATGAAGTTGCCGGCCGAGAACAGGTCGATGCCGGTGACCTTGAGCTTGGTCGAGGTCATCGAACCCCGGTAGCGCGCCACGCCATGCTGCGCCAGATGGTTGGCGCAAGCCTTGGCCTGCTCGAACAATGGTGCCACCAGGCCGTAGGCGACGCCGCGATGGCTGACGCACTCGCCCACCGCGTAGATGCGCGGGTCGTAGGTCTGCAAGGTGTCGTCGACCACGATGCCGCGTTCGCAACGCAGGCCGGCGGCTTCCGCCAGCGCGGTGTTGGGGCGGATGCCGACCGCCATCACCACCAAGTCGGCGGGGATCTCGTCGCCGTCCTTGAAACGCACCGCGCCGACGCGTGTGCCGCAGGGCGCCGGCAGCAGTTCCGCCGTGTGCCGGCCGAGCAGGAACTTCAGTCCCTTCGCCTCTAGGTTGCGCTGCAACAGGCGCGCCGCCGGCTCGTCCAGTTGCCGCTCCAGTAGCCAGTCGCCGAGGTGCACGACGCTGACCTCCATGCCGCGCGCCTTGAGACCGTTGGCCGCCTCCAGCCCGAGCAGCCCGCCGCCAATCACCACCGCGTGACGATAGCGACCGGCGGCGTCGATCATGGTCTCGACGTCGGCGATGTCGCGAAAACCGATCACGCCCTTGAGGTCGGCGCCGGGCACCGGCAGCATGAACGGCTTGGAGCCGGTGGCCAGCAGCAGGCGGTCGTAGTCGGCGCGGGTGCCGTCCTCGGCCTCGACGTAGCGGCGCGCGCGGTCGATCCGCACCACGCGCTTGCCGGCGTGCAGCACGATGCCGTTGGCCGCGTACCAGTCGAGCGGGTTGAGCACGATCTGCTCTACCCGCTGTTCGCCGGCCAGCACCGGCGACAGCATGATGCGGTTGTAATTGGGGTGCGGCTCGTCGCCGAACACCGTGATGTCATACAGATCCGGGGCCGCCTTGAGCAGCTCCTCCACAACCCGGACCCCGGCCATGCCGTTGCCCACCAGAACCAGTTTCATGCGTGTCATGCCAGTGCCTCGATGCAAGGGGCGAAAAAAAAACGGCGGCCGCCCTGAAAGGGGAGCGGACGCCGTTGTCCAAGATCGCTTAGGCGAGGAAGCCTGACAGGCTCATAGCAAGCTGCGTGCCATGCATCGGACCCCTGCAAAATGGGCCGCTTCGCGCCGGGCGCGGGCACCGAGCGCACCATCGCGGTGCACAGGGCGGGGAGGGCGCCCGATATCGGGTCAGTCCACCACGCGCCGATGGCTGCCGGCGATCACGCGGTATTGCAGCAGGCGGCACTCCAAGGGACCGTTGAACAGCGGAATGCGGCGCGCGGCCTGCAGACCGATGCGTTTGGGCAGTTCCGGATCGGCCGACAGCAGCCAGGCGGTCCAGCCGGGGAAATGCTGCTTGAGGTTGTCGCCCAGCGCCCGGTAGAACGCCGGCAGATCGGTGTCGGCGACGGACGCCTCGACCGCGGTCCGAGGCGCTTCGGCCTCGGTCGCGGCGCCGCGCCGCCGGCCGGCGCGCTCGCCGGCATCGCCACGGGCGCCCATGCGCACGCCGTAGGGCGGGTTGCTGACGATGATGCCCTCCGGCGCGGGCGGATCGACGTTGAGAAAGTCGGCCTGCATCAGGCGCACGCAGTCGAGCAGACCGGCGGCACGCAGGTTGAGCCCGGCCGCGCGCACCATGGCGGGATCGATGTCGGAACCGAATATCGGCAGCGGCCGCGCCTTTAGCGCCACGGCCTCGGCGTCCTTGCGCAGCCGCGCCCAGGCGACGCGGTCGAAGTCGCGCAGGTGTTCGAAGGCGAAATGGCGATGCAGACCGGGCGCGCGCTTCAGCGCCATCAGCGCGGCCTCCAGCAGCAGCGTGCCGCCGCCCATCATCGGATCGTACAGCGGCGTATCCGGCGTCCAGCCGGACAGCAGCAGCATGCCGGCGGCGAGGTTTTCGTTGAGCGGCGCCGGCGACGGCGCCACGCGGTAGCCGCGGCGGTTGAGCGGCTCGCCGGACAGGTCGATGTATAGCGTGTAGCGGTCGCTGCTCAAAAACAGCGTCAGCGGCACGTCGGGGTGGCGGGTGTCGACGCTGGGACGCGCGTCCATGACCTGGCGGAAGCGGTCGCACACCGCGTCCTTGACGCGCAGGCTGACGAAGTTGAGGCTTTTCAGCGGGCTGTTCCTGCCCACGGTGGTCACCGCCAGCGTGCGCTCGACCGCGAACCAGGCCGGCCAGTCCACCGCCAGCGCCGCCTGATAGAGGTCTTCCTCGCGCTGGTAGCGGCCTTCGGCGACACGCAACAGCACGCGGATGGCCAGCCGGCTCCACAGATTGACCTTCCAGCCCAGTACCACATCGCCGCCGAAGGCGACGCCGCCGGACGCCGGAGTGATGTCGGCGGCACCCAGCCCGGCGAGCTCGCGCGCCAGTTCCTGCTCCAGCCCGCGCGGGCAGGAGGCGAAGTAGCTCCAGGTGCGCGGCCGGCGCTGCGCCACGGTGGCGCGCGCCGAGGTCTGCCGACGCGGCGGCTGGCCGCCTGCGCCGTCACCCGGAGGGCGGGTGTCGCCGCGCGCGGCGGGCTTGGCGGCGCCTCGGTCGTGCGGCGCGGCAGGTGCGCCGGCATCACGCGTGCGCGGCTTGCCCGGGCGGGGTTGGGGCGCGTCAACCGGCGCGCGACGCCCCGGACGGTCGGTGGCATCCGGTTTGCGCCGCGGCGACTTGCCGGCCGGCCGCTCCGCCGGCACCGGCGCATCCGCTGCCGCCTGCGCGCGCGCGGCGATCAGCGCGGCGCGCACGCGCGGCTGATGCCGGCCGCGCACCGGCGCGCGCCGCGATTCTCCTTGCGTTTCCTTGCCCGCATCGGGTTTGATGCGCAGTACTTTGCGTTTGGGTGGTGGTGATGACGAAGACAACGGCTTTCCTCAAGAAACTGATCCCCGGCCCGGTCACCGCGATCCTGCTGGGCCTGATCGTATACCTCTGGTTCCGCCCGCCGGCGCTGGTCGATGACCTCGCCGAGCCGCTGCCGGCGGCGCCGGCCCTGGGCGATCACCGTCTGGACACACTGCGCGGGCAGGTGGTGCTGGTCAACTTCTGGGCCACCTGGTGCCCCTACTGCCGGCACGAGATGCCGGCGATGCAGCGCTTCTACGACGACCACCGCGCGCGCGGCTTCGAGATTGTCGCCTACAGTCTGGACAAAACCCAGGTCGAGGTGGACCAATTCATGCGCGACAAGGGCTACACCTTCCCGGCGCCGCTGGCCACGCCGGCGGTGACCGAGGCGTTCGGCGGCGTCACGCGCGTGCCATTGTCGTTCGTGATCGACCGCGACGGCGTGATCCGGCACAAGATCGCCGGGCAGGTGCACGCCGGCCGCCTGGAACGGTTGATCATTCCGCTCCTGGACGCGCCAGCTTCACCTCGCTGAGCAGGCGTTCCATCTCGCGCCGGTAATAGACGAAGTCCATCTCCGGACACGGCGCACCCAGGCGCGTGGCCACCGCCGAGATCTGGCCGCGGTGATGCACGTAATGCGTGAACAGGTGGGTCAGCGCGTCGCGCACCCACATGTCACGCGGTTTGCCGTCGCTGCCGTTGAATTCGATCCGGCCGTCGAACAACGCCGGCGCCTGTTCGTCCAGCCAGGTCTGCAACCGGCGCGTCTCGCGCCGCAACGCGATCTTCAGCTCGCGCCAGTCCGGATGATGGATGACCTTGTAGTTCACGGTCAGCGACTCGCCGCGCAGGCGCGCCTGCCACGACTGGCTGACCACCAGCATGTGATCGACGGTGTGGTGGATGCTGCCGAAGAACAGACCCTGTTCGCTGCCGATGACCTCGTCGCGCAGGTGATCGAGCGAACCGAACAGCACCTCATTGGCCCAGTGCTGGTAGTCGGCCTGCACGACGAAGTAGTTTTTCCAGCTATACATGTTCACGCTCTCCCGTTGTTGACGACTGCCGCGGGTTTCCGCGGACTATAGCCCAAGCGCGCCTTACCGGCACGGTTCAGTCGAGTACGCGCGCGCGCGCCTCGGCGGCCCGGTCGACCCAGTGCAGGCGTGTGGCCAGCGCACGCGTGACGGCGATACCGCCATCGGCATCGATGCGCAGCACCGCCTCCACTCCCATGAGGCCCGCCAGACGGCGCCAGTCGTCGGCGCCGGCAATGAAGATCGGCTTGCTGGCGACGTCGGACAGCGTGCCGGCGCGCGGCCCGCCGACCAGCACGGTCACCGCCTGGGTATGCGTCACCGGCCAGCCGCTGCGCGGGTCGATGAGATGACCGTAACGCCGGCCGTCGAGCTCAAAATAGCGCTGATAGTCGCCCGAGGTGCCGATGGCCTCGCCGTCCCGCAGTTCCAGCGTCGCCAGCACGCCGGCCTGGCGCGGGTGCTGGATGCCGACTTTCCACGGCCGCCCGCCCTTGCTGCCCAGCGCAAGGACGTTGCCGCCGATATTGACGAGCGCGTCGGCGATGCCGTGCCGACGCAACGTCTCGGCCGCGCGTTCCAGCGCCCAGCCCTTGGCGTGACCGCCGAGATCGATGCGCACCGCGGCATTGCGCGCGACGAAGGTATCGTCGCCGATGTCGAGATCGGTCATGCGCGGGTTGGCCGCCACCAGCCGCGCGATCGCGTCCGCATCTGGCAGACGCGGCGCGAAGTCGTCGTCGTGAAAACCCCACAGACGCACCAGATTGCCGATGGCGGGGTTGAACAGGTGTTCCGAACGCTCGGCAAACTGCGCCGCATCCCGCAATACCGGTGCCAGTTCGGCCGGCAGCGCGCCGCGCGTCGGCGCGTGGGCGATCTGCGCATTGAGGCTGTCCAGCGCGCCGGGTTGCCAGGCGTGCAACCGTCGGTGCAGGTGGTCGAATTCGCGCAGCACCGCGTCGGCGGCGGCCCGCGCCTGCGTCGGCGACGCGCCGTGGATGGTCACCTCCACCAGCGTGCCGAACACGTAAGCCTGCTGCCGGTGCACGGACGGGCCGCAGCCGGCGAGCAGCAACAGGCCCAGCAGCAGCGCGTGCGGCCAGCCGAGCCACCGGGCCGCGTTCACATCCGCTCCCGCGCCACCCGCTCCAGCGCATCGACGAACAGCGCGGCGACGTCGCAATCGGTCTGCGCGCTGATCTCGCGGAAACAGGTCGGGCTGGTGACGTTGACCTCGGTCAGATGCGCGCCGATCACGTCCAGACCCACCAGCAGCAGCCCGGCGGCGCGCAACGGCGGCCCCAGCGCGGCGGCGATGTCGCGGTCGCGCGCCGTGAGCGGCCGCGCCACGCCGGTACCGCCGGCCGCCAGATTGCCGCGCGTCTCGCCCTGCGCCGGGATGCGCGCCAGGCAATAGGGCACGGCCGCGCCATCGATCAACAGGATGCGCTTGTCGCCGTCGGCGATCTCCGGCAGATAGCGCTGCGCCATGACCGCCACCCGGCCGTGGCGCGTAGCGGTCTCCAGGATGGCGCCGAGGTTGGGGTCGCCTGGACGCAGGCGGAAGATGCCCGCCCCACCCATCGCGTCGAGCGGCTTGACGATGATGTCGCCCTGTTCGGCCAGGAAGGCGCGGATCAGCGCGGCATCCGCACTCACCAGGCTGGGCGCGATGAACTCGGCGAAACGCGCGATCGCCAGCTTCTCGTTGTAATCGCGCAATGCCGCCGGCCGGTTGTACACGCGCGCGCCGCCGCGCTCGGCCATGTCCAACAGCCAGGTCGCGGTCAGATAACCCTGATCGAACGGCGGATCCTTGCGCATCAGCACCGCGTCGAACCCGGCCAGATCGCGCCAGGTGGGCTCGGCGCGGGTGAACCAGGGATTGCCGCCGGTCAGGTGGACTTCGGCGCATTGGCCATGCACCCGCCCGTCGCGCCAGGCCAACCCTTCCGCCACCATGGCGTACAGCGCATGGCCACGGCGGGCCGCCTCCGCCATCATGGCGTAGGTGGAATCCTTGTGGACCTTGAAGCTTTCCAGCGGATCGGCGATGAACAGCAGTCTCATGCCCGCTCCGGATCGGTCTGTTCCAGTTCGATGGCCGCCGCCAGCGCGGCCAGGCGCGCCAGCACGCCATAGGTGTAGAAACGGTTCACCGGCGCATCGGGTCGCAGGCCGCAATCGCAGTAACTTCCGGCGGCGTCGAACGCCAGCGGCACGAAGTGCATGCCCGCCGAATTGAGGTTCTCGTCGGCGCCGCGCCCGGTATGCACGCGGTAGAAGCCGCCGATGACGAAATGGTCGATCATGTATACCACCGGCTCGGCCACCGCCTCGTTGATGCTCTCGAAGGTGTGCACGCCTTCCTGCACCAGCACCTGGGTGACCTCCAGGCCCTCCTTGACCACGGCCATCTTGTTGCGCTGGCGGCGGTTCAGATCGCGCACGTCGTCGGCGGACTTCACCGTCATGATGCCCATGCCGTAAGTGCCGGCATCGGCCTTGACCACCACGTAGGGTGCGCGTTCGATGCCGTATTCGCGGTACTTGACGCGGATGCGCGCGAGCACCTGCTCGACGTGCTCGGCCAGGCATTCCTCGCCGACCCGGGCGTGGAAATCCACTTCACCGCAACGGGCATGGTAGGGGTTGATCAGCCAAGGATCGATGCCGATGACGCCGGCGAACGCATGCGCGACCTGGTCGTAGGCGGCGAAATGCTTGGATTTGCGCCGCGTGGCCCAGCCCGCGTGCAGCGGCGGCAGCATGGTCTGCGCCGGATCGAGGCCGCGCAGCAGGGCCGGTGCGCCGGCCGACAGATCATTGTTGAGCAGGATGGCGCAGGGATCGAACGCCGCGCCGGCCTCGCCGTCCGCCAGGTACAGACGGTTGCCGTCGCGTCGCACCGGCTCCAGCGTCAGCCGGCCGCCGTCCGGCAGATCCAGCGTCAGCGGCGCAGCGAGATCGGGGATGAGGCTGCCGAAACGCACGGTCAGGCCGGTCTTGCGCACGATGTCGGCCAGCGCGGCGACGTTCTGCAGATAGAACAGGTTGCGCGTGTGGTTTTCCGGGATGATCAGAAAGCGCTTGGCGGTGACGCACATCTTTTCCACCGCGATCTGTGCCGCCTGCACCGCCAGCGGCAGGAAATCCGGATTGAGGTTGTTGAAGCCGCCGGGAAACAGGTTGGTGTCCACCGGCGCCAGCTTGAAGCCGGCGTTGCGCAGATCCACCGAACTGTAGAACGGCGCCGCATGTTCCATCCATTGCTTGCGGAACCAGTGCTCGATGTCCGGCTGTGCGTCGATGACATGCCGTTCCAGCTCCAGCAGCGGGCCGGTCAGCGCGGTGGTGAGATGAGGGACCATGGGTCGTCGTCGGTGCGTCGGAAAGCGTGACAAGATAACCGGAATCCCGCCATCCCGCTCGCCTCAGCCTGGCGGAAAATGGTGGGCCCGTCGCCCCCGCCGCGCCGCCATGTTCGACATCGTTCTGGTTCACCCCGAAATCCCGCCCAACACCGGCAACGTCATCCGCCTGGCCGCCAATACCGGCTGCCGTCTGCATCTGGTGCGGCCGCTGGGATTCGGCATCGACGACCGCCGCCTGCGCCGTGCCGGGCTGGACTACCACGAGTTCGCCGACCTGCGCGTGCACGACGACTGGGCCGCGGCGCGCGCAGCACTGGCCGGACGGCGGCTGTTCGCGTTCACCACCAAGGGCAGCGGCAGCCTGGCTGCCAGCGCGTTCGAACCGGACGATGCGCTGGTGTTCGGCGCCGAGACGTGCGGCCTGCCGGCCGACATCCTGGCCGAGTTCGCGCCGCAGGCGCGCGTGCGCATCCCCATGCGCGCCGGCCAGCGCAGCCTCAACCTGTCCAACGCCGTGGCCGTGGCGGTATTCGAGGCGTGGCGCCAGAACGGCTACGCCGGCGCGGCGCCATGAGGGGTGCCCCTGCGGCCGCCGGGGTTGCTTCCGCGCGGCACGCCCCCATGCTCTGACTGACGGCGGGGCGCCGCCTGCCCCGTCCGCGCGTGACCACGGACCCGAGGACACCCCCATGACCCCGTTGGAGACCTTCGAAAAGATGTTGGCCCAGGGCAAGGACAACGCCCTGCTGCGTTATGCGCTCGGCAACGAATGCCTCAAGGCCGGCCGCGCCGGCGATGCGGTCACACACCTGCGCGCCGCGCTGGCCTTCGATGCCACCTACTCCGCCGCGTGGAAACTGCTGGGCAAGGCACTGGACGACAGCGGTGCTGCCCAGGACGCGCTGACCACGTACCGCCAGGGCATCGCCGCCGCCGAAGCCAAGGGCGACATCCAGGCCGCCAAGGAGATGACGGTGTTCGCACGCCGCATCGAGAAACGTCTGGCCGGCGGGTGACGTCGCTCGTCGCGTTCGGCTACCATTCCGTTCATCGATCTGCCACAGGAGCAAACGAGATGGCCCGCATGGTGCAATGCGTGAAACTCGGCCGCGAGGCCGAAGGCATGGATTTCCCGCCGCTGCCCGGCGAACTCGGCAAACGCGTGTTCGACAGCGTGTCCAAGGAAGCCTGGCAGGGCTGGATCAAGTTGCAGACCATGATCATCAATGAGAACCGGCTCAATCTGGCCGATGCGCAGCACCGCAAGTACCTGATGGAACAGGCGGAAAAGTATTTCTTCGGCGAAGGTGTCGGCAATCCGGAAGGCTACCGCCCGCACTGAGCCCTGCCGCCATGGCCGACAACCAGACCCATTTCGGTTACGAGACCGTCGCCGAACACGAGAAGGCGCGCAAGGTCGCGCAGGTGTTCCACTCCGTGGCCGACCGCTACGACGTGATGAACGATCTGATGTCCGTGGGTCTGCACCGGCTGTGGAAGCGCTTTCTCAGCCTGCACGCCGCGCTGCGTCCGGGTGCCCGGGTGCTGGACATCGCCGGCGGCACCGGTGACGTCGCCCGCCTGCTGGCGCAGGAGGCGGGACCGAGTGGCGAGGTATGGCTGACCGATATCAACGGCTCCATGCTCGGCGTCGGCCGCGACCGCATGCTCGACCACGGGCTGCTGCTGCCGGTGGCGCAGTGCGACGCGGAGAAGCTGCCGTTTCCCGCCGATTACTTCGATCTGGTCACGGTCGCCTTCGGCCTGCGCAACATGACGCACAAGGAGGACGCACTGGCGGAGATGCGGCGCGTGCTCAAGCCGGGCGGCAAGCTGATGGTGCTGGAGTTCTCCAAGGTCTGGAAACCGCTGGCACCGCTGTACGACCTGTATTCCTTCCAGTTGCTGCCGCGCATGGGCGAACTGGTGGCCAAGGACGCGGCCAGTTACCGCTACCTGGCCGAATCCATCCGCATGCATCCGGACCAGGAAACGCTCAAGGCGATGATGGAAGCCGCCGGTTTCCGGCGGGTCGATTACTTCAACATGACCGCCGGCGTGGTCGCGCTGCACGTCGGCTACAAGGTCGACTGACCCGCCGGCAGCGACCCCACGGTACGCGCGCCATCGCGTGCCGGAGATGTGGGTGCTGGATGTCCCCGGCACGTGCCCTGCACGTGCATCGGCAGCCGACGGTGGGTGGCCATGCCGAAGTCGACACCGTGCGTGAACCACGCACCCTGGCGCCCCAGGCGCTGCCGGCGGCGGCGATCGATCTGACCGGCCTGCCCGGGTAATCGCCGCTACTTCTTCCTGGCGCGCGGATGGGCCTGGTCGTACACCTGGGCCAAGTGCTGGAAATCCAGATGCGTGTAGACCTGCGTGGTCGACAGGCTGGCATGGCCCAGCATCTCCTGCACCGCGCGCAGGTCGCCGGAGGATTGCAACAGGTGGCTGGCGAAGGCGTGGCGCAGGGCGTGCGGGTGCAGATGCGCGCTCACCCCCTGACGCACCGCGAGCCGCCTCAACGCAAGGTGCAACGGCGATGGCGCGATGCGCGCGCCGCGCCGGCCGACGAACAGTGCCGGCGTGTCGCGCGCGACCCGGTCGCGCAGCGACAGCCAGTACCGCAACGCATGCAGCGCACGGCTGCCCACCGGCACCACGCGCGTCTTGGCGCCCTTGCCCAGCACCTTGACTTCGCCGGCGTCGAGGTCGACGTCGCCGAGGTTCAGCCCGATCAATTCCGCGCGGCGCAGACCGGAGGAGTACATCAGTTCGAACATGGCCAGGTCACGCGCCTGCCACACCGCCGCCTGTGCATCCCCGGGCGTTTCGCCGGACGCCAGCAGACGCGCCATGTCGTCCACCGACGGCGTGTTGGGCAGGCGTTTCTCGGCCTTGGGCGGACGCAGGCCAATGCACGGGTTGTGCGCGACCTCGCCGGCGCGCGCCAAAAAATGGAACAGCCCACGCCAGGACGACAGCGTGCGCGCCAGCGTGCGCGGCGCCAGGCCGCGCGCGCGCAGCGTGGCCAAGGCGCGGCGGATGGCGTGGGTATCCAGTGTCGCCGGCGCCACCTCGCCGACGCAGTGCCGCAGGTGCTGCAGGCCCATGGCGTAGGTGACGAGCGTGGCCGGGCTGTAATGGTGCGCCGCCAGGCTGGCCAGATAGGCGTCGATGCAGCGGCTGAGCGCGCCGTCGGCCATCAGATGAAACGCGAACAGGCGGCCGCCGTGAGCTGCGCCAGCCAGGACAGGTAGAGCGTGCCCATCTCGGGATAGAAGCGTTTGGCATCCTCGGACGCCAACACCAGCAGACCGTTCAGATTGTCCTCGCGCATCGGCGCCAGCGCGAACGACTGCTGGTGCGGCCCCTGTGCGCCGAACCAGGCGCGGATCTCGTCCGGCGCGTCGGCGCCGCAACGCGGCGCGGTCAGACCGGTCATCAGTACCTTCACGTCGGTGCTGACCGGCGCGAACTCGGGCATGTCGGGCGCATGCTCGGTCCAGATGCGCAGACTGGCATGCGGCACGGCGAAGCTGTCGGTCAGGTTCAGGTACAACGCCTGGAACACCGCGTCCAGGCCGCGTGCGCGCATCAGGTCGAGCGCCAGCCGGTGCAGCTTGTCGCCGATGGCGTCGTTCTCCTCGGCGAAACGGATGAACTCGCGCAGTTTCAGCTCCAGGTTGCGCGACTTGTCGCGCAAGGCCAGCACCTGACGCTCGCCCAGCGAGATGGCCTGGCCGCTGTAAGGGTGCGGCACGCTGATCTCGGTGAGCAGTTCCGGATGGCCGGCGAAGAAATCCGGGTTGAGCTTGAGGAACTCCTTGATCTGTTCGGGCGTGATGTTCATATCTCGATTTCGCCATGGAATACGGTGACCGCCGGGCCGGTCAGCAAGACGTGGCCGGCGCCGCCGTCCCAGCGGATGGACAGGTCGCCGCCGCGCGCATGCACGGTGACGGGGGAGTCGAGCAGGCCGCGCACGATGCCGGCGACCGCGGCGGCACAGGCACCGGTGCCGCATGCCAGGGTCTCGCCGGCGCCGCGTTCGAATACGCGCAGGGCGATCTCACGCCGGTGCAGCACCTGCATGAAACCGACGTTGACCCGCTCGGGGAAAGCCGGGTGCTGCTCGATGCGTGCGCCCAGCTCGCGCACCGGCGCGGTATCGACGTTGCACACCACGCGCACCGCATGCGGATTGCCCATGGACAGCACGCTGACTTCGACCGGCTCGCCGGCGACGTCGAGCACATGGCTGTGCGGCAGCGTCGCCGGCGCGGCCCGCTCCGGCAGGAACGGGACATCGGCCGGCGCGAAACGCGGCGGCCCCATGTCCACGGTGACCCGGCCATCGTCCTCCAGACGGGGCTCGATGACGCCGGCGACGGTCTCGACGCGGATCGAGCGCTTGGGTGTCAGCCCCTGTTCATGGACGAAGCGCACGAAACAGCGCGCGCCGTTGCCGCACTGCTGCACCTCGCCGCCATCGGCGTTGAAGATGCGGTAACGGAAATCGCAGTCCGGTCGGGTTGCCGCCTCGACCAGCAGGATCTGGTCGCAGCCGATGCCGAAATGCCGGTCGGCCAGCGCGCGGCATTGCGCCGGCGTCAGCGCGACGCGCTGACGGATGCCGTCGAACACGACGAAGTCGTTGCCGGCACCCTGCATCTTGGTGAAGTTCAGCTTCATGCGCGCAGATTATCCTTGAATCATTCACCCGACGCGCGTCCGCACGGAGAAGCGGCGTCCACCGGCCGGCCGCCGTGAACGGCATCCTCCGCCGCCGCCGACGGCAATGCCTGCGCCAGCTCCCGCATGCGCGCTTCCAGCGTGGCCAGGAAATCGGCGTCGCCGCCATGCAGCGGCTCGCCGACGAAGACATCGCAGAAAAACGGCACCAGCAGCGGGTCACCCTTGGGCAGCGCCTTGCCCAGGCCGTGCAGGAACACCGGCGTCACCGGCACTTCGGGCCGGCGCGCGGCCAGCACCGCGATGCCGCGCTTGAAACGGCCGAGCACTTCCGGCTCGCCGCGGCTGCCCTCGGGAAACAGGATCAGGATGTCGCCGCGGTCGAGCGCCCGTTCGCACGGCCTGAGCGGATCGCGGCCGCCCTGTGCCGTGCGCGCGATGGGCAGGATGCCGATCACCTCGAGCGCGAACCAGGCCAGCAGCCGGTTGCGCAGGAAGTAGTCGGCCGCCGCCACCGGCCGCAGCCGGGGCAGCAGCGCCAGCGGAAACAGCGATAGCAGCACCAGGGTGTCCAGATGGCTGTTGTGGTTGGCGGCGACGATGGCCGGCCCGGCACGGGGCAGACGTTGCCGGTGGCGCACGTTGAGCCCCAGCAGCAGCAGCGCCACCGGGCGCGCGATCAACAGCCAGAAGGCGAAGCGCACCAGCCGTCGCATCGGTCGTGTCAGTAGTGCAGGTAATAGAGAAAGTGGAAGAACAGCGGCGCGGTGAAGGTCAGGCTGTCCACCCGGTCGAGCACGCCGCCATGGCCGGGAATCAGTTTGCCGCTGTCCTTGATGCCGAGATCGCGCTTCAGCGCCGAGATGTTGACGTCGCCGACGAAGCCCGCCAGGCCGATCAACAGACCGGCCGCCGGCGCCTGCCAGCCGACCAGCGGCGTCAGCCAAGGCGCCAGCAGCCCGGCCGCCAGCGTGGTGGTGGCGACACCGCCGACGAAGCCTTCCCAGGTCTTCGCGGGGCTGACCTTGGGGATGATCGGGTGCCGCCCGAACAGTTTGCCCCAGACGTACTGCGCGACATCGTTGAACTGGGTCAGGAACATCAGGAACAGCACCAGGCCGGCACCGCCGCCAGCGGGGTTGACCGCTGCGGGCAAGGCCAGCAGGAAGGCCATGTGCGACAGGTTGAACACCGTCAGCATCAGGCCCCAATGCAGGCTGCCGGCGGCGCGCAGGAAGCCGGCGGTCTCGCCGATCAGTACCATGCGCAGGGGCAGCAGCAGGAACAGATAGACCGGGATGAAGATGATGAACATGCCGTACCAGCCGATCGCCACCCACCAGAACTGCACGGGTATGGCCAGATAGGCCCAGAACAGTACGCGCCGGTCGGCGCGCCGGGTGGGGATCAGCGACAGGTATTCCTTGAGCGCGAGGAAGCTGACGAAACCCAGGAAGATCAGCGACAGGGTCGGCGACAGCGCCATGGCCGCGGCGAAGATGCCGGCCATCACCCACCATGAACGCACGCGCGCGGCCAGTTCGCCGTAATCGCGTTCGGGATGCGCGCGCCGCAGCAGATACACGACGCCGCTGGCGATGAGCAGCATGGCGAAGATGCCGGCGAGAAATGCGGCGGCGTTGGCGGTCAGCGCGGCGAACATCTCAGCCTGCCTCGGCCAGCGCGCGCCGCGCCCGATTGAGCACGGTCCACAGCGACAACGCCAGCACCAGCGCCAGCACGGCGTCGAGCCAGGGCCCGGCCGGCGCGCCCAGGCCGAGTATCAGGCCCAGCGCGCCGAAAACCAGGGCGCGGTCGCTCTTGCCCATCGGCCCATCGTATCGGCGGCTGCCGCCGACGGTCTGGCCGAGCACGCCGGTCAGCTCCACCATGCCGGCCAGCACGACGATGGTCACCACCAGCGCGGGCGAAAAACCGGTGACCAACGCCAGCGGCAGGTACAGCGCGGCATCGGACAGCACGTCGCCGAGCTCGTTGAGCAGCGCGCCCAGGCGCGATTGCTGGCCGTGCTCGCGCGCCAGCATGCCGTCGACGGCGTTGAGCGCCATGCGCGCGAACGATACGCCGGGCAACAACAGCAGCCAGTGCGGCTCATGCGGCCGTGTGGCGATCAGCGCGCCGGCGAGACACGACAGCACCACGGCCGCGACGGTGACCTGGTTGGCGCTGACGCCGGCCGCCGCCAGCTTGCGCACCAGCGGCCGCAGCCGTCGCTGGAACGCCGGTTTCAGGTCGTAGACGCTGGGCACGACTCCTCCTGCGCCAGGCGCTGGATGTAGTGGGCGAAATCCTCATCCTCGCCGCGCAGCAGTTCCGGCAGGCGGGCGCGGAAATCCTCGCGCCGGCACCACTCGCGCATGTAGTCCTCCCAGGAATGCCAGCGTCGCCGCTGCTTCTCGTCCATGTCCGGTTCCCAGGCCAGCAGGTAGGCGCGCTCGAACAGCGAGATCAGCATGTCGAAGATCACCAGTTTGCGCTCCATCTGCTCGTCGGTCAGATGGGTCACCGTGGCCTGGCTGCGCAGCTTGAGATCGGGGTTGGCGAGCACGATCCCGAGGAAATCGACATAGGCGTCGGACAACTGCTGCCAGGTCGCCTCCTCCTCGTTCTCCCGTTCCTTGCGCTGCTCGAAAAGAAACACGCCGATGGCCAGCGGCAGGCCGATCACGGTGACGACGTAGGACAGCAATTCCCAGGTGGCCGCGCTCATGGCATCAGGCGCACATGGTCCTTGTAGATGCAGCGATCCATCACCACGGTCAGGCCGGCGGCACGCGCCCGCTCGGCCGCCGCCTCGTGCACGATGCCCTCCTGGATCCAGATGGCCGGCGCGCCGATGGCCAGACATTCATCGACGATGGCGGGTATGGCCGATGCCTCGCGGAACACGTCGACCAGATCGAGCGCGAACGGCACGTCGGCCAGCCGTGGATAGGCCGGTTCGCCCAGCACCTCGCGCACGCCGGGACGCACCGGCACGATGCGGTAGCCGAAACGCTGCAATGCGCGCGCGACGCCTTGGCTGGGTCGCTCCGGTTTGGGCGACAGTCCCACCACGGCGATGGTGCGCACCGATTGCAGCAGCGCACGCAGACCCTGGTCATCGGGATTCTGGAACGGCATGGGTCCACCTCTCAGGTCACGGCGCGCAGCGCGCGCACCATCACGTAATCGTCCATCACGTAGCCGCCGCCGATGTCCTCCACCACCACCGTGGCGACCTGGAAGCCATGTTTCAGGTAGGCGTCGATGGCCTGCTGGTTGCGGCGGTTGACGCGCAGCACCAGACGATCATAACCGTGCGCGCCGGCGCGCCGCGCCACCTCGGCGATCAACAGGCCGCCGATGCCGTGGCGCTGCCAGCCGTTATCGACGTACAGCTTGTCGAGCTTGTAATCGCCCTGCGCGAGCGCATGGCCATGGGCGAAGCCGACCAGCTCCGCGCTGGCACGCGCCGCCAGCCACAGGTCGCCGCGTGCCAGCAGTTGCCGCACCAGGCCGGGCTTGTAGCGCTGCGCCAGCATGTACTCGATCTGCGCCGGCGTGATGATGCCGGGATAGTGCGCACGCCAGACCCGCTGCGCCAGCGCCACCAGCGCCTCGGCCTCGTCCAGGCGCAGATTGCCCAGCACGACGTCAGGCATACGGGCCGGCCTCGCCCGGCGGACGGGTCTTGAAGCGCTTGTGCAGCCAGAAATACTGCTCCGGCATTTCGCGTACCCGGTCCTCGATGAAGGCGTTCATGCGGCGCGTGTCGGCCTCGACATCGCCGCTGGGGAAATCCTGCCAGGCCGGATAGAAGCGCACCACGTAACCGTCGCCGGCCTGGCGCGTGATGCACGGCACCACCACCGCGCCGGTGGCGCGGGCGATGCGCGCCAGGCCGGTGACCGTGGCCGCGGGCACGCCGAAGAACGGCACGAACACGGCATCCTTGCGGCCGAAATCCAAGTCCGGCAGGTAGTACAGCGGCAGGCCGCGCCGCACCGCGCGGATCACCGGTTTGATGCCGTCGTGGCGGGCATACAGTTCCGACTGGCCGAAGCGCGTGCGCGCATGCAGCATCAGCCGGTCGAGGTGCGGATTCTTGATGCGCGCGTAGATCGACACCGCCGGCGCATAGGCCACGGACACGCGCACGCCGCCGATGTTGAGGCCGACGAAATGCGGCGCCAGCCAGATCACCGGCTTGCCGACGTGGGGTGCCATGTGCTCCTCACCCTCGAAGCGGGTCAACCGCTCCACCTCGGCACGGCTACCCCACCAGGATATCGTCTCCTGCAACGTCGCCCGCCCCAGCGCGCGAAAATGCGCGCGCAGCAGCCTGCGCCGCGCCGCCTCGTCCAGTTCGGGAAAACACAGCGCCAGGTTGATCGCGCCGATGCGCCGGCGCGCGCGCGCCAGATGGAACAGCGCCACGCCCAGCGCATCGCCCAGGCGCCCCAGCGCACGCGCCGACAGCGTCGCATGCAGCAAGCGCAGCAGGCTCAGCACCGGCCGGTTCATGCCGCGCTCCCGGCCGTCGCCTCGCCGCCGGCCGGCGGCACGCGGCGATGGATGCGGTAGGTCCACAGATACTGATCCGGATGCCGGCGTATCCACGCCTCGATGCGCGCGTTGACTCGGCCCATGGCCGCGGCGGTGTCGTCCGGCAGGCCGTCCAGCGCCTCGATCCGGAGACGGTAACCGCGCCCCCACGGCAGACGCTCGCAGAAGCACAACAGCGGCGTGGCGCCGGTGCTGGCGAGCAGGCGGTAGGGCAGCGTCGGCATGTAAGCGTCGCGGCCGAGGAAATGCGTCCATGCGCCCTCGCCCTTGCCGGCCGCCTGATCGGGCAGGATGAACGCCACCTCGTTGCGTTTCAACGCCCCCAGCAGCGCGCGCACGCCGGCGCGCGCCGGCGGTACGGTGCGCAGCCGGCCGCGCTCGCGTCCGCGTTTCATCAGGGCGTGCACCCAGTCCTGGCGCGGCGGCCGGTACAACGCGGTGAGCGGCACGCGCGCGGCCGTGTAGATGCCGGCCAGTTCCGAACAGCCCAGGTGCGGCGTCAGCAACAGCACGCCGCGCCCGCGCGCCAGCGCCGCTTCGATGTGCTCCCAGCCGGAACAGGCGCGCACCAGCGCGCGCACGCGCTCCACCGGCTGCAGCCAGACCGGCGCCATCTCCAGGATGCCGCGGCCGACGCCGGCGGCGCCACGCAGCAGCGCGCGTGTCGAATACAGTCCGGCGCTGCGCAGATTGCCGGCGATCACCGCGCGGGAGCGCGGCGACAGCAACAACGCGAGGCCGGCCAGGGCCCCCAGCCCGTGCACCCAAGACAACGGCAGACGGGCAAGCAGATTGAACAGGAAAGTCAAGGCCGGTTTGACCCATGGGCGGGAGCGGGCCTAGAATTATCTCGCCGCCGAGTTCATTGCAGCAATGCCACGGGCAAGCTGTAGACAAATTGCGGGCGGGATACAAATGCAGCTAAAGCGTCCCGCTTCTGTTCCCCGAAGCCGGTCACGCCGGTTTCGCAACGGGGAAAACGACACAGGGGCAATGCCATGAGCAAGGACTACTTCTTCACCTCGGAATCGGTTTCCGAAGGTCATCCCGACAAGGTCTCCGACCAGATTTCCGACGCCATCCTGGACGCCATCCTGGCGCAGGATCCCACCGCCCGCGTGGCTGCGGAAACGCTGTGCAACACCGGCCTGGTGGTGCTGGCCGGGGAGATCACCACCAGCGCCAACGTCGACTACATCCACGTGGCGCGTGAAACGCTGCGCCGTATCGGTTACGACAACACCGAGTTCGGCATCGACTACAAGGGCTGCGCGGTGCTGGTGGCCTACGACAAGCAGAGCCCGGACATCGCCCAGGGTGTGGATCGCGCCTCGGACGACTATCTCAACCAGGGCGCCGGCGACCAGGGCCTGATGTTCGGCTACGCCTGCGACGAGACACCGGCGCTGATGCCCATGCCCATCTACCTGGCGCACCGCCTGGTCGAGCGCCAGTCGCTGCTGCGCAAGGACGGCCGCCTGCCCTGGCTGCGCCCGGACGCCAAGTCGCAGGTCACGCTGCGCTACGTCGACGGCAAGCCGCACAGCATCGACACCGTGGTGCTGTCCACGCAGCATGCGCCGGAAATGGCGGAGATGGTCAACGGCAGCAAGCGCATGAAGCCGGCCGCCATCGAGGCGATCATCGAGGACATCATCAAGCCGGTGTTGCCGGCGGATCTGATCAAGGGCGACATCAAGTATCTGGTCAACCCCACCGGCGCCTTCGTGGTCGGCGGCCCGCAGGGCGACTGCGGCCTGACCGGGCGCAAGATCATCGTCGACACCTATGGCGGCGCCGCACCGCACGGCGGCGGCGCGTTCTCGGGCAAGGATCCGTCCAAGGTCGACCGTTCCGCCGCCTATGCCGGCCGCTACGTGGCCAAGAACATCGTCGCCGCCGGCCTGGCCGAGCGCTGCCTGATCCAGGTGTCCTACGCCATCGGCGTGGCCAGGCCGACCTCGGTCATGGTCGATACCTACGGTACCGGCAAGATCAGCGACGAGCGCCTGACCGAACTGGTGCTCAAACATTTCGACCTGCGTCCCAAAGGCATCGTCGGCATGCTCGACCTGCTGCGCCCGATCTACCGCAAGACCGCGGCCTACGGCCACTTCGGCCGCGACGAGCCGGAATTCACCTGGGAAGCCACCGACAAGGCGGATGCGCTGAAGGCGGACGCCGGCCTGTGACCGTGAACGACGGGCGGCGCGGCCGCCCGTTTGCCGGCCTCAGCGCGCCGCGGCCAGCGCCTGATCGATGTCCGCCATCAGGTCGTCGATGTGTTCGATGCCGATCGACAGCCGCACCATGTCCTCGGACACACCGGCCTTGGCCAGTTCGTCGGTCGACAACTGGCGGTGCGTGGTGGTGGCCGGATGGCAGGCCAGCGACTTGGCGTCGCCGATGTTGACCAGACGCACGATCAGTCCGAGCGCGTCGATGAAACGCGCGCCGGCCTCGCGCCCGCCTCGGATGCCGAAGGACACGATGCCGGACGCCTTGCCGCCGAGATACTGATCGACCAGCGGCTTGTCCGCTGAATCCGCCAGACCGGCGTAGCGCACCCAGGACACCTGCGCATGACCGCGCAGATACTCGGCGATGGCCAGCGCGTTGGCGCAGATGCGTTCCATGCGCAGCGGCAGGGTCTCGATGCCCTGCAGGATCAGGAAACTGTTGAACGGCGAGATCGCCGCGCCCATGTTGCGCAGCGGCACCACGCGCGCGCGGCCGATGTAGGCGGCCGGACCCAGCGCCTCGGTGTAGACCACGCCGTGATAGGAGGCATCCGGCTCGTTCAGGCGGGCGAAGCGGGTCTTGTGCTCGGCCCAGGGGAATTTGCCGGAATCGACGATGCAGCCGCCGATGCTGTTGCCGTGGCCGCCCAGATACTTGGTCAGCGCGTGCACGACGATGTCGGCGCCGTGCTCGAACGGCCGGCACAGATAGGGGCTGGGCACGGTGTTGTCGACGATCAGGGGCACGCCATGGGCATGCGCCAGTTGCGCCAGCCGCTCGAAGTCGGTGATGTTGCCGAGCGGATTGCCGACCGATTCGCAGAACAGCGCCTTGGTGCGCGCATCGATCAGCGATTCGAAACTGTCCGGCTGGCGGTAGTCGGCGAAGCGTACCTCGATGCCGTAACGCGGCAGCGTGTGCGCGAATAGGTTGTAAGTGCCGCCGTACAGCGTCGAACTGGTGACGATGTTGTCGCCCGCCTCGGCGATGGTCATGATGGCGTAGGTGATGGCCGCCATGCCGGATGCCAACGCCAGCGCGCCGACGCCGCCCTCCATCGCCGCGACGCGCTTCTCCAGCACGTCGGTGGTCGGGTTCATGATGCGCGTGTAGATGTTGCCCGCCACCTTCAGGTCGAACAGGTCGGCGCCGTGCTGGGTGGAATCGAAGGCGTAAGAGGTGGTCTGGTAGATGGGCACCGCCACCGCCTTGGTGGTGGGTTCGGGGCCGTAGCCGCCATGCACGGCCAGGGTTTCGATCTTCATGTGGTCTCCTGTTGGTGGTGGTCGCCGCGCGTGTCGCGCGGCGGCGTGATTATCCGGCAGCGAAGCCCCCGGGGGTGTCTTCGCGGTGCGGACGCCGGCACAGGCCGACCATCTCGCACCAGGCACAGGTGCCCGGCGCGCCCCAGGCCGGCAACGGCGCGCCGCCGGCCAGGGCGTCGAGCGTGGCGCCCAGACGCTCGCCTTCCCGTTCAGCGGCGGCACGCAGGTCGCCGGGCCAGCCCAGCTCGGCCACCGGCGCCTCGTCGAGCGCGACGAAGGCGGCCTCGGCGGCATCGGCAAGCCAGGCATAGGCGCCAAGCTGCACATCCTCGCCGGGCGTGGCCAGCTTGCGCCTGAGCCTGGCGCGGGTCTGGGTCTTGTAGTCGAGCACGCACGCGCCCCACTCGCTCCGATCGACTCGGTCGATGCGCCCTTCCAGTCTGGTGACGCCGCCGTCGGCGCGCTCGATCGTGCGCGCGACCGGCGCCTCCGCCGCCTCGAATGCATGGCCCGCCCGCTCCCAGGCCAGTGCCCAGGCGAGATAGCCATCGACCTGACGCAACCAGCGCTGTTGCCAGGCCAGCGTCAGATAGCCGCGCCCCATGGCCGCGCCGAATACGCGCTCGCCGCCGGCCAGCAGGTCCGCGCGCAGCCGTGCCGGGTCGTGGTCGGCGAGGCGCGGGTGCGCACGATGGAAGTCGGCCAGCAGCGCGTGCAGCAGTTGGCCGTAGTCGGCCTTGTCCAGGTCTTCCGGCACCTCGTCACGCTCGTTCAGATGCAACAGATGGCGCGCCCAGAACTGGTAGGGACAGGCCACCAGGCTCTGCCAGGCGCTCACGCTCAGGCGCGCCGGCGCGCCCGGCGCGCGCGGTGCCGGGCGGGCGGCGAGCGGCGCCGGCGACGCCGGCAGGGTGGCGCACATATCCACCCGGCGCATCAGGCTGGTGCCCCAGGCGGCCTGGTGAAAGGCTTCCAGGCGCAGCAGCCAGGGCGACAACGGCGCCGCCTCGCCGTCCTGCTCGGCCTGCCAGATCAGGCTGACGCGCGGCACGCGCGCCAACAGGTCGGCCAGATCGGCGCGCGCGTCGGCGTTGCGCTGGTGCGCCGTGGGCAGGCCGAGTTGTGCCCGCACGGCGTCGTTGAACACGCCGGCACGTTCACTCGCCGGCAACTGCTGCGCCCCCACGCCGAGCACGATAGCGCCTTCCAGGTCGCGGGTATGCGCGGCGCCGAGATGGGTGATGCGGATCGGACTGGTCACGCCGGCGTCGACGAAGGTGGCCTCCTCCAGATGCTGGAACAGCCACTGGCGCCAGTCCGCGCGCGGGTAGCGCTGGGCGTGCGGCGCACTGTCGCGCGTCAGCACGCGCAGCAGATGCAGCAGTTGCGCGCCCACCGGGTCCGCCGCCAGCGCGCTGTCGATGCCCAGCGCGGCCAGCGCCCGCAGCAGGCGCTCGTTCCACACGCCGAGCGTCGCCCGCCCGGCGGCGAGTGGTGCGGCGGCGGCGCGCATGCGCCGCAACAACGCCGGCGCGTGCACCAGGCCGAGCCGCTCGGCCAGATCGATATGGCCGTCGAAGCCGGCCGGCGCACCGTGGCGGCGGAACGCGTCGTCCAGTTCGCGCGCGGCGTGCAGACGCGCCTGGGCGGCATCGGCGAACAGGAACGGCGATTTCAGCAGATCGAGCAGATCGCGGTACCAGGCGTCCTCGTCGATCAGACGCAGCCAACGCTCGATCACATGACTGACCGTGGCGGTGGAGAAGGCCCAGCCGGTCTCGTCCCGCGCCAGGATGTCATGCCGCTCCAGCAGCGCGCGCAGGCGGCGCGCCATGACCCGGTCGGGCGCGATCAGCGCGATGTCGCGCCGCCCGGCGCCGAGCCAGCGCAACAGCACGTCGCGCGCCGCTTCGGCCGCCGCTTCCAGGCCCGGCGCGGCGACCAGTTCCAGCGCATCGGTGAACGGTGACGTCGGCCACGCCCGCGCGTGCGCCGCCGCGCGTTCCGCCAGCGGCGGTTCGAGCGCATCCCAGACGGCGCACAACGTCGCGCGGCGCGCCGCGTCGGGCGGCTGCGCCGGCAGTTCGAGCACCGGCGCGCGTGTTTGCCAGGCCGCCAGAAACGCCCGCTCGACGCCACTCAGCCGGCGCAGGCCGAGCAGGTACAGCGGCATCGCCGCGGACTGCGCGAGCTGTTGCAGGCGCGCCGCGTATACGCGCGCACCACCGGCACCACCGGCGAACGCGCGCCACACTTCATAGACCAGGCGCGCCTCCAGCGTCAGATAGCGGTTGGCCAGCCCGCGCGCCAGGATCGCCTCGTCCGGCACGGCCGCGGCGCCGTCCAATTGGTCGACCAGATCGAGCAGTTCACGCGCCGCCGGCCACAGCGCCCGCGCCGGCAACTGCCCGGTGAGCGCCAGGAAATCGCGTACCTGAGCGAGGCGCAGGCTGTCCGCCTCGGCGCGCTGACCGCCCGGCGCGGTGGCGGCGAAGTCCGGCAGCGTCATCAGCCGCGGTGGCAGCACATGGCGGCCCGGCAATTGCGCGCTCAGCGCACGGCGCAGCGCGATGCCGGCGTGGTGATGCGGCACCAGGATGACGCTGGCGGAGAAATCCGGCGCCCGTCCGCCCTCATGCGCGAGAAACGCGCGCGCGGCGGCATCGAGGGTGTGGGGCGCACCGCCGGACCGAGTTGTAACCGGGGCCGCCGCAGGTGCTGGGTCGCTGGACATCGCGCCATTGTCGGGGCCGCGCCGGCAAAAAAAAACCCCGGCGTGAAGCCGGGGACAAGAGAGGAGGAGGATGTCAGCCGTACCGGTCGGGTACAACCAACCATCCCGACCCGGCCACCCGATGGCTGAGGGTGACCGAGGGGGGAACCAACATGAAACACATGACGTATTTCAGATGTGAATGTATGAAATTAATCCACGTCTGTCAAAGGGAATTTCGACCGGTTCATCTCGCGGGCACGCGCTCGATTCTTCACAGAACAACCATGACGGGGACGCGTCGATGCCCACCTTGGACACGAGCATTCCGCGCGGGGCGATGGCGTCCCGGTGCGGCGTGGTCCTGGCGCCCCAAGCTCGGCCGATGGTGCCGCCTTCGTCCAGGATCACGGCGCTGAGGGCGTCATCGCGCTGACGCGTCAGGACATCGGCTTGGCCCGCGGGCTCACCGCCCCGGCGGTGCGGCCATCGCCGAGCCGACCACCGCCGTCACGTTCACCACCGCGGCCAGCACACGCGGATCGGCCAGCACCGTCATGGCCTCGCCCAGACGCGGGTCGCCCAGCGCCGTGACCAGCCGCGACATGGTCTCCAGCGTGCGCGGGTCGGCCACTGCGGCGGCCAGCTTGAGGAAACCCTCGGCGGTGCGCGGATCGGCCGCCACCGTCGCCAGCTTGACCATGCCGTCGATCACCGGCGGATTGGACAGCAGGGGCAGCAGGCGCGCCAGTACGTCCAGGGTCTGCGGCTGTGCCAGCAAGGTCAGCGGCGACGGCGCCGTCTCCGTCATACCGGCCCTGGGCAAGGCGGGCGCGGGTGCCAGGCCGGGGTACAGCGGCGACGATTGCGGCTGGGCGAAGAACGGCGCCTGCCCCGGCGCGCCGAAGCCCGGTGGCAGGCCCTGTACGTTGGGCATCGGCTGCTGCCAGCCGAACGGCGCGCCCCATGGAAACATCGGCGCGGCCTGCGCGAGCCTGGCGGAGGAGTCCGCATGGGCCGTGAGACAGAACGCGAACAGCGGAAGTCCGAGCAACGTGCGGCGCGACATGGCCAGCTCCTGACGGGATGTGGGAGCGGAACTGTGCGCCGGCCACCGACGCGCGTCAATCGCCATCCGCGCCCCACGCGTACCGGCGATTGCCAGCGCACGGGACTCGGGTATGCTGCGCCCGTTGACCGCCGCACCATACCATCGATGCCCGCCACGCCACGCGCCCATGCCCGCGACCTGCTCGACCTGATCGACGCCAGCCCCAGTCCCTGGCACGCCGTAGCGACGCTGGCGTTACGGCTGGATGCCGCCGGCTACCTGCGCCTGGACGAAGCGGCACGCTGGCACCTGGTCCCCGGCGGACGTTACTACGTCATCCGCGCCGGCGCATCGCTGATCGCCTTCATGCCCGGCAGCGGCGCGTTGCCGGAAACGGGCATCCGTCTGGTCGGCGCCCACACCGACTCACCCGGACTGCGGCTGAAGCCCAACGCGCCCCACGTCGCCGAAGGTCTGACCCGCCTGGGCGTGGAAGTCTACGGCGGGCCGATACTCGCCACCTTCGCCGACCGGGATCTCGGCCTGGCCGGGCGCATCAGCGTGCGCGAAGGCGATACGCACGTGATCCGCCTGCTGCGTTTCGACCAGCCTCTGGCGCGCCTGCCGAATCTGGCCATCCACATGAACCGCGAGGTCAACGAACAAGGACTCAAGCTCGACAAGCAGGCGGAGTTACCGCTGCTGATCGGCGCGGCGACGAACGATCCGGCAGGCGATTTCCGCCGCTTGATCGGCCAGCACCTCGGCTGCCGGGCCGAGGATATCCTGGGCTGGGAATTCAACGTGCACGATACCCAACCGGGCGGATTCTGGGGCACCGAGGATGCCTTCATCGCCAGCCGCCAGCTCGACAACCTGGCCTCCTGCCATGCCGCGCTGTGTGCACTGCTGGCGACGGACGCACCCACGGCCACCTGCGTCGCGGCCTTCTTCGACCACGAGGAAGTGGGCAGCACCAGCGCCACCGGTGCGGACGGCAGTTTCATCGAGGACGTCATCGAACGCATCTGCGCGGCGCGCGAGCTGGATGTCGAGGACCGGCGGCGCACGCTGGCGCGCAGCTTCTTCGTCAGCGCCGACATGGCGCATGCCTGGCACCCCAACTTCCCCGCCGCCTACGAGCCCAACCATCGCGTGATGGTCAACGCCGGACCGGTGATCAAGGTCAACGCCAATCAGCGCTACACCACCGGCATCGACGGCGCCGCCCGCTTCATTACCTGCTGCGAACGCGCCGGCGTACCCTGGCAGCATTACGCACACCGCACCGATCTCGGCTGCGGCAGCACCATCGGCCCACTGGTCGCGTCCCGTCTGGGCGTGCCCGGCGTCGACGTGGGCTCACCGATGTGGGCCATGCACAGCGCGCGCGAAAGCGCCGGCGTGCTCGACCAGCACTACATGGCGCGGGCGCTGGCACAGGTTTTCTCCGACCCCGGCGCGGAGCAACGCGCGTCATCGCCCTGACCGGCCCCGCCTTCGGGGCGCCGCGTCGGACCGGCACCATCACCGCCGACCGGCATCGCCGCGGTGCAGCGGGTCTTTTCCAACATGGGATGAGCCGGAAGCGCGGAGAAGGGATCGATCATCGGAAGCATGGCGATCGACATGAACGAAACGAAGCTCACGATGCCGGACCAGATACGGGCGTTTCTTGCGGGGACGGCCGAGGTTGGTTTTGGCGCGGCAGATGCGGGTCAGGACGGCAGATACCGGCACATTACCGGCATGCTGACGCGGTTTGGCTACCCGCGAGAAGATCACGGAAGCCGATCCGCCCGGGCGCGCCAGATCTTCGGGCCGATTCTTCGTCCCGATCGGCGAATCACGGCGCCGGACTTCGCGCCGCGGTCTCAACGCACACGCACATCATCGGTGTCGAACTCATGGCCGCCGTTGATGTTGACTTGGGTGAACAGGGCATGCGCGGAGTCCTCGGCGCTGACCGTGCGCGCCGGCGTGGCGCTATCCGGATCGACGCGGCCGACGTAGACGTGGGCGGCCAGCGCGCCGTCCTGCCGGGTCAGACGCAGGGTGTACCAGTCGCCCAGCTTCATGCCGCCGGGTACGCCGCCGGCGCTACGGGCCAGTTCGGTGGCCACCCATTGGTCACGACGCTCCAGGATCAGCGTGCCGCTGGAATAGCTCAGGTGGACGCCATAGCCGTTGCCCGAACCGTCGGTCAGGCTGTAGCGCAGCGCGCTGCCGCCGGCGGTGTTGACCTTGCGGGTATGCAACCGCAGTTCGAAATCGCTGGCGGCGCGCACCAACGGCGCCCAGCCGCCGTGCGGGTCGTTGTTGCCGATCTTGCGCAGCACACCGCCCACGCTGGCGTCCTGGATCCGCATCACCGCGCCGTTTCTGAGCTGGGTCCAGCGTGTGGCTTCGCCATCCTCGAAGTCGTCGGCGAACAACACGTCGGACGCCGGCGGGCTCGGCATCGCGGGGATGGCGACGCGCACATCGTCGGTGTCGTATGCATGGCCGCCATGCACATTCACCTGCGTGACCGTGGCGTGGACGCCGTCGATGGTGAACACGGTGTGCGCCGGCGGCGCGGTACCGGGCGCGACCCGACCGACATGGACCTGGGCCGTGAGCTGATTGCCCTGCCGCAGCAGGCGCAGGGTGTACCAGTCGCCCAGTTTCATGCCGCCGGGCAGGCCGCCGGCGCTGCGCGCCAGCTCGGTTGCGCTCCACTGGGTGCGCCGCTCCAGGATCAGCGTGCCGCTGGGATAACCGAGCGTGAGGCCGTAACCGTTGCCGGCGGCATCGGTCAGGCTGTAACGCAGACCGTTTCCGCCCAGCGTGTCGACCTTGCGCGTATGCAGCAGCAGCTCGAAATCCCCGCTGGGCAGCGACAGCGGCGCCCAGCCGCCATGCGGGTCGCCGTAGCCGGTCTTGCGCAGCGATCGGCCGCCATCGCCGTCATCGAACAGTTGCACGACACCGTTGCGCAGCGGGCGCCAGGGCGCCAACGTGCCGTCCTGGAAATCGTCCGCGAACAGCACGTCACCAGCGGTTGCCGTCAGTTCGAGTTCCAGAGTCGCGCTCCGCAGCGCATCGCGCACCTGCACGGTGAACGTCTGGGCATCCGCCAGCGTCGGGGTGCCGTGAATCTCGCCGGTGTGCGCATCCAGGCGCAGCCCTTCCGGCAAACGGCCGCCGACCAGTTGCCAGGTGTAGGGCGCCACGCCGCCCTGGGCCTGCAACGTGACCGAGTACGGCTCACCCACGCGCGCCTCGGCCAGCGTCTGTGCGGGCATCTGCAACGGCGCAACGCCAGGGCCGACGTATTCGAAGCGCACGCCGTCCGCCGCCACGGTGCCGCCATGGCGGTTGGAGATCTCCACCCAGGCGGGCAGATCCGGGTCGAACACGTACTCGCCCAGCTCCAGCCAGCGCCCGCCGCCGACACGCTGGTCGATCACCAGGGCGGTGCTGCCGTAGGCGTGCAGGATGTCGATGGCCGCCTGATCGCTGTAGCCGGCGTCGGCCGGGTACCAGACGCTGATGCGGTAGCGGCCGGCCGTGGCGAGCGTGGGCGTGTAGCGGCGCACGCTGTCTGCGGCATTGCTGACCAGGGCGGTACCGCCGTAGGCCATGCTGGTGCTGACGCTTTGGAAACCGCCGCTCAACGTGACGGCGGCGGTGTGGTCGAGCGTGGCGAGGTAGGGCGGAACGTCGTCCAGGCTGGCGTCCGTGGCTGCATCCAGGCGGATGCGCGGGTGGGTGAAGCCGTTTCGCCCATCGATGACCGGCATGCCCTGGCCGATCAGCGCGGCGAGCAGGCTCTCCATGCTGGCCTGCGGGCGCGCGCTGCGCAGCGCGGCGAACGCACCGGCGACATGGGGCGTGGCCATGCTGGTGCCGCTCTTGTTGGCGTAACCGCCGCCGGGAATCGCCGAGTACACGCTGACACCAGGCGCCAGCAGGCTGAGCCAGGACGCGCTGTTGCTCCAGCCCGGCACGACGTCGCCATCACTGGTGGCGCCCACGGCGATGGCGCCGGACAGGCAGCCGGGTGCGGCCAGCGCCGTGGCGCCGGAGCCGTTGCCGGCCGCGACCACCGGCGCGATGCCGGCGGCGCGCAGGTTGTCGAACGCTTGCCGGTAGCCACTGAAGCCGTTGTCGCATTCGCTGTTGCTGGCGTACAGACCGCCGCCCAGGCTGAGGTTGGCGGCGGCGATGGCGTGCGTGTCGCGTAGCGAAAAGAGGTGATCCAGGGCGCCGATCACGTCGGAGTCGTAAGCCAGCAGACAGGGGTTGGATGCGCCGCAGAAGCTGGGGTTGTCGAAGCGGCTGAACACCTGGATGGCAATGACGCCGGCCTGCGGTGCCACCCCGCTGAAGCTGCCGTCGTCGCCGGCCGCGATACCGGCGACGTGCGTGCCGTGATCGCACGCGGCAACACCAGTGCAGGGCGCGGCGGCGCCGGCGCCGGAGCCACCGCGCGGCGCGCACAACGCGCTGGCACCGTGCGGCGCGAAGGTGGACGAGTAGCACGCCTCGGCGATCACCTTGCCTTGCAGGAACGGGTGCTGTGCATCGACGCCGGTATCGAGCACGGCGACGGCCTGACCGGCGCCGGTGGCGCCCAGGCTCCACGCCTGCGCGGCGGCGATGACCGGCAAGGTCGAGGTGAGCTGCGGCAGGCGCACGCCGTCCTCGCGCAGCGACCGCACCAGCGCCAGGCCGGCCAGGTGGTCCAGGCCCTCGGGCGTGACCTCCAGCGCCAGTAACGGCACATGGCGGTAGCCGCGGGCGGCGCGCACGTCGCGCGCCGGCAGCCGGGTGAGCAGGCGGTCGCGCAGCCGGGCGATGGTCTCGGCACGCGCCTCCACGCGCGCGGCCGGCAAAGGCTTGTGGCGGCGGGGCGCGTGGTCGTCGAGCGGTGGCGGTGCCAGCTCCTGCTGCAACGCGCGCAGCGTCGCGTCCGGCGCCAGTTCCACCAACACGCGCACCCTGCCCTGCTCGCGCGCCTTGGCGCGCAACGCGGACAGGGTGGCGGCGGGCACGCGCGCCGCGGACGCCCCGGCGTCGGCCGACGCGCGAGACGGCGGTGCGATGGACACCAGGACGCCCGCAACGAACGACGCGAGCAGGAAACGGATCGTGGGGCGCATGGGACACACGCTTGGTTGGACGAGGTATTTGATTTTATAGACCCGCATGCGCGGACCGGAGGTCGCCGCGTGTGGCGCGGGCCAGCGCCGTCCGGCAGTCGCCCGCCAGTGACAACAGCTCGCCCACGTCATGCGGCGCGGGACTGTGCGTCTGGAGTGCGCCATACAACCTGCGTACCCAGGGATTGCGCGGCAGCGGCATCCCATTGCCGCTGCGGTCCAGTCCAGCGCAAACCCGATCGGCGATGACCGCCGACGGATCGCTGCCGTCGGACAGCGCGAGCCCGGTGTGGCGCAACAGCGCCTGCGCGAGCGGCAGCGGCTGGTCGAACCACCGTTCGTAATGCACCACCAGGCAGCGCCCGCCGCTGTTGAGCAGCGCGTCGCTGTTGCGCGCCAGCCAGAGCCACTCGGCTTGGTCGGCGGAAAAGCCGTAGTGCCGCCGCAGCGACGCCACCACGCTGCGCGGGTCGCGCACGGCGAGGATGACACGGGGTTGCAGGCCGAGCCGATCGAACACGTCGTGCCAAAGCGGATACAGCGTGCTCAGCCGGGGATCCTTGATGCCGTATGGGCCTTCGGTCTGCGCCAGCCGTTGGCACAACAGCCGGCCGAGCGCGTCGCACGTCGCCCTTGCCACCGGTGTATGCAGCCAGTCGGCCGGCAGGGGCGCGTACAGCGGCGTGCCCAGCGCGCGCAGCAGGTCCGCGTGTAGTCGCACGATGGCGCGATCCTCGTAGAACCCGCGCGGGTTGCTGGCGTCGGCGGGGATCAGATCGACACCGGTGCGCAGTCCCAACGCGGCCAGGACCTGCATGGTCAGCGACGTGCCGGACCGGCCGGAGCCGATGATCAGCACGATGGGGCGAGGTGCCACCATCAGGGCCGGCGTGTCAGGGGTGGCCGCAACGATCCCAGTCCAACGCCGGCAGTTCGGCGAAAGCCTGCTTGATGCGTTCGCCCCAGGCTTCGCGCAGGCGGTTGAAATAGGCATCGTCGGCGTTGATGCGCGCGCGCCGTTCCACCTTGTGCGTATCGCGCGCGTAGCACAGCATGTCCAGCGGCATGCCCACCGAGAGGTTGGACTTCAGCGTCGAATCCATGGAGATCAGCGCGCATTTGGCGGCTTCTTCCAGGCTGCTGTGCCAATGGAACACGCGGTCGAGGATGGGTTTGCCGTACTTGGATTCGCCGATCTGGAAATAGGGCGTGTCGGGCGTGGCCTCGACGAAGTTGCCGGCGGCATAGAGGTTGAACAGGCGCATGCGCTCGCCGCGGATCTGGCCGCCGAGCAGGAAGCCGGCATTGAAATCGATGCCGAACGCCCTGAACGCCTCGGCGTCGCGCCGGTGCGCCTCGCGCAGGCAGTCGCCGACGTGGCGCGCGGCCTCGAACAGGTTGGGCACGTTGAGCAGGTTCTCGCCCTCGCGCCCCTGCCGCTCGTACAGCAGACTGACCACCGACTGGGTCAGCGCCAGGTTGCCGGCGGACAGCAGCACCAGCACGCGCTCGCCGGGCTGCGAGAACACGCTCATCTTGCGAAAGGTGTTGATCTGGTCGACACCGGCATTGGTGCGGGTGTCGGACAGGAATACCAGGCCGGCTTCCATCAGCATGGCCACGCAATAGGTCATGGTCGTTCCTCGTTCCGGTCGGGGTGAGTTCGGGCAAGCATACCCCATGGCCGGGCTGCGCCGCGACAATGGCATGGTCCTTGCAGGGTTGGTGCCAGACACAGGAGCACAGACCATGAGCTTGACCGCCAGCCGCTACGATGCCGGGGGATTCTTCGACGAACTGATCGACGCCGACGGCCAACCGCGCCCGGCCGCGCGTGCGCTGTTCGCGCATCTGGGCGCGCTCGACGGGGCCACGCTGGAGGCCCGTCGCCAGGCCGTCAACGCGGCGATCATGACCATGGGCATCACCTTCACGGTGTACAGCGAAGCGGGCAACATCGACCGCGCCTGGCCGTTCGACATCATTCCGCGGGTGATGGCGCGCAAGGAATGGGCGCGCATCGAGGCGGGCCTGAAACAGCGGCTCACCGCGCTCAACCTGTTCATCGACGACCTGTACAACGCGCAGCGCATCATCCGGGACGGGGTGTTCCCGCGCGAGGTGCTGGAGGGCTCGCGCAGTTTTCGCGCGCAGTGCGTGGGCATGACGCCCCGTTTTGGGGTGTGGGCGCACGTCTGCGGCACCGATCTGGTGCGTGACCGCGACGGCACGGTCTACGTATTGGAGGACAACCTGCGCGTACCGTCCGGCGTGTCCTACATGCTGGAAAACCGCCAGTTGATGAAACGCCTGTTTCCCGAACTGTTCCAGGAGACCGCCATCGCGCCGGTGGACGATTACCCCACCCGGCTGCACGACACGCTGGCAGCGCTGTCGCCGCGCACCGGCGTGCGGCCGGTGATCGCGGTGCTGACGCCGGGCATCTTCAACTCCGCCTACTTCGAACACAGCTACCTGGCGCAGAAGATGGGCGCCTTCCTGGTGGAGGGCAGCGACCTGGTGGTCGACGACGACGATTGCGTATACATGAAGACCATCGCCGGCCTGCGCCGGGTGGACGTGATCTACCGGCGCATCGACGACGACTTTCTCGATCCCGAGGTGTTCCGCACCGATTCCGTGCTGGGCGTGGCCGGACTGATGCGCGCCTGGCGCGCCGGCAACGTCGGCATCGCCAATGCCCCCGGCGCCGGCGTGGCCGACGACAAGGTGGTGTATGCCTACGTGCCCAAGGTGATCCGCTACTACCTGGACCAGGACCCGATCATCCCCAACGTGCCCAGCTACCTGTGCATGCACGACGACGAGCGCGACCACGTGCTCGCCAACCTGGACCGCCTGGTGGTCAAACCGGCCAACGAGTCGGGCGGCTACGGCATGCTGATCGGCCCGCGCGCGACGGCGCAGGAGCGCGCCACCTTCGCCGGGCTGATCCGCGCCAACCCGCGCAACTACATGGCCCAGCCGACGCTGGCGCTGTCCACCGCGCCGACCCTGATCGACGACCACCTGGAGCCGCGCCACCTGGATCTGCGCCCGTTCGTGCTGCAATCCGACCGCCTGTACGCCACCACCGGCGGGCTCACGCGCGTGGCCATGCAGGCCGGCTCGCTGGTGGTCAATTCTTCGCAGGGCGGCGGCGCCAAGGATACCTGGATCGTCGACGTGGATTAGGAGCCCGACATGCTTTCCCGAGTCGCCGAAAACCTCTACTGGATGGCGCGCTACCTGGAGCGCGCGGAGAACACCGCGCGCTTCATCAACAGCACCACGCAGGTGCTGCTGGATCTGCCGCGCGCCGCATCCATCGGCTGGGACGTGCTGCTCAAGGTGGCCGGCCTGGACCAGCTCTATCACGAGCATTACGCCAGCGCCAACGAAGCCGACATCCTGCGCTTCCTGATCCTGGATGCACGCAACCCCGGCTCCATCATCGCCAGCATCCACAGCGCGCGCGAGAACACGCGCACCTTCCGCGAAGTGCTGCCCATGGAGATCTGGGAACGCATCAACGCGCTGTACCTGTACGTTCGCGACAACGCCGCGCGCGCCACGCATGGCCGCAGCCAACGTTACGAGGTACTCAACGGCATCATCGAACGGCGCCAATCGGTGATCGGTCTGCTGATGGGTTCGATGAGCCACGACCTCGCCTACCAGTTCACCAAGCTGGGACGCAATCTGGAGCGCGCCGACATGACCACGCGCATCATCGACGTCAACTCCGCCGTGCGCCTGCCGGATGACCCGGCCGCCGCCGAGGCGGCGCGCGAACGCCTGTGGATGAGTACGCTGAACGCGTTGTCGGCCTACCAGATGTATCGCCAGCATGTCGGCGTGCACGTGTCCGGTCCGGCCGTGGTCAGGTTCCTGCTCACCGATCCGCATTTCCCGCGCACGGTGGAACACTGCCTGGGCGAAATCGAGAGCTGCCTGTCGGAACTGGTCAACTACCACAAGCCGCTCAACGTGGCGCGCCACGCCTGGCGCCGGCTCGGCGCCATGGATTTCAGCGACGTTTCGCCGGAGACCCTGCACCACAATCTCGACCAGTTGCAGGCCGATCTTGCCGCGCTGCACGACGCCATCTCGCGGCAGTATTTCTATCTGCACCAGAAGACCGCCATCCAGGAACAGGGAATGACCCAATGATCTCCGCCTCGCTCGACTTTCCCCGCTACGGCGACAAGCAGAATTCGGACTTCTTCGAGGAGTATCTGGTGCGGCTCCTGGAGGAGCGCGACCGCGGCGGGCTCACCAGCCGGATCCGGCAGATCGACACCCTGATGATCACCGTGGAGCCCGGTCATTCCATCGCCTACGTCGGCGAGCTGTGCCTGATGACGCCCTACCATTATCTGGTGACGCTGGAGTCGGAAAGCCATTACACCCACGTGCTGCGCATCGACATGCGCGCACCGGACGTGCTGGTGCGCGAGGTCAAGGATGCCAACACCCGCGGCATCTTCCGCAGCCTCAACGAGGTCTATCCGATCGGCGCGCAGAAGCCCAACTCGCGCTACATGGGCGAGATCTTCCGCGTCACCAGCCTGCACGACGTGGTGGAGCTGCAAAAGGCGCGCGACGTGCGCTTCTTCAACCAGGACCAGATCCGCAAGCTGGAACTGCCGGGCAACATGGCGGTGGCGAAACCCAGTCCGTATACCCACAACATCGTCGGCTACTGGGAGCGCCCGGAGGACGAACTGCGCGTGTATGCGCTGGGCCTGTCCAGCATCCGCGCCGACGTGCAGGCCGCCTATGAGGCGGCCAAGGACACGCAGCAGCGGCTCGGGCTGGCCGAGCGGCTGCTGCCCATCGATCACCTGGCCACGCGCGTGTACAGCCAGAACCGCGAGGCGGCGATCCTGGAGTACCTGACCTTGACCAGCTACTACTACTGGGGCTCCTACGACATCGCCGACCAGAATTCCTCGACCAACGTCACCAAGAGCGTGCACCACGCCAACGAGCTGGAGAGCCCGGCCAAGGTGTTCACCGCCGCCAATCATCCCTACTTCGTCAACCACCTGCTGCAACTGCCCTCGCCCACGGAAGCCTTCGTGCGCAACTACGGCCCGCGCCTGCACCACCTGGCCGTGGCGGTGAACGACGGCCGCACCGCCGGCAAGGCCAACATCGACTACGTGGTGGATGCCCTGCGCGATTGCGGCCAGAGCTTCCTGCTGGACGTGATCGGCAGCGAGGAGGCCGGGTTGAAGCAGATCTTCTCCAGCGCATCCGAGTACTCCAGCCTGATCATCGAGTACGTGCAGCGCTTCGGCGACTTCCAGGGTTTCTTCACCAAGGACAACGTCGCGCGCCTGACCCATGCCGCCGGCGTGGAGGAAGGTTTGCGCGCGATGGACGCCGCGGCGCGCGCGGCCGAGGCGACAGGCTGACCGGCGACGCCCCCGGTCGCCCGCCCCGGGGCGGGCATGGCGTCAACTGCCCAGTTCACCCATCGCGCTTTGCAGGTAGTTCTGCAGACCGACCTTGTCGATCAGTTCGATCTGGGTCTCCAGGAAGTCGATGTGCGCCTCGGTGTCCTCGAGGATGTCGTCCAGGATTTCCCGCGACACGTAATCGCGCACCGACTCGCAGTACTGGATGGCCTCCAGGTACAGCTCGCGGCCGGCCAGCTCCAGTTTGAGATCGCCGGCCAGGCATTCCGGCACGTTCTCGCCGATCGCCAGCTTGTTGAGGGTCTGCAGGTTGGGCAGCCCTTCGAGGAACAGGATGCGCTCGATCAGCTTGTCGGCGTGTTTCATCTCCTCGATGGATTCCTCGTACTCGTGCCGTCCCAGGGCGGTGAGGCCCCAGTTCTTGTACATGCGCGCGTGCAGGAAATACTGGTTGATGGCGGTGAGCTCGACGGTGAGCGCCTTGTTGAGCAACTGGATGACCTTTTTGTCGCCTTTCATGGGAACACTCCTCTCATGGGGATCAGAGCGGCTCGCATGGGAGCACCCGCGCGTGGCGGGCCGTGGCTTGCCGGCAAGCCGGCTGGCTGGGGAGACCGCGACGCCGCGACGGCGGCGTGTGCCGGCATTATAGGCAAACGCAGGCGAATTCCGCGGCCGGCGCCGGCCGACTCAAGCGGCGCAGGCCGCCTGTTCGTCGCGCGGGCAGTTGCGGCACTCCTTCAGGATGCCATGCGCGCAGCGCGCGCACTTGCCGCATTCCGCGGCGACGCCCAGATGTTCGCGCAGTGCGCGCATGGACTGCACACCGTTCTGCACCGCATCGCGCACCTGCCGTTCGGTCACGGCCTGACAGATACAGACGTACATGACGAGCTTCCCTGCTGCAACGATGACCGCATTCTTGCGGTTAATGAGAATGATTGTCAAGCGTTTGGAGCGTTGGCCTCCACGCCGACCCCTCGCTTCACCGGCTCCAATAGAATGCCCCCGATTCCCACCCTCCCGCGCCGATCATGACGCCCCCGGACAACCCGCTGCTGCCCGCGCTGGACCCCACCACCAACGCGGTGGTGTCCGCCTGTGCCGGCAGCGGCAAGACCTGGCTGCTGGTATCACGCCTGCTGCGGCTGCTGCTGGCCGGTGCGGCGCCGTCGGAGATCCTGGCGATCACCTTCACGCGCAAGGCGGCGGCGGAGATGCGCCAGCGCCTGGATGCCTGGCTGCGCGATCTGGCCTTGTTGCCGGAAGTGGATGCCCTGGATTTTCTGATGCAGCGCGGACTGGACGAGGCGGCTGCGCGCGCCACGCTGCCGCGCGCGCGCGGACTGTTGGAACAGGTGCTGGATGCCGCGCCGGGGCCGATGATCACCACGTTCCACGGCTGGTTCCTGCACCTGTTGACCGCGGCGCCATTGCCGCTGCGGCCGGCGACGGAGGTGATCGACGACGTCGCATTGCTGCGCGAGGAAGCCTGGTATGCCTTCGCCCAGCGCCTGGGCCGCGAGCGCGGCAGCGCGGCGGAGACCGCGTTCGCCGCGCTCACCGCTGAGACGTCGCTGGCCGGCACGCGCGGCTTGCTGGACGCGCTGCTGGCGCGGCGCGCGGAATGGTGGGCGGTAAGCGAGGGCGAGGCCGACCCGGTGGCGGCCGCCTGCGCGCACCTGGCCGAACTGCTCGGGGTCGATGAGGCGGCCGACCCCCTGGGCGAGCTGTACCGTGACCGCGCCTTCCTGGCCGAACTGGACGCGTACCGCGAGCTGCTGGCCATCGAGGCCGGACGGGTGCCGCGCGAAGCGGAGCGTCTGGTGCGGCTGCAACGCGCGTGGCCGACGGCACAGCCGGGCGGTGACGACGCCGCCGCACTCGAAGCGGCGTTCGCGGCGCTGACCGGGGCGTTGCTGACCACCACCGGCGATGCGCGCAAGTTGAACGCCGGCAAGGCGCTGCGCGCCAGTCTGGGCGACGCGCGGGCGGAACGTTACGTCGCGCTGCACGAACGCCTGTGCGCGCGCGTGCTGGCCTGCCGGGATACGTTGCGGGAAAGGCGCGCGCTGCGTCTGAACCGGCTCGGCCTGACCGCCGGCGTGGCTTACCTGAACGTCTACCAGCAGCTCAAGGAGGCACGCGCCGGCCTGGATTTCACCGATGCCGAGATCGAGGCCGCCCGCCTGCTCGCCGACGACGAAGCCGCCGCCGCGCTGCTGATGAAGCTGGACGCGCGCTGGCGACACCTGCTGCTGGACGAGTTCCAGGATACCAACCCGTTGCAGTGGCGCGTCCTGCGTGCCTGGCTGGACGCCTACGGGGCCGATGGCGCGCGCCCCAGCGTGTTCCTCGTGGGTGACGCCAAGCAGTCCATCTACCGTTTCCGGCGCGCCGAGCCGCGCCTGTTCGCCGTCGCCGCCGACTGGCTGGCGCGCCATTACGACGCGCGTCACTTTCCCCACGACGAGACGCGCCGCTGCGCGCCGCGCGTGGTCGCCTGGGTCAACGCGCTGTTCGCCGACCGTGCGGACTACCCGGATTTCCGCCCGCACCGGGCGCACCAGAGCGCGCTGCCGGGTTGGTGCGAGGTGATGCCGGCGGTGCCCGTGCCGGCCGCGCCGCCGGCAGCGGCCTGGCGCGCGCCACTGTCCGAGCCGCCGCCGGCGCTGCCTCACCGGCGCACGGAGGAGGCACGGCGCGTGGCGGCGCGCATCGTCGAGCTGGTCGGCCACCTGCAACTGGCCGAGCAAGGCGGACGCCCGGCGCGTTTCAGCGACGTGCTGGTGTTGTTCGCCACCCGCGCCGATCTGGATGTGTTCGAGGACGCCTTCCGCCGCGCCGGCATTCCTTATGTCGGCGACCGGCGCGGCGGCCTGCTCGACACGCTGGAAGCCGGTGACATCGCCGCACTGCTGCAGGCGCTGTTGACCCCGCACGACGACCTGGCGCTGGCCCGCGCGTTGCGGTCACCGGTGTTCGGCTGCGACGACGACGATCTCGCCCGGCTGGCGCGCGATGCCGCGCGCGGCGGCTGGTGGGCGGCGCTGGAACGCTGGGCGTGCGGCCCCGGTGCGCCCGCGCACGTGCTGCGCGCCGCCGCGCTGCTGCACGCCTGGCGGCAAGTGGCGGGCGTGTTGCCGGCACACGACCTGCTCGATCGCATCTATCACCAGGCCGACCTGCCGGCGCGCTACGCCATGGCCGTGCCGGCGCATCGGGTCGCCGGCGTGTCGGCCAACCTGCGTGCCCTGCTCGACCTGGCCCTGGCCCTGGGCGGTGGGCGCTATCCCAGCCTGCCGCGCTTCCTCGATGAACTGCGCCGCTTGCGCGACGTGGCCGGCCATGAGGGGCCGGACGAACCCCCATCGGCCAGCGGTGATGCGGTGCGCATGCTCACCATCCATGCCGCCAAGGGCCTGGAGGCGCCGGTGGTGTTCGTGATCAAGGCGGACCAGGAGACGCGCGACGGCGATGCAAGCGGCGTGGCGCTCGCCTGGCCGGCGGACGCCGAGCGGCCGACGCATTTCTCGCTGTACGGCGGCAAGGACTGGCGCGGCCCCGGACGCGACGCGCTGTTCGCGCAGGAACGCGAGCAAGCCGGGCGGGAACGGCTCAACCTGCTGTACGTGGCCATGACGCGCGCGCGCCAGGCGCTGTTCATCAGCGGCATCGACGGTGCTGGCGACGACGCCGATCAGCCCGCATCCGGCCACTGGCTGGCGCAGGCGCGCGCCGCGCTGGCACGCGCGGAATTGGCGTCGTTGCCGGAGATGCGTTGGCTCGACGCGGCCGGTCCGGCACGCGGGCCGGCCCCATCGGCAGCAGCCGATGCGCCGCCGCCGTGTGCGCCGCCGCGCGTGGGCGAGCGTACGCCCGCCTCCGGGCCGGAGACGGCCTTCGGCATCCGCGTGCATGCCTGGCTGGAGGCGCACACTCAGGGTGCCGACGCGGCCGCCCGTTTGGCCGATCTGGATGACGCGGAAGCGGCACGGGTGGTGCGCTGTGCCCGCGCCATACTGGCGATTCCCGAACTGGCGCCGGCGTTCCAGCCCGGTCAGCACCTGCGCGCGCGCGACGAGCTGGAGTTCCTCGACCCGGACGGCGGCATCGCACGCATCGACCGGCTGGTCGAGTTCGAACGCGAAGTCTGGGTGCTGGACTACAAGACCGGCGGGCTCGACGAAGCCGATCTGGCACGCCGCTCGCTACCCCACCTGGAACAGATGGCGCGCTACCGCCGCGCCGCCGAGGCCCTGTTCCCCGCCAAGCTGGTGCGCGTGGCGCTGGTCTACGCCGACGCGCGCGTGCACTGGCTGTGAGCGGCGCCGCTGCGCTTCTCCGGTGGCGGGCCGGGCGGTAGCGGTTTCCACCGCTGGCCCGGTCGACACCACCGGGCGCTACGGCGGCGTCGCTGCGCCGTACCGTGCCGCCGCGCGCACAAGCTCCGCCCGCACCCGTTCGCGCAGCGAGGCCGGGGCCGAGCACCTGGTCGACGCTGCGGCGCGACACCTCGCGCTCGCTGCGTTCGCCGCTACCCTTGGCCAGATAGGTGATGTGCAGACGCTTGCGCCGCAGCAGGGCGGAGCCGACGCGCTGGAAATGCGCCAGTTCGAAGCGACGCTGGCCGACACCCGCCACCAGCACGCGGCGACGGATTTCCTCGGCCGCATCGGCCGCGCTGCCGAGCAGCGCGTTCAGACGCGCCATCAGCGGCTCGACGTGCGGCGTCAGGATGCCGCCGGGGTCGAGGTTGGCGAGCAGATGCCGCATGGTCAGCAGCGCATGGATCTCCGCCGCCGAGAACCACAGGCCGGGCAGTTCATAGGCTTTGCCGACCCGCCCGCGATCCTGGGCGAAGCGGTAACCGCCGGCCAGGCGGTCGTAGACGATGGGCGCATTGAGCCGGTCGCGCATATAGACGAGATCGCGCCGCAAGGTGGCGCGCGAGACCTCCAGCGCCGCCTGCAGCGCGCGGAAGGTCACCGGCGCCCGCTCGCTGAGCAACTGGTCGATGCGGCAGAACCGTTCGGTCTGGTTCATCCCACCGCCGTCAGACGGGCGTAATCGAGAATGAACCACTTGTCGCCCACCTTGGGAAAGCGGACACGGATCTCCGTGTCCGGTCCCTGTCCCTGATAGGCGCCGACCACGCCTTCGCCATAGCGCGGGTGCAGCACCCGCGCGCCCACCTGGAACGGCTGTGACGCCGTGCGGCGGACCGGCGCGGCCGCGGGTGCGACGGCGACGGACGGCGCCGGCGCGATGCGGCGGGACAGCGAGCGCACCAGGCCGGCCGGGATTTCGTCGAGAAAGCGTGACGGCAGGGCGTAGCGCGTCTGGCCGTGCAACAGACGCGCGCGCGCGTGCGTCAGGTAGAGCTGGCGCCGCGCGCGCGTGATGGCGACGTACATCAGCCGGCGTTCCTCCTCCAGCCCGCCCTGCTGATTCAGGCTGTTGTCGTGCGGGAACAGCCCCTCCTCCAGGCCGGTGAGGTACACGCTGAAGAATTCCAGCCCCTTGGCGGCATGCACGCTCATCAACTGCACCGCATCCTGGCCCTGCGCCGCCTCGTGCTCGCCGGCTTCCAACGCGGCATGGGCGAGGAAGCCTTCCAGGCTCTGGTCATCGCTCTCCGCGGCGTAGGCGCCGGCTGCGTTGGCCAGTTCGGTGAGGTTGTCGATGCGCTCGGCGCCGTCCCTGTCGTTGCCGTAGTGTTCCAGCAGGCCGCTGCGCACGACCACGTGCTCGACCGCCGCCACCAGGCCGAGGCCGGTGACCTCCTGGCGCAGCGCCTCGATCAGTTGCACGAATGGCACGAACTTGCGCCCGGCGCGGCAGGCCGCCGCCCACAGGCTGGTGCCGGCCGCCGCGGCATCGTCCGCGAGCTGTTCGAGGCTGCGCGCGCCAATGCCGCGCGCCGGAAAATTGACCACGCGCAGCAGCGCGTTGTCGTCGTCCGGCCAGGCCGCCAGACGCAGGTAGGCGAGCGCATGCTTGATCTCGGCGCGTTCGAAGAAACGCAGGCCGCCATAGACGCGATAGGGGATGCCGGCGGAGAACAGCGCATGTTCGATGGCGCGCGACTGTGCGTTGGCGCGATACAGCACCGCCTGTTGCCGGTAAGGCTCGCCGTCGCTTCTGCGCGCCTCGATCTCGCTGGCGATGAAGCGCGCCTCCTCGGCATCGTCGCCCGCCTCGAAATGGCGGATGGGCTCGCCCGCGCCAGCGTCGGTCCACAAGTCCTTGCCCAGACGGTCGGCGTTGTGGCTGATCACGGCATTGGCGGCATCGAGTATGGTGGACACCGAGCGGTAGTTGCGTGTCAGCTTGATCGGCTCGGCAATGGCCAGGTCATGCAGGAACAGACGCATGTTGGCGACGTGGGCGCCGCGGAAGGCGTAGATCGACTGGTCGTCGTCGCCCACCGCGAACAACGCGCCCTGCGGCCCCTTGAACAGCTTGAGCCATTCGTATTGCAGCCGGCTGGTGTCCTGGAATTCGTCCACCAGGATGTGCCGGAAGCGCGCCTGATAGTGTTCGCGCAGCAGCGCGTTGCGCGACAGCAGCTCGAATGCGCGCAGCAGCAGTTCGGCGAAATCGACCGCGCCTTCGCGCTGGCATTGCGCATCGTAGGCGGCGTAATACTCGGCCAGGTGGCGGCTGTAGGGATCCCAGGCCTCCACCCGGTCGGCGCGCACCCCGGCCTCCTTGTGCTGGTTGATGAAGCTCTGCACCTTGCGCGGGTCGTACTTGTCGGTATCGACATCGAGCGCACGCAACGCGCGTTTGACCGCCGCCAACTGGTCGCCGCCATCCAGGATGGTGAACCGTTGCGGCAGCCCGGCGTCGCGGTGGTGGATACGCAGCAGGCGGTTGCACAGGCCGTGAAAGGTGCCCACCCACATGCCGCGCGTGTTGATCGGCAGCAACGCGGACAGGCGCGTGAGCATCTCCTTCGCGGCCTTGTTGGTGAAGGTCACCGCCATCAGCCCCATGGGGCTGACCTGGGCCGTCTGGATCAGCCAGGCGATGCGCGTGGTCAGCACCCGCGTCTTGCCGGAACCGGCGCCGGCCAGCACCAGCGCGGAACCGGGCGCGGTGACCGCGGCGCGTTGTTCGGGATTGAGGGTCTCCAGCAGATCGGCAGGCATGCGCGCATTATCCCGGATTCCGGCCGGCAGCCGGCCGAACGGTGCCCGTCCGCGCTGCGTATACTCTCGCCGTTTCCGCTACTCCCGTGTTCCCCATGAGCCAGCAGATCACCATCCTCTATTTCGGCCACCTGGTCGGCATGCTCAACCGCGACAGCGAGATCCTGTTCCTGCCCATGACGGTAAAGACCGTCGGTCAACTGATGGCGCACCTGGCGCGACGCGGCGAGCACTGGACCACGGTGTTCGAAAAACCGCGCGAGAGCATGCGCATCACCGTCAACAAGCAGTTCGCGGATGCCGAAACGGCCATCCGCGGCGGTGACGAGATCGCCTTCGTCGCGTTCAGCATGGCGTGAACCCGCCCGAGCCGCGGGTCATGCATCCGGCCCGAACACGTTGGTCCACAGCGCCCGCACCGCGTTGATCTCCTGCGCCAGGCCGCCGTGTTCGGTGCGTGCGTGTTCGGCGCCCTGCAGCTTGAGGGCATGCTGGCGGCGACGCAGTTCGCGGTAGGCATCGGCGGCGGCATCACCAATGACGGCCGGGATCAGGCCCAGCGCACCGGCGCGACGCAGCAGGGCGATGTTGCCGACGTTGGCGCGCAGTTCCGCGTGCGCGCCGGCATGGGCCAGCACCAGGTATTGCACCGCGAACTCGACGTCCACCAGTCCGCCGGCGTCGTGCTTCAGATCGAACAGGCCACTGTCATTGGGATGGCCGGCGTGCATCTTGGCGCGCATGGCGAGCACGTCGGCGCGCAACCGGTCGGGATCGCGCGGCTGCGCCAGCACGTCGTCGCGGATGGTCTCGAAGCGCTCGCCCACGCCGGCGTCGCCGCAGCAGTAGCGGGCGCGTGTCAGCGCCTGGTGTTCCCAGGTCCAGGCCTGCCGCGCCTGATACTCGGCGAAAGCCTCGACGCCGCTGACCAGCAGGCCGGCGGCGCCGTCCGGGCGCAGGCGCAGATCGGTGTCGTACAGCGTGCCGGCGGCGGTGTGCGTGCTCATCCAGGTGATCAGACGCTTGCCCAGCCGGGCGTAGATTTCCTGCGCGGACGGGTGCGGGTCGTCGTGCAGGAACACCAGATCCAGGTCGGAGGCGTAACCCAGTTCCTTGCCGCCCAGCTTGCCGTAGGCGATGACCGCGAATGCGGGCTGCTCGCGGTGGCGCCCCGACAAGCCGGCCCACACCAGGTCGAGCGTGGCCTGCACCAGCAGGTCGGCCAGCGCGGTGAGCTGGTCGGACAGCTTTTCCACGCTCCACACGCCGGCCAGATCCTGGGCCAGCAGGCGGAAGGTCTCGGAGTGCTTGAAATGGCGCAGTTCGTCCATCTGGCGTTCGACGTCGCCGGCGTGCGCGGCCAGACGCTCGCGCAGTTCCAGGCGCGCGCGCGCCCAGTCCGGGGGCGCCATGAGCTGGCGGTGATCGAGCAGTTCGTCGAGCAGGTGCGGCTGGCTGGTCAGGTACTGCGCCGCCCACGGGCTGGCGGCCAGCAGACGCACGAGCTGGCGCAATGTCTGCGGATATTCCTTGAGCAGCGACAGGTAGGTGACGCGGCGTGCGATGGCCTCCAGCAGCGTCAGTACCCGCCCCAGCGTGTCGCGTGCGTTGGGCAGCGGCGCGATCACTTCGATCAGCGGCGGCAGCAGGCCGTCCAGCGCCTGCTGGTTGGCCGCCGGCAGGCCGGCATAGCGCGCGCTGCGGCGAAAACCTTCGAGCAGGGCCAGCGCCTCGTCCGGCTCGACATAGCCGGCCAGGGCCAGGCGATCCCGCGCATCGGCCGCCGGCAGATCGCACAGGCCGGCCAGCGGGTGCGCCGACTGATCCGCCTGCGGTGCGCCGAACACCTGTTCGAACTGGCCGGACACCCGGCGCCGCAGCGGATCGAGACGCGCCAGCAGGCCGGCCCAGTCGGCGTAGCCCATGGCGCCGGCCACGCGCGCGCGGTCCGCGTCGTTGCCCGGAAGACGCTGCGTCTGCGCATCGTCCAGATATTGCAGACGATGTTCCAAGTTGCGCAGGAACACATAGGCTTCCTCCAGCGCCGTGGCCTGGGCTTCCGGCAGCAGCTCATAGGCAGCGAGCTGGTGCAGCAGGGTGCGCGTCGGCCGCATGCGCAGCGAGGGTTTCTGGCCGCCGCGGATGAGCTGGAACACCTGGGCGATGAACTCGATCTCGCGGATGCCGCCGGGACCGAGCTTGATGTTGTCGGCCATGTCCTTGCGCGCCACCTCGCGCCGGATTTGCTCGTGCAGTTCGCGCATGGAGCGGAACACGCCGAAGTCGAGATACTTGCGGAACACGAACGGCACGCGCAGCCGTTCCAGTTCGTCGATGCGCGCCGCGTCGCCGGTGATCGCCCGGCCCTTGATCCAGGCGTAGCGCTCCCATTCACGCGCCTGGGTGTAGAAGTAGTCCTCCAGCATGGCCAGGCTGGACACCAGCGGGCCGGAATCGCCGTAGGGACGCAGGCGCATGTCGACGCGGAACACATGACCGTCCGCCGTGGCGTCGTCCAGCGCCAGGATCAGGCGCCGGCCCAGGCGGCGGAAGAACTCGAAGTTGCCGATGCGGCGCGGCCCGGCGGTCTCACCGTCCTCCGGGTAGACGAAAATCAGGTCGATGTCGGACGAGGCGTTGAGTTCGCCGCCGCCGAGTTTGCCCATGGCCACCACCATCATGCGCTGCGCCCGGCCGGCGGAATCGAGCGGCTCGCCATGCACGCCGGCGAGATCGCGGTGCAGGCAGTCGAGTGCCGTGCGCACGCACAGTTCGGCCAGATCGCTCAACGTGCGCGTGACCTCGGCGAGGTCCGCCAGCCCGTTCAGATCACGCGTCATGACCCGCGCGAACACGCGTTCGCGTAGCCGGCGCAGGCGCGTCCTGAGCGTGGCCTCGTCGCCGATGGCGTCACCCAGCCAGGCCGCCATGGACGCGCGCTCACACGGCGTCGCCAGGTGCTCCGCCAGCCATCCGCCCAAGGCCGGCGAGGCGTCGAGGCGACGGCGCAGCCAGCGGCTGTAGGCGGCGGCATGTTCGATCAGGTCTGGCGGTTCGGCTGGCGTCATGGCGCGGCTCCGGCGATTTGCCAAAATGGCGGAAGTGGCCTAATTTTGCCGCTTCCTAGGGGGAGGAAGCGATCCATCCATCCATCTGCCGTCTGAGGAGACGCCGAGCCATGAGCACCACCATCGAATCCGTTCTGCACGAGCACCGTGTCTTCGCGCCCAGCCCCGAATTCGTCGCCCAGGCCAACGTCTCGGGCATGGACGCCTACCGCGCGCTGTGCGCCGAGGCCGAAGCCGATTACCCCGGCTACTGGGCACGCCTGGCGCGCGAGCACGTAACCTGGAAGCAGCCGTTCACGCAGGTGCTGGACGAGTCCGACGCACCGTTCTACCGCTGGTTCGCCGATGGCCGGCTGAACGTCTCCTACAACTGTCTGGACCGCAATGTCGAAGCCGGTCTGGGCGACAAGACAGCGATCATCTTCGAGGCCGACGACGGCACGGTGACCCGGGTCAGCTATTCCGAACTACTGGCGCGCGTCGGGCGCTTCGCAAACGCACTCAAAAGTCTGGGGGTGCGCAAGGGTGATCGCGTCGTCATCTATCTGCCGATGTCCATCGAAGGCGTGGTGGCCATGCAGGCGTGCGCGCGCATCGGCGCCACCCACTCGGTGGTGTTCGGCGGTTTCTCCGCACAGTCGTTGCGCGACCGCATCGAGGATGCCGGCGCGGTGATGGTGATCACCGCCGACGAGCAGTGCCGCGGCGGCCGTCATCTGCCGCTCAAGCCCGCGGTGGACGAGGCGCTGGGCATGCCCGGCTGCGACAGCGTGCGTCACGTCGTGGTCTACCGCCGTACCGGCGGCACCTGCGTGATGACCACGGGGCGTGACATGTGGTGGCACGACGTGGTGGCCGACCAGGCCGACGCCTGCGAGCCGGAATGGGTGGAAGCCGAGCACCCGCTGTTCCTGCTCTATACCTCCGGCTCCACCGGCAAGCCCAAGGGTGTGCAGCATGCCACCGGCGGCTACCTGCTGCATGCGGTGCTGACCACCCGATGGACCTTCGATCTGAAGGCCGACGACGTGTTCTGGTGCACGGCGGACATCGGCTGGGTGACCGGCCACACCTACATCACCTACGGGCCGCTGGCCTGCGGCGCCACCGAGATCGTGTTCGAGGGCGTGCCCACCCATCCGGATCCGGGCCGCTTCTGGCGCATGATCCAGGACCATAAGGTCAACATCTTCTATACCGCACCGACCGCGATTCGCTCGCTGATCAAGCTGGGCGAAGGCCATCCCGAGCATCACCCGACCCGTTACGACCTGTCCAGCCTGCGCGTGCTCGGCACGGTGGGCGAGCCGATCAACCCGGAGGCCTGGATGTGGTATTACGAGCAGGTGGGCGGCGGGCGCTGCCCCATCGTCGATACCTGGTGGCAGACCGAGACCGGCGGCCACATGATCACGCCGCTGCCGGGCGTGACGCCCCTGGTGCCGGGCTCGTGCACGCTGCCGTTCCCCGGCATCATGGCCGAGATCGTCGACGAGGCCGGGCACGACGTGCCTTGGGGCCAGGGCGGTTTCCTGGTGATCAAGAAGCCCTGGCCGTCGATGATCCGCACCATCTGGGGCGATCCGCAACGCTTCCGCAAGAGCTACTACCCGGAGGAACTGGGCGGCCGCCTGTATCTCGCCGGCGACGGTTCGGTGCGTGACCCCAAGACCGGCTACTTCACCATCATGGGCCGCATCGACGACGTGCTCAACGTGTCCGGCCACCGTCTGGGCACCATGGAGATCGAATCGGCGCTGGTGTCGCACGAATTGGTGGCGGAAGCCGCGGTGGTCGGCAAGCCGCACGAGGTCAAGGGCGAGGCCATCGTCGCCTACGTGGTGCTGAAGCGCCCGCGCCCCAGCGGCGACGATGCGCGCCAGATCGTCAACGACCTGCGCGCGCATGTCGCACGCGAGATCGGCCCCATCGCCAAACCGGACGAGATCCGCTTCGGCGACAACCTGCCCAAGACCCGCTCCGGCAAGATCATGCGCCGCCTGCTGCGCACGCTGGCCAAGGGCGAGGAGATCACGCAGGACACCTCGACGCTGGAGAACCCGGCGATCCTGGAGCAGTTGAAGGAAGTGGTGCGCTAGGCCGCGCCAGCGCACCGGGGCGCGAACGGCGCGCCACCGCATCAACGAAAAAGCCGGGCATCGCCCGGCTTTTTCGTCGGGAAGCGCCGCTCAGTCGGCGTACAGCTTTTCCATGCGCTCGTGCTTCTCCTGCGCCTCGATCGACAGTTCGGCGGTGGGACGCGCCAGCAGCCGGGGCAGGCCGATGGGTTCGCCGGTTTCCAGGCAATAGCCGTACTCGCCTTCCTCGATGCGCGCCAGCGAGGCGTTGATCTTCTTCAGCAGCTTGCGCTCGCGGTCACGCACGCGCTGTTCCAGCAGGTTCTCCTCCTCCACGGTGGCGCGGTCGTTGGGATCGGCGAACACCTCGTTCTCTTTCAGGTGTTCGCCCGTCTCGCGCGCGTTCTGCAGGATCTCATCGCGCATGGCGATCAGCTTGGCCTTGAAATAGGCGAGCTGGGCCTCGTTCATGTAGGCCGATTCCGGCATGGCCAGCAGTTCGGCATCGTTGCGCGGGATGGCATCGGCGGGCGCTTTGGCGCTCTTGGCGGTGGCTTTCCCGGAACCGGGGGCGGTCGCTTTCATGGTCTTGCCGGTGCTTGCTGCGGCGACGACGGCTGGCGCTTCGGACGGCGCGTCCGCGCGCCCGGCTTTGGCCGGCGCCGCCTTGCCGGCAGTGGCCTTGCTGGCGCTGCTCGATGCGCTCTTGCCGGTCGGCTTCTTGGCTGTGGATGCCACGATCGATTCCTCCGTAGTCGGACTGCGCAAATTGGGCTAGCGGCGGATTATGCCATGTTCACGCGCCATACAAACCCAATGGGTCATTGGCATCGATGCCATCCATGAACGGCCTGGTGCGTTCATGGTGGGTGACCTGATACATGCACCCCAGCCAGTTGCCGATGACCGCCTCGGCGGTATCGTGCCAGGTGTTGTCCAGATGCGGCGCCACCAGGTGTTCCGGGAAGGCCGGCGCCGGCTCGCCCCGCGCCGTCGCGGCCAACAGACGGTCGCGCCATTCCAGCAGGATGGCCTGCTCGCGTGGCCGCAGGTAATGCGCCGGAAACGGCGGGTAGTCGCGCAGGTGGCCTTGGGCATACAGCAAGGCATCGCGCTTGTATTCCTTCAACAGCGAAATGGTGTCGTACTCCGGATGCCCCTGGAAGAACACCATGCGCAGACCGTCATGACTGGTGGCCAGATGCACGCCGACCTCTTCGCTCTCCACCAGCACGCGCAGCCCGGCAGTCTCGAACTGCGCGCGCGAGATGTCGTTCCAGCGCGAATGCGGCACATCGAAGCGCGTGTTGACATCCGCCACCAGCGGGTGGCGGGGGTCCAGCACGCGGTGGGAGAACACACCCCAACGCTTGCTCGGCTGTTTCACGCGCGCCTGCTCATGACGGAAATGCAGCACGGCATGGGTGGCCAGACAGGACAACAGCGTGGTGGTGACGTTGTCCCAGGCCCATTCGATGACTTCTCCCAGCGGCTGCCAGAACGGCTCCTTGGACAAGTCCTCGCCGGCGACGTTGGCGCCGGTGATGATCAGGGCATCCAGCCCCTGCGCGCGCAGTTGGTCGAACGACTCGTAGTAGCGCGCGATGTGCGCGGCAGCCTGGTCACCGCGCGGAATCTGCGCCAGCGTGAACGGATGCACATGGAACTGGGCGATCGGGTTGCTCTCGCCCACCAGCCGGAAGAACTGGCGCTCGGTCGCTTCCAGTGCGGCGTCCGGCATCATGTTGAGCAGGCCGACGTGCAGTTCCCGGATGTCCTGATGCGCGGCGCGCTCCGCCGGCAGCACGACGTTGCTGCCGGCGGCGCGCAGGCGTTGCAGCGTGGGCAGTTCGTTATGGGCGACGATGGGCATGATGGCGTCCTGGCGGTCCGGTCACTGGCTGCGCGCGATGGCGGCTTCCACCAGATCGAGAAAATCCGCCTCGCAGCGCACCTGGGCGATCTCGCGCGACGTGACGGTATAGCCATGCGGCTCGGCGATGGCCTGATAGCGCGGCACACGCGCATGGAACAGACGCGGGAACACCCAGCGCGTGAAATCGTCCGGCTCGATCTGCGCGACGTATTCCAGCCCGCGCTCGGCCATGTAGATGGGCAGGTTCTCGGCCAGGAAGGCCGGGCGGTAGTACAGCGGCTTGGGGTCCGACTGCGCGCGGTGGATCAGCGTGTTCTCCTCGTCGCGCGTGGTCACCTGGATGTACAGGATCAGCGTGTGCTCCGCCAGCAGCTGCACGACGCGGTCGTCCTCCAGCTCGCACAGGCTGCCGCCGACGTCGTTGACGAAGTGGGCATAACCGTAGATCTCGCGCGCCTTGCGGATGAACTCCGGCACATCGCGCATGGCGGCGATCTCGGCTTCGCGGTATAGCGCCTGACGTCGGCTGAACTCCGCCAGCGACAACCCGCCGAAATCCGGGTTGCCGAGTTTGCCGACGAACGACAGCACCGGCCCCAGATCGACGATCTTGATGTTGTTGCGGATGTCGATCCAGTCGTTGCGCAGCAGTTCGCGCAGGAACGGCACCTGCATGGCCTGCTGCTTGATCAGATCGAGGATGGGCTCGTCCAGATAACGCGTGCCGATGCGGTAATCGCCGGAATAGTGGAACCAGTCATGGCGACGCAACAGCGACGAGATGTGCGTCTTGCCGACCCCGGACATGCCGAGCAGCGTGATGCGCTTGGTCTGCCAGGCGCGGAACATCGTGGGTGTGAATTTCATCGGAACGCGAGCGTGCGGGGAAAGTGCGAGTGTGCCGCATCCGGGCGGGGCCGTGAATGCCCGGCGGACGGCACGCCGCAGGGCTTAGCGGTCGCGCGCCGCGGCCGGCCGGTTCGTCGGGGTAAACCGGGGGGCGGCCCCGATGGTTTGCGCGTTCTCCGGTTTATTTCGTGCCGCTTTGCTGGGCCTCCCGGCGCGCGGCTTCGATCAGTTCGGGTGGCGGGTTACGCGCCAGTTCATCGGCTTTCTCTTGTAGCTTCAGACGTGCCCGTTCCGCCTGCATCTGCATGTTGGACTCCGCTTCCATGGCGGGACGTTCTTGATCGCCGCAGCCGGCGAACGCGAACGCAACCAAAGGAATCCAGGCTAACCGCAGGAATCCGGGAGCGGGTGACAACACCCGCGGGCGCCAACGAAAATCCCTGATCTGTCCACGCAAACACCGTAATTTGAACATTTGGCTCACTTCAGTCCATCAATGTCACTGGAAAGGCGAATTCGGCAGCGAGCAGTTTTCTGCGTCTTGCCTCGAGTACGGCAACACGAACTGAATTTCACCCCTGCTCTCAGTTCCGAGCACCACCGTCGCCGCCCGAATACGCACGCGTATCCACGCCGCGTACTGTTTGAGATAGACCAGATCGAACCGCGCGAGACCGTTGGCGTCGGTCAATACGGACGACGGCACGCTGCCCGCAGCGCTGTTCGGCGGCGTGAGCATGCCATCGCCATTGGTATCTTTCCACGCCGCAAACAACAGGCTCTCGTCTTGATCCTCGTTGTCTCTCCAATCCACCGGGGTATTGGCAACGGTACCTTCGGGCTCACACAGATCACCAACGCGACGCCATCTCCCAACACCATACTGGGTTGGCCAAGCACTGAGCGACACCACCCTGTTCGGCATCGGATTGCCGTTTGTGTCGGCCACCAATAGGGACATCGGCAAAACATAGTGTGTGGTGGTCGACTGATTTCCGTCGATATGCGTCGCTCGGCCGATCGCCACCGAGCCCGCCGTACCTCCGATCACAATGTCGACGGATGCCGGCGGCAGGGCGGTGCCGGCCACCCGTGCCTCGACACGCACACCACTCGAGGCGGAAGACAACGATCCCGCGGTAAAAGTGGCAATCGCCTGACCAATGGGGATGCTCGTGTTCACGCCATCGGAAGACAGGACGATGGCCGGGCTGATGGTTTCTCCACCCCCCGTGGTGTTGGACAGGCTGAACGCGACGGGTGCACCGCCCACCACCTGGCCTGCCGCATCGCGCACGGTCGCGATAACCGCCACACTGTTGTCATTGCCGCCACTGCTCGGCTGCACATTGGTGGCGCTTGCCTGCACGCTGATGGCAGCGGCAGTAGCCGAGCTGATCGGCGCGACGTGGCTATCCGTTCCGACCACCGCGCCCGAGGCGTCGAGACCTTGCGCCTGCACGGTAGCGATACCGGCACTGGGGGAACTCAAGGTCGCGGACGCGGTTCCACCCGCGACGCCAACCTCGCAGGCGCTCCGGCCAGCACACGACGCATCGGCCCAGCCCCCCAGCGTCGACGCAAAACGAACCCGCGTTACCGGCTCGGGTGCGTTGACACGGAAGACGTACGCCTCACCGGTGCTCATGCGATCAGGAAGCGGCGTGTTGAAACCGAAAACGCTACCGGGCGCAACCGCAATGGCCACGCCGGCTGTCGCACCCAGTGCCTCCGCAGTCATGGTCACGTCACCCGCGTTCAACCCGGTAACGGTCGTGGTAAAACGGCCATTGACGTCCGTGTTACCACTGGCCGGATTGAAAGCGATGCTTCCCGTTCCGGCCTGAGCCAGTTGGACCGGCACATTGAAAATACCCAGTCCGCTGGCGTCGCGCGCCGTCACCGTCACCTGCACCCCTGCCGCGCCGGCCGTCAGCGCCATTGCCCCGGAATCCAACTCGACGGTCGAGCCCACCACCCGAACCGGGATCAATCGAGGCTCCGTCCCCTCGGCCGAGGCGGTGACGGTCACCGTACGGTTGGACTTGTCCAGGGTTCCGGCACGCAGCGTGACTCGTGCCTGGCCTGCCGCATCCGTGGATACCTGGTACGCGCTCAAAACACCACCGTCTGCAGAAAAGGTGACCAAAACACCGGGAACGGCGACATTTGCCGAGGATAGCGCGGTAACCGTTATGGTTGCCGACTGACTGTCGTCCGAGCGTATGGTCGTGCGGTCCGTAGCAATCGACAGGTTCGTGGCCTGCACACCGGCGAGCACCGTCAGATTTGCGGTGCGTTGGATGCCTCCCGCCACGGTAGCCCGGATCGTGTCGGCGCCCGCCGTCGGGCCGGCGGTATATCGGCGCGTGGCAACGCCATCCGCATTGGTGACCGCCGTTACGGATGTGGCCACAGGGAAACCGCCGCCGCTGGCATTGGTGGAGACCGTAAACGTCACGGTCTGGCCAATCACCGGATTGTCATTCGCATCCAGGACGATGCCATAAATGTCGGATGACCCGCCCGTGATGACACGGTCCGGCATCAGCACCAGGCCAAACCTCTCCGCCGCCGGCGGGCCGGCGACGAAGTCGACATCGATGGCATCGACGAACCCATCCGCGTTGGCCCTCACCGTGACTCGTCCGGGGACCGTGCCGGTCAACGATACTTCGACCACGCCGTTGGCATCGGTGGTGGCTTGGGCCGCACTTAAACTACCGCCGGTCGTCAAGAACCGGACCGTGACGTTGGCCGCTGGCGAGCCGGTGCGATCCGTGACCGTTGCGCGCAACGTCAGGCTGCTGACACCGTCGGCAGCCAGGGTGGCAACGCCACCCTCCGTCCCCAGGGTGATGTTGCCGACCACCACGGCGTCGCCGCTGACGGCGACGCTCGCGGTGCCCGAGACGTTGGCAACACTGCTGCGTGCGGTAATCGTATCCGTGCCGGCTCCGTTACCGGCGGTGTAAACGATCGTCGCCAAGCCATCGACGTTGGTGACTGCGGTCAGTGCACTGAGCGAGGGTTGGCCGCTACCAGCCGCCGTCACGGCGAAGGTCACCGTTTCGCCGCTAACAGGGTTACCCTGCGCGTCGGTGACATAAGCGAAGATATTCGATGCCAGGGCCGGACGGGTGGTGGAGGGCGCAGCGCTGACCGATACGTTGGCTGGCGCGCCAGCGCGATAGGTCACCTGCGTGGTTGCGCTGAAACCGGCTGCGCTGGCTTCGATGCGGGCAACGAGCATCTGCGCGCCGGCCGTGAGTGTGACGGTGGCCGTACCGGTCGGGTCGGTCACTGCCGATGCATCGATGCTACCCGCGCTGGCGGCAAAGTGGACGGGGATACCGGACAAGGGCTGACCGGCGGTGTCGCGCACAGTAGCGCGTATTTCGCTGGTCCCCGTTACGACGGCAATGTTGGGTTTGGTGCTGGTGACCGCAAGCGAGCCGACCACCGCATTGCCGGCATTCACGTCGATATCCACCGTCCGCTGCAAACCGTTACTTGCGGTGGCGCGAATCACGTCACGGCCGTTTTGGGCGCCCGCCGTGTAGCTG
>CALEDT010000048.1 GCA_937949525.1 uncultured Burkholderiales bacterium | reverse complement strand
CCCAGCCCGAGCCATGCACCCTGTTGCAGCCATTGCGCCACCTGTTCGGGCAGGCGTTGGTCGTGCATCCAGGTGAGTTTGGCCAGCGGCGTCGCATAGACGCCGAGCAGGGGGATCACCCGGTCCGGCGCGTGCTCATGCAACGTCAGTGCCAGCGGCGGCGGCACACTGGCGACTGCGATGCGCTCCACACCCGCCGCATCCAGCGTGGCGACGATGTCGGCGGGCGGGAACACCGCCGCGTCCTCGGCGCTGTAATGCGAATGGGCGTCGATGATCGGGACGAGGCCGGCGCCGCGCGCGCTGCCGGGCTGGACCACCGCGGCAACCGCCAGCGCCAACACCAGGCGCACGCCCGGTGCGATCCTCATCCGAGATAACGCGCCATCACGCCCAGCGCACTGGTGATCAGCCCCAGTGTCAGATTGGTGGCGACGATGCGGCGAATCACGTTCTGCGCCGCCGCCGCGGCGGCGAGGTCACCCTTGGCCAGAGCGGCGCGCATGCGTCCCCAGGGCTGGAAATAGAGATACGCATACAGCGCGGCCATGACCCAGCCGAGCGCGAGCATGGTCAGCACCGCATGGGAGCCCTGGCCCACGCCGATGGCCATCAGCGCGTGCCCGCTCAGCAGCAGTGTCACCACGAACAGCCAGACCCGTGTGAAGAAGCGCGCAAACACCCGCTGCCACAGGGCGAGCCGCAGCGGCGGCTCCAGTTCCATGGCGCTGGGACGCAACACGGCATGAGCGAACAGCATGCCACCCACCCAGCCGATGGCGGCGAGCAGATGCAACACGAGCAACAAGGGAATCCATGCGGTCATCGGTCACTCCAGTCAGACGAACGAGCGTCACCTTGCCGCAACCGGCCGGTGCAGGCAAGCACGCGTCAAGGCGTGACCGGATTGCCGTTCACATCGATATCGTCGCCGGTGTATTCCGGTATGGTCAGGTGGCACTTGAATACCACGCGTTCACCGCGCCGCGCGCGTTGCTCGACGATCGCGCGGCCGGCCTGTTCACAGCCGACCGGATCGCTGAAGAAGCGCGTGGTCAGGATCTGCTGGCGGCCATCGGCCAGTACCAGCCACAGCAACAGCACGAAAGCGTTCATGACCCCGTGGTGCCGGCGGAAGGAAGAACCGCAAAGAGGCCAGCCGGATCTGGAAAGCTGGCTGGTTGGATGGATTTGGTCGGGGCGAGAAGATTCGAACTTCCGACCCCCTGCACCCCATGCAGGTGCGCTACCAGGCTGCGCTACGCCCCGACGAGCCGCGCATTATATGGGCTCGTACCGGGCACGTAAACATGACCGGCGATCACGCCTGCGCGGGCAGGGGCAAGCGTTCCATCAGGTAACACAGACAATCCTGGCGGATGACGCGTTCATCGCGGGTCAGCATCGCCGGCATCAACGGCCGGGCGAGGCGAATCAGTCCGTCGCGCCGCGAGAACAGGCGGTGCGCCACCTCGGCGCCGTGCTCGTCCTGGGCTTCGAGCATGGCCGCCGCGCGGGCGCGCGCCAATACGGTGCCGGCGTCGATCTCGCGGAAATTGTAATGTTCCAGTTCCGGCGGAAACTCGATGTCCCGGCCGCATGCACCGAAGCCGAACGTGCACTGTTCGGGCACGCGGACCGTGGCGACGGTGTGGAACAGGTCGAGGTCATGTGCCGCAATGGGGTGTTCCGGGAAATCGGAGAGGCGCAGGCAGGATTCGATGAAATCGACGGCGTGCTCGACCCCTCTGGCCACACCCGGCTTGCCACACTCCAGCGTCACCGCCGGACACAGCTCGGCAAACGCTGCGGACTGCACGCCCAGCGGGCGGGTGAAGTAGACCACCGTGCGCGAGAACAACGTCGCCAGGCGCAGGGAGCGGCGATCGAGGCGATTGACGCAGGCGTAGTGCGGATTCAGTCCGGTGTTGTTGTGCACGTCGATGCTGGCGAAAACACCGCGCGCACGCATCTCCGCCACGACCTGCCGGGCCATGGCGTGCTCCGGCCGGCCGTCGTCCGCCGCGCCGGGCCAGACGCGGTTGTAGTCGGGCTGCCCGTCCAGCCGCCGCACCCCGGCGCGCGCGGCCGCGACGTTGCCGATGAACAGCGACCATGCGCGCGGCAGGCCCGCCTCGGCGTATTTGCGCAGTAACGCCCGCGCCGCCAGCCAGCCGGTATCCTCGTTGCCGTGCAGCAGCACCGATACGAACAACGGCGCGGGACGGCGTCCGGCAAGATGCAGCAGGGTCGGCCCCGGCAACAAGTCGGCGAGTTCGCCGGCCGATGCACGCAACAGACCGTCCGGCAGCGCATCGGCAATGGTCAACATCACATGTCCCATTCATGCACCGGCGCGCCGGCGCGCTGGTTTTCCAGATAGTCGAGCATCAGCGCGCGCGCGTCGCCGCCATGTCGCCGCCATGCGCGCAGTTGCCAGGCGGCGCCGGTCTGACCCGATGCCACGCGCAGCGCAATGATGATCAGGTGGCGCTCGATCTCGGCCTCGTCCAGTCCGAGCGCGAGCAGACCGTCGCGCGCCATGGGCAGGCAGTGCCGACGTATCAGTTCGTCCGCGGGATACTCGGCGCCGTCCAGCCAGCGCAGGCGCGCGTCGAGACCGTCACGCGCGGCCCGGTAGAAATTCTCTCGTGCCGCGCCGAATGGCAGGCCCTGATCCGGTGCCACGGGCAGGCCGGCCAGCGCGCGCGTCAGGCCGAAGTTGAACGCCGCATCCGCCACCATGTCCACCAGCGTCGGTCCGGCGGGCAGTACGCGCTGTTCCAGGCGCAGATGCAAGATGCCCTCATCGCTGAAACCGATCAGTGGCCGCACCCAGCGCCAGATGCAGCCATTGTGCAGACGGACATGCGGAAATGCGCTGGCGCCGCCGCCGGGCATTACCGGCAGCAGCACCGGAAACAGGTGCAGGTTCTGTTCGAACAACTGCATCACGTCATCGCCCACGTAGCCCTGCCCCAGACTCACCCGCCGTACCCCGGGGTCGGCCAAACCGGCGTAGCCGCCGAGCTCGATGGCCTGTTCGAACAGCGGCACCCGTGTCTCCTGCCACAAGCGCCTGCCGAACAGCAGCGGCGAGTTCCCGGCCGCGGCCAGCAGTGGCGCCGCGGCGATGACGGCGGCGTCGTAGTGGCGTGCGGCCTGCGGGTAGGGAACCTGCAGGTGCAGTTGAAACGACGTCGTGGCCGCCTCCAGCATGACATCCCGGCGTTGCAGGATCAGACGGTCCTCGCCGGCGATGTCGATATGTACCGGCATGCCGCCGCGCTGGCGCAGCACTTGCCGGTTGAGCGCGGCATAACGGTTGAGCGCCGACATGTTGGCGATGCACAAATCGGCTTCGCGCAGAGTCGGCAGGATGCCGATGCTCGCCAGCGTCGTATCCATCGCATGCGCCACACGCTGGCAGCGGTGCCAGATACGCGCCAGCGTATCCGCCAGCGCATCGAGCATGCCCGGTCCGGCATCCAAGGGCGGCGCGTTCAGCTCGACGTTGAAGCGCGACAGTTCGGGCACCACCTGTGCGTCATCGAGCCGGCGCAGGAAACTGTCGTTGACCGCGTGCGGCAGCGCATGATGATCGACCAGCCACGACTCCAGTTCGAAACCGATGCGCACACGTTGGTCGGCGAACGCACCGGACCGCGCCTGTGCCAGCAGATCGCCGGTTTCCGCCCGCAGGCAGCGCGCGAAGCGCTCGAAGTCGGACGCGGAAAAGGTGGCGCTGCCGATCTCCTGGCCCATGGAGCGGTCACCTGGCTGGGACGCGCCTGACCGGGCCTCGCACCGTCAGGCCGGCCGGCCCGTTCTGAGCAGCGCGATGATCTCGCCGAGTTCCCGTTTCAGGTCACCCGGCGCCATCGCCGGCGGCGTCTGCACCGCCGCTGCGTCATCGGCCGTGGAGGCCGGCTCCACCGCCTCACCGCTCTCCGCCAGCAGCCGGTTGCGCGCACCGCTGATGGTGAAGCCCTGCTCGTACAGCAGTTCGCGTATCCGGCGGATCAGCATGACTTCGTGATGCTGATAGTAGCGGCGGTTGCCCCGCCGCTTGACCGGCTTGAGCTGGGTGAACTCCTGTTCCCAATAGCGCAATACATGCGGCTTCACGCCGCACAACTCGCCCACCTCGCCGATGGTGAAGTAGCGCTTGGGCGGAATGGGCGGCAGTTCAGCGCTCGGCGGGTGTTCCGACATGAGCTTCTTCCACCAACGCCTTCAGTTTCTGGCTGGCATGGAAGGTCACCACGCGCCGCGCGGTGATGGGCATTTCCTCGCCGGTCTTGGGATTGCGTCCGGGTCGCTGCGGTTTGTCCCGCAACTGAAAATTGCCGAAGCCGGAGAGTTTGACGCTGGAGCCGTTCTCCAACGCGGTGCGCACCTCCTCGAAGAAGGTCTCCACCATATCCTTGGCCTCGCGTTTGTTGAGGCCCACCTTCTCGAACAACAGATTGGCCAGCTCGGCCTTGGTCAGGGTCATACGGGTTCGGCTCCCTAGCACTGCACCAACTCAACCGCGCAACGCGGCACCGTGGTCCTTGACCAAGGCGTCGACCACCTGCGCCACCGCCGCATCGATTTCAACTTCTGTAAGCGTTTTCTCAGTATGTTGTAACAACATATTGAAAGCAAGGCTTTTTTTGCCCGGTTCCACGCCCGTGCCCTGGTACACGTCGAAGCACGAGATACGGGCCAGCAGCGGCGGTCTGGCGGTCTCGATGCTGGCCAGCAGCGCCGCCAGCGGAACCTGGTCATCGACCACGATGGCGATGTCGCGGCGCACCGCCGGGAAGCGCGGCATGCCCCGATACCGTGGCGCAGCGCGCCGGCGCAACGCATCGAGGTCGAGCTCGCACAGCACCGGCGCACGTGCGAAGCCATGCCGTTGCGCCAGAGCCGGGTGCAGCGCGCCGATCCAGCCGATGTCCGCATCCCCCAGACGGATGCGCGCGCATCGACCGGGGTGCAGAGCGGGATGGGTGTCCCGGCGGAACTCGGCGCCCGACGGGTGCAACAACGCCTCCACGTCGCCGCGCAAGTCGAAGAAATCGACCTCGCGCGCGCGCTCGCCCCACTGCTCGGCGTGGGCGTCGCCATAGGCCAACATCGCCAGCCGCAGCGGCTGCTGATCGGACTCGCTGCCGAGGAACGCGCGTCCGACCTCGAATATGCGCAGACGCTCCTGGCCGTGATTGAGATTGTGGCGCAGCGTCTGCACCAGACCGGGCAACAACGTCCCGCGCATCACCCCCAAATGGCTGGCGATGGGGTTGAGCAATGGCAACGGCGTGCCTTCATGGCGGAATTCGCGATCGAGCGCGTCCGCGATGAAGCTGTAGGTGACGACTTCCTGGTAGCCGCGCGCGACCATCAGTGACTTGATCTCGTGCACGCCGCGTTCGCTCTCGCCCGCCGGCGCCATGGCGTGCTCGCCGCGCAGAGGCGTGGCCGGCAGCGCGTCATAGCCGTGCACGCGCGCGATCTCTTCGATCAGATCGACCTCCAGCTCGATGTCGAACCGGTAGCTGGGGGGGGTCACCCACGCGCTGCCGTCAGCGCTGGTCGCGACGGCCATGCCCAAACGGCGCAGCACGCCGAACATGATCCCGTCGCTCAGCTCGAAGCCCAGCAGACGGCGGGCGCGCGCCGGACGGAATGTCACCGGCGCGCGCGCCGGCACGCCGGGCCCCGCTTCCAGCAGCGGCCCGCAGCGGCCGCCGCAGATGTCCAGGATCAGGCGCGTCGCCCGCTCCATGGCCTGGCGCGGCAGGTCCGGATCGACACCGCGTTCGAAACGATGCGCGGAATCGGTGGCCAGCGCATGCCGGCGCGCCCGCCCGGCGATGGCCTCGGGCGTGAAGTGCGCCGCCTCCAGGAACAGATCCCGCGTGGCCTCGCCGACCGCGCTGGCGGCCCCGCCCATGATGCCGGCCAGCGCGATCGGGCCGCTGTCGTCGGCGATCACCAGTTCACCCGCATCCAGGGTGATGTCCTGATCGTTGAGCAGACGCAGCCGCTCCCCCGGTTGCGCCATGCGCGCGCGCACCGGGCCGCTCAGGCGGGTCAGATCGAAGGCGTGCATGGGCTGGCCGAGCTCCAGCAACACATAGTTGGTGACGTCGACCACCGGATGGATCGCGCGCAGGCCGCTGCGTTCCAGCCGCTGCACCAGCCAGCGCGGCGTGGTCGCGCGCGCATCGATGCCACGGATGACGCGGCCGCAGTAGCGCGGGCAGGCGTCCGGCGCGTCGATCGCCACCGCCTGCGCGTCCGCCACGGCGGGCGCCACCGGCGCGCAATCCAACGGCGTCAACGGCGCACCGGTGAGCGCCGCCACCTCGCGCGCGATGCCGGCGATCGACAGACAATCGCCGCGGTTGGGCGTCAGCTTGAGCGTGATGCGCCGATCGTCCAGCGCCATCCAGGCGCGCAGATCGACGCCCACCGGCGCGTCCGCCGGCAACTCCATGATGCCTTCGGCCGTCTCGGCCAGCCCCAGCTCACGCGCCGAGCACAACATGCCGAACGATTCCACGCCGCGCACCTTGGCCTGACGGATGGCCATCTCCGGCAGTTGCGCACCGACCAGCGCGCAGGCGGTCTTCAGCCCGGCGCGCGCATTGCCGGCGCCACAGACGATGGTCAGCGGCTCCGCCGCACCGACTGCCACCTGGCAAACCTGCAGGCGGTCGGCATCCGGGTGTTTGCCCGCGCTCAGGATCTCGCCGACGACGACTCCGGAAAACGCCGGCGCAACCGGCTCGATGGCCTCGACTTCGAGGCCGGCCATGGTCAACAGATGGCCGAGCGCACGCGTATCCAACGGCGGATCGACCCGTTCGCGCAACCAGGATTCGGAGAATTGCATGGATTTCCTTTCGTTGTCGGCGCGGGTGCCGCTGACAGGGGTCAGGCGAACTGGCGCAGGAAGCGCATGTCGTTCTCGAAGAACAGACGCAGATCGTCGACACCGTAGCGCAACATCGCCAGCCGTTCGACCCCCAGCCCAAAGGCGAAGCCCTGGTAGCGCTCGGCATCGATACCGACGTGGCCGAACACGTTGGGATGCACCATGCCGCAGCCGAGCACTTCCAGCCAGCCGGTGTGCGAACACACGCGGCAGCCGTCACCACCGCAGATCACGCAGGCGATGTCCATCTCGGCCGAAGGCTCGGTGAACGGAAAGAAGGACGGGCGGAAGCGCACGGCGAGGTTGTCGCGTTCGAAGAAGCGCGCCATGAACTCGGCCAGCACGCCCTTGAGATCGGCGAACGACACCGTCTCGTCCACCCACAGCCCCTCGACCTGGTGGAACATCGGCGTGTGCGTGACATCGGAGTCGCACCGGTAGACGCGGCCGGGCGCGATGATGCGGATCGGCGGCCGGGTCTGCTGCATGTAGCGCACCTGCACCGGCGACGTGTGGGTGCGCAGCAGCCGGCCGCCATCGGTGGCGCCGTCGCCGGCCAGGTAGAAGGTGTCGTGCATCGCCCGTGCCGGGTGGTTCTGCGGGATGTTGAGCGCGGTGAAGTTGTGGAAATCGGTTTCGATCTCCGGGCCGTCGGCGACCGCGAAACCGATCGACGCGAACAGCCGTTCGATGCGTGCCAGCGTGCGCGTGACCGGATGCAGGCCTCCCGGCGCGTCGCCACGCCCGGGTAAGGTCACGTCGATCGACTCGGCGGCGAGCTGGCGTTCCAGCGCCTCCCGCTGCAACGCCTCGCGTCGGGCCTTCAGCAGCGTTTCGACCTGCTCCTTGACCTCGTTGATACGCGCGCCCTGCTGTTTGCGCGCCTCGACCGGCAACGCACCCAGCCCCTTCATCAGCGCGGTGACGGCACCGCTCTTGCCGAGATAGCGCGCCTTCACCTGATCCAGCACGGGCAGGCTGGTCACGGCGGCAAACTCGCGCGCGGCATCGGTCAGAATCTCATCGAGGCTCATGCTGCAATCCACTGTGGCAAAAAGAAAAGGGAGGCCTGGACAGGCCTCCCCGGCACGGCGGCGCGGAGGCTCAGGCAGCCAGGCCGGCCTTGGCCTGCTCGGCGATGCGGGCGAACGCGGGCTGATCGAACACCGCCATGTCCGCGAGCACCTTGCGGTCGATGTCGATGCTGGCCTTCTTCAGGCCGTTCATGAACTGGCTGTAGTTCATGTCGATACCCATCTCACGCACCGCGGCGTTGATGCGGGCGATCCACAACTGGCGGAACTGACGCTTGCGCTGACGACGGTCACGGTAGGCATACTGCGCCGCCTTCATCACCGCTTCGTTGGCGACACGGAATACGTTCTTGCGACGGCCACGGAAACCCTTGGCCGCGTCCAGCACTTTCTTGTGGCTGGCGCGGGCGGTTACACCACGTTTGACGCGAGGCATGTGCGGGCTCCTTTACGCGTACGGCATCATGTCACGCACGTGACCGATGTCGGAGGGGTTGACGTCGGACATGCCGCGCAACTGGCGCTTGCGCTTGGTCGTCTTCTTGGTGAGGATGTGGCGCATGTAGGCGGACGAGCGCTTGATGCTGCCGCTGCCACGCACGCGGAACCGCTTGGCGGCGCCGCTCTTGGTCTTCATTTTGGGCATGATGGCTCCAATTCTTCGATGCCGCCGGGCGGTTCCCACCGGGAACGCTTGACCGGCCTGGCGGCACTTGTCGGCACCGGTTCCTGCTTGGAGGCCCGTGCCCGCCTCCGGATTCGATCATCGCACCCGACTTCAGCTCAGCCGGGTCATTTCCGCTTCTTCGGCGCCAGCACCATGATCATCTGACGCCCTTCCAGCTTGGGAAACTGCTCCACCGTGGCGTGCTCGGCGAGATCCGTCTCGACGCGCTTGAGCAGTTCCAGGCCGAACTCCTGGTGGGCCATCTCACGCCCGCGAAAGCGCAGCGTCACCTTGGCCTTGTCGCCTTCGCCGAGAAAACGCACCAGGTTGCGCAGCTTCACCTGATAGTCGTTTTCGTCGGTGCCGGGTCGGAATTTCACTTCCTTGATCTGGATCTGCTTCTGCTTGAGCTTGGCCTCGTGCAGCTTCTTGCTTTCCTGGTACTTGTATTTGCCGTAATCCATGATGCGGCAAACCGGCGGCTGCGCCTGCGGCGCAATCTCCACCAGATCCAGATCGGCGTCTTCCGCCTTGACCAGCGCTTCGCGCAGACTGACGATGCCCAACTGCTCGCCATCCACCCCCACCAGTCGGATCGGCGAAACGTCGATTTCGCCGTTGATCCGGGGTTCCTTGTCCTGTGCTATCTCAAGCCCCTTGAAAAAACGAGGAGCCGACCAGCTTCGTCGGCTCCTCAGGTTGTCTCTACTTGCTCCCCCGCAGCAAGACCAGGAACCCGTCCAAATCCATCTGCCCGAGATCCTCGCCACCGCGCCTGCGCACCGCGACCGTGTTCTCCTGACGCTCTTTCTCGCCCAGAATCAATTGGAAGGGGACGCGCTGCATCGAGTGCTCGCGGATTTTATAGGTGATCTTCTCGTTTCTCAAGTCGGAGACGACGCGAATGCCCTGTTTTTTCAGGGACTGCGTGACTTCGCGCGCATAGTCCGCCTGAGCGTCGGTGATGTTCATCACCACCGCCTGCACCGGGGCCAGCCACACCGGGAAGTTGCCGGCGTAATGTTCGATGAGGATGCCGACGAAACGCTCCAGCGAGCCGAACAGCGCACGGTGCAGCATCACCGGCCGTTTGTGGCTGTTGTCGGCATCGACGTAGTGGATGTCGAAACGCTCCGGCAGGTTCATGTCCACCTGCAGGGTGCCGCACTGCCAGTCGCGGCCGATGGCATCGCGCAGTACGAACTCCAGCTTGGGCCCGTAGAACGCCCCTTCGCCGGGGAACAGCGTGTAGGCCATGCCCATGTGCTCGAGCGCGCTCGACAGCGCGCCTTCCAGCTTGTCCCAGACCGCGTCGGAGCCGATTCGGTTGTCCGGCCGGGTGGACAGTTTGATGCGCACGTCCTCGAAGCCGAAGTCCTTGTAGATGTCCAGAATCAGCGCCACCACGTCCTTGCACTCCTGCTCCATCTGTTCCTCGGTGCAGAAGATGTGCGCGTCGTCCTGGGTGAAATGGCGCACGCGCAGCAGGCCGTGCAGCGCGCCGGACGGCTCGTAGCGATGCACCTTGCCGAACTCGGCCATGCGGATGGGCAGGTCGCGGTAGCTCTTGATGCCCTGCGCGTACATCGACACCGCGCCGGGACAGTTCATCGGCTTCAACGCGAACACGCGTTCATCTTCGGTCTGCGTGGTGAACATGTGCTCGCGGTAGTTGAACCAGTGCCCGGACAGTTCCCACAGACCGCGATCCATCACATCCGGGGTATTCACTTCCTCATAGCCGGCCTCGGCCTGGCGTCGGCGCATGTAGTTGATGAGATCCTGGAACAGGCTCCAGCCCTTGGCGTGCCAGAACACCGCACCCGGCGCATTGTCCTGGAAGTGGAACAGGTCGAGCTGTTGACCCAGCTTGCGGTGGTCGCGCTTCTCCGCCTCCTCCAGACGGTGCAGGTAGGCGGCGAGATCGTCCTTGTGCGCCCAGGCGGTGCCGTAGATGCGCTGCAGCATCTCGTTCCTGGAATCGCCCCGCCAGTAGGCACCGGCGACCTTCATCAGCTTGAACACCTTGAGCTTGCCGGTGGACGGCACGTGCGGACCGCGGCAAAGGTCGACGAAGTCGCCCTCGCGATACAGCGAAATGGTCTGACCGGCGGGAATGGATGCGATGATCTCCGCCTTGTAATGCTCGCCGATGGATTTGAAGAAGCTCACCGCCTGATCGCGGTCCCATTCCTCGCGGCTGACGGGGATGTCCTTCCTCGCCAGTTCCATCATGCGCTTTTCGATGGCCGCCAGGTCTTCCGGCGTGAATGGGCGCTTGTAGGCGAAATCGTAATAGAACCCGTCGTCGATCACCGGGCCGATGGTCACCTGCGCGTCGGGAAACAACTCCTTCACCGCATAGGCCAGCAGATGGGCGGTGGAATGACGAATCAGCTCCAGACCTTCGGCATCCTTGTCGGTGACGATGGCGAGGCGGACATCGCGGTCGATGCGGTGCGAGGTATCCACCAGCGTGCCATCCACCTTGCCGGCCAGCGCCGCCTTGGCCAGACCGGGGCCAATGCTGGCCGCCACCTCGGCGACCGTCACCGGGTGATCGAAAACACGTTGCGAACCGTCGGGCAAGGTGATCTGGGGCATGACGCGCTCCGGTTATCCTGCGAAAGATGATGCGATGGGTCGAAGGCAAAAAAAAAGTGCGGGCGGGCCGCACTTTTCTTCAGGTCAAGACGAGAACGGGCTCAAGCCGCCGGGGCGATCCACTGGATCGTGCGAGTTCGAAAAACCGTCATCTCGAAAATCCCTAGGTTGGTAGGCGCGATAGGACTCGAACCTACGACCCCCACCATGTCAAGGGGTTGTGAACCCTCGTGCCTCGTTTAACTACTTGATTTAACTACGCGCTCAGCGCTCGCCAAAGCTCAAAAATAGCGCCAGTTAGCGTCGCAACAACCATTCTCGTGCCTCAGTGCGTCACATTTTTGGCACAGGCGCGCATTCTGCCACAAGAAGCCCCGGTGAACAACCTGAGCCACCACATCCCGGCGTGGTGCTCCACATCACAGGGCCTTTTCGACGGCTTCCATCCCTCGGGCGCCGGAAGGCCGAAGCCACCTTGTCGCATTCAACCTCCGGCACGCCTAGCGCCTCGAAGACCACCCGCCATTCCCGCATGATTGAAGCGACACGTTCGATGATGGCGGCGGCTTCCCTTCAGCGATCCAAAGGTGCCGTGGGCCTCCGGCGCAAAATTCTCTCACGAACCCGGATCATGCCCACGAACAAGAAACCACGGAGAATAAAGGATTCCTGAAGCGCTTACCGTTCCCGCAGGCTCTCGTCCTTGTACTGGAGGAGCGGGCTGAGGAAATACTCGATCACCCGCCGCTGCGCGGTCTTGATCTCCACCGTGACGGCCATTCCCGGCGAGAGGGAGACGGTCTTGTTCTCCACCTGGATGGTCGCCCGATCGAGCCCCACCCGCGCCGGGAAGATGAGCCCTCGCTTTTCGTCATTCACGGCGTCGTGGGAAACGTGGGTGACCTTGGCATCGATCGTGCCGTACTTGGTGAAGGGGAAGGTCTCGACCTTGACCACCGCCGCCTGGCCGGGATTGACGAAACCGATGTCCTTGTTCTCCACATAGGCCTCGACTTCGATCGGGTTGTCCTTGGGCACGATCATCATCAGCGGCTGGGCCGGGGTCACCACCCCGCCGACGGTGTGCACCGCCAGTTGCTGCACCGTGCCGATGCCGGGCGCGGTCTGGCGCTGCGCATGGATCACGGCACGCAATACACGGCCGATGACTTCCTCAACCAGGTCAAGTTCTGGGGCATCGCCCCGAGCTTCGCCTTCGTCGCCGAGCCGCAGACCAACGGCGTCG
>CALEDT010000047.1 GCA_937949525.1 uncultured Burkholderiales bacterium | reverse complement strand
GGCCTGGCAGCCGGTGCATTTGTCGAGGTCGATGACCATGCCCCATTTAGCCATTGTCGTGTCTCCTTCTCGTTAGGCCCGCTCGATGCTGACCTTGGTGGTGTAGTAGTTGCACTGACCGGTGACGCGGTCGGACTGGTTTACCGTGACCTCGCCGCAGTGGCCAGGCGGCCGGTCCTTGGCCCAGCGTCCGTGCGCCCAGTGGCCGTGCTCCATGGGGAATACCAAGGTATCGGGGCGCACGCCTTCGTAGTACTTGCAGTAGCCCTCGATGGCCCCCACCGCCGATTTGATGCGCACCCGATCGCCGTCACCGATGCCCTTGGCGCGCGCGGTGGCGGGGTTGATCTCGATGTACACGGTGTCGCGTCCGCCCAGAGCCGGTTGCAGGTTGGCGATGGCGATCGGCAGGTTGGCGCCGCGTCCCTCGGCGTGGAGCGCCACCTTGGGCGTGACCATGTAGAGATCGCCGCCGCCGGGGTGCTTGGGCTCTTCCCAGTGCGGAAACATCAACTTGGCGCGGTCACGGCCGGTCTTCTCGACGATCCAGTCGGCCTTGGCTTCCAGCCAGGAGGAGCGGAACTCGAACTTGCCGGACTCGGTTTTCAGCAGTTTTTCCTTCACCTCGGCCTCGGTCATCTTCTTGTTGTAACCCTGACCGTCCCATTCGTAGAACACGCCGTCGATCTGCCGCCAGTTGTAGCGCTTCTTGTACCAGACGCCTTTTTCTTTCCAGCTTTCGAAGCTGTTGACGCCGTTGTCGCCTGGGTCTTTCTCGAAGCCCTTGGCCAGATGGCGGATGACGTTCTCGGTGTTGTCCAGCGCCTTGTAGTATTCGCCCATCGGGCCCTTGATGCGCTTGCCGATTTCGATCAGCACGTCGCCGTAATACTTGGTGTCATACAGCGGTTTGATCGCCGGTACCCGCAACTGCGTCATCGGCCAGCCCTGGAAGGGGTAGGTCGGCGCATCCTGCAGGCGTTCCAGGTAGGTGTGATCGGGCAGGATCAGGTCGGCCATCATCGCCGTCTCGCTGGGGAACGGTGAGGTGTCGATGACGAACAGTTCGGCCAGCGCCTTTTCCCACTCCTGACCATTCGGCGCGGTCCACACCGGATTGGTCAGGTAGAACAGGATGGTGTCGAGCTTGTAGGGCTTGCCCTTGAGCGAGTTGGGGCCGACCTCCTGCAACATGTTGTTGGCCATCAGGTAGCCGTCCTCGTGGCCCTTCAGGTCGATGCGCGGCTGGCTCTTCCAATCGCCGTTCTTCGCCCAGTCATCCATGTAGTCGTCGGCGTTCACCGGCATCGGGCCGTAGGACGGACCCATCTGGTACATCAGGCCGCCCTTGGCGAACAGCGAGCCGACCAAAGCGTTGAGGCTGTGTACCGCCATGCCGTTGTAGATGCCGTTGGAGTGCGCATGCACGCCGCGCTCGAACAGTGCGATGGCCGGCCGCGTGGAGCCGAACTCGCGCGCGGTGGCGAGGATGTCGCGCTGGTAGATGCTGGTCACACCTTCCGCCCAGGCCGGCGTGCGGTCCTTCAACTCGATGTTCCACCACTCCACCAGGCCCTTGACCCATTTCTCGTCGAAGCTGGCGGGATCGACCGTCTCGCCGGCCTTGAAGCGGTTGACGCCGTCCTTGAAGTCGCCGACGAAGCTCTTCTCCCACAGCCCTTCGGTGAGGATGACGTGGGCGATGGCCAGCGCCAGCGCGCCGTCGGTACCGGGTTTGATCAGCAAGGCGCGGTCGGATGCGGCCAAGGTGGTGTTCATGTGCACGTCCACCGCCGTGACCCGGGTCTTGGGCACCTTGACGCCGCGCATCCAGCCCCAGATCTGCATGTTGTTGTTGTACGGCCGGAAGGCTTCCAGGAAGCCGACGCCGAACATCAGCAGCATGTTGGCGTTCTTGTAGTCATAGGCATTGTAGGAACCATTGCCGTCGGTGGCCTGCTTGGACTTGATGCTGCCATCCGAACACATCGAGGAGTGGCCGATGGCGACGTTGGGCGAGCCGTACAGCTTGCCGAAGGTGCCCTGCAGACCGGCGCAGGATGCCCCCCAACCGCGCCCGTAGCACAGTGCGAAGCGGTGCGACTCGCCCTTGTCGCGCAGGCTGTTGAGTCGGGCGGCGACGGTATCCAGCGCCTCTTCCCAGGAGATGGGTACGAAGCCGGGATCCTCGTTACGCCCCTTCTTCGGGTTGGTGCGCTTCATCGGCCCTTTCCAGCGGTCCGGGTCGTACAGGATGTAGGTGCCGAGCGGGCCCTTCGGGCACAGCTTGCCATTGGAGATGGGGTGGTCCGAGGTGCCCCAGATGGCATGTACGCGACCATCGGTGGTGTACACGTCGATGCCGCATCGCGCCGGACATTGATGACAGATGCTCTTGGTGATGACCGTCGCACCAGCTGCGGCGGGCTGCGCCTTGGCTTCGGTGAGCGTCGACAAACCCGGCAGGGCACCGCTGCCCACGCCCACCGCCCCGACCGCAGCGGTGGCGCCGGTCGCCTGCAGGAACCGGCGGCGGCTGATCATGGTTTCCAAGAAATTCATGCTCGTCTCCTCCTGTGCTGAACATGCGCCAAGCGGCGCGATTCGACGCCCCCGGGCCATGCCTTGCCCGGTGCGCGCCGTTTGCTACGGGTGCGGTTCAAGCCCGCGCTCCGAAAAACTGCTGGAACAACGCCCCCGCGAGATGCCGCGACTTGGCACATGGGTCGCACAGCGCTGGGGCGTCGACGCCGGCCTCGGCGTCGATGCGCAATTCGGCGCCGCAGCCGGTGCATCTTGCGCGCGTGTGGCGGGTGAGGGTGGCCTCGCCATCGTTCGGCGATGCCGTGGCGGAGGGCGCCGACAGTTGCAGCGCCTGTTCCGGGCAGTGCTGCGCGCACAGGCCGCACGCGATGCACTGCGCGGCGGCGAAGCGCAGGCCGCCGGTCTCGTGCTCGCGCCAGGCGCGCAGTGCGCCGGTCGGACACACGCGCACACAGCCCTGATGGTCGCGACAGCGTGTGGTGGCGCGCAGAAGCGGGTGGGCGTGCGCGGTCGTCCGACCGGCCGGGGCCAGCGCCGACAGGGCCGCAAGCAGGCGGTTCCGGGCGAGCGAGGCATGCGCGGGCGAGGCCGGCATGGATCGCCGCGCCGCGGGAGCCCCGCGCACCCTTACCGGCTCGGCGAATCGAGCGAAAAACGCGCGTCGCGACAGCGCCGCCGAACCCGTGCCCAAGGGCAGCGCGTGTTTTGCCGGCAGTGCCGCATCGACCAGGCGCGGCCACCGTGCCGGCGGCTGGCCGAGTTCGACCAGATGCATGATGCAGGCGTTCACCGCCGCCTGCGCCGGGTGCGCGCCGTCGCCGCCAGCCGGGCAGTCGGCGCACCAGCCGCGATCGCGCAGTTCGATGCCGCGCGCACCGGCTTGTGCACGGAGTTCCAACAACGCCGCCGCGTCGAGCGCGCCGAGGCAGGGTACGGTGATTTCGCCGCGCAGTCGCGCCGGTACTCGCCGACAGTCGATAGCCAGTGCCGACCGCGACGGCTCGCCGCTCGCCGCGGCGACCGCGGGGCGCGCCTCGGGCAGGTCGAGCGCGCCCATCGGACAGGCGGGCAGGCAGCGGCCGCAGCCGTGGCAATCGGCGTGCAGCGCCAGTCCCGCGTCTTCGAACAGCAGGGCGCCGGCGGGGCACGCTGCGCGGCAGGCATCGCAGCCATCCATGCGCTGGCGCAGCGGCAGGCAGGCCGCTTCGAGATGGCGCAGCGCGCGGTCTTGACGCAGGGTACGCCAGGCGTGCTCGGGTGGGGGCATGTGGGCCGTTTTCGCCATGGAGGTCTCCGGCACACGCAAGCTTGATGCCAACTCGCCGGGAAGGCGCCGGCGCAATCGGCCGGAATCCGTCATCGTTGGCGGATGTGGTGAGTAAAGTCTTGATTGCAATGAAGTGGATCTTGGGGCAGCGCGGCTCCGGAGAAGATCTTCGCGGGCATTCATGCCACTACCGGGCGGTGTGGAAGCGGGCGCGTTGCAGCGGCGTGATCGACGCCAGGCATTACCGATGGGTAATGCTGCGGCGTGCGCATGTTTCCAAATGGTTACGATGCGACGCGCGCGATCGGGCGGATGCGAGGGCGACCGTCGAATGCGGAAGCCGATGGGCGTGCTCCGCCCACCCGGGAGCGTCTTGCATCGGGCCAGTTGCGATGTGCGCCGTGGCGGAGTGTCGCGCCTTGCCGGATCATCCGGCGGACCACGGGCGCGTCCAACGGCAGTCTCCAGGATGAACCGGGGTGGCGGATGCGGTCTGCATATTACCGTTTGGTAACGCCCGCGGCCCGCCTTGACTTGACGAGGCTGGCGACCGGTAATACGCCTCGACATGGCAACCGGAATCTACTCGTGAATCCGTTGCGCCGCCGCCTGCTGCGTGCCGCCATGGGCGCCTGCGCCCTGGCGGCCTGGCCGGCGCGCGCGAGCGCGTCGCTGACCTTCGGCACGACGCCGGTGATCCTCGACGAACAGGTCGAGTTCCTGGAATCGTGGCGGCGGTATCTGGAGGTGCGTTTGCGTCGCCCGGTACGCATGTTGCAACGCGGCAGCTACCGCGAGATTTTGGTGATGCTGGCGGAAGCCAAGCTGGATTGCGCCTGGTTGTGCGGATATCCCTACGTGCGCATGAAGGACCGCCTGGAGTTGTTGGCGGTGCCACTGTATCGCGGACAGCCGTTGTATCGCTCGTATCTGATCGTGCCGGCGGACGATGGACGCACGCGCACCATCGTCGATCTGCGCGGCAAGGTGTTCGCGTTTTCCGATCCTGATTCGAATTCCGGCTGGTTGACACCGCAGGTCGAGCTGAAGCGCGCCGGCGTCGATGGCAGCCGCTTTTTCAAGAAGAGTTTCTTTACCTGGAGTCATCGCCGGGTCATCGAGGCCTGCGCCAGCGGCCTCGCGCAGGGCGGCGCGGTGGATGGCTACATCTGGGATACGCTGGCGCGTCAGCATCCAGAGCTGACGGGTGGCACACGCGTGGCCTGGCGCTCGCCCGAATACGGTTTTCCGCCGATCGTCGCGCGCCGCGGTATCGCCGGCACGGCGGAATTGCGCCGCGCGCTGCTGGAGATGGCGCGCACGCCGCCGGGACGCGATCTGCTCGAGCGCCTCAATCTGGATGGCTTCGCCGCCGGCGAGACGGGCCTGTATGACGGCATCGAGACCAACTGGCGCTATCTGCGCGGCTGACGTGCTCGGCAACCTCAGCTACCGCCACAAAACGCCGTTGGCCATGTCGCTGGTGATCGTCGTCGCCACCGTCGTGGTTTCCGCTGCCTTGGTCTGGCAGGGGTTTCGTCAGGCGCACGCCGCTTTCACCCATCATGCCCAGGAGCTGGGCAAGGTGCTGGCGCGCACGCTGCGTCCGGCGATACTGCACGATGACGTCTGGCAGGCGTTCGAGATTCTGGTGACCCCCTTGGAGCGCGCCGCAGACCGCAGCCATGACGGCAGCCGTGTGCTGGTGCTGCTGGACGCGCGCGGCCAGGTGTTCGCCTCCTCGGATCCACGCCGCTTCGGGGTGCTCGACGATTTCGCGCGTGCGGCCGGCGATCCGGGTCTGTCCGCGGCGCTGACCGGCCAGCGTGGCGGTGGGCAGCTGGTGCTGGCACCCGGCGACGGACGCTATCTGTACGTGCTCACGCCGGTGCTGGCCGAGGATGGCGCGGTCCTCGGCCGTCTGGTGCAGCGTTATGACCGCGATCTGCTGGGGCCGCGCCTGACGCAGGTGGCGACCGGCACCCTGTTCGCCGGTCTTGCCGCGCTGTTGCTGTTGTTGCCGCTCGGCTGGCTGGCCGGTAAACGCCTGGCGGAACCGTTGTCGCATCTGGCCGAATGCCTGACGCGCGTCGGCCGCGAGCCGGTCGACGACATCCGCTGCGAGTTTCCGCATGGGCGCGACGAGATCGGCCAGCTCGCCGAACGCTTCCAGGGCATGCTCGGGGAATTGCGCAACAAGCATGCGCTGGAACAGCATCTCGCGCAGAGCGATCGGCTCGCCGCCATCGGTCGCCTATCCGCCGGCATCGCGCATGAGATCAACAACCCACTCGGCGGCATGCTCAATGCCATCAGCAACTTTCGGCGGCGCGGCGGTGCCGACGCGCAAGCCGAAAAGACGCTGGCGCTGATCGAGCGCGGGCTCAAGCAGATCCGCGACACCGTGTCCGCGCTGCTGGTGGAGGCCCGTCTGGAATCACGCGCCCTGAGTCCGGACGATCTGGACGACGTGCGCACGCTGATCGCCGCCGACGCGCAAAAAAAACAACTTGGTCTGCGTTGGCGTGTCGAGGTGGTCGAACCCCTGCCGTTGCCCTCCGCGCAGGTGCGGCAGATCCTGCTCAACCTGTTGCTCAATGCCGTGCACGCCAGCCCCGAACGGGGCGAGGTGGGCACCCACATCGGCGTGGCGGGGGGGCGGCTGCGTATCGAGGTGGGCAATGCCGGCCCGGAGATCCCCGAGCGCCGTCGGCAACACCTGTTCGAGCCCTATTTCGGGGAGGGCGAGGTGCATGGCCTGGGCCTGTGGGTCACCTATCAGCTGGTCGGGCAGTTGTCCGGACGGATCGACGTGCATAGCCTGCCGGGCTATACCCGTTTCACCATCGAACTGCCGCTGGAGACGGGCAATGCCGATTGAAGCGCGCCTTCTGCTGGTGGAGGACGATGCCATCATGGGCGAATCGCTGATGGAACGTTTCGAGCTGGAGGGCTTTGCTGCCGATTGGGCGCGTAATCTGGGCGATGCGCGCGCCCTGCTCGAAGCGGGCACCCACGACTTGGTGGTGTCCGACCTGCGTTTGCCCGATGGCGCCGGCGACACCCTGTTCCGCGACGCGATCGAGCGCCTGCCCAAGCCGCCGGCGTGGTTGTTCATCACCGGCTACGGCACCGTGGATCAGGCCGTGACCCTGCTCAAGCTGGGCGCGGTCGACTACGTCACCAAGCCATTCGATCTCGACGAGTTGATCGACAAGCTGCGCCGCAAGCTGCATTCCGTACCCGCTCCGTGCGCCGAAACCGGCACCGATCTCGGCATTTCGCCGGCGCTGCGGCGCATCGAAGCGCAGTTGCCGCGTCTGGCGGCGCAGGCGCACACCCTGCTGATCACCGGCGAGTCGGGTGTTGGCAAGGAAATGGTGGCGCGCGCTTTCCATCGTCTGACGCCGGAGGGGGGCAATGCGCCCTTCGTCGCGGTGAACTGCGGCGCCTTCCCGGAAGGCTTGCTGGAAGACGAGTTGTTCGGCCACGAGCGCGGTGCCTTCACCGGCGCGGTGCGCGCGCGCAAGGGTGTGTTCGAGCAGGCCGACGGCGGCACGCTGTTTCTCGACGAGGTCGGCGACATGCCGCTGACCATGCAGGTCAAGCTGCTGCGCGTCATCCAGGAGCGGCGCGTCACCCGCGTCGGCGGCGACCGGCCGCTGCCGGTGTCGCTGCGGCTGGTGTCCGCCACCCATCAGGATCTGAAGAAGCGCGTGACCCAGGGGCTGTTCCGCGAGGATCTCTATTACCGGCTCAATGTCATCCAGATCCACATCCCGCCGCTGCGTCAGCGGCGCGAGGACATCCTCTGGCTGGCGCGCCGCTTTCTCGCCGAGCGCGCGCCGGAGAAGCAACTGACGGAGGAGGCCGAGCACGCACTGCTGACGCATGACTGGCCGGGCAACGCGCGCGAGCTCAAGCACGCCATCGAGCGCGCGGTGATCCTCAGTGCCGGCGACCGGCTTGGGCCCGCCGGACTGTTTGCCGGCGAAGCCGGGGATGAAGGCGCGGCGCCGGCGACCTTGGCGGATTTCGTCAGCCAGGCCGAGCGACGCTACATCGCCCGCGTGCTGGACGAATGCCAGGGGCATCTTGGCCATACCGCCGAGGTCTTGGGCATCAGTCGCAAGAACCTGTGGGAGAAGATGCGCCGCTTCGGTTTGCGCGCGCGGTGAACGCCCCGACAGGGCGGCGGATGGCGAGACTCCGCGTGGCCATTGCATGTTGCAATGGCCATTGCGGCACGCAATGGCGCCCCGCGGTTCCGGTACGGCCCGGTGTGTGCCAAGTGTCTGAATCCGCATGGTTCATTCGTCATCTGGGGCGATGGCATGCGATTCGCTGATAATGACCAATCCGGTCGCCCCGCGACCAGGATTCCTGATCATCCTTTGAAGAGGAGTGGAGCACGATGCAAGCGCAGCGTAGAGCAGTACTGAAGAGTGCCGGCGCGGCCGGTGTGGTGGGTGTGGCGATGGCGGCGGGGCTGTTGAAGCCGGGCATGGCGTTTGCCAACTGGAACAAGGCGGCGTTCGAGGCGCGCAGCGTGGACGCGGCGCTGAGTGCGGCCGGACTA
>CALEDT010000046.1 GCA_937949525.1 uncultured Burkholderiales bacterium | reverse complement strand
CCATGACCCAGCGCATCAGCCGGGCCGTGAGCGGGTCGACGCCCACCGCCTGCTCGGGAATGCGGTCTTCGCTGTAACGCGCGCCCCATTCGATCACGGCCTTGTGCACCCGGTAGGCTTCGGGGATGGTCAGGCGCAGCTTGGCGTTGGCGAACATGAAACGCGCCATGCGCCAGCGTTGCGGCAGTCCTTCGAACCAGGTGACCTGATAGCCGGCCGGCAACGCGGCTTCGAGCGCGGCCTTCTGCGCGGCGGTCAATGGCCGGGTGGACATCGCCCGGCGTTGCACCACGCGCCGCTCGATACAGGATGCCAGCGGATCGACGGCCAGCGCCGCATCCGCGGTGAAACGCACGTCGAACAGCAGATGGGTTTCCGGTGTGTCGGCGCGGCGCGTGATGTCGACGCGCCGTCCCTCGGCGCTGGCGGCGATGGCGATGGTCTCCAGCAGCGCGCCGATGGCAAGCTGGCTGGCATGGCCGTCGAGGTCATAGACGACGTGGTCGCGCGTGTCGAAACCATGCACCACGATCTGTTCATCGCCCACCACCTCGAAGCGCCAAGGTTGGGTGTTGTCGCCGCTGGGCGCCCAGCGGGCGCGGTCGAGGATGCGCTGCAAATGCGAGGGAAGGTCGTCCACGTTCACTGTCACCGCTCCATGTCTAGCTGCGCCCCCCATCGCACCGACGGGTGACGCTCACAGGCCGAGCTGTCTGCGCGCGATGGCGATGGCCAGGCGGTTGATGGGATGGTTGTTGCCGCCCGGCCGCCAGGTATGCGCGAGCTTGTTGCGATAGCCGTCGAACTGGATGCCGTGCGGCGCCGCCCATACCTTGCCGCGGCCGAGCAGTATTTTCAGCGCCTCGCTGGCTGCAACGCCGGCGCATAACTGGCAGGCCATGATGGTGGACGGTCCTTTGCGCGCCTTGAGGTCGACGCGGGTGGGGTCGGCGAGGTAATGGCGATGCAGCAGCGCAGGCGCCAGGCCGACCAGAAAGCGGATGGCCTTGTCCAGTTCGGGTAGGCCGGCCAGGCGGAAATAGGCCTCGAAGCTCATGCCGCCGGGCAGGAAATTGAGCAGCGCGGCGCTCATGCCCAGCGGCGCCACGGTGATCGCGGGGATGCCGTGGCGCGCGCAATGGGCGAACACGCGCTCGCGCGCGTCGAAGGCGAAGAAATCGAGGCCGTCGACATACAGATCGACATCGCGGAAGAAGGCATCGAGATTGTCCGCGTCGACGCCACGGGGGAAGACTTGCAGTTCCAGTTCCGGATTGATGTCGCGCGCCCGTTCGGCCAGCACGTCCACTTTGGCCCGATCCAGGCTGGACAGGGTCGCGCCGGCCTGGCGGTTGAAGTTGGCCAGCTCGAAGGTGTCCAGGTCGGCGATGTTGAACTTGCCCACACCCAGCCGCGCCAGCGTCAGCAGATGGAAGCCGCCGACGCCACCCATGCCGGCGATGGCCACGCGCTTGCCGCGCAACGCATCCTGCTCGGCGCGCGTGACCCAGCCGATGTTGCGCGAAAAGGCCTCGTGATAGTCGAACGCCATGCCGGCTTCAACCGCGCGCCATGCGTTGCAGCAGCGCGAGTTCCTTTTCCGCGGACATGAAGTAGGGATAGAACGAGCGATCCGCCAGGCCGGGTTGGCCCGCGCGGCCCGCATACAGCCGCACCAGCTCGCGCGCGTAAGCCGCTTCGATGTGCAGCAGCACGGCGGGTGCGCCGACCCGGGGGCACAGGCGTTCGCCGGCGAGTTCCTGGAAACCGAGCATGCGCTTGTAGAAGCTCACGTGCGCCGGGTTCACCTCGATGACCACGTCGGTGTAATGCCAGATGCGCACGACATACAGATAGGCGACATTGAACAGGCTGGCGAGCACGCGCTTGGACGCCTTCTTGGTGTCGATCGCCAGCTTGCAGAATTCGGCGACGCGCCGTTCGCCACGCGCGCGCAACTGGTCGATCTCGGCCTTGTACAGCTCATCGGCCAGCAACCCCTGTCCGGTATCGAAACCGATGGTCAGCGTGCCGACCACCTCGTCGCCCTTGTAGGTCGCCAGCGTGATGCGTTCCGGGCAGATCTGGCGGGCATCGCCGGCCGTGAGCTGGTAACCGACGTCGCGGTAGCGCTTCTCCACCAGGAAGCGCGTCTCGCGGGTGCGCTCGGCGTCATGCGCGAGACGGATCTTGAAGGTGTCCTGGCGCACCATGCCGGCTGCCTCGCTCGGCTCGCCTTGACCACCATGCAGCAGACCGACGTCACGCAGCCGCGTGGGCGGCTCGACGACGGCGATGGTCTTCGCCCAGTTGCGGCTGCCGAAGCGCAGCCTCTCCATGATGCCCATGTCGCGATCCCGTCTCGTGCGTCCCCGCTCGGCCGTGCGGCGGGGGACGTCAAATGATCATGACGCGGCGCGCCGGTGATCAGCCATCAGCCTGCGCGCACCGGGGCAACGCGACTTCGTGCCCCGTGATGCTCCGCCACCTGACGCAAAGCATACCGCATACCAGGTCATTGTCCATATGAACTTTATAGGACCATCTACCCCGAGCCGCGACGCGGGCAGGGGCGGGCCGGGCAGATGTAAGAAATTCCGACACGGCTCGCCGTGCGGTCGTGGCGCCGTCGCCATACGGCTCCCTTACAATCGCGCCATGAAGATCGAGCTCATCTCCACCGACGATCGCAGCCGTTATCTGGTCACCCACCGCCCGGAGATCGAACGCCTGCTGCGCGAGATCATGGCGGAGAAGAATCTGGTGGCGGTCTATGGCGAGGACGGCAATACTTTCATACTGTCGACGCTGCTGGCGGTGGATGCGCAGCACGACGCGCTGTTGCTGGAACAAGGCGCGGACCGCGAGATGAACCGTCGCCTGTTGGCCGGCGCCGGCTGCACCTGCGCCACCACGCACGAACAGGTCCATGTGCAGTTTTCCGCGCCGACGCCGCAACCCGCGCGCCACGGCGAAGACGACGCCTTTCGTCTGCCCTTGCCGCGGGAATTGCTGCGCCTGCAACGGCGGGAGTACTACCGGCTGGTCACGTCCGTGGTGAACCCGGTGAAATGCCTGATCAACCTGGGCGAGCAGCGCATCGAGACGGTGGTGGTGGACCTCAGCATCGGCGGCATCGGCGTGCTGTCCTATTCCGAAGCCGGACGCCTGCGCGCCGGCGACGAACACCACGGCTGCCGCATCATGCTGCCGGGTACCGGTGAATTTGCGCTCGGCCTGCGCGTTTGCTCGACCTTCGACGTGACGCTGAAGAACGGCCGCCTGACCCATCGCGCAGGCTGTCAGTTCATCGATCTGCCGTCCAGCATAGAAACCGCCATCCAGCGCTACATCATTCGCGTCGAGCGCGACCGGCGCAATCGCTACGTTTGAGCGGCTACCCCTGTCTCACGATGCCAGCCAGCGCGCGGCATCCAGCGCATAGTAGGTCAGCACCGCGTCGGCGCCGGCGCGCTTAAAGGCGAGCAGGCTCTCCAGCACACAGGCGCGCTCGTTCAGCCAGCCCTGCTGCGCGGCAGCCTTGAGCATGGCGTATTCACCGCTGACCTGGTAGACCAAGGTGGGCGCATGGTAGGTGTCCTTGACGCGGCGGACGATGTCCAGATAAGGCATGCCGGGTTTGATCATGACCATGTCGGCGCCTTCCTGCAGATCCAAGCCCACTTCCCACAGCGCCTCGTCGCTGTTGGCCGGGTCCATCTGATAGGTGTACTTGTCGCCGCCGCCGAGGTTGGCGGCGGAACCGACGGCGTCGCGGAACGGGCCATAGAAGCTGGACGCGTACTTGGCGGCATAGGCCAGGATGCGGGTGTGGATGTAGCCGGCGGCATCCAGCGTCTCGCGCACCGCGTGGATGCGGCCGTCCATCATGTCGGACGGTGCCACCACGTCGGCGCCGGCGGCGGCATGGCATTCCGCCTGGCGCGTCAGCACGGCGATGGTCTCGTCGTTCATCACGTAGCCGCGCTCGTCGATCAGGCCGTCCTGGCCGTGGCTGGTATAGGGGTCCAGCGCGATGTCGGTGATCACGCCCAGTTCGGGGAAGCGCGCCTTCAGCGCGGCGACCACGCGCGGCACCAGCCCGTCCGGGTTGTAGGCCTCGGCCGCGTCCAGGCTCTTCAACGACGCATCGACCACCGGGAACAACGCCAGGGCCGGCACGCCCAGCGCCAGACAGTCCTCCGCGACGCCGTACAGCCGGTCCAGCGAGACGCGCTGCACCCCGGGCATGCTGGCGACATCCTCGACCCGGTCCGTGCCGTCGAGCACGAACACCGGCAGGATCAGGTCGGCGGCGCCGAGCGTGTGCTCGCGCATCAGCCGGCGCGAGAATTCGTCGCGCCGCATGCGGCGCATGCGCTTACGCGGAAAGCTGGACAGATCGAACATGACGGAGCCCTCCATGGAACGAAAATACCAATGCACGATTGTACGTTTCGGGAACCCGAGGCGCGCCCGGCCGCTCTACTGATGCAGACGAGTCGCTTCGTCTCCCGCTTCTCCTCCCTGAGCGGGTGCCTTGACGCAACGTCGAGGCCTCTTTCACCCGGCCCCTTCCCCTTGAGCCGGGTTTTTTTTGTCCAGCGCCAGCCAGCCGCGCACCACGGCCTCGGCCTCGTCGACGCCGATGCGCTTGAGGCTGGAGAACAGTTGCACGCTGGCGTCCAGCCCGGCTTCGCGCAGCGCCGCGCGCACCTGGCGCAAGGTCTCGAGAGCGGCGCCGCGCGCCAGCTTGTCGGCCTTGGACAGCAGCACGTGCACCGGCCGGCCGGCCGGGCGGAACCAGTCCAGCAGCGATCGATCCAGTTCGGTCAGCGGGTGGCGGATGTCCATGATCATCACCAGGCCGGCGAGTTGCGGCCGGTTCGCGAGATAGCCGCCGATCAGCGCCTGCCACTCGTGCTTCTGCTCTTTCGGCGCGCGCGCAAAGCCGTAGCCGGGCAGGTCGACCAGAAAGCAGCCAGAATCGACGCGGAAGAAATTCAGGTGTTGCGTGCGCCCCGGCATCTTGCTGACGAAGGCCAGGCGCTTGTGGTTGCACAGGGTGTTGATCGCGCTCGACTTGCCGGCGTTGGAGCGGCCGGCAAAGGCCACTTCGGCGTGGCTGTCCGCGGGCAGGTCACGAATGCGCGCGACGGTGATATGGAAGACGGCGTTGAGCACGGGGGATGGCGCCGCGACGCGAACAGGTGCGGCGACCGCGCCGGCAGCATGGGAAAGGCTGGCACTATAGCAAACGGGTCGCTAGAATGCCTTGATTTTCATTCGTCGCCATTTCGGACTTAGGAGTCGTTCATGAAATCCCTCGCGCTGCTGACCGGCCTGCTGTTCGCCGCCACCACCTGGGCCAGCCCCGCGCCGGCGCCCGCGCCCAAGGGTGATCCGGCCAAGGCGCAGAAACTGGTGAACGACGTCTGCGGCGCCTGCCATGGCATGGATGGCAACAGCACCTCGCCGGCCTACCCGACGCTGGCCGGTCAGCATCCCGAATACACCACCAAGCAACTGACCGAATTCCGTTCCGGCGCGCGCAGGAACGCCATCATGGCGCCCAATGCCGCGCGCCTGACCGATGAGGAGATCCTGCACCTCGCGGCCTATTTCGCAGCCCAGCAGCCCAAGCCGCGCATGGCCAAGGACGCGGCGCTGGTGGCGGAAGGCCAGCGGCTGTACAAGGGTGGCAACGCCGGCAGCGGCGTGCCCGCCTGCGCCTCCTGCCACGGACCGGCCGGCGCCGGCATCCCGGCACAGTTCCCGCGTCTGGCCGGTCAGCACGCCAAATATGTCGAATCGCAACTGCGCCACTTCCGCAGCGGCGACCGCGCCAACGACGGCGGCCGCATGATGCAGGTGATCGCGCGCAAGATGACCGATCGGGAAATGCGGGCGGTGGCCGAGTACATCAGCGGACTGCGTTGATGCCCGGCGGCACTCGCCGCCCTTGCATCACCCCCGAAACTCGCCGGTGAATCAAACGGATACGAACATCTTGAATTCTCCGTCCGTGGGTCTATATGCATAGCGGAAAGCCGGAATGTCCCGGCATAGACCATGGAAAGGAGGGCATCATGAGCAACATCGTTCGACGCGATCCCTTCGCCATCGACGACATGCTGGATGATCTGTTCAAGGGTTATTTCGTGCGGCCGCTGCGTCTGGGCACGGACATGCCCGACATGCGTTCGATCCGCATGGACGTCAAGGAAGGTGAACGGGAGTACACGGTTCATGCCGAACTGCCGGGCGTGAACAAGGAAGACATCCACGTCACCATCGACGGCAATACCGTCAACCTCAGCGCCGAGGTGAAGAAGACCAGCGAACAGAAGGAAGGCGACAAGGTGCTGCGCAGCGAACGCTACTACGGCAAGGTGTCGCGCGCGTTCACGCTGGAGCACGAGGTCGACGAAGCCGGCGCCACGGCCAAGTACGTTGATGGCGTGCTGGAACTGGTACTGCCGAAGAAGGCGGTGACCGCCAGCCGGCGGCTGACCATCCAGTAAGCCGGCATCATGCACCCGGGGGCGGCCGCGGCCGCCCTTTTTTGTAGAATCGGCGCCACCGCAGTCACGAGAGCCCGCCATGTCGATTTCGCACATCACCCCCAGGGAAAAAGCCAAGGTCATCGCCGAGGCGCTGCCCTACATCCAGCGCTTCTGGGACAAGACCGTGGTGATCAAGTATGGCGGCAACGCCATGACCGACCCGGTATTGAAGAGCGCATTCGCACGCGACGTGGTCCTGCTCAAGCTGGTCGGCCTGAACCCGGTGGTGGTGCACGGCGGCGGGCCGCAGATCGAGGATCTGCTGAAACGCGTCGGCAAGAAGGGCGAGTTCATCCAGGGCATGCGCGTCACCGACGCGGAAACCATGGACCTGGTGGAAATGGTCCTGGGCGGCCAGGTCAACAAGGACATCGTCAATCTGATCAACCAGGCCGGCGGCAAGGCGGTGGGGCTGACCGGCAAGGACGGGCGCTTCATCCGCGCGCGCAAGCTGATGATGGAGTCGAAGGACAAGCCGGGTGACGTGATCGACATCGGCCAGGTCGGTGAGATCACGCAGATCGACCCCAGCCTGATCGCCTTTCTCGATTCCGGCGACTTCATCCCGGTGATCGCGCCGATCGGCGTCGGCGCCGATGGCGAGACCTACAACATCAACGCCGACGTGGTCGCCGGCAAGCTGGCCGAAGTGCTGAAGGCGGAAAAGCTGGTACTGCTGACCAACACCCCCGGAGTGCTGGACCAGCAGGGCAATCTGCTCACCGGGCTGACGCCGAATAAGATCGACGATCTGGTCGCCGACGGCACGCTGTCCGGCGGCATGCTGCCCAAGATCGCTTCGGCGCTGGATGCCGCGCGCAGCGGCGTGCGCTCGGTGCACATCATCGACGGCCGGGTGGAACACGCGCTGCTGCTGGAGATCATGACCGACCAGGGCGTGGGCACCCTGATCCAGTCGTCCTGAGCGCATGCGGATCTTCCAGCGTTTTGCCCTGGAATGCGCGCGGCGGCTGCCCAACCTGGCGCCGGAGCACCCGTGCGCGCGCCTGCACGGCCATTCCTTCAGTGTCGAAGTGCACGTCGCCGGCGCGCTCGAGCCAAGGCTCGGCTGGGTGGTCGATTTCGCCGAGATCGACGCCGCTTGGGCACCGGTGCATGCGGCGCTGGATCACCGCCATCTCAACGACATCGAAGGGCTGGAAAACCCCACCAGCGAACATCTGGCCATGTGGATCTGGCGCCGCCTGAGCCCGACGCTGCCCGGCCTGGCCAAGGTGGTGGTCATGGAAACGGCGAACTCGGGCTGTGTCTATCGCGGCGAGGCGGAGCACGCCGGCACCGACGCTCAACAGAGATCCTCGATGTGACACGCCCCTGCATCGCCGTGCTGCGCGCGCGATGACCGGGCCCGCGCCGTCATGGCGGGGCGCGTAGCGCCGGGGCCATATCCAGCCGCGGCAAGGGCTCGGCACGTGCCCTGCCGTGAAGCCTGGCGCACCTTCCTGGTGCAGCCGTTATGCCCCGTCACCCCGCCGCGCCCGGTCGAAAGCCCGGTTTTCCGCGCCATCACGGGCGTCGAGCGCCTGTTTCGAGGCTGGCATCATGCTTGCCTGACGCCTTTGGTCTGTGGTTGCTTCCCGCTCCTCCGACAACTAGAACTTTTCGGTCTCCTCCCTTGCGCCACGTGCCCCCTCGCGTGGCGTCGTTTTTTTCGGCGCGTTTCTTGCTGACCCGTCTGCACGCCATTCCGGAAGACCCGCCATGACCATACGCGTCGCGTTGCACCACAAGACCCATTACCGCTACGACCGGCCGGTCAATCTGTCGCCGCACGTGCTACGGCTGCGCCCGGCGCCGCACAGTCGCACGCCGATCCGCGGCTACAGCCTGCGGGTGACGCCGGACAAGCACTTCATCCATTGGCAACAGGATCCGTTCGGCAATTACCTGGCGCGCCTGGTGTTCCCGGACAAGACCACGCGTTTCGACATCGAGGTGGAGGTGATCGCCGATCTGACGGTGATCAACCCGTTCGACTTCTTCCTCGACGAGTCGGCCGAGACCATCCCGTTCCAGTACGAACCGGCGCTGGCCAAGGAACTGGCGCCCTACTTCGAACGGGCCGAATCCGGGCCGCGCCTGATGGCCTGGCTGGACGGCGTGCCGCGCGCACCCCAAGCCACCGTCGCCTTTCTGGTGGCGCTGAACCAGCGCGTCTGGCGCGATCTGCGCTACACCATCCGGCTGGAGCCGGGCGTGCAGACCTGCGAGCAGACGCTGGAGCGGGCCTGCGGCTCCTGCCGCGACAGCGCCTGGCTGCTGGTGCAGATATTGCGCCATCTGGGCCTGGCGGCGCGCTTCGTGTCCGGTTACCTGGTGCAGCTCAGCGCCGACGAAAAGTCGCTGGACGGCCCATCCGGCCCGGTCGAGGATTTCACCGACCTGCACGCCTGGGCCGAGGTGTACATTCCCGGCGCCGGCTGGCTGGGCCTGGACCCGACTTCCGGACTGTTCGCCGGAGAGGGCCACATCCCGCTCGCCTGCTCGCCCGATCCGGCCGGCGCGGCGCCGGTCACCGGCGCCACGGACCGGTGTGAGGTCACGTTCGGCTATGAAAACACGGTGACCCGCATCCACGAGGATGCGCGCGTGACCAAACCCTACCGCGTCGACCAGTGGCAGGCGATCGACGCGCTGGGCCGCGCCGTGGACGAGGTGCTGCGCGCCGGCGACGTGCGCCTGACCATGGGCGGCGAGCCGACCTTCGTGTCCATCGACGACATGGAATCGGCGCAGTGGAACAGCGCCGCGCTCGGCGCGCACAAGCTGGAACGGGCACGCGACCTGTGGCATCTCCTGGCGCGCCGGTTCGCGCCCAACGGCCTGAAGTGCTCCGGTCAGGGCAAGTGGTATCCGGGCGAACCCCTGCCGCGCTGGGCGCTGGGTCTGTACTGGCGTCCGGACGGCCTGCCGCTGTGGAACGACGCCGCGCTGCTGGCCGACGAGGGGCGCGACTACGGCCACGACACCGCGCGCGCAGCCGCCTTCATGCATGCACTGGCGCAGGAGTTGGGTCTGTCGCCGCGGTACGTCGAGGCGGGCTACGAGGATGCGCTGTACTACCTGCTCAAGGAAGCGGAAGTGCCGATCGATCTGGACCCGGCACGCCATGATCTGAGCGATGCGCAGGAGCGCCGCAGTCTGGCCGACAAGCTGTCGCGCGGCCTGGATCAGCCGGTCGGCTATGCCCTGCCCATCGCCTGGGATTGGAACGCGCTGCCGCCGCCACCGGGTACCGGCGCCTGGTACAGCGGTCCATGGGCATTCCGACGCGGCCGGATGTACCTGCTGCCCGGTGACTCGCCCATGGGGCTGCGTCTGCCGTTGGCCAGCCTGCCCTGGGTGGCCGAGGCGCGGCGCGAGATGCCGTGGCCGTTGGACCTGTTCGCACCGCGTGGTGCGCTGCCCGATACCTACGGCGAGGTGGCACGCCGCTATTCCGAATTCCAGCCGGAACCCGATGCACATCCGCACATCCACGCGCAACCCCTGGCCGACGCGGCGCCGGTAGCCGGCGTCACCGTGCCGGTGCCGCACACCGCGCTGTGCGTCGAAGCGCGCGGCGGCGTGCTGCGCGTGTTCATGCCGCCGCTGTCGACGCTGGAGCACTACCTCGCTCTCGCCGCCGCGGTCGAGCGGGTCGCCGCACGGCTGGCCACGCCGGTGATCCTGGAGGGCTACGAGCCGCCGCGTGACTGGCGCGTGCAGCGGCTGATGATCACGCCGGACCCGGGGGTCATCGAGGTCAACATCCACCCCGCCGCCGACTGGGAGGAGCTGGTAGCCAACACGCGCGCACTGTATGAGGAAGCGCGTCTGGCCCGCCTGGCCACGGAAAAGTTCATGCTCGACGGCCGCCATACCGGCACCGGCGGCGGCAACCACGTCACGCTGGGCGGCGCCACGCCCGCGGACAGTCCGATGCTGCGTCGGCCGGACCTGGTGATGAGCCTGATCACCTACTGGCAGCATCACCCGGGCCTGTCCTATCTGTTCTCCGGCCTGTTCATCGGCCCCACCAGCCAGGCGCCGCGCGTGGACGAGGGCCGCGACGAAAAGCTGTACGAGCTGGAGATCGCCTTCCAGCAGATGCCGGCTGGCGAGACCAGCCAGCTCTGGCTGGTCGACCGTCTGCTGCGCAACCTGCTAGTCGACCTGATCGGCAACAGCCACCGTTCCGAGTTCTCCATCGACAAGCTCTACTCGCCCGACAGTCCGGGCGGGCGCCAGGGTCTGGTCGAATTCCGCGGCTTCGAGATGCCGCCGCACTGGCAGATGAGCGCGGCGCAGATGCTGCTGTTGCGCATCCTGGTGGCGCGCTTCTGGCAGCAGCCCTACCGACACGGGCTGGTGCGCTGGGGCACCGAGCTGCACGACCGTTTCATGCTGCCGCATTACGTGCGCGCCGACCTGCTCGACGTGGTGCGCGATCTGGCCGACGCGGGCTTTCCGTTCCAACCCGACTGGCTCGAACCCTTCCTGGAGTTCCGCTTTCCGCACATCGGCAATGTGCGCATCGACGACATCGAAATCGAACTGCGCGTGGCCATCGAGCCGTGGCACGTGCTGGGCGAGGAACTGACCAACCTCGGCACGGCGCGCTTCGTCGATTCGTCGGTGGAGCGCGTGCAGGTCAAGGTCACGGGACTCACCGACGGCCGTTACGTGCTCGCCTGCAACGGCCGGCGCGTGCCGTTGCGCAGTACCGGCCGCCACGGCGAGTACGTGGCCGGCATCCGCTACCGAGCCTGGCAGCCGCCGTCGGCGCTGCATCCCACCATCGGCGTGCACACCCCGCTGGTGATCGACCTCGTCGACATGTGGAACGGCAAGGCCATCGGCGGCTGTACCTACCACGTCAGCCATCCTGGCGGCCGCAGTTACGACGTGTTCCCGGTCAACGCCTTCGAGGCCGAGGCGCGCCGCGTCAACCGCTTCCAGGACTGGAACCACACGCCGGGTCCGCTGCCGGTATCCCCCGATCTGGCGCGCATCGCCCGCTTCGTGCCGGAGGGCGGCGGCCTACGGCCGATGGCGCCGCCGCCCGAGGAGCGCACGCGCGAATACCCCTGCACGCTCGACCTGCGCCGCCGGCCGGAATGAGTCGGCGCGCGGACGAACGTGCCGGGCCGCGTTCATGCCATACTGCGCGTGACGACGATGACCGGCGCGCGCCTACGACACGCACACCATGAACCCGCACCGTTCCCTGTTACCCGCCGCGCTGCGCGCCGGTGCATTGCTGTTGGGCCTGACGCTGGCGGCCGGCGACACCCGGGCAGATGACTGGACCGGCGCGGACAAGTCCAAGCACCTGCTGGCCGGCGCCTTCATCGCTGCGGCGGCGACCACCGCCAGCCGGGACGAATTCACCGGCTTCGCAGCCGGAGCGGCCGCCGGCCTGCTCAAGGAACTGCACGATGCCGCCGGTCACGGCAACCCGAGCACCAAGGATTTCCTGGTGACCGTGCTGGGCGCCTACCTGGGCGCCAAGCTGACTGGCTATGCCATCACACCCGACGGGGTGAGCTATACGTTCCGCTGGCGTTTCCAGTAATGGCAACGGGATGTGCGCGGGGCCAACCGGGTTCCTGATGGCACGACCGCCGGTTGGCGGTGATACGCCGCGGCGGGCTTCACTCCAACCGCATGCCCGGCGCCAGCGCGTGGCCGGCGACGAACGCACGTGCCGGCATGCGCTTGCCGCCGGCCGGCTGCACTTCATGCACGGTCAATGCGTCTTCGCCGCAGGCGACGGTGAATCCCTCGGGCGCCAGGGCCAGCACGTTGCCGGGCGTGCCGGCGCCGACGCCGGGCGTGGCACGCCAGACCTTCAGCGGTGCGCCGGCGAACAGCGCATGCGCACCGGGAACCGGGTCGAAGGCGCGGATGCGCCGATCCAACGACACCGCCGGCTGCGTCCAGTCCAGCCGCGCCTCGTCCTTGGTGATCTTGCGCGCATAGGTGGCCAGCGCCTCGTCCTGCGCCGTTGCCTGCACCTCACCGGCCGCCAGACGCGGCAGCAGGCGCACGATCTCGCGCGCGCCCAGTTCCGCCAGGCGCTGGTGCAGACTGGCGGCGGTGTCGCGGTCGTCGATCGGCAACGGAGCGCGCGCCAGCATGGCGCCAGTATCCAACCCCGCGTCCATCTGCATCAGCGTGATGCCGGTTTCCCGATCGCCGGCCTCGATCGCGCGCTGGATCGGCGCGGCGCCTCGCCAGCGCGGCAGCAGCGAGGCATGGATGTTGACGCAGCCCAGACGCGGCAGCGCCAGCACCGCCGGCGGCAGGATCAGGCCATAGGCGGCCACCACCATCAGGTCGGCCGCAGCCGCGGCGATGGGCGCCCGCGCCGCGTCGTCCTTCAGGTGCACCGGTTGCGCCAGCGGCAGGGCGCGGGCCATGGCCACCTCCTTGACCGCGCTGGCACGGGGTTTCATCCCACGTCCGGCCGGCCGGTCCGGTTGGGTCAGCACCAGCGCGATGTCGTGGCCGGCTTCGATCAGCGCGCGCAACGCGACGGCAGCGAAGTCCGGGGTGCCGGCGAAGATCAGGCGCATGCTGGGGCGAGCGTGGTGCAATAGGGCGGCGCGGCCGCTCACATCGCTTCCTTGGCCTGTTTCAGCAGTTTGCTGCGGATGCGGGTCTGCTTCAGACGGGACAGGTATTCGACGAACACCTTGCCGTCCAGGTGATCGATCTCGTGCTGGATGCACACCGCCAACAGGCCATCGGCGTCCATTTCGAACGTGTGGCCGTCGAGGTCCATGGCCTCGACGTGGATGCGTTCGGCGCGGGTCACCTTGTCATAGATGCCGGGCACGGACAGACAGCCTTCCTCGCGCTCCGCCTCGCCTTCCCTGGTCAGGATGCGCGGGTTGATCAGCGTGAGCAGGGCGTTCTTGTCCTCGCTGATATCGACCACGATCATGCGGATGTGCCGGTCCACCTGGGTGGCCGCCAGGCCGATGCCCGGCGCGGCATACATGGTCTCGGCCATGTCGGCCGCCAGCCGGCGGATTTCGGCATCCACCGCCGTCACCGGCCGGGCCACGGTATGCAGGCGCGGGTCGGGGTAATGCAGAATTTTCAGCAGCGACATATCGAATCCACGCAGCCTATTCCGTGCAATTTCTGACAAAGTGGTTTAAGTTTCGCGCGGGCTTCATTATAACGGCTGTATGGCAGCCACGAAGGGCAGGAACCATGCGCGCTCTACTGTTGATCGCCGCTCTCGGCATGACCAACCCCGGTTGGGGAGATGAGGTTCGACTGCGGCCGGACGCGCCGGAACGGCATGTCGTGGTCAAGGGGGACACGCTCTGGGGCATCTCCGAGCGCTTCCTGCGCGACCCCTGGCTGTGGCCGCGGGTCTGGCGCCTGAACCGGGAACAGATCCGCAATCCGCACCGCATCTATCCCGGTGACGTCGTGCGGCTCACCATCGAGAACGGCGAGCCGCGCCTGTCGCTTGAAGGCGACGGGCGTCTGCGCGGTACCGTGCGGTTGTCGCCCTCGATCCGCGGCGAGCCCATCGCCGTGCGCGAACAGGGTATACCGGCGATCCCGTTGCAGGCCATCCAGCCGTTCATGTCCAAGGCCGGCGTGATCGACCCGAACCGGCTGGAGCGGGCGCCGCGTTTGCTCGGCGCGGCCGACGAACGCGTGCTGATGACGCGCGGCGACGTGGTCTACGCCACGGGTGGCGGCACGGACGCGCGCACCTGGCATATCGTGCGTCCGGGCAAGGATCTGATCGATCCGGATACCGGTGACACGCTCGGATTCGAGGCCATCCATGTCGGCGACGCGACCACCGTGCGCGAAGGCGATCCGCGCACGCTGCGCATCACCGCCGCGCACATGGAGATCGGTCGCGGCGACCGCCTGCTGCCCAGCGCCGAGGGCGAGTCCGGCCAATTCGTGCCGCGCGCACCGGCCGGCGCCATCGAAGGCCGCATCATCTCCGCCTTCGGCGGTCTGCAAGCGAGCGGCCAGCATGCCACCGTGGTATTGAACAAGGGCGCACGCGACGGCCTGGAGCCGGGGCACGTGCTGGCCGTCTACCATCAAGGGCGGGAGGTGGCGAGTGAAAACCGGCGCGCGCAGCGCTTCCCGTACGCCGACACCAAGTGCCTCAAGCCGGGCGAGCAGTTGGCCTTCGATCGCCACCACGATCCCGGCACGGTATTCGAGGACTGTGCCGAGCCGGCGCCGCAGCATCCGTTGCGCAACCCGCGCGCCTGGCGCTTCGTCGACGTCGGCTGTCTGAAGCCGGGCGCCCAGGTCAGCGCATTCGAGCCGTTCAACCCGAACGAGGTGTACAAACCGCATTGCCGCGCCGACGACGTGCGCGAGACCATCAAGCTGCCGGATACCCGCGTCGGCCTGATCCTGGTCTACAAGGTGCACGATCGTGCCGCCTACGCGCTGGTGTTGCGCGCGGACGGGCCGCTGTATTTGCTCGACCCGGTCAGGAACCCCTGACCCGGCGCGCGCCGCATCGTTCCGGGCGGACACGGTCAGACGGCGACCTTGAGCGCGCGCGCCGATTCCGCCGCGTGGCTCACGCTGGAGCGGGTACCCGGCCTCGGGCCGGTCGGTCTGCGCGGGCTGCTGGAAGCGTTGCCCTCTCCCGCCGCCATACTCGAAGCCGGCGTGGCGCGCCTGCGCCCGCTGGTCGGTGACCCTCTCGCCCAAGCCATCGCCGATGCCGCGGCACAAGGCCCTGACCCAGCCGCACTGCGCTGGCTGGAACAGGGCGACAGTCATCTGCTCGGCTGGTTCGATGCCGACTATCCGCAGGCGCTGCGCGACCTGCCCGACCCGCCGGCGTGGCTGTACGTCAAGGGCGACCCGGCCTGGCTGGGCCGTCCCATGCTCGCCATCGTCGGCAGCCGCCATGCCACGCCGCAAGGACTGCGCGATGCGCACGCGTTCGCGCTGGCGTTGTCCGACGCCGGTCTGACCATCGTCAGCGGCCTGGCGCTGGGCATCGACACGGCCGCGCACGAAGGCGGCCTGGAGGGGCTCGCCAGCAGCGTCGCGGTGGTCGGCACCGGCCTGGACCGCGTCTACCCGGCGCGCAACCGCGCACTGGCGCATCGGCTGGCGGCCCGCGGCGCGCTGGTGTCCGAGTTCGCGCTGGGCACCGCCCCGCGCAGCGGCCACTTTCCCCGGCGCAACCGCATCCTCAGCGGTCTGTCGCTCGGCGTGCTGGTGATCGAGGCGGCCACCGGCAGCGGCTCGCTGATCACCGCGCGCCTGGCGGCGGAACAGGGACGGGAGGTGTTCGCGTTGCCCGGCTCCATCCATTCGGCGCTGTCCAAGGGCTGCCATCAGTTGATCAAACAGGGCGCCAAGCTGGTGGAGTCGGCCGCCGACGTGCTGGAGGAACTCGGCCGCGCACTGCCACCGGCCACGCCGCTTGCGCCGCCCGCGCCGCCCGCCGACGCCGTGCTCGTTGCGCTGACCGGCACGCCGCTGACACCGGATCAACTGGCCGAGCGGCTCGGCTTGACGGTCGAGGAGGTCTCGGTCAAGCTTCTCGCGGCCGAACTGCGCGGCGAGGTCGCCCGTATGCCGGGCGGCCTTTATCAACGACTGTACTGAACGATGTTCGACATACTCCTCTATCTGTACGACACCTACCTGCTGACCGACCACTTCCCGCCGCCGGAACAGTTGTCGCGCAAGCTGTCCGCCGCCGGCTTCGAGGACGAGGAGATCGGCGAGGCGCTGGAGTGGCTGGCGGCGCTGGACGATCTCGCGGACGAGGACGACGGCGAGCGCCCGCCGACGACGCGGGTCTACAGCGTGGAGGAGATGACCCGGCTGGACGTGGAGGGACGCGGCTTCCTCACCTGGCTGGAGGGCGCCGGCGTGCTGCCGGCGCGCGCGCGTGAATGGGTCATCGAGCGCGCGCTGGCGTTGGGCGAAACCGAGATCGAGGCCGATCGCGTCAAATGGATCGCGCTGCTCGCGCTGTGGAAACTGCGCGGTCCCGGCGACGTGCTATGGCTGGAGGATCTGGTGCGCGGCGCCGAGGACGACTGGCAGCCGACGCTGCATTGACGTGCCCGGACGCGCAGCGTTACCGCGTTTCCCCGCGGCGCCTTTGCCGCCGAGTATGGCCCACCTGACCGTTTCCCCTGCATGAAACTGCTCATCGTCGAATCGCCGTCGAAGGCGAAGACGCTCAAGAAGTATCTGGGCGCGGATTACGAAATCCTCGCCAGCTACGGTCACGTGCGCGACCTCACGCCCAAGACCGGCTCGGTCGATCCGGCTGCCGGCTTCGCCATGAAGTACGAGGTGATCGAGCGCAACGCGCGTCATGTCGAGGCCATCGCCAAGGCGGTGAAGAAGGCCGACGAAGTGCTACTGGCGACCGACCCGGACCGCGAAGGCGAAGCCATCTCCTGGCATCTGGTGGAGATCCTGAAGACGCGCAAGCTGCTCGAACACAAACCGCCGCAGCGCGTGGTGTTCTACGAGATCACCGAGCGCGCGGTGAAGGAGGCGGTGGCGCATCCGCGCCCGCTGGCCATGGAACTGGTCAATGCACAGCAGGCACGGCGCGCGCTCGACTATCTGGTGGGCTTCAACCTGTCGCCGCTGCTGTGGAAGAAGATCAGCCCGGGCCTGTCCGCCGGACGCGTGCAGAGCCCGGCGCTGCGCCTGATCGTCGAGCGCGAGGAGGAGATCGAGCGCTTCCAGGCGCGCGAGTACTGGACCATCCATCTCGACAGCCACCAGGGCAAACAGAAATATCGGGCGCGCCTGACCCGTTACGACGATCGCAAGGTGGAGCAGTTCAGCTTCACCGGCCAGGCCGAGGCCGACGCCGCCATGGCCGCGCTGCGCGCCGCCGGCGCCGCGTACGTGCTCAAGGTGGAGCGCAAACGCAAGCTGCGCTACCCGGCGCCGCCGTTCACCACCTCGACGCTGCAGCAGGAGGCGGTGCGCAAGCTGGGTTTCTCCGCCGAACGCGCGATGCGCGTGGCGCAACAGTTGTACGAGGGCGTGGCCATCGATGGCGGCGCGGTCGGCCTGATCACCTACATGCGCACCGACTCGGTCAACCTGGCGCGCGAGGCCATCGCCGACATTCGCGCCTACATCGGCCAGCGTTTCGACGCGCACTACCTGCCGGCCAAGCCGGCGGTCTATGCCAGCAAGGCCAAGAACGCCCAGGAGGCGCACGAAGCCATCCGGCCCACCGCCATCGCACGCACACCCGACGCGCTGCGCGCCCATCTGACCCATGACCAGTTCCGCCTGTACGAAATGATCTGGAAACGCGCGCTGGCCTGCCAGATGGCACCGGCCGAGCTGGACACCGTCGCCGCCGATATCGCCGTGGGCTCGCCCGCGCACCAGTTCCGCGCCACCGGCCAGACCATCGCGTTCGACGGCTTCCTGGCGGTTTACCACGAAGATCAGGACGAGCCGGCTGGGGACGAGGACGAAGCCCGCCTGCCGCCGCTCGAGGAAGGCGAGGCGGTGCCGGTGGACGCGATCGGCGGCGAGCAGCATTTCACCCAGCCGCCACCGCGTTATTCCGAGGCCAGCCTGGTCAAGACCCTGGAGGAATACGGTATCGGCCGGCCGTCCACCTATGCCAGCATCATCTCCACGCTGCTCGACCGCGAATACGTGCTGCTCGACAAGAAGCGCTTCAAGCCGACCGACATGGGTCGCCTGGTGAACTGCTTCCTGACCCGTCATTTCCACGACTATGTGGATTACGACTTCACGGCGCGCCTGGAAGACGAACTGGACGACATCGCCAACGGCAAGCGCGAATGGGTGCCGGTGATGGACGCGTTCTGGGGACGTTTTTCTGGCCAGCTCAAGGCCAAGGACGCGGTGGAGCGCGGCTGCCCGTTGCCGGAACCCTGTCCCAAATGCGGCAAGCCGTTGTTCCTGCAATCGTCCAAGCGCGGTCTGTTCATCGGCTGCAGCGGCTACCCCGCGTGCGATTACACCCGCCCGTTCGGCGACCGGCCGCCGCCCGGCGAGGACATCGTGCTGGGCAGCGATCCGGCCAGCGGCCTGCCGGTCAAGCTGCTGAACGGCCGTTTCGGCTGGTACGTGCAGATTGGCGACATGCCCGCCGACAAGAAGGCGCCCAAGCCCAAGCGCGCCTCCTGGCCTAAGGATCAGCCGGTCGAGGGTGCCACGCTGGAAACCGCACTGCGCCTGCTGTCGCTGCCGCGCGAAGTGGGCCGGCACCCGGACAGCGGCGAACCCATCGTCGCCAACAACGGCCGCTTCGGCCCATACCTGCTGTACCAGGGCAAGTTCAAGTCCATCCCCAGGGAATACAGCCCGTATGACATCGGCCTGGACGACGCGGTCAAGGTGCTGGCCATGCCGGCAGCGCGCCGCGGCGGCGCCGCCGCGCAGCCGGGACGCGAAATCGGCAAGCACCCGGATGACGGTGCGCCCATCGTGCTGCGTGACGGCCGCTACGGTCCCTATGTCTCGCATGGCAAGCTGAACGCCACGCTGCGCAAGGACATGAAGCCGGACGAGATCACGTTGGAGGAGGCGCTGGAACTGCTCGCCGCCAAGGCGGCGCGGCCGCCGGCGCCGGCGCGTGGCAAGGCACGCGCCAAGACGGCGAAGAGCGCATGACCGGCGTGAGCGCGCAACCGCCGCTGCTGCTGTCCGTGATCGAACTGCTGGGCCATGCCAACCTGCGCCCGCTGTACGAAGCCCTGGGTTACCGCGTGGCCACCGAGTTCGCGGTACGCAAGGCGATCAGCCTGCTGCGCCGGGAGCGGCCGGCGGTCATCGTCGCCGACTTCTATTTCCAGCCCGACTTTCGCGATCGGGTCAGCAATCTCGAATCGCTGCTGGCGGCGGCGCAGGCGTGGCCGGACATGCGCGTGGCCGTGTTGTACGAGACTGCGCACGAGCATGCGCTCGATCGCCTGCGCCAGCGCTTTCGCATCGACGCCGCGTTCACGCTGCCGGTCAGCGAGGAGCGACTCGCCGCGGCGCTCACGGACTGGCGGCCATGACCGGGAAACCCTTCCCGCTTCGGACGCGCAAGCGCGCTGCGGTGCTCGTCGCAGCGGTCTTGCTGGCCGGTGCGGCGCGGGCCGATTCCTACGAAGATGCCCTGCGCCGTTTCGACAACGGCGACCTGAACGGCGCCGTGGTGCAACTCAAGAATGCGTTGCAACAGAATCCGCGCCTGCTGCCGGCGCAGGTTCTGCTGGCCGATGCCTATCTGCGGCTCGGCATGTCCGCGGCGGCGGAAGCCGCCCTGGACACCGCCGCGCAACTCGGTGCCGATCGCGCCGTGCTGGCGCACAGGCTGGCCCAGGCGCTGCGCGGCCAGTTCAAGTTCCAGGACCTGCTGCGGCGCGTGCAGCCCACCGGCCTGCCGCCGTCGGTGGCGGCCGAGGTGCTGATCGAACGCGCCGCCGCCCACACCGGCCTGGGCGAGTTCCGCCAAGCCGCGCAGAGCCTCGATGAAGCGGCGCGGCTGGATCCACGCGCCGCCCGGGTGCATGTGGCTCAGGGCACGCTGCGCCTCAAGCAGGGGGACCTGAAGGGCGCGACGGCCAGTGCCCAGCGTGCGCTGGAACTGGGCCGGGGCGATGCCCACGCCTGGAACCTGCGCGGCTCCATCGCCCACGTGCGCGGCGACGTCGCGGGCGCGCTCGAGAATTATGCGCAGGCGCTCAGCCTCGATCCGGAGCACCTGGACGCCCGCCTGGCGCGCGCCGGACTGCTGATGGATGCACAACGGCACAACGAGGCCGAGGCCGACCTCGCCGTGTTGCGCCGTCTGGCGCCCGGCGATCCGCGCGCCGCCTACCTGTTCGCGCTCGCGGCCGCGCGCCGGGGCGACGCCGAGGCGACGCGCGCCGCACTGGCACAGGCGACCGAGGTGCTGGACGGGATCCCGGCGCAGGCCATCAAGGGCAATGCGCAACTGCTCATGCTGGGCGGGCTGGCCCATTTCGGCCTCGGTCAGCCGGGCAAGGCGCGCGGCTACCTGCAAAGCTACGTGACCCTGGAGCCGCGCCATCCCGGTGCACGCAAGCTGCTGGCCGCCATCCTGCTGGAGGAGCGCGACTACAAGCGGGTCATCGAATTGTTGTCGCCGTTCGCCGGTGCGGACGCACCGGACCCGCAACTGCTGACCCTGCTGGCCACCGCCTACATGGGCCGCAAGCAATACCAGTTGGCCACGGACCTGTTCGAACAGGCCGCGCGTCTCGCCCCCGATCTCGCCGACGGCGCCCTGGGTCTGGGCATGAGTCATATCGTCGCGGGCCGCGCCGGTCAGGGCATGGCGCTGCTGCGCGAGCTGTTCGACAAGGATCCCGGCCAGACCCGCGCCGGCATGCTGCTGGCCAGCACCCATCTGAACCGTGGCGAATCGCGCCAGGCGCTGGCCATCGCACGCCGCATGGCGGAGCGCGAACCCGAGAATCTCAGCGTGCTCGACCTGCTCGGACGCGCTTTGCTCGCGGAGAAGGACGCCGCCGGTGCGCGTCAGGCTTTCACCCGCGCCGCGCGCCTGCAACGCAACTACCTGCCGGCGCAGATCAATCTGGCGCGCCTGGACGTGGCCGAAGGCCGTCTGACGCAGGCGCGCACGCGCCTGGAGGCCATCCTCAAGGCCAGCCCCGGCCATGGAGATGCGCTGCTGGAACTCGCCCGCCTGGATCAACGCACGGGCAAGCGCGACGACGCCATCCGCCGCCTGGAGCGCGCGCGCGTCAATCGCGCGACGCCGCTGCCGCCCTTGCTCTACCTGGTAGAACTGCATCTGGAGGCGGGTAACGCCAAGAGCGCGCTCGACGTCGCCATGGACCTGGACGGGCGGCATGCCGATCATCCGGCGGTCATGGATGCGCTGGGACGCGCCTATGCCGCCGGAGGCGATTTCGACAAGGCGCGTGTGACCTTTGCGCGCATGAGCCGTCAGGCCGGCTTCGACGCCGCGCGCTTGACCCACATCGCCGGCCTGATGTTGCGTATCGGCGCGCTCGAAGATGCCCGTGCCGCGCTCGACAAGGCGCTGTCGGCCGCACCCAACGACGTGGCCGCGCAATATCAGCGCGTGGAACTGGATCTGCGCGCGGGCCGTCACGACGCGGCGGAGAAGCGCGCGCGCGAACTGCGCGAGCGCCAGGGTGATGCCGCCAGCGCGGCGCTGCTCGGACGGGTGCTCATGGCGCGCAACAAGCCGGCCGCGGCGGTGCCGGAATTCCGCGACGCACTGACAGCGCAGCCCGGCGGCGCTCATACCTTGGCGCTGTTCCAGGCGCTGCTCGCCGCTGGCGACGGCGATGCCGCCATCGCCCTGATGCGCGCCTGGCTGCGCGACAACCCGCATGACGTGCCGGCGGAAGCGGCGCTGGCCGAGGCGCATTTGCGTCAGGGTAAGTGGTCCGAGGCGCGCGACGCCTACCAGCGCTATCTGGAAAAGCAGCCGAACGATGTTGGCGCCTTGAACAATCTGGCGAACGTTCTACTCCGGCTGGACGATCCGCGCGCACTCACGGTGGCGCGTCAGGCGCATGCGCTGGCGCCCGCCGACCCCGACGTGGCCGACACGCTGGGCTGGATCCTGGTGCGGCGCGGCGAGCCGGCGCAGGCGCTGCCCTACCTGCGCGACGCCCGCCTGCGCGCGCCGGCCAACGCGCAGATCCAGTATCACCTCGGTGTGGCCCTGCACCAGTTGGGCCGCAAGGCCGAAGCGCGGCGCGAACTGCAGGGCGCGCTGGCCGCGCCCGGCGGCTTCGAAGGTCGCGACGAGGCGCGCGCACTGCTCGGCCGGCCCTGAGCTGGGTGTCTGTCGGAAATTTTTACTGGCCACTGCGGCGGGTACCCGGACGAACCCTATTACCAAATGCATAATCAAAAAGTTATGCGCAATGGCACGCATCGTGCTTGATCTCTTGCAGACCGCCTAAATGCAAAGGACGAGCACCATGACCACCCGCCATCGCGACCTCTTCGCCGCCCTGCTGATCGCTCTTGGCGCGGCCGGCTCCGGGCACGCGGCCACCACCTATACGTACACGTACAACTACAATTTCACGGTCAACAGCGGCTGTACCGGCGCGTGGTATGCCAGTTGCGGCCTGACCGGCACCCAGACCGGCAGTTCGGTGAACCCGTCACCGGCGCCGGCCGACCCCAATGCACCCGCCAACACCATCGCGGCAACGGCCACCGGTTGGGCAAATACCCAGGGGTCCGCGAACGTCAATCTGGAACAGGGGCAGTTGCAGTCCTGGAGTGGAGGTCTGGGCGTCAAGCATGCGGATGGTGAAACCGATTCCAGTCCGCAGCATGCGACGGATAATGACGGCAGGCTGGAGTCCATCCTCTATTCCTTCAATCAGGCGATCTCGCTGACCCAGGTGAACATCACTTGGTACCAGAATGACTCCGACATCACCGTGTTGGCGTTCACCGGCGGCAGTTTCGACGTCAATAACAATCTCAAAGGGCTCTCCTACGCGAACCTGCTGACCAATGGCTGGACCTTGGTCGGCCACTATTCCAACCTGCACCAGAACAGTAACAAGACGGCCGTCAATACTGGCATCTCATCCAGCTACTGGTTGATCGGTGCGGCGAATTCGCTCGGCCAGAGCGGTAGCGGCCTGGACAGTGGTTCGGACTACGTGAAGATCGGCGCGCTCGCGGCCGCCGTGACCACCCAGTTCACGCCGCCGCCGCCTCCCAACGGCGTACCCGAGCCGGGCACGCTGGCGCTGTTCGGTCTGGGCGCGCTGATGCTGGCGCGAGCGCGGCGCCGCTGAGTCGCCGGTCTGTTCGACGAGCGAAGGGCCCGCATCGCGGGCCCTTCGCTTGGGTGCGCCTGACGCGTTCGCGTGGACAGCGCAACGCGCTCAACCGCGCCGCATCGAATCGAAGAAATCGGCGTTGGTCTTGGTGGCGCGCACCTTGTCGGCGAAGAATTCCATCGCCTCCATGTCGTCCATGGGATAGAGCAGTTTGCGCAGCACCCAGATCTTCTGCAGGATGGCCGGCTCGATCAGCAGTTCTTCCTTGCGCGTGCCGGAGCGGTTGACGTTGATCGCCGGATACACCCGTTTCTCGGCCATGCGCCGGTCGAGGTGGATTTCCATGTTGCCGGTGCCCTTGAATTCCTCGTAGATCACGTCGTCCATGCGGCTGCCGGTATCGATCAGCGCGGTGGCCAGGATGGTCAGGCTGCCGCCTTCCTCGATGTTGCGCGCGGCGCCGAAGAAGCGCTTGGGCTTCTGCAGGGCGTTGGCGTCGACGCCGCCGGTCAGCACCTTGCCGGAAGTCGGCTGCACGGTGTTGTAGGCGCGTGCCAGGCGGGTGATGGAGTCGAGCAGGATGACCACGTCCTTCTTGTGTTCGACCAGCCGCTTGGCCTTGGCGATCACCATCTCGGCGACCTGCACGTGGCGCGCGGCCGGCTCGTCGAAGGTGGAGGCCACCACCTCGCCGCGCACCGTGCGCGACATTTCGGTGACTTCCTCGGGACGTTCGTCGATCAGCAGCACGATCAGCACCACCTCCGGATGGTTGGCGGTGAGCGCGTGCGCGATATGCTGCAACATCACCGTCTTGCCGGTCTTGGGCGGCGCCACGATCAGGCCGCGCGAGCCCTTGCCGATGGGCGCGATGATGTCGATGATGCGGCCGGTCATGTTCTCCTCGGCCTTGATGTCGCGCTCCAGCTTGAACGCCTGGTTGGGGAACAGCGGCGTCAGGTTCTCGAACAGGATCTTGTGCTTCAGCGCTTCGACCGGGCCGCCGTTGACCTTGTCCAGCTTGGTCAGCGCAAAATAGCGCTCGCCGTCCTTGGGGGTGCGGATCTCGCCCTCGATGGTGTCGCCGGTGTGCAGATTGAAACGACGGATCTGCGAGGGGGAGACATAGATGTCGTCCGGGTTGGACAGATACGAGGTGTCCGGCGAACGCAGGAAACCGAAACCATCGGGCAGGATCTCCAGCACGCCGTCGCCGTAGATGGTCTCGCCGTTCTTGGCCTTTTTCTTCAGCAGGGCGAAGATCAGTTCCTGCTTGCGCATGCGGTTGGCGTTCTCGATGGCGCTGGCCTCGGCCATTTCCAGCAATGCGCTGACGTGTAGCTGCTTCAGTTCGGAAAGATGCATGGATGTCCGGATTCGATGCGGGCCGGGAAGGCCTGCCGGGGCGGGGACTATGGGAGGGGGAGGGGTGGCGTCCTGCGGAGGCGCGGGACGCCTGGAGAACGACTGGGCCGAATGTTGACGAAGTCAGATATTGCTGTCAACAAACGCCGTGAGCTGCGACTTGGACAGGGCGCCGACCTTGGTGGCCTCGACGTTGCCGTTCTTGAACACCATCAGCGTGGGAATGCCGCGGATGCCGTACTTGGGCGGCGTGCCCTGGTTCTCGTCGATGTTGAGCTTGCACACCTTGAGCCGGCCGGCGTATTCCTTGGCCACCTCGTCGAGGATCGGGGAGATCATCTTGCACGGGCCGCACCAGTCGGCCCAGTAGTCCACCAGCACGGGCAGGGGTGCTTGCAGGACTTCCTGCTCGAACGTGTCGTCGGTGACGTAATGGATGTGTTCGCTCATGGGTGAACCTCGCGAATAAGCATGGTTTTGGCGGGATGGAGAGAGGGGACTTGGCGCGGAATCGGCCGTGGAGCATGATTCGCCGCTATGCTAGCGAAAAACCGATAGCGAGGAAAGTTATGACCTATGTCGTCACGGAAAACTGCATCAAGTGCAAATACACCGATTGCGTGGAAGTCTGTCCGGTGGACTGTTTCCATGAAGGGCCCAATTTCCTGGTCATCGACCCGGGGGAATGCATCGACTGCAACCTGTGCGTGTCCGAGTGCCCGGCCGAGGCGATCTTCCCGGAGGATGACGTGCCGGACGCACAGCGCGCGTTCATCGCGCTGAACGCCGAACTGGCCAAGCTGTGGCCGGCCATCACCGAGAAAAAGCCGGCGCCCGAGGACGCCGACCAATGGAACGGCAAGAGCGGCAAGCTGGCGCTGCTCGAGCGCTGAGCCGGACGCCGGTCCGCCCCGCCCGCATCACTTCAACACCGCTGCCAGCGCATCCAGGCAGGCATCGACGTTCTCGCGTCGCGCCGAGGCGCCCATCAGGCCGATGCGCCAGACCCGCCCGGCCAGCGCACCCAGGCCGGCGCCGATCTCCAGGCCGTATTCATCGAGCAGACGGGCGCGCGTGGCGGCATCGTCGACTCCGGCGGGCAGGCGCACGCTGTTGAGCTGCGGCAGACGCTCGTCGGCCGGCACGACGAACTCCAGGCCGAGCGCCTCCAGGCCGGCACGCAGCGTGTCATGCATCGACTGGTGGCGGGCCCAGGCCTGCTCGATGCCTTCCTCGGCCAGCAGCAGCAGTGCCTCGTGCAGGCCGTACAGCGGGTTGATCGGCGCGGTGTGGTGATAGGTGCGCCGACCTTCGCCGCTCCAGTAGCCCAGCACCAGGTTGAGATCCATGAACCAGCTCTGCACCGGCACGCGGCGTGCGCGTACCCGCGCGATGGCCGCCTCGGAAAAGGTCACCGGCGACAGACCGGGCGTGCAGGACAGGCATTTCTGGCTGCCGGAATAGGCCGCATCGATGCCCCAGGCGTCGATCAGCACCGGCGTGCCGGCCAGCGAGGTGACGCAGTCCATGAGGGTCAGCGCGCCATGCGCGCGCGCCAGCGCGGCCAACGCCGCGGCGTCCGAGCGTGCGCCGGTCGAGGTCTCGGCGTGCACGAACGCGAGCACGCGCGCGTCCGCGTGCGCCGCGAACGCCGCCGCCACCTTGTCCACGTCCACCGCGCGCCCCCAGTCGTCCTCCACCACCACCGGCACGCCGCCGCAGCGGCGCACGTTCTCCAGCATGCGCCCACCGAACACGCCGTTGATACAGACGATGACCTTGTCGCCCGGCTCGATGAGGTTGACGAAACAGGTCTCCATGCCCACCGAACCGGGGCCCGAAACCGGGAAGGTCAGACGGTTCTCGGTCTGGAACGCATAGCGCAACAGCGCTTTCAACTGCTCCATCATGTCGCCGAACGCGGGATCCAGATGGCCGATGGTGGGGCGGGCCATGGCCGCCAGCACGCGCGGCGGCACGTCGGACGGTCCGGGGCCCATCAGGATGCGGCGCGGCGGTTGGAAAGGCGCGATGCGGGGCGCGGCAAAGGACATGCTCGGTCTCCGTGGAAATCAATCTCGGCGTCGCCCCCGCGCGCGGCTGTCGCGTCGGGCGTCGGGCGGCGGACGCATGGTAACAGAACGCGGAGCGCCGACTGCCCGCCTTAGAATGGCGTTTTTGCGCCTGGAGAACGGATATGGATGACGTTGCCGTGATGATCGGCCTGGGTCAGCTCGGCCGGGTATTCGCCGGTGGCCTGCTGCGCACCGGGCATGTGGTGGTGCCGGTCAACCGGGGCGACGACCTGGACGCCGTCGCCGCACGCTGGCCGGAGCCGGATCTGGTCATGGTGGCGGTAGCCGAGAACGACCTGCACCCGGTGCTGGCCGGGCTGCCGGACGCCTGGCGCGATGCCGTCGGCCTGTTGCAGAACGAACTGCTGCCGCGCGACTGGCGTGCGCATGGCCTGTCCGACCCGACCGTGATCTCGGTCTGGTTCGAGAAGAAATCCGGCACCGACGCCAAGGCATTGCTGGCCTCGCCGGTGTACGGCCCCGAGGCTGCCCGTCTGGTCGCGGCGCTGGCCGCCATCGGTCTGCCGGGACGCGTGCTGGACGACGCCGACGCGTTGCTGTGGGAACTGGTGCGCAAGAATCTGTACATCCTCACCACCAACATCGCCGGGCTCGACACCGGTGGTGACGTGGGCACGCTATGGGCGCAGCACGAGGCGCTGGCGCGCGCGGTGGCGACCGATGTGCTGGACGTGCAGGAGGCGCTGGCAGGACGGCGCTTCGCGCGCGATGACCTGCTCAACGGCATGCTCGAAGCCTTCCGCGCCGACCCCGGCCATGCCTGTGCCGGCCGCAGCGCCCCCGCGCGCCTGAAACGCGCGCTGCATCAGGCCGATGCGGCGCAACTGGCGGTGCCGACGTTGCGCCGCATCGC
>CALEDT010000045.1 GCA_937949525.1 uncultured Burkholderiales bacterium | reverse complement strand
TCACTCCGGTACCATCGCCATGGCTGTGCGCTACGACGGCCCATGACATGCCTGTGCTGACCGGCATCACGCTCTACCCAGCCGATTCCGGCTCGCTGAACCCGCTCCTGAGCATCGACGGGTATCAGGTGGCCGGCATCTATCCGTACACGGTCAGTGATTCGCCGCGCGCAGAAAGAGGCGCCGTAATTCACCCATCCGCCATCACGGTGCCGGCGCAGCGGGAGCTGACCGGCATGCGGGTGCCGAGCTACTTCGAGGACTTCTATTTCCGGGTGCACCTGCTCCCATCGCGCGTCGACGTCGGCAACGTGATCAGCAACAGCACGCGGCAGGTCGAGGTGTGGAACGCGCACCTGGCCAACAAGACGCTGACATCGATCTCCGCGTCCGGCCTCACTGGGGGCATTACCATCGGCGGACATCCGGCGCCGCCGCTCGATTTTTTGCCGCTCCAGTCTCGCCTGTACACGCTGACCGTGTCGACATCCGGCGATCCAGTCATCGATGCTGCCTACACCTTCAGTATCGGCGCGGAGCAGCCGGTGTTGCACGTGACCGGGCGGCGTATCGTGGTGTGGAGCTTCAGGCCGGACTGGGCGGATGGCATCACCGAGCGGCTGGCGTGGCTTACCGATGTCCTGCCGGCCTACGATGGCAGCGAGCAGCGCGTGCGCCTGCGTGACCACGCGCGGCGCGCCATTGAATACGGGTTCATCGCCGACGGGCATGACGCTAGGCTGCTTGAGGCGCTGACCTTTGGCTGGGGCGCGCGGCTGTACTGCATGCCGGTGTGGTGGGAGGCCGATACGCTGGCCGCCGGCATTGCCGCCGGCGCCACCAGCGTGACGGTGACCGACGCCGCGCACAAGGATTACCGCGCCGGCGGGCTGGTGGTGTTCTGGCAGGCCGCCGCCAAGACCGAGGCCGCGGAGATCGCATCGGTCACCGGCAACACGCTCACACTCAAGCTGCCGCTGTCGCAGGCTTTCGCGCCGGGATCGCGGGTGTTGCCGGCAGTGCTGGCGCGGCTAGAGGGCGAGACCACCTACGCCCACGCCACCGACCGCATCGTCGGCGGGCGTGCGCGCTTTGCGGTGGATGGCAACCTCGACCGTACTGGCGCGGAGATCGGCCCAGCATGGCAGGGCTACGCCGTGCTCGACGAGCGCCCGGACCGCGCCGAGGATGTGGCCGAGACCTGGGCGCGGACGCTGGCCGTGCTTGACAACCTGACCGGCATCGTCATGACCGATGACACCAGCGGCGCGCCGGTCATCCGACGCACGTATCAGTGGCTGCTTTCTGGCCGCGCGGCCATCGACCGCTGGAAGCGATGGGCCGCAGCCCGCGCCGGACGCTATTCCGCTGTGTGGCTGCCGACATTTGCCGATGATCTGGAGCTGGTGCTGCCTATAGCATCTAGCGATACGGCGCTGCGCGTGCGCAATACGTTGTCCGCGCGCTACGTGGGCGCGCACCCGCTGCGCGCGGCGCTGCGCATCGAGCTGGCTGACGGCGCGGTGCATCATCGCCGCGTGACCGGCATCACGGAACTGGATGCCGACACCGAGGCTATAGTCATCGACAGCGCGCTGGGCGTGGTGGTCAATCCGGCTGACATCCGTCGTCTGATGTGGATGAGCCTGGCGCGGCTGGAGGCCGACGCCATCGAGATACACTATGAGACGGACAGCCTCGCGCGGCTGTCGGTGACGTTCAGGGCGGTCCAACAATGAGCTATGATGCACGAGAAACGAGCCAGGCCGCCGGCCGCCCGGTGGAGCTTTACCGCTTCGCGCTTGGCACGCAGCGATGGACGTACACCAGCAGCCAGAGCGCCGTCGTCCATCAACACGAGACCTACGCCCCGGCGGCGATCCGCCGGTCCGGCATCGAGCAGGGCAACGAGATCAACCGCGCTGGGATGGAGATCACGTTGCCGCGCGACACCCCGCTGGCCGCACTGTTCATCTCCGCCCCGCCGGAGGGCGTGGTGTCGGTCACCATCTACCGTTTCCATGCGGGCGACGCTGAGACAATCGTGCTGTGGAAAGGCCGCATAGGCAGCGCGCGGCTGGCAGGGTCGGAGCTCGCGCTCAAATGCGAGCCGGTGGCGTCAAGCCTCAAGCGCATCGGTCTGCGCGCGCGTTATCAGCTGATCTGCCGCCACCCGCTGTACTCTGTGAGCTGCGGCGCGATCCGAGATCATCATCGTGTCATCGGCACGATATACGCGGTTGACGGATCGACCGTACAGGTCGCCGCGGCGGCAAGCCAGCCTGACGGCTATTTCGTCGCCGGCATCCTGGTCACCGACGAGGCCAGCCGCATGATCATCGGCCACACTGGCGTGACGTTGACGCTGGTCGCGCCCATGCCTTCGCTGGTGGTGGGCATGGCGGTGCGGCTCTACGCCGGCTGCGATCACTCGCCCGGGGCCTGCCGAGACCGTTTCAACAACCTCGACAACTACGGCGGGTTCCCTTACATCCCCAGCAAAAACCCGTTCAGCGGCGACGCCATCGTGTGAGGCAGGGCCATGTGGAATTTCCTCATCACCTGGGCCGTAACCACCGTCATCTCGGCGCTGCTCGCCCCGCGCCCAAAGATGCAGAACGCGCAGCCTGGGCAGATCGGAGAGAAAGACATCCCCATGGCCAGCCGGGATGCACCAATCCCGGTGTTGTTCGGCACGCGCGTGCTGTCGCAGCCCAACGTGGTGTGGTGGGGGGATGTGCAAGTCATCCCGATTCGGAAGAAGGGTGGCGGCAAGAAATGAGCCAGGACGTCATGGCCCGCCTTGAGCATGCCCGCAAGCTCGGGTACTGCGCGCGCGGCATGCGCCGCTGGTTCGAGGGGCGCGAGCATAGCTGGGAGGAATTCATATCCTCAGGCGTTCCGGTCGAGTGGCTGCGTGCGCAGGATGATGCGATGGCGCATGCAGTTGCCGATGAGGCTGAACTGGAGGCCGGCGGATGAGCGGCGGGAAAAAGACGGTAACGGTAGGCTACTGGTACGGACTCGGAATGCACATGGTGCTGTGCCACGGGCCGGTGGATGCCGTGACCGAAGTCATCGTCGGCGAGAAAACCGCCTGGACGGGCAACGCCACCGCCAACACCAGCATCACGATCAGCCGCCGCGACCTGTTCGGCGGCGAGGGGCGAGAAGGCGGCGTGGACGGCACGCTGGACCTCATGTTCGGCGCGACGAACCAGGCGCGCAACGCCTACATGCAAGCCAGACTCGGCGCAGACATCCCGGCTTTCCGCGGCGTGCTCTCCTGCGCATGGCGCGGGCTGGTGTCGGCGATGAACCCATACATCAAGCCATGGCGATTCCGAGTCAAACGGATTCCGCGTGCCTGGTATCCGGCCAAGGCGGAAATTTCCGGCGACGCCAATCCG
>CALEDT010000044.1 GCA_937949525.1 uncultured Burkholderiales bacterium | reverse complement strand
GCATATCGACGCCGTCGTCGAGATCGCCCGCCACCTCCGCGATGAGGCGGGAGAGAAGCTGGATTTCAGCTTCGATCAAGCCATGGCCACCGGGGTGACTCCCGCAGCGGCTGCGCCGGTCGAGGGCGAGGCCTGCTGCACACCAACCGCTTCCGGCCTATCCTGCTGCTGAACCATTTTCTGGAGAACGATATGAACATGAACATCAAGATTCTTGGCACCGGCTGTGCCAACTGCAAGACCACGCTGAAACTGATCGAAGATGTCGCTGCCGAGAAGGGCATCGCGGTGCAGACCGAAAAGGTCGAGGACATCAAGGAAATCATGAGCTACGGCGTGATGTCCACCCCTGGCGTCATCGTCGATGGCAAGCTGGTGCATGTCGGCGGCGTGCCGTCACGCGACAAGATTGCCGGTTGGCTGAGTGGTGCGGCGAGTAGTGCACCATAAGCGGCGCCAGCGGCGGCAGGTGCGGCTGAACACCATGAACGAACGATTGAGCGACCCAGTTCCGGCGGGGTGCGCTCCGCGCAAGTACATGCCATGTTGCAGAACCTCGGTTTCAAGAACACGAAATTCCTGTACGGCGGCACCAAGGCGCTGGCCGATTATCTCAACCCGAAAACCGCTCCCGCTCTGTGATCCCCGGATAGGCTGAGCGCGTGGTGTATCGAATCACCCGCGGGCAGTCCGTCGGAGGTTGCGGAGCATCGGCTTCGCGGCGGCGTTGTGCCGGTTTCCCAGCGCACTTCTCCTCGTCGCTGGGGAATGCTCCTCAAGCACGTATCGAAAGATGCACCCACTGATCCGCATCCTTTTCAGGGCTCGTTCGTCTTCTCGTCGAGGCGACGTATTAGTAAACGCTAATATTTATTGCGTTGCTTTCTTTTGTTTATCTCAACCTCGACCAGGAGCGCATCATGAAAACCTCTCTCTCCATTCTCTCCCTGGCCCTGGCGGCCGCGCTGTCCTTCAACGCCCAGGCCTATGACGCGGCCATCGCCGCCAAGATCGACCCGGTCGTCAGCCAGCTTGACCATGCCGGGCTGCTCAAGGGCGGCTGCAAGGTCGAATCGCAAGACGTGTTGAAGACCCTGGCCGCCGGCAAGGAGAAAGTCACCCTGCTCGACGTACGCACACCCGCCGAAGCCAAGGTGGTGGCGCTGTCGCATCCCGCCGCGCTGCACATACCCGTCGACACGTTGTTCAAGCCGGAAAATCTGAACAAACTGCCCAGGGATGGCCGGATCTTCGTGGTCTGCCATTCCGGCAATCGCGCGGCGGCGGCCACCGCGCTGCTCAGCGCGGCCGGCTTCACCAACGTTTCCTATGTCAATGGTGGGCTGATCTCGCTGGTCACCAACCTGACGCCAAGGACAGTGCCTGTCGAATAAGCGCACAATCAAAAGGCGAGCGGCTTTCCAGCCGCTCCTTTTTGTGTCATACAAGTAAGTAATCAATTACTATCTGCTCATTTCCAATTCCCCTCACTCAACCATGGCCTATGCCCCCGCAAGCCACCGTCGCACCAGCGAAGATCGTCAGCAGGAGATCGTCGAAGTCGTGCTGGCCCTGGCCGCGGAACGAGGCGTCGAGGCGATCACCACCGCGCTGATCGCCGAGCGCATGGGACTGACGCAAGGCGCGGTGTTCCGGCATTTTCCCAACAAGGAGGCGATCTGGTCCGCCGTTCTGGACTGGCTCAAGCTTCGCCTGGGCGCCTTGTTTGAACGCGTTGAGGCACGCCCGGTCGATGAACTGGAACGCATCTTCCTGGGTTATATGGCCTTCATCCACGCTTACCCGGCCATGCCCCGCCTGGTTTTTTCCGACACCTTCCACCATGCCTACCCGGCGCTGCATACCCAGGTACGCGATATGGTGGCGGGCTGCGAAGTCCATTTTCGCAGCCTCATCGAGGAGGCCACCACGGAGGGCGAAGCCATTCCGGGACGGTCGGCGGCCGCAGCCACCCTGTTGCTGGCAAGCATCCAGGGGCTCGCTTTCCAGTCCGCCATCCTGAACCTGGTGGACGACCCACGACTGCGTGGCCCGCAACTGTTCGCGCTATGGCGTAGCTGCCTGAGCCGCTGAGCCATCCACCATGATCAAACATTTCCTCACCTTGCTTCTGTGGTTTCCGGCATTGGTACAGGCCGATGCCGGATCAACCCGCTTGGCCGAGCTGCTGCGCGCCACCTTGAACCACCCGCAGGTGGAAGCCGCCCGTCTGCATCGATCCGCCGCCGAGAATGAGGCGGCCGCTGAGCGAGGCCGGCTGTTTGGCCAGGTTGAGCTCAATGCCGGATGGCGCCGGCATGAAGGCCCACGCATCCTGGGTTACTACGCACCTGGCGCCGGACCGCTGCCGCCGACGGATCGTGAAGTCGCCTCGCTGGGCATTAGCTACGTGCTGCCGGTGGATCTGGCCGGCGAACTGGCCGCCAATCGCGAACGCGCCCGGCACGATGTGCGTGCGGCTGAGCTGTTCGAGGCCCGACAGCGGCTCAGCAAACTGCATCAAACCACCGAGTCCTGGCTGGCACTGCAAGTGTGGACCGAGCGTCAACAGGCGCTGGACGCTTATAGAAAGCGGGTGGAAAGCACGCATGCCCGCATTCTGAATGAGGTGCGACTGGGCAAGACCGCTGTGGTCGAAGCGCGCAACGCCGACAGCGAACTGGCGCGTCTGGCCGCCGAACAGGCGGCATTGGACGGTCGTCTGCGGGACATTCTGGCCCAGCTTGCGGAAGCGACCGGCGAGGAATTTGCTGGACTGAACGGTCAATTTTCCAGCGTGATTCCAATTCCGGACTGGCAAGCCGCCACCCCGGACGCCACGCTGGTCGCGCGTCAGGCCGAGGCCCGCATGGAGGCCGCCGATGCCGGCGCACGCGCGGCACGGCGGGCGCTGTATCCGAAACTCGACATCGTGGCGGACTACAGCGATCAGTTCGGCGCGGATACCCATCGTGATACCTGGTTCGCCGGCGTGGTCGCCAGCCTGCCGCTGGACATCACGGCGAATCGCAAGGCCGACGCCCGGCGTTTTTCCGCTGCCGCGGCAACTGCCGAGCGGGAATCGGCGCGGCGCGAGGCGCGGCGGCAACTGACCGCGCTGCGGGCCAGTTACGACGCCGCGCGCGCCGATGCCATCGCCGTCGAGCGCGAAATCGCCTATCGCGAGGATGTGGTGCGGGTTCGCCACGAAATGGCCCGAATGGGCGCGCAGACCCTGGAAACCCTCTATCAACACGAGCGTGACCTGCTCGACGCGCGTACCCGTCTCGCCGAGGCGCGCGCCCGTGCGACGTTGGCCTGGTCGGCGGCGCAAGTGCTGTCCGGCATGGATGCCGACCACTACATTTCGCAACTGGACATGCCATGAAGAAGCGTCTGCTCCTGGCCGTACCGCTCGCGGCCATCCTGTTCGGCGCCGGTTACAGCGTGCTGGGCAAACGCGCCGAGGTATCGAGCCGTCCGATCGCCGGCATTCCGCCCCTGGTGATCGAGTCTCGCCCGTTGGCGGTCGGCGAAGTGACGCTGACCCTGCCCACCAGCGCGGAAGTCGTGGCCATGCGCGAGGTGGTACTGTCGAGTCGCATCGCCGCGCATGTCGCCGAACTGACGCGCTACGAGGGCGACACCTTCCGCGCCGGCGAGGTGCTGGTCCGTCTCGATGCGTCGCAGGCGCAAGCCGATTTGGCCGGCTCCGATGCGCGGCTGGCGCGTGACCGTGCGCAAAGCGCGGCGTTGGCCACCGATGTCGCGGCGGCGGAAGCGCTGACCAAGAGTGAAACGGCGCGTGTCGAGCGCTTGCAAGCGCTGCTGGACATCGGCGGTGTCGCGCTGGAGCAGGTGGAAGCCGCGCAAGCCGCGCTGGCCGCGGCGCGCGCCCGCCTGTCCAACGCACGCGCCGCGCTGGACAGCCAGCAGGAACTGATCCGTGCCGGCGTCGCGCAAGCGCGCGCATCTGGCGAGGGACTGCGCTATGCCGAACTGCGCGCGCCGTTCGATGGGGTGATCAGCCAGCGGCTGGCGCAACCCGGCGATCTCGCCACGCCGGGCAAGCCCCTGCTGAAGATCATCGACAGTGCCGCCGGCACCCGTTTGCTGGTGGCCGTGCCGCAACCACTGCACCCCTCCGCGTTGTGGGTCGATGGTCGCCGCCTGCCATTGCGTCCCTGGCCGGAGGCCGCCGACGGCATGACACGCTTCGAGGCACGTGGCTTGCCCAGTCCGTTGCCGGGCGCGCGCATCGCCGCCGCGCTGGAGGTTTACCGCGCCGAGGCCGGCATCGTGTTGCCGCGCGCCTGCGTGGCCGACGACGATGGCGATACCGCCGTGATCCTGTTGGCGGAGGGCGACGAGGCGCGTCCGACCCGCGCCAAGATCGCCGCCCGGGGTGTCGAAGGCGTGGCGCTGGCGGATACGACACTGGCCGACGCAACGGTGCTCTGCGGCAGTCTCGACATCCTGGCGCGGGCGCAAGCCGGCGCCGCGTTGCGCATCTTGCCGTTCAAACCATAAAGCGCCGCCATGTTCGCTTTCTTCCATGCCCGTCCGGTCCTGCTTGCCGTGGTGCTTGGGCTGGCCACACTGCTCGGCCTGATCGGTTATCACACGATGCCGCGCAACATGTATCCGGACATGGAACGGCCGCAGGTGACGATCATCACGCAATTGCCGGGCGCCACCGCGTTGACCGTGGCGCAGAAGCTGTCGCGGCCCATCGAGCAGGAGCTTTACACCCTGTCCGGCGTGCGCAACGTCGACAGCGCCAGCCGCAACGAAGTCTCGGTGGTGAAGGTCGAGTTCGAATATGCCAAGGGCCTGCAGGCGGCGCTGGTGGATGTCTCCAACGCGCTCAGCCGGGTGCGCGCCCGGCTGCCGGCGGAAGTGCCACCCTCCGCCATCCACCCGATCGGGTCTTTCAGCCAGCCGGTGCTGGTGCTGGCGCTGTCGCCCAAAGCGGATGGCGGCTTGAATCTGGCGCAGATCCGCATGCTGGCGGAAAACGACATCCGCGCCGCGTTGGTCACCCAGCCGCACGTCGCCAATGTCGAAGTGTTCGGCGGCCACGAACCGGCGGTTCGGGTGGAGATCGACCCGCACAAGCTGGCGCGCCACGGCCTGACCCAGACCGATCTGCGCGAACGCCTGGCCAACGCCGACCGCGACTGGCCGCTCGGCCGCCTGCAGAACGACGCGGCGGCGACCACGCTGACCGTGTATGGCGAGCGCGCGGATGCGGAGAGTCTGCGCCGGCTGCCGCTCAAGCCCGGACTCACGCTGGGCGACGTGGCGCACGTCGAACTCGCCGCCGCCGAGCGCTACTCGGGCTTTCGCGGCAACGGCCAGCCGGCCATCGCCGTGGCCATCCAGCGCGCGCCCGGCGGCGCCGTGGCCCAGCCGATCGCCGAAGTGACGGCCAAGCTGCCAGAACTGCGCGCGCGTTACCCCGGCATCGAGTTCGCGGTCGCCGACACGCTCGGCGAGCTGATCGAGACCTCCAACAGCAACATGATGGAAGCGTTGCGCGACGCCATCCTGTTCACCAGTCTGGTAATCCTGTTCTTCCTCGCCAGCTGGCGCGCGGTGGCCACCGCGCTGCTGGCCATCCCGCTGGTGATGCTGATCACCCTGGCGGTGCTGTGGCTGACCGGCTGGGAAATCAACACCATCGTGCTGATCGCCATCATTCTGGCGCTGGGCATGCTGGTCGACGACGCGGTGGTGGTGCTGGAAAACATCGAACGCCATCTCGGCGAACTGCATGAAGACGTCGCCACCGCCATCCGTCGCGGCACCGAGGAAGTGCTGTTTCCCATCCTCATCGGCACCCTGGCCACCGCCGTGGTGATCGGCCCGCTGATGTTCGTCGGCGATTTCACCGAGGAAATGTTCCAGTACCTGGTCTATCCGCTGGTGATCGCGGTGTTCGCCTCCTATTTCGTCGCGGTGACCTTCATCCCGCGCCTGTCGCAATACTGGTACCGCAATGGTCTGCCGCGGAAGAACCGCCTGGAGCTGGCGCTGGAGCGTGTCTACGCCGGTTCGCTGGGACGCGGCGCGTCGGGCTATCGGCGCCTGCTGGCCTGGACCTTCGCCGGCGGCGTCGGCCGTCGCCTGCTGCTGGTGCTGCCGGCCTATGCCGTGCTGATCGGCAGCTTCGCGCTGATCATGCCGCTCACCGGCCGCGACGGCATGCCGCCGATGGACACCGGCATCGTCAAGGCGCACATCAAGTTCGGCGCCAACGCCCCGGTGACGGTGGCGGAAACCCGCCTGCGCGCGTTCGAAACCGAAGTGATGGCCGACCCCCGCGTTTCGCGCATGAGCGCCGCCTTCGGTTCCGAACCTGGCGTGCTATCGTTGGGCGGATCGCAACTGCCGGCGGAAGCCACCTACACCATCCACTACGTCAACCGCTTCGAACGCGAGGCGACTACCTGGGAGATCGAAGCCGATCTGCGGCGCAAGCTTCAAGACCTGCCGGGCGTGGTCTCCGCGGATGTCTACAGCTACGGCGCGACGCCGATGTCGACCATCAAGGCGCCAGTCAACATCCGGCTGTTCGCCGAGGACTGGCAGGTTCTGCCGGCAGCCGCCGCCAAGGTGCGCGCGGCGATGGCCGGCGTGCCGGGGCTGACCTCGGTGTCCACGGCCTGGGACGCCGATGCGCGTGAAACCGTGCTGGAACTGGACGAGCACCGCTTGCGCGCGCACGGCCTCAGTCCGGAGGCGGTGGCCGCGCAATTGCCGCTGAAGGGCGGCGCGCTGGCCAATCTGTCCAAGTTGACCACCGTGACCGCGATCCCGGTAAGGGTTTACTTCGCCGAGCCGTATCGCGCCGATCCCGCCAGTCTGGCGCTGCTGCCCATCCACACGCCCGCGGGCGGCGTCGTGGCGCTGGCGGAAATCGGCCGCCTGCGTCAACAGGCTACGGTCTCGCTGATCACCCGCGACCACATGCAATACAGCCTGGACGTGTTCGCCTGGCGCGAGAAGGCGCCGACCAGCGTGCTGTCCGCCGACGCCGAGGCGGCCACGCGCGCCGTGCTGCCGCCGGATGTCACGTTCAAGGAACTGGGTGACAACGGCCAGGGCACCGAATCGAGCAAGGCGATGATGATCGGCATGATGCTCGGCATGCTGCTGCTGTTCGCCGTGCTGGCGCCGGCCTACGGCAGCCCGCGGCTGGCCGGCGTGACCATGATGACCTTGCCGCTGGCGGCCATTGGCGCGGCCTGGGGGCTGTTGTTGTTCGACAAGGCCATGGCGCTGCCGGCGATCCTCGGCATCATCCTGATGTTCTCCATCGTGGTGAAGAACTCGATCCTGATGGTGGATTTCATCCACATGCGCGAGCGCGCCGGCGCCGATGCGCTGGCCGCCGCGCGTGACGCCGTGACCCTGCGCTACCGTCCCATTCTGATGACTGCTTGCGGCACCGCCGCCGGCATGCTGCCCATCGCGCTCGAACGCGCGGTGGGCATCGAGCAGCTTTCGCCGCTCGCCGATACCGCCATCGGCGGCCTGTTGCTCGGCACGGCGCTGACTTTGTTCTATCTGCCCATGTTCCATGTCTGGATGCGTGGTTCGTCGCGCTCATCCAATCCGAGAGTCCAACCATGAAATCCTTCAAACCTTTGCTTTTCGTCATCGCCCTGTCGGTGCTTTCCGCACAGGCGTGGGCGCAAGGCGCCAAGGCGATCGACTTCGTATTCACGACCGTGGAGGGCAAAACGCTGCGTCTGTCGGATTTCAGGGGGCGTTGGGTACTGGTCAATTTCTGGGCGCCATGGTGCCCGCAGTGCTGGGCGGAGGTGCCCACGTTGAAAAAGCTGAATCGTCGCGCCGATTTCGTCGTCATCGGCGTTGGTCTGGATTACGGCCCGGACGCGAGCGTGGTGCGCGATACCGCGAGGAAGCGGGAATTCGATGTGCACATCGTCGCCGGTGGCAACCGGCGCGATCAGGATTCGCCTTACCGCCAGGTTGGCCCGGTGGATTTTTTTCCGACTTCTTATCTGTATGCGCCCGACGGTGAGATCGTCATGTTCATTCCGGGCCAGTTGCGTGAAAACAGATTGCTCGATTTCATGCGCGAGTGGCACCGGCGCTAGTCCGCCGGAGAATCTGCTGCGAGCGATCGATGCTTTCATTGGGAAAGGAGCGAGGATGAAGCCGATGACTTTTCTGGTGGAAACCACGCGGCTCGGGCCCCACGGCAGTGTTTCACGCTGCAAGTCGGCGGAAATCCCGCTGGATACCGATCCGGCGGGCAATCCGCGGGCCTTCAATCCCGCCGAATTGCTGCTCGCCGCGCTCTCCGCCTGCATCGTCAAGGGGATCGAGCGGGTCGCGCCCATGCTCAAGTTCGAACTGCGCGGGGTCGAGGTGCGCGTGCAGGGGGTGCGCCAGGATACGCCGCCGAGAATGGCCTCGATCCGCTACGAAATCGTCGTCGACAGCGATGAATCCGAGCGCCGCCTGGAACTGCTGCACGAGAACGTGAGGAAGTTCGGTACCGTGTACAACACCATCGCGCCGGGCACGCGCCTCGAGGGCGTGTTGCGACGCAAGGCTTGAGGCATGGACTTCGCCGCCATCCACCTCGCCACCGCCGCGCTGGTGTTCGTGGTGGCGGCCGTGTTTTCCATGCTGGGACTGGGGGGCGGCATGCTGTACGTGCCGTTGTTCAAGTGGCTGGAGTATCCCCTGAAAACCGTCGCCATTCCGCTGGGCCTGCTGCTCAACGGCGTGACGTCCGCCTCCGCGCTGTTTCGCTACACGCGTGAAGGCCTGGTCGACTATCGGGGTGGCCTGCCGGCGGCATTGGCGGCGATGATCGCCGCGCCGCTGGGCGCGCACGCCACCCAATACCTAGCAACAGACATGCTGCTCGGCCTGTTCGCCGGCCTGACCCTGCTTGCCGCGCTGTACAGCCTGAAAAGTGCCACGAAAACAGAAGTGCCTGTTTCCATGAGTCCGAAGCGGCGCCTGGCCATAGGCCTGGCGTTGGGCGGCGGCGAGGGTTTCGTCGGCGCGTTGCTGGGCGTGGGCGGCGGCTTCATCGTCGCGCCGATACTGATGATGCTGGGCTATGGCGCCAGGCAGGCGGCCGGTACCACCGCCTTCATCGTCACTTTCGCTTCGATTTCCGGCTTCGCCGCCCACGCGGCGGAAGGCAACATCGAACCCACCCTGGCCGTGCTGACCGTCATCGCCGCCCTGGCCGGCGCCCAACTGGGGGCCTGGTTCACGGCCAAACGGGCCAAGCCGGGCTGGGTGAAGCGGCTTTATGCCGTGCTGCTGCTGGCGGTGGCGGCGAAACTGGCCTTCGACATTTGCACAGGCTGAGCCATGCTGAACGTGGAAGTACTCGGCTTCGACTGCTCCGCCTGCCGCAAGGCGATGCGCCTCATCGATGAAACGGCGCGGGAACTGGGCGTGGCCATCCGGCTGGAAAAGGTGTCCGACCCGGCGGTGATCGCCGCGCATGGGGTGCTCCGCGTGCCCGGCGTGGTGGTGGAGGGCAGGCTGGTTTACAGCGGCGGCGCGCCCAGCCGCAAGCAGATCGAAATCTGGCTGAAACAAACGGAAAGGAAGCCACCATGAGCAACGAACGCGAAACTCTGATGAAAGCCCTGGAGTTCCACGGCCACCGCTGCTGGGCCAGCGTCGCCGGCGTGCGCGCGGGACTCGCCGCGCTGCGCGTGCTGAACGTCCAGCGCGCCGGCGGCCGCCAATTGCAGGCCATCGTCGAGATCGGCGAGGACCACGGCGGCACCTGCTGGGGCGACGGCGTGCAATACGCCACCGGTTGCACCCTGGGCAAGGCCAACATCGAGAAAACCAACTGGGGCAAGCTCGCCGTCACCGTGGTGGAACGCGCCACCAACCGGGCCGTGCGCATCAGCTACAAGCCCACTCTGCAGAAGCGCATCGGCGAATCCGCCTTCATGGTCAAGCGGGGCCAAGGCATGGAGCCGGACGAGATTCCCGAAGCGGAACAGATGGAACTGGTGGAACTGATCTGGAACGCGCCGGAAGCCGACGTGCTCGCCATCGGCGAGGTGTTCCGGTTCGAGCGGGAGTGGTTCCCGGAGGTGATGGGCTTCGTACCCTGCGCCGCCTGCCACGAACTCACCGCGCGGGCCTATCTGCGGGTGGTGGGCGAGAAGCATGTGTGCATTCCCTGTTCCGGCTATGCGCGTTGAAGGCATGTCCGCCCGCGTCTCGCCACCGGCGGGCGCCTCCCGCCTGGCCCTGACCCTGGCGGCGCGCAAGCTCACCGAGCGGGAGGGTCGGCTGCTGAAGCTGATGTCGGGTTTGATGATGCTGGGCCTGGGCACCCTGTTGCTGCTGGCTCCCCAACTCATCAGCCAGGTGGGCATCGCCTTCGGCCTGCCGGCCGTGGCGGTGGGGCTGACCTGGCTGGCGGCAAGACTGACGCGGTCAAAACCGAACTGACGTCATGGGCCACGATCACGACCATCCTCACGACCACCCCCGCCAGCCCGGCGCCACCCTGCTGTGGGCCACCGGTCTGACCCTGGGTTTCGCCGCCGTCGAAGCCGGCGTCGGTTTGTGGGCAGGGTCGCTGGCGCTGGTGGCGGATGCCGGCCACATGCTCAACGACGCCGCCGCGCTGGCGCTGGCGGCGGGCGCGGCCTGGCTGGCGCGGCGCCCGGTTTCACCGCGCCACAGTTACGGCTTCGGTCGCGCCGAGTTCATCGCCGCGTCGATCAACAGCCTGGCGCTGCTCGCTCTGGTCGGCTGGTTGACGGTCTCCGCCATCGAACGCTTGCTGGCGCCGCAAACGGTGCATGGCGAGGCGGTGTTCATCACCGCCGCCATCGGACTGGCGATCAATCTGCTGGTGGCCTGGTTGTTGACGCGCGGCGAAAAGACCCTGAACACCCGCGCGGCGTTGCTGCACGTCATCGGCGATCTGCTCGGCTCGGTGGCGGCATTGCTGTCCGGGCTGGTCATCACGTTCACCGGCTGGATGCCGATCGACCCGCTGCTGTCGCTGTTGATCGGCGCATTGATCCTGGTTTCCAGCCTGCGCTTGCTGCGCGAGGCGCTGCACGGTTTGATGGAAGCCACGCCGCCGCACATCGACCCGCAAGCGGTAGGACGCGCCCTGGCCGGCTTGCCCGGTGTCGCCTCGGTACACGACCTGCACATCTGGGCGGTGAAGGCGGAAACGCCGCTGCTCTCGGCCCATCTGGTGGTGGAGGACATCGCCCGTTGGGAAGGCGTGCTGGAGGCCAGTCACGCCCTGCTGGCCGAACGTTTCGAAATCCATCACGCCACCCTGCAACCGGAACCCATGACCCGCACCGTGCGCTGGCGGCAAGCGCCGGGGCGC
>CALEDT010000043.1 GCA_937949525.1 uncultured Burkholderiales bacterium | reverse complement strand
CCGACTATCTTCTTCCTGTGATGCTCGTCGGCGAACAGGTCGGTCTTGAAGGCGGTGCGCTTCTTCATGGCTGGCGGCAGACAACGAAATCAGGACAACGCAATTTTACCAATCACAGGGGTATCGAGGTTTTTCGAGGTGCCTTAAAATCGATCGCGCATCAGCGGCAAGTGTTTTTTACGGTCGGCAGACTCCCGCCGATGGCTACAATGCGCGAATGCGACTGCTGTACTCGTCCATCTGGCTCCTCGCCCTTCCGTTCCTGTTTCTCTACCTTGCCTGGCGTGCCTTGCGTCAGCGGGACTATCTGCGCCACTGGCCGGAACGCCTGGGCTACGGCCCCAGCCTGAAGGCAGACCGGCCCATTCTAATCCATGCGGTGTCGGTGGGCGAAACGCGAGCGGCGGAACCTCTGGTAAAGACACTGCTTGAACGATGGCCGGGCCACGAGGTAGTACTGAGCCATACCACGCCGACCGGACGCGCCACCGGGCGAATGCTGTTCGATGGGCGAGTGATACAAACCTATTTGCCCTACGACTTCCCGCCGCTGGTCTGGCTGTTTCTTGCCCGTGTCCGGCCTCGCCTGTGCGTGGTCATGGAAACGGAGATCTGGCCCAACCTGTTCGCGGCCTGCGCGCGCCGAAGTATTCCGGTGTTGCTGATCAACGCGCGACTGTCGGAGACATCGGCACGCGGATATCGACGCGTCGTTCGCCTCGTCGGCCCGGCTTTGGCCAGCGTGCGCGTGATTGCGGCGCAAACCGCGACGGATGCGGCGCGCATCGCGGCACTGGGCGGTATGAACATCCAGGTTGTCGGCAACATGAAGTTCGACACCTCGGTGCCGGCCGACACGGCAGACAAGGCTGGCGCTCTTCGCGAGCGCTTTCACGGCCGTTTCGTCTGCCTGGCCGCCAGCACGCGGGATGGCGAGGAAGCGTCGTTGCTGGATGCACTGACGTCGCTGGATCTGCCTGATCTGCTGCTGGTCATCGTGCCGCGGCATCCGCAGCGGTTCGAGGATGTCGCGGGGCTGTTGCGTGCGCGCGGCGTCCGCTTCGCGCGACGCAGCGCGGCGGGGTCGGTGACGGACGATACCCGCGTTTTTCTCGGCGATAGCATGGGCGAATTGGCGGCCTACTATGCCGCCGCCGACCTGGCCTACGTTGGCGGCAGTCTGCTGCCATTCGGCGGACAGAATCTGATCGAGGCGGCCGCGGCCGGCTGCCCGATCCTGATCGGTCCGCATACCTGGAACTTTGCCGAAGCGGCGGAGCAGGCGGTGGCGCGCGGCGCGGCCCGGCGGGTGGCGGATGTCTCGGAGCTGGCGCGCGCAGTGCGCGAACTCCATGCCGATGCCGCGCAGCGGGCGGCCATGTCCGCCGCCGGCACAGCGTTCGCGGCGGAAAATCGCGGCGCTACCGAGCGCGTTTACGCGCTGATCGCGCAGACGCTGGCGCAGTGCTCGCCGCGCGCTTGACTGCGAGCCCCCTCACCAACGCTACGCTCAAGCCCGAACGCCACCAGCCGCACAGGAAGGAACGACGCGCTCAACGCGTCACGCGGGTCTGGCCGCGCGACTCTAGTACGCGCACGCGGTCGCCGACGGCGAAGCGTTCTCCGGTGTCCTCCTGCACCACGGCGATGGTGCGGCCGCCATCGAGTCGTACCGTCAGTTCGACGCCAGGCTTGCGGGTGACGGCCTCCTCCGCCGCCGCGCCGGCGACGCCGCCGACCACGGCGCCAAGCACGGCGCCCACCACACGACCCTTGCCGCCGCCGACCTCGCTGCCGGCGACGCCGCCGACGACTCCACCGGCGGCTGCGCCCACACCGCTGTCGGTACCTTCCAGACGCACACTGCGTATGTGTTCGATGACGCCCATGCGCACCTCGTAGGCGCGGCGCGCGTCACCACGCGCGTAGTCATCACCGCCCAGGCGGCTGGCGCAGCCGCCGATCAGGACGGGGAGCAGGAACAGCCACAGCCATTTCATGGGATCGCCTCCGTCAAGTCACTCGATACCGTAACCGTATGCCACCCTGAAGCGCTGCGCGAGCTCGTCCCAGTCGACACGATAGTTCTGGCCGCCGCGGTGCGCGATCTTGATCGCGCCCATCAGACCGGCCAGGCGCCCGCAGGTGGGCCAGTCCATGCCACGCTGCATGCCGGTCAAAAGCCCGGCGCGGTAGGCATCGCCGCAGCCGGTGGGGTCCATCACCGCGTGCGGTTTCGCCGGCGGGATGTCGTGCACTGTGCCGCCGGCATAGATGCGCGAACCTTCCGCGCCGAGCGTGACGACGAGCGCCTTGACCTCGCGCGCCAGCTTGTCCAGGGCGCGCCCGGTACGTTCTTGCAGCAGACGGGCCTCGTAGTCGTTCACGGCGACGTAGTCGGCGAGTTCGACGAAACGTTGCAACTCCACACCGCTGAACATGGGCAGGCCCTGGCCCGGATCGAAGATGAAGGGGATGCCGGCCTGGTGCAACTGGTCGGCGTGGTCGAGCATGCCTTGGCGTCCGTCCGGCGCGACGATGGCCAGGGTAATGTCGCGCGCGTCGCCAACGCGGTTTTCATGCGCGTGGTTCATCGCGCCGGGGTGGAAGGCGGTGATCTGGTTGTCGGCCAGATCGGTGGTGATGAAGGCTTGGGCGGTGTAGGTGCCGGCAACGGTGCGCACGTGTTCGCGTCCGATGCCCAATTCGTCCAGACGTTGCGCATAGGGCGCGAAATCGTCACCGACCGTGGCCATGATCACCGGTTCGCCACCCAGTTGTTTCATGCCGTAGGCGATGTTGCCGGCACAGCCGCCGTATTCGCGGCGCATGTCCGGTACCAGAAAGGCGACGTTGAGGATATGGATCTGCTCGGGCAGGATGTGGTTCTTGAAGTGGTCGTGAAACACCATGATGGTGTCGTAGGCCATGGAACCGCAAATGAGTGTGCGCATCGGGGGTCTCCGGTTGTGACACGTGGATTTTCCCGCGCGCCCGGCCGCGCCGCCACGAAAAATTCATGACGGCGGCATGAAGCCGTAACGCGGCCTCATCAAGCTGCGCGGCCATGAACGCCAGCTTGCGCCTCGTCCTGCACGCCACGCCTTGGCTGGCGTGGAGCGGCGATGCGCTCGCCTGGGGCTTGCAGACGCACGTTTACTTTGCGCAACTGCTGCTGTGGGCCGTGCCGCTGCTGGATCCGCGTCTGCGCGCGGCGGTGGCGCGGTTTCCGCGCCTGGTCATGGCCGGCGCCTGCCTGCCGGATTTGGCGCTGGCCGGTCCGCGCGTCGGCAGCCATGCGTTCGCCGACAGCCACCGGTGGGAAACCGCGCACGCCATGTTGGCCGATGCGGAATGCCAGGCCGAGGAAGCGCTGGCAGTGGGCTACGCCAGCCATCTGTTGGTCGACGTCATCGCGCACAACCATTTCGTGCCGGCGCACGAGAAGCTGTGGCTGGACGTACCCTGGCTCACGCATGTATCGGTGGAATGGGCCATGGACGCGCATGTGGCGCGGCATGCCTTCGCCCGGCCTGGGGAACTGCTGGCGGAGGAGGAACGCTACGCCGCCGATTTCGCCGCGCGCCATTTCGCCTGCAAGGCCCCACTGGCCCGCTCGGCGCTGCGCCTGTTGGCCAAGGCGGACCGCCAGTTGCGCCGCGCGCGTCTGCCCGAGCTGTGCTATCGCGCCATGCGCCTGGATGGCGCGCTGCTGCCGCGCTTCGACGCCTATATCGATGCCACCACGCGCCGTCTGGGGCAGATCAACCGCGTGCTCGGTCAGGAAGCGCCGGCCTGGCAGGCGGAACTGTCGTGCCGAACGACCAAGCGCGCGCTGCTGGCGCCGTTCGCGCGCGCGCAGTTGCGCGCGCCGTTACCCTTGCCAAGCGATCTGTTCGAGCCCGACCTGATCTTCGGCCAGCGCAGCGCGTGAAAGCGCACCGCGCGCCGACTACTGCACGACCTGGTCGATCACCACCCGAACGTCGCTGGCGCCCACCTTGACGCCGGTGAGCACGCCCTCCAGGTCACCCGGCTGCGCCTTGACGTCGCCGCTCTTGGAGACACGCGCGGTCAACGTCACCTCGCCCACCTTGGACAGCGTCACCGCGCGGTTCATGGCCATGCTGTCGTCCAGTTCGAATTCCAGCGGGAAGGCATTCGCGGTGGCGCGGATGGCGGCCACCGGGGCGCCGCCGCCCTTGGCCCGGGCAAACAGGAACACGGTGTCGTCCTTGGCCAGTTTCGCCTTCAATGCCGGCGCGATGTCGACGGTGCCGTGGATGGTGCCGCCCACATCCGGCAGGTCGGCCAGGTTGTCCATACCGGTGACGCCGGCGTGCGCCAGGCGATTGGCCTCCTTCTGCGCTTCCAGGATGTCCTGGGCATAGGGGGATTCGGGCGGCAGTTGCTGGTACAGGTGTTTGAAGTAGAACGCCGCCTTGGCGTAGTTCTGTTCCTGGAACGCGGCAATTCCCGCAAGCTCCAGCCCCTTGATGTCGAGCGGATCCTTCTCCAGCGCCTGCCGCACCAGCTCCATGGGCTTGCCGGCCAGCACCCGGTTGTTGCTGATGGCCAGCGCCTCGGCATACCCGGTCATCACCGAGGGCACCTCGGGGGTGAGCTTGTAGGCTTTCTCATAGGCGTGCAGCGCCTCCGGCCAGTGCTGCACGGCGGCGTAGGTCTTGGCCAGCAGGGTCCAGGCGGCGGCATCGTCCGGGTTCTCCCGGGTGCGCGCCTCGACCTGGGCGATCATCTTCAGGATGTCGTGCTGGCCCTGGGCGCCGGCCATGGCCGGGTTGGCCTGCGCCTCGGCGATGGCGATCAGGGACATCGGGTTGCCCAGCGCGAAATACAGACCGAAGGCCGCCACCGGAAGTATCACGCCCAGCGCGTAACCCAGCTTGCGGTTGCTCGCCGCAACCGGTTCGGGTGCGTTCTCCTGCGCCAGCGCGTCTTCGGCCAGGCGCGTTTCCAGCTCGATCTTGGCGCTCTCGAACTGCTCCGCGGACAGCAGGCCGCTGTCGCGGTCCGCCTCCAGTTCCTTCAGTTGGTCGCGATACACGGCGATGTTGATGTCGCGCCGTTGCGCCTTGCTCTCCGCGCTGCGCGCGCGCATCAGCGCCGGCAACACGAAAGCCAGGGCGACGGCCACGCACACGACGGTGGCAATCCAGAACAGGGTCACGGTCCAGAAAGGGTTCATTGCTTCTCTTCCAGTAGTTTCGCGGCGGCGGCAAGTTTGTCCTGATCGACCGGCAGTGCCTCGGCGAGCGCCCGACGACGGCGCAGCGTCATGTACCAGACCCCGGCACCCAGCCCCAGGAACAGCGCCGGGCCGAACCACAACAGGTAGGTCACCGGCTTCAACGGCGGGCGGTACAGTACGAAATCGCCATAACGCTCGGTCAGATAGGCGATCACCTGGCGATCATCCAGTCCGGCCTTCATCTGCGCGCGGATTTCGCGACGCAGATCTTCGGCCAGATCGGCGCGCGACGCCGCCAGCGATTCGTTCTGGCACACCAGACAGCGTAGTTCGTCGGCGATGGCGTGCAGACGCCGCTCGATCTCGGGGTCATCCGCATGCAACGGCGCCTCGCGTGGCGTCGGCTCGGCACTCCAGGCCATGGGCGCGAGCACCAGCAGGGCGGCGAACAGTAGCGGCCTCATACCCCCAACTCCTTCAGTTTCGGTTCGAACTTGCTCTTCCACACATCCGGGTGGATGGGCCCGACATGCTTCATGCGCACCAGGCCGTCGCGGTCGATCAGATAGGTTTCCGGGGTACCGGTGACGCCATAGTCGATGCCCACGCGGCCATCCAGATCTTCCGGCACCGCGACATAGGGGTTGCCGGTTTTCGCCAGCAACGCGGCGGCTTCCCGGTCCTTGTCCTTCCAGTTGAGGCCGACGATGGGGATCACCCCGGCCTGGTGCAACTGCATCAGAAAGCCATGCTCGTGGCGGCAGGACACGCACCACGGCGCCCAGACATTGAGCAGCCACACCTGGCCCTTCATCTGCTCCGGACTGAAGCTGGCCTGGGCGTTGCCCACCAGGGGCAGCGAGAACTCGGGCGCGGGCTTGCCGATGAACGGCGACGGTACCTCGCGTGGGTTCAGGAACAGGCCCTTGGCGAAGAAACCGACCAGGACGACGAAGATGACCAGCGGCAACCAGCGCTTCATCACTCGGCTCCCCGCGCCGCGGCACCGGCCGGCATGCCCAGGCGTTGCCTGACGGCAATCCGGTAGCGCCGGTCCGCCGCCGCCAGAAAGCCGCCCAACACCATCAGTGTCGCGCCCAGCCACAGCCAGTTGATGAACGGTTTGTGGTAGACACTGACCGACCAGGACCGCTCCTCGTCGTCGAGCGGTTCGCCCAGCGCGACATAGACGTCGCGGAACAGGCTGGGATGCAGCGCCGCTTCCGTCATCGGCATGCCGGTGGCGTTGTAGATGCGCTTTTCCGGATACAGCGTGAACAGCTTCCTGCCGTCGCGGCTCACCTCCACCACGCCTTTGGCGGCGCGGTAGTTGGGACCATCATGCATGCTATGGCCCTGGAAGGTGAAGGTGTAGCCCGCCAGCTCGGTGTAGCTGCCGATGTCCATGCGCACGGTCTTTTCGCTTTCGTAGTTGGCCACCGCGGTGATGCCGGCAATGCCCACGGCAAGGCCGAAGTGTGCGAGTTGCATGCCCCAGAACGCGCGCGGCAGCGAGAACAGCCTGCCCAGCGCACTGCCACCCTGGGCATGGCGCATGCGCTCGCGGAAGGTCAACAGCACGGTCAGCGTGATCCAGATCGCCAGGATAAAACCAAGCGCCGCCCAGGGCTTGAACCCGTCGACGGTGAACGGCAGCAGCAAGCCGGTGACCACGGCCACCGCCAGCGCCCATTTCAGACGGGTGGCCATGTCCGGCAGGCTGTCGCCCTTCCAGCGCGTCAACGGCCCGATGCCCATCAGAAACAGTGCCGGCGCCATCAGCGGCACGAACACCGCGTTGAAGTAGGGGGGGCCGACCGAGATCTTGCCCATGCCCATGGCATCCATGAACAGCGGATACAGCGTGCCGAGCAGCACCGAACCCAGCGCCGCGAGCAGGATCACGTTATTGGCCAGCAGCATGGCCTCGCGCGAGAACCAGGTGAAGCCGCCACCGGTGATCATCTTGGGAGCGCGCCAGGCATACAACACCAGCGAGCCGCCGATCACCACCGCCAGGAAGCCGAGAATGAAGGCGCCGCGCGCCGGATCGGTGGCGAACGCATGCACCGAGGACAACACGCCGGAACGCACCAGGAAGGTGCCGAGCAACGACAGCGAGAACGCGGTCAGCGCCAGCAGCACGGTCCAGGCCTTGAAGGCGCCGCGCTTCTCGGTGACCGCCAGCGAGTGGATCAGCGCGGTGCCGGCAATCCACGGCATGAACGAGGCGTTTTCGGTCGGATCCCAGAACCACCAGCCGCCCCAGCCCAGTTCACGATAGGCCCACCAACTGCCGAGCACGATGCCCAAGGTCAGGAAGGCCCAGGCCACGGTGGTCCAAGGACGCGACCAGCGCGCCCAGGCAGCGTCCAGCTTGCCGGAGATCAGGGCGGCGATGGCGAACGCGAAAGCCACCGCGAAGCCGACGTAGCCCATGTACAGCATGGGCGGATGGATGATCATGCCCCAGTCCTGCAGCAGGGGGTTCATGTCGCTGCCGTCCATGGGCGGCGGAAACTGGCGCAGGAAGGGGTTGGAGGTGGTCAGCAGGAACAGCAGGAAACCGACCGAGATCAGGCCCATCACGCCGATCACGCGCGCCACCATGTCTTCCGGCAGACGGCGCGAGAACAACGATACCGCCAGCGTCCAGAACGCCAGGATCAGCACCCACAGCAGCAGCGAACCCTCGTGCGAGCCCCAGGTGGCGGTGAAACGATAGACCTCGGGCAACTGCGAGAACGAATTGCGCGCGACGTTGACCACCGTGAAATCGTTGGTCAGGAAGGCGTACACCAGACACAGATAGGCGATGAAGATGAACAGGAACTGCCCCTGTGCCGCCGGCCGCGCCAACCGCATCAGCGCCACGTGTCCGCGCTGCGCGCCATAGATGGGAAAGATGGCCTGGGTCACCGCCAACAACAGGGCGACGATCAGGGCGAAATTGCCGAGTTCGGGTATCACGTTGCGGTCTCCTCCGCCGGGTCCGCGCGAGCGGCCGGGCGATCATCAAAATCCGGCGGGGCACACCCCACCGCGGGTTACTGCTGGGTCGATTGCACCAGGGACTTCTGCGCTTTCTCGATGGCGTCGGCAGCCTCCGGCGGCATGTAATTCTCGTCATGCTTGGCCAGCACCTGCGTCGCCGTGAACAGGCCATCGGCGCCGAGACGGCCCTCCGCCACCACGCCCTTGCCTTCCTTGAACAGGTCGGGCAGCACGCCGGTGTACACCACCGGGATGGACATGGCGGTGTCGGTGACGGCAAAGCGGGTGGTCAGCCCGTCGCCCTCGCGGCGCACACTGCCCTCTTCCACCAGGCCGCCGATGCGGAACGCGCGCTCGACCGGCGCCTTGCCCTGCGACACCTCGGTGGGCGAGAAAAAGAACACCAGATTGCTCTGGAACGCGTTCAGGATGAGCGTGACGGCGATCCCCAGACCGACCACGGCGAGCGAGATGACCAGCAACTTGCGATGACGTGACTTCATGACTCTTCCCATTGCCGCATACGCTTCAGGCGACGGCGAGTTTGACCCGCGCCGCGCTTGAGCAGAATGACTTCCATCAAAATACAGGCGGCGGTGACCGCATACGAACCCCACACGTACAGGCCGTATCCGCCCATATCCCAGAAATCGGACCAACTTGCCCATTCCATGGTTCAGCGCTCCAGGATGTCCTTGACCCACTCGGTATGCCGCTCGCGCTCCAGGATGATGGCACGCACGCGCGCCAGCGCCACGGCAATGCTGTAGAACCACGCGGCGAAGGCCATGATCAGCATGCCGGTGAGCATGATGGTGGCCATGGTCGGCGCCTTGGTCAGGCTCACGGAAGCGCCCTGATGCAAGGTGTTCCACCATTTCACCGAGAAGTAGATGATGGGCACGTTGATCGCGCCGATCAACGCCAACAGCGCGCCGGCGCGGTCGCCGCGCTTGACGTCGTCGATCGCCGCCCACAGCGCCATGATGCCGATGTACAGGAACAACAGAATCAGGGTCGAGGTCAGGCGCGCATCCCACACCCACCAGGCGCCCCACATGGGCTTGCCCCACAGCGCACCGGTCCACAACGCGATGAAGGTGAAGATGGCGCCGGTGGGCGCCAGCGCCCGCACCATCATGAACGACAGGCGCGTATTGAAGGCCAGGCCGATGGCGCCCCAGAACGCCATGACCAGATAGATGAACATGCCCATCCACGCCGCCGGCACGTGGATGAAGATCACCCGGTAGGCCTCGCTCTGCTGGAAATCGGTGGGCGCGACGAAAAAGCCGATGTACAGACCCACCAGGGTCAGGATGCCGGCCGACCAGGCAAACCACGGTATCAGGCGCCCGGCCAGGTGGTAGAAGGTGGCTGGCGAGGCGTAGGTGTAGAGATTCATCCGGGGGAGATTCCGCAAGCTATTCCAGAGAGACTTTGAGCGCGGCGGCCGCGATCCACGGCGCGACCAGCAGGGTCAGGATCAGGAAGGCACCGAGCAAAGACAGATGCGCTTCGGCGCCGGTTCCCGCCAGCACGCCATCGACCGCGCCGGCGCCGAAGATCAGCGCCGGCACATACAACGGCAGGATCAGCAGAGTAAGCAACACACCACCACCGCGCAAGCCCAGCGTCAACGCGGCACCGACGCCGCCGAGCAGCGACAGGATGGGTGTGCCGATCAGCAGTGACAGCAGCAACACGCCGATGGCATCAGCGGGCAGGTGGAATTGCACGCCCAGCACCGGCGCGATCAGCAGCAGCGGAATACCGTAGATCAGCCAGTGCGCCAGCGACTTGCCCAGCACCAGCAGCACGGTCGGTTCGGGTGACAACACCATGTGCTCCAGGCTGCCATCGCGATGGTCATCCGCGAACAGACGGGACAGCGACAGTAACGAGGCCAGCGTCGCGGCCACCCACAGCACGCCGGGCCCGATGCGCGCCAGCAGCTTGGGGTCGGGGCCAATACCCAGTGGAAACAGGCTGGCGACCATGACGAAGAAGAACAGCGCGATCAGCCAGTCGCCGCGCCTGCGCGCGGCCAGGGTCAGATCGCGGCGCAACACCGCGAGCAGGAAGCGCGTCATGTCAGGCAGCGCCCTCCGCCACCGGGTCGGGCGAGGCGGCGATGTCAGGGATGGCGACGTTGCCGACCAGTAGGCGCTGTACGCGCACACCGGCGAGATTCAACGCCTGATGCGTGGTGGCCACGACCATGCCACCGGCAGCGAGATGGTCGCGCAACAGGCCTTCCATCTGCGCCACCGCGTGCACGTCCAGACCGGTCAGCGGCTCGTCAAGGATCCACAGCGTCGCACCGGCCAGCAACAGCGCTGCCAGTGCGACGCGCCGGCGCTGACCGAAGGACAGTACGCGGCACGGCAGGTCCAGACAGCGCGCCAGCCCCAAATCACCCAATGTGCGCTCCGCGCGCGCGGCATCGAACGCGCGCCCCTGCAGGCCATCGGCGAAGCGCAGGTTTTCCAGCGGGTTCAATTCGTCCTTGATGCCATTGGCATGCCCCAAGTAGGCCATTTCCCGGTGGTAGGTCTCGCCGCAGCGGGCAATGGGCTGACCGCGCCACCGCACCTCGCCCGCCTCCGGCCGGCTCAGCCCAGTCAGCAGACGCAGCAGACTGGTCTTGCCCTGGCCGTTGCCGCCCTGCACCAGCAGCAATTCACCGGCAACGAGACCGAAATTCATCGCCTTGAACAACAGCCGGTCGCCACGCGTACAGGCGAGATCGTGGGCGGATAACAGGACGTTGTCGGGCATCAAAGGGCTTCAGTGCGGAATCGCGAGAGCATAACGGACTATCGTCAGCCGAAAAACCGGGCTCTCAATAAAAAAGGGAGCGGATCACTCCGCTCCCCCATCGGGCTTCCGGGCATCGGCGGATGCCCGGTTGGCTCGCTCAGTTACTTCTTGGGTACGTAGGGCTTCCAGGCCATCTCACCCAGCGCGTCCTTGGCGCGCGTACCGGCGCTCGGCTTGCCCGCCGGCCCGGGCGGCAGAACGTTCGGGCCGAACATCTTCGGCGGCGGGTCCGCTTTCTCCATGCCCACGCGTGCCGCGATCACATCCATGCCCAACGCCCTCTTGATCATGTTGATGCCCTCAAGAGAGGCATCGACCGACCGGGTCAGCGACTCGCGTGCGTCCTGCGGGTTGTGGAAGCCCACCGAGTTCTCGGCGGTCCACCATTCCCAATAGAGGGTGGCGTCGTACTGCAGGTCGTAGGCCTTGGCCAGGATCTCATCGGAAACCTTGCCGCTCCACTGTGCGCGGTTGATCCAGTCGATCAAGTCCGACAGATGATGCTCGGCCTTCATGATCTTGCCGCGGATGTAGTTCTGGATGGAATCGATCTGGTATAGCGCTTCCTTCTCGTTCCAGTCCTTGTGGCAGGTCAGGCAGGTTTCGTTGATGCGGTAGCGCGGCGACTTCTGCGCGTGCGAGGTCCACACCTTGCCGTTGGAGCCCTTCTGCTTGGGCATGTGGCAGTCCTTGCACTCCACGCCCGCGCGCTCGTGCTTCGAGCCCCAGAACACTTCCGTTTCCGGATGCTGGATCTTGGGCAGGAAAGCACCGGTCCAGCCGTGCTTGTAGTCCTTGAACTTGTACTGATCCACCGCCACGCTCTTGTAGTCGAACACGTTCGCCCACTGGAACAGGTTGGTACGGCGGTCAGCCATGCCCACGGGGGTGTGGTTGTTCGGGTCGGAGCAGTCCCAGCCGGTGCCGCAGGTGTATTCCACGTGACACTGGGCGCACATCACCACGGAGTCGGACCTGGACAAGAGACCAATGGCGCGGAAATCCTCGCCGCCACGCTGGAAGGTGACCTTGGTCATCTTGGTCTGCTCGCTCTTCACCGGATCGTACGGATAGGTGCCGAGCTTGCGGTCGACCACGGCGTTGATCAGCGCGTCGCGCACCACGCGCGGGCCGGCCGAGTGCGGGTCATGGCACATGTAGCAGTTCATCGGATGGCTCATGGCGCGCGCGAACTCCACCGTCGACGACGTGCGGGCCCACTTGGCCTTGGGGTCCGGATCGCCCATGTACTTCCAGTCCAGGATGTGGTCCTGCGTCTTGCAGTTCATGCACACCGGGTTCACCGCGGTCACGGTCTGGCGCAGGAAGCGCTTCTGCTCGGAAGTGCTGGGATCCAGATCACGCACCACGTTCCAGGCGCCGTTGGCGGCCATTTCGGCCTTCATCTGATAGGTCCAGTCCTTCCACTGCATGCGACCACCGAAAGAGCGATCCACCACCCACTGGTCCACCAGCATGAACGCATGCGAGCGGGGTTCCGCGTGCTCCTTGGTGAAGCCGAAACCATCGACCAGCTTGTCGAACCGCGGCGATACACCCCTCGGGTCAGCCTTCTCGTGCCGAGCCTTGGACTCCAGGTTGATCTGCACGAAGTCGTTGTACTGCTGCGAGTGACAGGTGGCGCAGGCGCGATGGTCCTTGATGGTGTTCGGACGCACGCCCCAGTCCTTGGACTTGGCCAGCTTCTGGTGCTCGGCGGCATTGTCGTGGCAATGCACGCAGTTCACCGTCTGGTGGCGTCCGTTGGTATGGAAGTCCTCGATGTCCTCGTGGCAGGAATAACACTTCTTGGCATCCACCGGCACGAACGGCGGCGGCTTCGGTGCGGCGGGCTGCGGCTTCAGCGGGGCACTGGGTGCCTGCTGCGCCTGCACGCCCAAGGCGAACAGGGCCGTTGCCAGCCCCATCGCCCATCGGCTCAACAAACTTCTCGTACGCATGTCAGTCTCCTTGGTAAGTCCCTCATTGGCGGCCCGAACGCGTGGGCCCACCGGGTCGGTCAAACGTCGGTAGTGAATCGCGCGTCGTCCATAGGCCCCCTTTGTAAAAACAAGTCAGCTTCAGCGAATCAGGCGCCCGCGCTCAGGAGAACGCGTCCGCCATGATGTTCTTGAACCAGCCCACCTGATACTCGGCCTCCAGCTTGCGCGTGATGGCCGGCGCCTCGACCGGCGACACGCCGCCGGCATCGGTGGCATAGACCAGCTTGCCGTCGACCACGCGGTAGATGTGCACCACCGAGAAGCCGTAGCCCGGCTGCGTCACGCTGTAGCAGGTGTTGACGAAGTACGGCTCCGGCGCCGGCAGGCCGCTGAGCTTGGCGATGATCGCGCCCACCGCCACCTTGGCCTGGGTGTTGGCCATGTGCGCCGACTTGGGCGCGCCGTACACCGGCAGGTCGCCGTGCACGCAGGAATCGCCCACCACCCAGATGTCGGGATGCACCGTCGATTCCATGGTCAGCATGTTCACCGTGCACCAGCCGCGCTCGTTGGTCAGCCCGGTGTTCTTGGCGATGTGCCCGGCATGGTGCGGCGGAATGACGTTGACCACGTCGCCCTGGAACTTGTCGAAGTCGGTGTAGGCCGTGCGGGTCTTGGCGTCCACCTTGACCACCTTGCCGCCGGACGCACCCGGCACCCATTCGATCATGCCCGGGTATTGCAGCTTCCACGCCTGCTGGAACAAACCGATCTTGGAGAACGAGTCGTTCGAGTCCAGGATCAGCACCTTGCTCTTGTTCATGCCCTTGTGCTTGAAGTAGTACGCCACCTGCGAGGCGCGCTCGTAGGGGCCGGGCGGGCAGCGGAAAGGGCCGGGCGGCACGGTGATGATGAAGGTGCCGCCGTCCTTCATGGCGGCGAGTTGCTTGTGCAGCAGCAGGGTCTGCGGGCCGGCCTTGTAGGCATGCGGCAGTTCGTTGTTGGCGGCCGCCTCGCTGTGGCCTTCGATACCGGCAAAGTTGAAATCGATGCCAGGCGAAAGCACCAGCGCGTCGTAGTTGAGCGTCGTGCCGCTCTTCAGCCGCACGGTCTTCTTCGCCGGGTCGACCGCCGTGGCGTCATCGAATACCACGTTGATGCCGCGCTTGATCAGGCCGTCGTAGCCGACCTGCAGCTTGGATAGCGGGTATTCACCGGAGATCACTTCGTTGGACAGCGGGCAGGAGGTGAACACCTTGTCGCGTTCGACCAGGGTCACGTCGTAGTCCGGCGCGCCGATCTTCAGGTACTTGGCCGCAGTGGCTCCGCCGAAGCCGCCGCCGACGACGACGACCCGCTTCTTGCCACCCGCGCGCGGCGCGGTCTGAGCGCAAGCCGCCATGGGGACGAGCAGGGATGCTCCGGCGCTGACCTTGAGGAAGTCGCGGCGATTGAATCGATTCATCGTGTTCTCCTTATTTCTGCTGGGCGGCGTAGTACTGGGCGACGGCGGCGACGTCCTCTTCCTTGAGGCGTTGCGTGTTGCCGCGCATGCGGCGGTGCGGCATGGCCACCGCATTGTCGCGGTACTTCATCATCTCCAGTTCCATGTATTTGGCCCACTGCCCGTGGATCTGCGGCGTCTCGGCCGGGTCGTCCGGCTGGCTGCCGGTGTCGCCGTGGCAGGTGGTGCAGCGTTCGCTGGCGGCCTTGCCCTGCGCCAGAATCTTGGCGTCCACCGGCTGCGGCTGCGGCACCCACGGCTTGGCGGCGAAGTACTTGGCCAGATCGGCGATCTGCTGATCGCTGTAGCCCTTGATCAGCCGGCTCATCGTGGCGGAATAGCGCTCGCCGCTCTTCCACTGCATCATCACCGTCCTCAGGTAGGCTTCCGGCAGGCCGCCGATCGACGGCATCGACGGACCGACCGAGACGCCGTTGGTGCCGTGGCAGTTGTTACAGGTCGCGGCCAGCGCCGCCGTCTTGTCCCCGGACGCAAACGCCGGGGCGGATAACAGGCCGGCGGTCGCCAGGGCCAGGATCACACGTTTATTCATTGACTCCTCCATGCGGGGAAAAACAACCATGCAGACGGAGACCGTCGAAGCTGCTGACGATCAGGGTGCTTGCCGGGCCGATGGTAAGAATGGCCCACCCGTGCATTCCTTGATGGGCATCAACTTTTTGCCAAGTCCTTGTGCAAAACCGGGGTATTTCCAGGGTTTCGTCCGTCATCCTTGATGCCGGTCAAGCGCAGCGGGGCCGCCAGCGATGGCTCGGCGGATGCAGGGCAATAACGACAATGGCGGCCGAAGCCGCCATTGCGAGGTCAGGAATAGGGTCAGAAGCGGGGGATCGCTAGACCGAGTTGCGGTGGTCGCGGCTCACCACACGCCGCATATCGTCGCTCTCCAGCCAGCGACGGATGCGTGTGGCATCGTCCACGCGGCTCCACTTACCCACCGCATCCAACAACACGATGATCACGCGTTGTTCGGCGATGCGCGCCTGCATGACCAGGCAATGCCCGGCTTCGCGGATGTAGCCGGTCTTGGACAGACCGATGTCCCACTCGCCGCCACGCACCAGACTGTTGGTGTTGACGAAGGCGACATGCCGTTGCACCGGCCGCTGCACGGTACGCACCTTGCCGTTTTCCTTGATTTTGACCACGCGGGTGCCCGGCACTACCACGTCGTAACTGGCCGTGGTCGATATTTCGCGGATCAGCGGATAGCGATAGGCCGCGTCCACCAACTTGGCCAGATCGGCGGCGGTGGATTGATTGCCACTGTGGAGACCGGTGCCGTCGACGAAGCGGGTTTGCGTCATCCCCAGCGCACGCGCCTTGCGGTTCATCGCGGCGACGAACGCTTCCCGCCCGCCCGGGTAGGCGCGACTGAGCGCCGACGCGGCGCGATTCTCGGATGCGATCAGGGCCAGGTGCAGCAATTCCTCGCGGGTCAGACGGGTGCCCAAGGCCAGGCGCGAACCGGTGCCCTTGACACGGTCCACATCCGCTTCCGAGATGGTGATCTCCTCGCCCATGGACAGGCGCGCGTCCAGCGTGACCATGGCGGTCATCAGCTTGGTGATGGAGGCGATCGAGGTCGGCACGTCCATGTTCTTGGCCACCAGCGGCTCGCCGGTCGCCTGATCCAGTACCAACACGGCGCCCGAGCGCAACAGCACGTCCTCCGACGCCGCATCGTTCTCGGCTGCGGCGATCACGCGCAGCGGTGTCATGACCGGCTCGGCCGCGTGACTCACGCGCGTGACCTTGGCTGCACCAGCGGCGGGCCGGACCGACGCCTTGGCCTTGTCGGTGGTCTTGACCGCAACCGCACGCTGGCCGTTCGCCTTCACGGCCAGATTCTTCTTGCTGCCGGCGACCGGCTTGGGTGAACGCTCCTGCGACGCCAACACGGTCGTGGCGGGTGCGAGCGGCGTGACCAGCACCCCAAGCAGCGTCAGCATTACCAGCGGTCGTTTCATCTGCAGACTCCCCCAAGTCACAAGGCCATACCAATGTAGCAAAAATCGTCAGTTATGGAGAGAACTTTAGAAAGCACATGAACTCATCCAGGCGCTCGGCGAACACCCCCCGCCGCGCAGCGAGCTCAACCGAAGGCAGTTCCTTGGGCGCGGCGTGCGCCGGATCAACGTCGTCCACCCAGCACGCCTTCCAATGTCTTCAGCAAGTCGCCCGGCAGCAGCACCGTGCGGTTGCCCTCGCCGCCGGCGAGTTCCTTCAACGCAACGATGTACTTTTCGCCCAGCAGATAGAGCGCCGGCAGTTCCTTGTCGGGCAACGCCAGCGTCACCAGCTTGATCGCCTCGGCGCTGGCGGTGGCCAGGCGAACCTGCACCTCGGCATCGCGCTTGGCCGCCTCCAGCCGCGCCTCCGCCTCCAGGATGGCAGCCTGCTTGTCGCCCTCCGCGCGGGTCACCGTGGCCTTGCGCTCGCGTTCGGCCGCCGCCTGCATTTCCATGGATTTCTGCATGGTCGGCGAAGGCTTGATGTCCTGGATCTCCACCGATTTCAGCGTCAACCCCCAGTCGGCCACGTCGTCGGCGATGGACGCCTTCAGGCGCGCCTTGATCTGATCGCGGCTGGACAGGGCCTGGTCCAGGTCCATGTCGCCGATGATCGCGCGCAGGCTGGTCTGCACCAGGTTCATCACCGCCATCTGGAAATTGGTGACACCATATACCGCGCTTTGGGTGTCGGTGACTTTGACGAAGGCGATGGCATTGGTGATCAGCACCGCGTTGTCGCGCGTGATCACTTCCTGCTGCGGGATGTCCATGATCAGATCCTTGGTGGTGACCTTGTAGGACACGTTGTCGATGTAAGGCACCAGCACGTGCAGGCCGGGCATCAGCGTCTTCAGATACTTGCCCAGGCGTTCCACCACCCATTCCTCGCCCTGCGGCACGATGCGCACGCCCTTCCACAGCGTGATGAACACGAACAGGATCAGGATCACCGATACGATTTCACCGCCCATGAAGTTCTCCGGTTGGTTGGGTAATGGGGCCTCGACAGGCAAACGAGACCAACGGCGAGCACGTCAGCCCACCTGCTCGACCTTGAGCGTCTGTCCCAGCACGTCGACGACGCGGGCACGGGCGCCGGCGGCGATGGGGGCATCGGCCACGACGGGCCAGCGGTCCGCGCCCAGCACCGGGCGCTGGAACAGGATTTCGCCGCGTCCGAGGTCGTCCACCGCCCGTGTGACCAGACCGACCACGCCGACCGCGCCTTCCTTGGCCTGGCCGGCACGGGTGCGGTCCGGATTGCGGAAATACTTGAGCCAGGCCGCCACCATGGCAATGGATGCCAGCGTCCACAGCAGAACCTGCACGCCGAAGCCGAGCGGCAACAACGCCACCAGCAGGCCGGTGAGCACGGCGCCGAGCCCGAACCACAACAGATAGAAGCCGGCGGAAAACATCTCGGCCACGATCAGCGCCAACCCCAACGCCACCCAATGCCACCATTCCATCGCCATGTGCCCCTCGCAACTTCGATCGTGCGTTATTGTGCACGACCCGCTTGTCGTTGGCGTGAC
>CALEDT010000042.1 GCA_937949525.1 uncultured Burkholderiales bacterium | reverse complement strand
CGCGCAGTGGGGCGGCGGCATTTCGCGCAACCCGTACCTGGCGTTCCGGGTGGCCGGTGTCGGCAAGGGTGCCAAGGTGCAGGTCAACTGGGTGGACAACACCGGCGCCACCAACAGCGCGGACGCCACCGTCGGCTGAGCGCTTGCATGGCCTTGGCCATGACGCCATCGGGGCCGGCTCGCGCCGGCCCCGGTGCTTTTGAGCGCGCCGCGCGCACGTGCGTAGGCTTGCTGGCAGTAGGCATCGCGCTGGTGCCGAGTCCGGCGCGCGCGGATGCCGAGACTCACCGGCTGCAGGTGGTGGAACATTTCGCCGGCCGTTTCCCGGATATCGCTTTCGCCGACTACGCGCAGGGCGCGTTGGTGTTCGACGTCGACGCTCGCCTGCAATACGACAGCATCATGAGCCTGCGGCCGTTCGCGGCGGAACTCGACAAGGCTGCGTTGCTATGGCGTACACCGCTCGCGGACGGTACGACCTACGCCGATTGCCTGCCCCAGGGCGGCCGCATGATCGCGGGCCACTACCCGCGTTTCGATGATGATCTGGGCAGGGTGGTGACGCTGGAGGATCTGGTCAACCAGTGTCGGGTCAAGCATGGCGAACGTCCCTATTCACCGGCGGATGCGGACACCATGGGGCTGTTGATGGTGCATCTGCGCAGCCTGTCGGATGGCATGACGATGGCCATCCGCGTCGAGGGCGAGGGCGCGCAACGCGCGTTCGAGGATGGTCGCAGGACGTTCTACGCGCGCGCCGGCCAGCTCAACTTCTCCTGCGCGCATTGCCATATCGACAATGCCGGATTTCGCTTGCGTTCCGAGATCATGTCGCCGGTGCTGGGCCAAGCCGTGCACTGGCCGGTGTTTCGCGGCGGCGAACGCCTGTTCACGTTGCAGGCGCGTTACCGCGAGTGCCACGAACTGGTGCGGCACGTGGCGGACGAACCGGGCAGCGCGCGTTACAACAACCTGGAATACTTCCATTCCTATCTTTCCAACGGCCTCAAGTTGCGGGCCGCGGTGTTCAGGAAGTGATGCGCGGGCCTGGCGCATCCGCCGAATTACTGACGATACTGGGCCATCGATACCATTTACCGGGCAGGCCGTGCCGACAAGAATGCCGGCTGCCCAACGCCTAGAGGAGAAGCCCGTCATGTCCATGTCCCGTCGTGAATTCCTGCAAGTGCTCGCCGCCGCCGCCGCCGCCGGCCTGGCGCTCGACAGCCGTGAGGTGCTCGCCGGCAAGCTGCCCGCGAATTTCTATGACATGCCGCCGGCCGGCAATGTCTCTTTTCTGCATTTCACCGATTGCCACGCTCAGTTGAAGCCGATCTGGTTCCGCGAGCCCAGCGTGAATCTAGGGATCGGCTCCATGGCGGGCAACGTGCCGCATCTGGTCGGCGAGCATTTCCTCAAGCACTACGGTATCCAGCGCGGCACCCCCGAAGCGTACGCCTTCACCTATCTGGATTTCGAGACCGCCGCCAGGACCTATGGCCGGGTGGGCGGCTTCGCCCACCTGAAGACCCTGGTCGACCGTGTGCGTGGGCAGCGGCCGGGTGCCTTGCTGCTGGACGGTGGCGATACCTGGCAGGGCTCCGCGACCTCGTTGTGGACCAATGCGCAGGACATGGTCGATGCCTGCATCCAACTCGGCGTCAACGTCATGACGCCGCACTGGGAAGCCACCTTCGGCGCCGACCGCGTGATGGAGGTCGTGCAGAACGACTTCGCGAAGAACGGAGTCGATTTCGTCGCGCAGAACGTCATCACCCAGGACTTCGGCGACCAGGTGTTCCAGCCTTACGTCATGAAGGACATCAACGGCGTGCAGGTCGCCGTCATCGGCCAGGCCTTCCCGTACACGCCCATCGCCAATCCGCGTTACATGATTCCCGACTGGTCCTACGGCATCCGCGACGACAGCATGCAGAAGTGGGTCGACGAGGCACGCGCCAAGGGCGCCAAGGTGGTAGTGGTGCTGTCGCACAACGGCATGGACGTGGACCTGAAGATGGCCAGCCGGGTCAATGGCATCGACGCCATCTTCGGTGGCCACACCCACGACGGCGTGTTCCAGCCGGTGCCGGTCAAGACCCCCAACGGCGGCACCTGCCTGGTGACCAATGCCGGTTCCAACGGCAAGTTCCTGGGTGTCATGGACTTCAACGTCAAGAACGGCAGGATCGTCGGCTGGAAGTACCGTCTGATGCCGGTGTTCTCCAACTTCCTGCCGGCGGATGCGCGCATGGAGGCGCTGATCAACAAGATCCGCGCGCCCTACGAGGCCAAGCTCGGCGAGGTGCTGGCGGTGAACGAGGAGACGCTGTACCGCCGCGGCAACTTCAACGGCACCTGGGACGAAGTGATCTGTGCCGCGCTGATGGAAGTGCGCGGCGCCGACGCCGCGTTCTCCCCCGGTGTGCGCTGGGGTACCAGCATCCTGCCCGGTGAGCCCATCACCTATGAGCGGATGATGGACCAGATGGCGCTGACCTACCCCGCCACCACGCTCAATGAGTTCACCGGCGCCCAGATCAAGGAGATCATGGAAGACGTGTGCGACAACATCTTCAACCCGGACCCCTACTACCAGCAGGGCGGGGACATGGTACGCACCGGCGGCATCCAGTACAGCGTCCGCCCGAACGAGACCATCGGCAAGCGCCTGTCCGACTTCCACATTGGCGGCAAGCCCATGGACCCGAACAAGAAGTACAAGGTCGCCGGTTGGGCCTCGGTCAACGAGGGCGTCACCGGCACGCCGATCTGGGACGTGGTGGCCCAGTACCTGCGCGACAAGAAGGTCATCCGCAACGTCAAGCTGTACACGCCCAAGATCATCGGCATGGCCGGCAATCCGGGTATTGCGTCGTAGACGGGCTGCACGGCATGGCGAAAAAGGGGCTTGCGCCCCTTTTTTCGTTTCGAGCCCGCCGGCCTGTCCGGACTCACATCCTTGTCGAGCGGGCTGCCGGTAGGCGCTCCGGTGTAGCATTGCGCCACCCGTTCTTCAGGGAGACCGCTACCCATGCAACCGGACAGCCCGTACTACAAGTTCGTCGCGCAACTGCTGAAACTGCTGGTCGACAAGGACGGCTCGGATCTGTTCATCACGGTCGGCACGACACCGGCGGTGAAGATACACGGTGAGATCACGGCGGTGGGTGACAAGGCGGTCACGCGCGAGCAGGCCGAGGCGATCGTGGAAGCGGTGATGACGGACAAGCAGCTCGCGCAGTTTCGCAATACCCAGGAGTGCAATTTCGCGCTGAGTCTGTCCGGGGTTGGGCGCTTCCGCGTCAATGCCTTCATCCAGCGCGGCTCGCCCGGCCTGGTGGCGCGTACCATCACCACCAACATTCCCACGCCGGAAAGCCTGGGGTTGCCCAAAGTGATGCTCGACGTGGTCATGGAGAAACGCGGTCTGGTGCTGCTGGTGGGTGGCACCGGCACCGGCAAGTCGACCAGCCTGGCGGCCATGGTCGGCTATCGCAACGAGCACGCGCGCGGCCACATCATCACCATCGAGGATCCCATCGAGTTCATCCATCCCCATCGCAAGAGCATCGTCATGCAGCGCGAGGTGGGTGTGGATACCGAAAGCTGGTTCGCCGCATTGAAGAACACGCTGCGGCAGGCGCCGGATGTGATCCTGATCGGCGAGATCCGTGATCGGGACACCATGGACTACGCCATCGCCTTCGCCGAGACCGGCCATCTGTGCCTGGCCACGCTGCATGCCAACAACGCCAACCAGGCGCTGGACCGCATCATCAACTTCTTCCCGGCGGACCGGCGTCAGCAGTTGCTGATGGATCTGTCGCTCAACCTGAAGGCGGTGATTTCGCAGCGGCTGCTGCCCAAGAAGGGCGGCGGGCGTCAGGTGGCGATCGAGGTGCTGGTCAATACGCCGCTGATATCCGACCTGATCCTGGCCGGCAAGGTGGGCGAGATCAAGGAGCTGATGGCGCGCTCGCGCGATTTCGGCATGTGTACCTTCGATCAGTCGCTGTGCGACCTGGTTGGGCGCGATCTGGTGGAGCCGGAGGTGGCGCTGCGCTACGCCGACTCGGCCAACGAACTGCGTCTGATGCTGAAGGGCCTGAAGCGCAATACGCTGGACGACATCGGCAACGGTCTGGAACTGATGCGCGACGCCGGCAGCGAGCGCACCCTGTTCTGACCGCCGTCGCGCTCAGCGGCGCGCGCGCGGCGGCGTGGCCTGCAGACGGAAGGTGTCGTGACAGCCGGAGCAGTAGGTCACCACTTCGGCCAGGTGGCCGTGGATTTCCTGCACGTCCCCACTCGTCTCCGCGCTGCGCGCCAGCGCTTCGAGCGACTCGCGCAGCGCGATGGCGATCTGCACGAACTCTTCCGGCGTGCGTTCGCGCATGCTCTCCGGCAGCCGGTCGAGGAAGGGCGCCATGGTGCGCGCCGTCAGCGCCACCAGGCGCATGTCGCCGTTGGCCAGCCCCAGATGGATGTTGTGGAAACCGTGCAGGAATTCGCGCATCTCGTACAGCGTCTGGTTGCGTTCCACCGGCGTCAGCGTGATCGGCAGGCGCTTGTCGGTCTGGTGGAAGGCCGGCGCCTGCGCGAACGAGGGCACGGCGAGGGCGAGCAGCAACAGCGCGGCGGCACGATGAGGCATGGGGGAATCCCTTGGGCGAAGGCAATGGCGTCGAACAGAATACGCGCGTCGCGGCGGAATTAGAAGGGCGCGCCAGGTTGCCGGACGGCTATCGCTGGCGGGTACGTCCCGGGTGCGGCCTGAAACGCGCCACTTCGGCCAGCAGGCGCGGCAGTGCGCGCGTATCCGGTCGGCCGTAGCGGGCCGCCAGATAGGCGCGTGTGATGCTCTCCGCCGCCTTCGCCGACTGCGGATGCAGCCGGACCACCCGACGCAGATAGTCTTCCGGCGCCTCGGTGGCGTCTTCGGCGACACCACAACGCGCCAGCCGGCGGCGGAAACGGCGATACGCATGCCAGGCGGCATCCTTGCGCGCGCCGCCGCCATGACGCCACCACAGCGCTGTTGCCAGCAGCGCGAGCAGCAGGGCGCCGCCCAGCGCCAGTGCCGATACCATGGCGCGCCAGTCGGCGAGATGCGGGCTCACCCGCTGCATCAGCGAGCGCTGACGGGCCTGGTCGTAACCCAGCACCCACTGGTTCCATTGATTGTTGAGCATATCCCAGGTAAGCCGCACGGGCCGTAGCCAGGCATCGCCGAGACGCAACAGCGGCGCGGGCCGCTCGGCCGATGGCAATGCGGCGTCGATGCCGCGTTCGATGCGCTCCGGCGCCACCGCCGCCGTGGGGTCGACCCGTACCCAGCCCTGGCCCGGCAGCCACACTTCCGCCCACGCATGGGCGTCACGCTGGCGCACGATCCAGTAACCGCCCAGCGGGTTCAGCTCGCCGCCCTGATAGCCGGTCACCACCCGCGCCGGCACGCCTGCCGCACGCATCAGGAATACGAATGCGCCGGCATAGTGCTCGCAGAAGCCACGCCGGGTATCGAACAGGAACGCGTCCACCGCGTCGGCGCCCAGCAGTGGCGGTTGCAGGGTGTAATGGAAATCCTGACGGTGGAAGTGATCCAGCGCCCGCCCGACCAGGGCGCGGCCGTCGTCATGTTGGCCGGCCCACTGCCGTGCCAGCGCGACGCTGCGTGGATTGCCGGCGGGCAGAGCCAGGGCGCGCGCACGCTGTGCGGGCGGCAGGTCCGGTTGCAGGCGGAAATCCAGCCACGCCTCGACCTCGTAGCGCAGGCGTTCACGCACCGGCTGTCGCGTCAGCCAGCGCAGGTCGCCGTCCAATGTGCTGTCGACCAGGGGCAGACGGGCCGGCAGTCCCAACAGCAGCAGCCAGTGCTGCTGGTGCGGTTCCAGCGTGACGACGTAACGGGTCGTGGTGCCCAGGCCGATGGCACTGAGGCCCGTGGCGGGCGATGGCGGGGTGGTCTGCCAGACACGCCCGTCGTAGTCCCACAGTACCGGTCCGCGCCAGTAGAGCTGGCGGCCGTCCGGCTGGGCGCCGGTGAACTCGGCACGCAGCGCGATGGCATCCGAGCGTGCCAACTGGCCGATGTCGCCCGGGCTCATGCGCTCCGACAGGCCGGTGGTGGCCACACGCTGCTGCGGCAGGCCCCACAACGGCCCGGGCAAGCGCGGAAACAGCAGGAACAGCAGCAGGGCCAGCGGCAGCGCCTGCAGCAGCAGACGACCGGCCGACAGCACGGTGTCGGCCGGCTGCGGCACCGCCCGTTGCTCGGCGACCAGGCCGGCGGTCACGGCCAGCGCGGCCAGCGCCATGTACAGCGCAGTGGGCAGACTCTGGGCTTCGAGGAAATGCGCCACCAGCAGGAAGCAGGCGACGAACAGCAAGCCGATGCGGTCGCGTGCACCGGACAGTTCCAGCAGTTTCACGCCGCTCAGGAACACCAGCAGCGCGACGCCGCCGCTCGGCCCGATCACGGTGCCGTAGTGCAGCAGCACGCCCAGCACGCCGGCCAACGCCAGCGGCAGCTTGATCCATGCCGGCCAGACGCGTCCGCGCCAGACCGCGCCCAGACTGGCCAGCGCGCACGCCAGCCAGGCCGCACTGAGCCACGTCGGCAGATGGCGGGCGTGCGGCGCGACCACCATGGCCAGCGGCAGCAGCAGCCACAGCCGCGCCAGCAGCGGCGACCATTTCCGGCCATGGCCGGTAGCCAGCGCGGGGGCGATGGTTTCAACGCGGTTCATGGCGAGCCAGCGCCTCCAGACACCGGCGCAGGTGGACATCGCCGGTGCCAGGCGCGATTTCCTGGCCGGGCAGACGCAGGCCATAGGCGCGTCCGGCGGCGTCGGCGTCGAGCACCCAGCGCGTCAGGCGGGACAGACGCGCTTCGGCGTCGCGTTCCGGCGCGCTGATCCAGTCCAGCCAGATCGCGCGCGTGCCGCCGCCAGCGAAGCGTTTGGTCAGCGGCGCTTGCCCTCGCGCCACGGTCTTCCAGGCAATGCGGCGGCTGGAGTCGCCCGGCACGTACGTGCGCAGGCCGGCGAAATCATCGCCCTCCACGCCGCCGGAACCGTCGGCATCGGCACTGTCGCGTGATGCCGGCAGAGGCAGGGTGTCGCGCGCCGGCGCGGGATACACCCACACCCCCCAATCGAGCTCCAGTACGCACCAGCAGCGAAACAGCCCGAGCGGGTACACCGACAGCACGGCGAAACGACCGGGTGCCAGCCAGCCGCGCCGCGGCGCGGGCACGGCCAGTTGCAGACGCGCGCCGCCGGCCGCGGGGACATCGACCGGCTCGATGCCGCCAGCCGGGTGACGCAGCGTCACGCGCCGGCGCGCCGTTCGGCCGGGGTTGTCGAGCAACAGCGGAAACAGCGCGGTCTCGCCGGCGAACACCGGCGTCGCCGTGCCCGCCCGCACGACCAGGCCGGACAGATTGCGCTGGGTGTGCAGCATGCCCACCACGCCCAGCGCGGCGAACCAGAACGTGAACAGGTAAGCCAGGCTCAGCCCGTAGTTGATCGCGCCGAGCAGCAGCCCGGCGAGCATGAGGCCGTAGGCCACGCCGGCGCCGGTGGGCAGGATGTAGAGCTGACGCGCGCCCAGATGCACCGGCCCGGATTGGCGTGCGGGCGGACGCCAGGGCAAGAAGGGGGGCAGGCGGGGGGCGTCGGCCCGCGTCCGGTGTGGCAGGAACGGTATGGCCATGGACCCATTCTGCGCGCAATCGCCGACGGCGGGTACGGCGGGTCAGCAGTCCGCTGCGGGCGGGTAGATGCCGTCCCAGGCATCGATCGGCGCCGGCTGGCCGAACAGATAGCCCTGGAACGCGCGGCAGCCGTTGGCGCGCAGGAACTCGTATTGCGCCGGCGTCTCCACGCCCTCGGCGATGACATCCAGTCCCAGCGAGGCGCTCATCGCCAGGATGGCGCGGATGATGGCGGCGTCGTCGTTGTCTTCGGCCAGATCGCGCACGAAGGACTGGTCGATCTTCACCTGATCCAGCGGCAGGCGCTTCAGATAGGACAGCGAGGAATAGCCGGTGCCGAAATCGTCCAGCGAGAAGCGCACGCCCAGGGCCTTGAGTGCCTGCATGCGCTGGATCACGTCCTCGATGTTCTCCAGCACCACGCTTTCGGTCAGCTCCAGCTTCAGGCGGGAAGGGTCGATGGCGGCACGTTGCAGACAGTCCGCGACGCCGCGCACGAAGTCGGCCTGGTGAAACTGGCGCGCGCTGACATTGATGGCCAATTGCAGATGGCGCCGATGCGGCTGTTCCGACCAGGCGCGCAACTGGGTGCAGGCACGCCGGATCACCCATTGGCCGAGTGGCAGGATCAGTCCGGTTTCCTCGGCCAGCGGCACGAAGCGCGCCGGCGACACCGGGCCGATACCGGGGCAAGTCCAGCGCAGCAGCGCCTCGGCGCCGATCAGCCGGCCGGCCTCGTCGAACTGGCCCTGGTAGTGCAGTTGCAGTTCCTCGCGCGCGATGGCCTGACGCAACGCGCCTTCCAGCGCCGCGCGCACGTCGATGGCGGCCTGCATGGCCTGGCTGAAGAAACGTAGCCGGTCGCGCCCGGCATCCTTGGCCTGGTACAAGGCGACATCGGCCTGTTTGAGCAGGGTTTCGGTGCCGGCTTCGAGGCCGCGGAACAACGTCACGCCGATGCTGGCGGTGGCCACGTGCGTGCCTTCCAGCCCGCTCAGACCGCACGGCTGGGCGACCGCGCGCTGCATCTTCTCGGCGATCGCCTCCGCCTGCCGCGCTGCCTGAGCCTCGTCCACCCCCAGGTTCTCCAGCACCACCACGAACTCGTCGCCGCCCAGCCGGGCCACGGTGTCTTCCTGACGCACCTGGCCGGCCAGGCGGCGCGCCACCTCGCGCAATAGTTGGTCGCCGACGTCATGGCCGCGGGCATCGTTGAGGAACTTGAAGTTGTCCAGATCGAGCATCAGCAGCGCGCCGTGGGAACGGGAGCGCTCGGCGGACGCCAGCGCGTGGTTGAGGCGGTCCAGCAGCAGGCGGCGGTTGGGCAGGCCGGTCAGCGGGTCGTAGAACGCCAGGTTGTGGATTTCGGCCTCGGCGCGCTTCTTGTCGGTGATGTCCTGCTTGACCGCGAGATAATGGGTGACGGCGCCGCCGGCGTCGCGCACCGGCGCGACGATGGCCCATTCGACGTATTCCTCGCCGCTCTTGCGCCGGTTGATGAACTCGCCCTGCCATTGCTCGCCGCGGGTCAGCGCGCGCCACAGGGTGTCATAGGTATCCGGCGGGGTCTTGCCGGACTTCAGCAGGCGCGGGTTGGCGCCGATCAGTTCATCGCGGGCATAACCCGTGTGGCGCACGCAGGCTTCATTGACATACTCGATGCAACCATGCAGATCGGTGATCACCACGCTGGCCGGGCTCTGCTCCACCGCCTGGGTCAGCTTGTACAGCTCACGCCCGCGTGCCTGCAGTTCATCGACCATGTGATTGAACGCGTCGGCCAGTCCGCACAGTTCGTCGCGCCGCGCGCCGGAAGCGTCGACCGGCACGCGCGCGCCGTAGTCACCATCGGAGATGCGGCCCACCCCCTCGCGCAGGCGCGACACCCGGCGCAGCACCAGACGGTCGAGGATCAGGCCGAGCACCAGGAACAGCAGGGCATAACCGATCAGCGATTTGCCCACCTGCACGCTCCAAAGTCGCAGCAGGCGTTCGTCGAACTTGGCGGTGGGCATGCGGATACTGACCACGCCGCGCATGTCGCCCACCTGATAGTCGTAGGCCGTGTCATAGCGCTCGCGGATGCTGGGGGGTGCTTCCTCGCGCCGGCCATGGCAGGTCAGGCAGTAGGGCTCGATGCGGATCGGCGCGGTGAATTGCAGATAGCCGACTCCGTCGGCGGTGACGATGTCGCGCAGGCGTTCGGTCGCCCCTGGATTGGCGCGGAACCAGTCCATGTCCTCCAGTTCGAACCGGTCCGCCTGGTTGCCTGGGTTGCGCGGCTGGTCGGTGACGTTGTTGAACACGATGCCGCTGCTGTTCCAGTTGGCGAACTCACGCGAGATGCGCGAGAACGAGTGCGCCGGCAGGAAGCCGATGGTGTCGTCGTTGACCGGCAGGCCGCTGGCCAGGAACTGCTTTTGGTAGATCCGGCGCGTGGCCATCATGAAGCCGTAGATGGCTTTGGCGTCGTATTCCAGTTCGGCGCGCGTCTCGGCCCTGAGCAGGCGGTAGCTGAACACCAGGTCGATGGCCAGTACGACGCCGATCAATGCGCCCAGCAGCAACCATATCTTGTGTTTGAGTTTCATCGACGCGGCACGGGGAACGGTGATCAGATCATATCGGCCGCGATGGCAGCGGGCTTGACCGGGGCGCTTGACCGTCGGCAAGAAACCACGATGTTCCCGCTTGTGTGCGATCGCCGCGTCCGTCCGGCCGCCGAGCGCACTGCAATCCTGCGCGCAATGCGGCACAATTCGCACTTCGCCCGGCATCACCCCCCGCCTGCAGTATTGCCTCCCGCATGACCCGTTACGACGAATCCTCCATCCGCGTGCTCAAGGGCCTGGAACCCGTGCGTGCGCGGCCGGGCATGTACACGCGCACCGATTCCCCCACGCACATCGTGCAGGAGGTCATCGACAACGCCGCCGACGAGGCGCTGGCGGGTCACGCGCGCAATCTGTCGGTGACGGTACATGCCGACGGCTCGGTCACGGTCGAGGACGACGGCCGCGGCATACCCGTGGGGCCGCATCCGACCGAGCACGAGCCGACCGTGGTGGTGGTGTTCACCCGCCTGCATGCCGGCGGTAAATTCGACAAGACCAGCGCCGACGGCGCCTATGCCTTTTCCGGCGGTCTGCATGGCGTGGGCGTGTCGGTCACCAACGCGCTGGCGCGCCGTTTGGAGGTGACCGTGCGGCGGGACGGCGAGATTTACCATCTGGCATTCGCCGACGGCGGCGCGTTGGCCGAGCCGCTCGCCGTGACCGGCAAATGTGCGCGCAAGGATACCGGCACGCGCGTGCGCGTCTGGCCGGACCCGGAATTCTTCGACAATCCGCGCGTGGCCCTGCCGGAGCTGGAGCGCCTGCTGCGCGCCAAGGCGGTGCTGCTGCCCGGCGTCCATGTCCGGCTGATCGTGGAACGCGAGGAGGGTGCGCAGGAGCGGGTCTGGTCCTATCCCGGCGGCCTGCCGCAGTATCTGGACGAACTGCTGGACGGCGCCGAGCCCTTGCTGCCGCCGTTCGCCGGCGAACGCTATGTCGAGCGCGGCGGCACCGAGGGCTATGCCCGCGGCGAGGGCGCGGCCTGGGCCTTCACTTGGGTGGAAGGCGTCAACGCCGGCGAGAGCTTCGTCAACCTGATCCATACCGCGTCCGGCGGCACCCACGAAGCCGGGCTCAAGGCCGGTGTGTTCGAGGCGGTCAAGTCCTTCGCCGAGCATCACGGCCTTTTGCCGCGCGGCGTGCAGTTGCGCCAGGAGGACGTGTGCGGGCGCATGAGTTTCGTGCTGTCGGCGCGCATTCTCGACCCACAGTTCCAGGGCCAGGTCAAGGAAAAGCTCAATTCGCGCGAGGCGGTGAAGCTGGTGGCCGCGATGGTGCGCGACCCGTTCGAGGTTTGGCTCAACAGCCACGTCGAACACGGACGCGCGCTCGCCGAACTGGCCGCGCGCGCCGCCGCCAGCCGGTTGAAGGCGGCGCAGAAGGTGGAAAAGCGCAAGCAGTCGTCGGTGGTGGTGCTGCCGGGCAAGCTGTCCGACGCCGCCGGCGGCGACCCGGCCGGCAACGAACTGTTCCTGGTCGAGGGCGATTCCGCCGGCGGTTCGGCCAAGCAGGCGCGCGACCGCGAGACCCAGGCCATCCTGCCGCTGCGCGGCAAGGTGCTGAACACCTGGGAGGTGGAGCCGGAACGGCTCTATGCCAACACCGAGGTGCATGACATCGCCGTGGCGCTGGGCGTGGAACGCCATGGCCTGGACGATGCGGTGGATCTGTCCGGGCTGCGCTACGGGCGGGTGATCCTGATGGCCGATGCCGACGTCGATGGCTCGCACATCAACACGCTGCTGCTGACCCTGTTCTTCCGCCACTTTCCGCGTCTGGTCGAAGACGGGCGCATCTGCGTGGCGCAACCGCCGCTGTACCGCGTGGACGTGCCGGCGCGCGGCAAGCAGCCGCGCCGGCGCTACTACGCGCTGGACGACGACGAACTGCTGGCGATCCGCGACCGCCTGACGCGCGAGGGCGTGCGCGCGGACGCGATCGAGATCGGCCGGTTCAAGGGGCTGGGCGAGATGAACCCGGAGCAACTGCGCGAAACCGCGATGAACCCGGCCACGCGCCGCGTGCTGCCGGTGCGGGTGACGCGCGCGGAAATGGCCGAGGCGCTGGCGCTGTTCGACATGCTGATGGGCAAGGGCGAAGCGGGCGCGCGGCGCGAATGGATGGAACTCAAGGGCAATACCGTGGAGGCGGATCTATGAGCAGCGAAACCACCGAACACATGGCCGACAAGCCGGCGACGGACGAGCGCCGGTTCTGTTCCAGTTGCAGCCGTACCAAGCCGGTGGCCGGCGGTGTCATGGTGCGTTGCGCCAACGGCAGCAAGCGCTGGAAATGCGCGGACTGCCATGCGCGCTCCAAGTCGCACATGGCGGCGCGTCAGGCCGGCATCGCCAAATAGTCCATGCGTCAGCGCGACGACCCGCTGACGGCCGACCTGTTCGCCGGCGAGCCGGTGCCCGCATCGGTGCAGGCCGTCGCCGCCGGCGCACCGGTTGCGGCGGAAGACGTGCCGCCGCCGACTCCGCCCCATGCCGGCGGCGGCGACGCGTCGGCGCCGGACGATTACCTGCCGTTGGCGGCGTTCGCCGAGCGCTGCTACCTGTCCTACGCCATGAGCGTGGTGCTGGGGCGTGCGCTGCCGCACGTCGCCGACGGCATGAAGCCGGTGCAGCGCCGCATTTTGTACGCCATGCGCGAGATGGGCCTGACCGCCGCCGCCAAGCACGTCAAGTCGGCGCGCGTGGTGGGCGACGTGATCGGCAAGCTGCACCCGCATGGCGACCAGTCGGTGTACGACGCGCTGGTGCGCATGGCGCAGTCGTTCACGCTGCGTTATCCGCTGATCGACGGCCAGGGCAATTTCGGCTCGCGCGATGGCGACGGCGCCGCGGCGATGCGCTATACGGAAAGCCGTCTGACGCCGGTGGCGGAACTACTGCTGGCGGAGATCGATGCCGGCACCGTCGATTTCCGCCCCAACTACGACGGCGCCTTCCAGGAGCCGACCCTGCTGCCGGCGCGTCTGCCCATGCTGCTGGCCAACGGCGCATCGGGCATCGCCGTGGGCATGGCCACGGAGATCCCGCCGCACAATCTGCGCGAGCTGGCGGCCGCCGCCATCCATGTGATCGAGCACCCGCGGGCCGACACCGGGGAACTGCTGGCCGTGCTGCCCGGGCCGGACTTCCCCGGCGGCGGTCAGGTCATCTCGCCCGCCGCCGACGTGCTCGCCGCCTATGCCGGCGGGCGCGGCAGCCTGCGCGTGCGTGCGCGCTGGGCGGTGGAAGCGTTGCCGCGCGGCCAGTGGCGCGTGGTGGTGCACGAACTGCCGCCGGGCGTGTCGGCCGCGCAGGTGCTCACGCAGATCGACGCGCTGGCCAATCCGCAGGTGAAGAGCGGACGCAGGGAGCTCACGCCCGAGCAGAAGTCGCTGAAGACGGCGGTGCTGGCGGCGCTGGAAGCGGCGCGCGACGAATCGGACGAAAAAGCGCCGGTACGCATCGTGCTGGAGCCGCGTTCACGCAACCAGGACGTGGATGCCTTCATGCGCCTGCTGCTGGCGCATACCAGCCTGGAGACCACGCAGCCGCTCAACCTCACCGTGGTCGGCCGCGACGGTCGCCCCGGCCAGAAAGGGCTGGCCGAACTGCTGCGCGAGTGGGCCGCGTTCCGCATCGATACCGTGCGGCGGCGCAGCCGGCACCGGCTGGCCGCGGTCGACCGCCGCATCCACATCCTGGAGGGCCGTCAGGCGGTCCTGCTCAACATCGACGCGGTGATCCGCGTGATCCGCGAAGCCGACGATCCCAAGGCCGAGCTGATGGCCGCATTCGGCCTGAGCGAGGCGCAGGCCGAGGACATTCTGGAAATCCGTCTGCGCCAACTGGCCCGGCTGGAAGGCATCAAGATCGAAAAGGAACTGGGCGAGCTGCGCGACGAGCGGGGTGGGCTGGTCAAGGTACTGGGCGACGAAGGCGAACTGAAACGGCTGGTGATCGCCGAGATCCGCGCCGATGCCGGCAAGTACGGCGATGCCCGGCGCACGCTGATCGAGGCGGCATCGCCGGTCAGCCTGGCCCGGGCCGAGGCGGCGGTGGTGGACGAGCCGGTCACGGTGATCGTCTCGCGCAATGGCTGGCTGCGTGCGCGCGCCGGTCACGGCATCGATACCGCTGGCATCCAGTACAAGGCCGGCGACGGACCGCTGGCACTGCTGGAGACCCGCACCGGTTGGCCACTGGTGTTGCTGGACAGCGGCGGGCGCGCCTACAGCGTGCGCATCGCCGATCTGCCCGGCGGGCGCGGCGACGGCGTGCCGCTGGCCAGCCTGGTGGAACTGGCGCGCGGCGAGCGCCTGGTGCAGGCGTTGTCCGGCGCGCCGGATACGCTGTGGCTGGTGGCGTCCGACGGCGGTCATGGCTTCCTGTGCCGTCTGGCCGACCTGGTGTCGCGCCAGCGCGGCGGCAAGGCGTTCCTGACCCTGGACGCCGGCCGGCTGCCGTTGCCGCCGGTGGCGGCGGATGGTGCATCCTGGCTGGCGGTGGCCGCCGACAACGGCCGGATGCTCAGCTTCCCGCTGGACGAAATGAAGACGCTGACCGGCGGCAAGGGCGTGCAGTTGATGAAGCTGGAGTCCGGAGAACGGCTCACCGCGCTGGGCTGCTACGACGGCCAGCGCCTGCAGGTCGAGGGCAAGACCCGCAATGGCCGCGCCGCCAGTCTGGTGCTCGCCGGCGCGGCGCTGGAGCCGTACCGGCTGCATCGCGCCCGTCGCGGCCATGTGCTGGACAAGCTGGCGCGCGTGGAACGGCTGGCGCAGGCTTGACCGCACCGCAACCGCCATGACCAACGACGAAGTGATCGCCGCCACCCGGTCGTGGATCGAGCGCGCCGTGATCGGCCTCAACCTGTGCCCGTTCGCGCAATCGGTGTACCTGAACGAGCAGGTGCGCTTCGTGGTCAGCCAGGCCCGACACCTGGACGGCCTGCTGGAAGACCTGGATCGCGAACTGCTGCTGCTGGCCGACGCGGATCCCGCGCAGATCGACACCACGCTGTTGATCCATCCCACCCTGCTGCCGGATTTCCTCGACTTCAACGAATTCATGATGCTGGCCGAGGAAGCCGTGCTGGAGCATGACCTGGAAGGCGTGATCCAGGTGGCCAGCTTCCATCCGCGTTTCCAGTTCGCCGACAGCGCGCCGGACGACATCGCCAACTACACCAACCGCGCGCCGTTTCCCACCATCCACCTGATCCGCGAAGCCAGCCTGGAGCGCGCGCTGGCGCACTTCCCCGACCCGGACGCGATCTACCGGCGCAACATCGAAACGCTGCGCGGCCTGGGCCTGGCCGGTTGGCTGGCCCTCGGCCTGCCCACGCCGGACTGAGCCGGTCATGACCGCTTACGCCACCACCGAAATGCGGCCGGACCAGTCGGTCGAACTGCTCAAGGCGCTGCACATCCTCACCCGCGACGGCAAGCTCAATCAGGACAGTCGACGCAAGCTCAAGCAGGTGCATCACCTGCACCAGTTCATCGAGCCGCTGCTGCGCGAGGTGCTGGACGCGCGCGGCGATCTGCAACTGGTCGATCATGGCGCCGGCAAATCCTATCTCGGCTTCATCCTGTACGACCTGTTCCTGAAGCATCAGGCGAGCGGCACCGTGCATGGTATCGAGGCGCGCGCCGAACTGGTCGACAAGTCGCGCGAACTGGCCGAGCGTCTGGGTTTCAGCCGCATGCACTTCCACCATCGCAGCGTCGAGCAGGCCATCGTCGCGCCCGAGCTGCCGGCGCACTGCGACGTGGTCACCGCGCTGCATGCCTGCGATACCGCCACCGACGATGCCATCCGCTTCGCGCTCGCCAAGCAGGCGCGTTTCGTCGTGCTGGTGCCGTGCTGCCAGGCCGAGGTCGCGGCCGCGCTGCGCGCCGGCAAGCAGGCCATGCTCGGGCGCACGCCGCTGGCGGAACTGTGGCGTCATCCCATCCACACCCGTGAGCTGGGCAGCCACCTGACCAACGTGCTGCGCTGCCTGCGCCTGGAAGCCAACGGCTACCAGGTCACCGTCACCGAACTGGTGGGTTGGGAACATTCCATGAAGAACGAGCTGATCATCGCGCGCAAGGGCGAGCGGCCGCGCGGCAATGCGCGCCGGCGCCTGGAAGCGATCCTCGACGCCTTCGGCCTGGAGGGCTTACGCGCGCGTTTCGTTGATTGACGCGCGCCGAACGTCGTTCAGGTGCGCGCCAGACGCTCCCGCCAAACCCGCGCACGGCGCAACACGGCGGCTTCGTCCAGGCTGCGGCAGTGGCCGTCGGCCACCACTTCGCGGCCCGCCACCCAGACGCGGCGGACTTGCTCACACCCGGCGCTGTAGACGATCTGCGCGATGGGGTCGTGGCAGGGCTGGGTGGCCGGGTGGTCGAGATCGATGGCGATGATGTCGGCGGACTTGCCCGGTTCCAGGGAACCGATGACACCATCCAGGCCGAGCGCGCGTGCGCCGGCCAGCGTGGCCATTTCCAGCGCCTGCGCGGCCGGCAGCGCGGCAGGATCGTTGGCCACGCCCTTGCCCAGCAGTGCCGCCAGCCGGGTTTCGCTCAACAGGTCCAGGCGGTTGTTGCTGGCGGCGCCGTCCGTGCCGATGGCGACGTTGACGCCGGTTGCCAGCAGCCGCGCCACCGGCGCGAAGCCGCTGGCCAGTTTCAGGTTCGAGGCAGGACAGTGCACGACGTGACAGCCCTGTCGGGCGAGCAGCGTGATTTCGTCCTCGTTCAGATGCACGGCATGCACCGCGATCAGGTTGGGGCCGAGCAGGCCCAGCCCGTGCAGGCGCGCGAGCGGCCGGGCGCCGTAGTGCTGCTGGCCGTGTCTGAGCTCGTCCTCGGTTTCGTGGATGTGCATGTGCACCGGCAGGTCGAGTTGTGCGGCGTAGGTGGCGATGCGTTCCAGGCCGCGGTCGCCGACGGTGTAGGGTGCGTGCGGCGCCAGCGCGAAATGTGCCAGCGGCCGGTCCAGCCAGGCGTCGCGCAGCGCCAGGCCCTTGGCGAGGTAGTCGTCGGCGTCGGCGGCGTAAGCGGTGGGGAAGTCGAGCAGGATCAGCCCCGCGACCAGGCGCATGCCGGCTTCGCCGGCGGCCTCCAGCGTGGCTTCGGCAAAGAAGTACATGTCGTTGCAGCAGGTCACGCCGCCACGCAGCATCTCGAGGCAGGCCAGGCGGGTGCCGTCGCGCACGAACTCGGCATTGGCGTGGCGTGCCTCCGCCGGCCAGATGTGTTCGTTCAGCCAGGTCATCAGCGGCAGATCGTCGGCATAGCCGCGCAGCAGCGTCATGGCGGCGTGGGTGTGCGCGTTGACCAGGCCGGGCAACAGGGCGTGGCCGTGCAGGCGCAGGTGGCGCGTGGCGACGTAGGCCGCTTGTGCCTGTGCCCGCGCCACCAGCGCGACGATGCGGCCGGCGTGGACGAGCAGGCTGTGGTCGGTCAACGCCGCGCCGCGCGGCACGACGGGAATGATCCAGTCGGCATCGATGCGCAGATCGACGGTTTGCGGGGTCATGGGCAACTCCCGTTTCGGACGGAGGGGGAATGCTAACGGACCTGGCTGGGCGCGTCGCCACGCTCCTCACCAGGACGGGTATGGGCTGAGGTCCGTGTCCAAGGCCGGTTGGACGCCGATCCGCAGGCCGTGACGGTGCGCTTGGCGGTCCCGGCCCGGCGGGGGCGGATGTGCCCGCATGGTAAACTCGCGCGCTTGTACAGCGCATGACGATAGCGACAACCTCCATGGAAAACCCGTTCGCCAAAGAGACCCTGCCCGTCAGCCTGGAAGAGGAGATGCGCCGCTCCTATCTCGATTACGCCATGAGCGTGATCGTCGGCCGCGCGCTGCCGGACGTGCGCGACGGTCTCAAGCCGGTGCACCGGCGCGTGCTGTTCGCCATGCACGAGTTGTCCAACGACTGGAACAAGCCGTACAAGAAATCGGCGCGCGTGGTCGGTGACGTGATCGGTAAGTACCACCCGCACGGCGATACCGCGGTGTACGACACCATCGTGCGCATGGCGCAGGATTTCTCGCTGCGCTATCCGCTGGTGGACGGCCAGGGCAACTTCGGCTCGGTGGACGGCGACAATGCCGCGGCCATGCGTTACACCGAGATCCGCATGGCCAAGATCGCGCATGAGCTGTTGGCCGACATCGACAAGGAAACCGTCGATTTCGGTCCCAACTATGACGGCTCGGAGCACGAACCGCTGATCCTGCCGGCCAAGTTCCCCAACCTGCTGGTGAACGGTTCTTCCGGCATCGCCGTGGGCATGGCCACCAACATCCCGCCGCACAACCTGAACGAGATCGTCGACGCCTGTCTGGCGGTGCTGCACGATCCGCTGATCCGCATCGACGACCTGATCGAGCGGGTGCCGGCGCCGGACTTCCCCACCGCCGGCATCATCTACGGACTGTCCGGCGTGCGCGACGGTTATCGCACCGGGCGCGGGCGCGTGGTGATGCGCGCCAAGTGCCATTTCGAGGATATCGACAAGTCCGGCGGGCGGCAGGCGATCATCATCGATGAACTGCCTTACCAGGTGAACAAGGCCAACCTGTGCGCCAAGATCGGCGAACTGGTGCGCGAGAAGCGCCTGGAGGGCATCAGCGAGATCCGCGATGAATCGGACAAGTCCGGCATGCGCGTGGTGATCGAACTGAAACGCGGCGAAGTGGCCGAGGTGGTCCTGAACAATCTGTACAAGGAAACACAGATGCAGGACACCTTCGGCATGAACATGGTGGCCATCCTCGACGGCCAGCCGCGTCTGCTGAACCTGAAACAGATCATCGAGGCGTTTCTGCGCCACCGGCGCGAGGTGGTGACACGGCGCACCCAGTTCGAGCTGAAGAAGGCGCGCGACCGCGGCCACATTCTGGAGGGTCTGGCGGTGGCGTTGGCCAACGTCGACGAGATCATCGCGTTGATCAAGTCCTCGGCGACGCCGCCCGAGGCCAAGGCGGCCCTGCTGGCGCGGCCCTGGCGCTCGCGCGTGGTGGAGGACATGCTGGCGCGCGCGGTCGGCGATCTGGGCGAACTGGGCGCGCAGGCGTTCCGCCCGCTCGGTCTGGCGGCGGAGTTCGGTCTGCGTGAGCAGGGCTACTACCTGACCGAGGTGCAGGCGCAGGCCATCCTCGATCTGCGGCTGCAACGTCTGACCGGCCTGGAGCAGGACAAGATCGTCGGCGAGTACGGCGAGGTCATGGCGCGCATCGCCGACCTGCTCGACATCCTCGACAAACCGGAACGCGTGACCGAGATCATCGCCACCGAGCTGGGCGAGATCCGCGCCGCGTTCGGTGACAGGCGGCGCTCGGAAATCGTCGCCCACGCGCAGGACATCGCGCTGGAGGATCTGATCACGCCGCAGGACGTGGTGGTGACCCTGTCCAACACCGGCTACATCAAGGCGCAGCCGCTGGACGAATATCGCACGCAGAAGCGCGGCGGACGCGGCAAGCAGGCGGCCGGAACCAAGGAAGAGGATTTCATCGAGAAGCTGTTCATCGCCAACACGCATGACACCATCCTGTGCTTCACCAACCGCGGCCGCCTGTTCTGGCTCAAGGTGTACGAGGTGCCGCAGGGCGGGCGCGGCGCGCGCGGCAAGCCCATCGTCAACCTGCTGAAGCTGGAGGAGGGCGAGAAGATCACCGCCATCCTGCCGGTCAAGGAGTTCGACGACCATCATTACGTGTTCATGGCTACCGCGCTGGGTACGGTCAAGAAGACGCCGTTGTCGGAGTTCTCCCGTCCGCGCAGCGCCGGACTGATCGCGGTGAACCTGGATGAAGGCGATTACCTGGTGGGCGTGGCCATCACCCACGGCGGCAACGACGTGATGCTGTTCTCCGACGAGGGCAAGGCCAACCGCTTCGACGAGGCGGAAGTCCGCGTGATGGGGCGCAATGCCCGCGGCGTGCGCGGTATCCGTCTGTCCGGCGATGCGCGTGTGATCGCATTGTTGATTGCCGACGACGAGGCGCAGAGCGTGCTCACCGCCACCGAGAACGGCTACGGCAAGCGCACACCGGTGGGCGAGTACTCGCGCCACGGCCGCGGTGGCCAGGGCGTGATTGCCATCTCGACTTCGGCGCGCAACGGCAAGGTGGTGGCGGCCACGCTGGTGGACGAGAGCGACGAGGTGATGCTGATCACCACCGGCGGCGTGCTGATCCGCACGCGCGTCAGCGAAATCCGCTCGGCCGGCCGCTCTACTCAGGGGGTGACGCTGATCAACCTGGATGCCGGCGAGAAACTGGTCGGCCTGCAACGCGTGGTCGACAGCGAGGACGGTGACGCGCGCGCCGATGAGGCCGGGGCCGAGCCGAGCGAGTAAGCCCGTCCGCGCCGCAACCGCAGGGGAGCCCGTCATCATGTCCACCGCGCTGATCTTCTGGGGCCTCGCCGTGCTGGTGCTGGTCTACGGCGTCATCGTCTACAACCACCTGGTGCGCATCAAACACAACGTGTCGATGGCCTGGTCGAACATCGACGTGCTGCTCAAACAGCGGCACGACGAGCTGCCCAAGCTGGTGGAGGCCTGCCGCCAGTTCAAGCAGTTCGAGCAGGACACGCTGCAACGCGTGATCGAGGCGCGCGGACGTGTGGCGGCCGCCAGTCAGCGTCAGGACATCGCCGCGTTGGGCCAGGCGGAGACCGCGCTGCGCTTTGGCCTGGGCCAGATCTTCGCGGTGGTCGAGGCGTATCCGGAACTGCGCAGCAGCGAGCATTTCGCGCGCCTGATCGACCGTATCGTCGCGCTGGAGGAAGGCATCGCCGACCGGCGCGAGATCTACAACGACAGCGTCAACATCAACAACGTGCGCATCGAGGTGTTCCCGGACAACATCGTCGCCCGGCTGTTCGGTTTTCTGCCGCGTCCGCTGTTGAGCTTCCGCGATCCGGACAAACGGGACGTGGACGTCAAGGCGCTGTTCTCGGCCTGACGGTCGATTTCGGCCGGGATGGCGCATGCCGCACCCGTTGCTGCGTCACGGCCGCGCGCAGTTCGCCTCGATATTGGCGCACGGCGTGGTGCTGGGCGCGGCCGCCGCGTTCGCCGCGCGTGATGCCTGGTTGTACGCGTTCGGCGGTATGCTGGCGCTGAACCTGTGGATGTGGCAGCGCTCGCTGCGCCACGGCTGGGCGATCCGCGATACCCCGACCTCACGTGTCGCTTCCGCCGCGCAGGGCTACGTCGAGTTGTACGGACGCGCCGAGGCGCACGACGCTGTGCAGGTGCAAAGCCCCATGACCCGACTGCCCTGCCTGTGGTACCACTACCTGCGCGAGCGGCGCGACCGCGCCGGCAAGTGGCGCTACGCCGACAGCGGCGAGAGCGATGCACCGTTCACGCTCGACGACGGCAGCGGCCGCTGCGTGGTGGAACCGCGCGGCGCCCACATCCACAGCAAGCACCGGGAGCGCCGCACCGAGGGTGACTGGCGTTATACCGAACGGGTGATCCTGAAGGGTGACATGCTCTATGCCATCGGTGCGTTCAGCAGCGAGCGCGCCGGGCAGACGCTGCCGCCGGCGCGTATCGCCGAAGGCGAGTTGCTGGCCGAATGGAAGGCCGATGCGGAGACGCTGCGTGCCCGTTTCGATCTCGACGGCGACGGCGACATCGATGCGCGCGAATGGGCCTTGGCGCGCGCCGCGGCGCGGCGCGAAGTCGCGCGCCGGCACGACGCGTTGCGTGCGCGCGGCGCCACGCACCACCTGCGCCGGCCGGCGGACGGGCGGCCCTATGTCATCGCCAACCAGCCGCCCGAGGAACTGGCGCGCGGCTACCTGCGCTGGGCACTGCTGCATCTGGCGCTGCTGTGCGCCAATCTGGCCGGCCTGGCCTGGGCGTGGCGGCTGGCGTGATGCCGCTGTGCCGCCAAGGTAAACTGCGCGCCCCATGCTCGCTCATCAGCTCGAACTGCTCGCGCCGGCGCGCGATGCCGACATCGGCATCGAAGCGGTGCGCCATGGCGCGGACGCGGTCTACATCGGCGGCCCGTCGTTCGGCGCGCGCGCCAACGCCGGCAATGCGGTGGCCGACATCGCGCGGCTGGCGGACTTCGCCCACGTCTACCACGCCCGGGTGTACGCCACGCTCAACACCATCCTGCGTGATGACGAGTTGGAGGCGGCGCGCCGTCTCGCCTGGCAACTGTATGACGCTGGCGTCGATGCGCTGATCGTGCAGGACATGGGTCTGCTGGAGCTGGACATGCCACCGATGGCATTGCATGCCAGCACGCAGACCGACATCCGCACGCCGGAAAAAGCGCGTTTCCTGCAGGACGTCGGCTTCTCGCAACTGGTGCTGGCGCGCGAGCTGACGCTGGCGCAGATCGCCGCCATCCGCGCCGCCACTACGGTGCCGCTGGAGTTTTTCGTGCATGGCGCGCTGTGCGTGGCCTACAGCGGCCAGTGCTACATCAGCCACGCGCACACCGGGCGCAGCGCCAACCGCGGCGACTGCAGCCAAGCCTGCCGGCTGCCGTATCGCGTCACCGACCTGCAAGGTCGGGTCTTGGTGCATGACAAGCACGTGCTGTCGCTGAAGGACAACGACCAGAGCGCCAATCTGGAGGCGCTGGTCGACGCCGGCGTCCGCAGCTTCAAGATCGAGGGCCGCTACAAGGATCTGGGCTACGTCAAGAACGTCACCGCCCATTATCGGCTGCTGGTGGATGCGCTGCTGGCGCGCCGGCCCGAATTGGCGCGCGCGTCGAGTGGTAGTTGCCGCTTCGGCTTCACGCCCGATCCGGAACTGAATTTCAACCGCGGCGCCACCGACTATTTCGTGCGCGGACGGCAGCAGGACATCGGCGCGTTCGACAGTCCCAAGAATCCGGGCCGGCCGATCGGCTGGGTGGCGCGCGTCGGCCCCGACCACCTCGACATCGACAGCGAGGCCACGCTGCACAACGGTGACGGCCTGTGTTATTTCGACCTGCGCCGCAATCTGGTGGGACTGGCCATCAATCGCGCCGAGGCATTGGGTGCGGGCCGCTGGCGGGTGTGGCCCAAGGATGCGCTGGCCGAACTGAAGCACCTGCGCGTCGGCAGCGAGATCAATCGCAACCGCGACATGGCCTGGCTGCGTGCGCTGGAACGGCCCTCCGCCGAACGGCGTATCCGGGTCGACATGGTGCTCGACGATGACCAGGGCGGCTTGAGACTGCGCTTACGCGATGAGGACGGCGTTTTTGCCGAAGCCTGCGCTGCACTGGACTGGCAGGCGCCGCACGATGCCGAACGCGCGGCAGCGGCGCTGCGCGACAGTCTGGCGAAACTGGGGGACACGCCGTTCGCCGCCGGTGACATCGAGCTGGCGCTGTCGCGCCCGTGGTTCGCACCGGCCGGCGCGGTCAACCGGCTGCGCCGCGCGGCCGTGGCCGCGCTGCTCGACGCCCGGCGCGCGGCGTGGCGCCGCGAGCCACGGGCACCGGCGCGCGCCGCGCGCCATCCCGAGGACAGCCTGAGCTATCTGGGCAACGTGTTCAACAGCCGCGCGCGCGACTTCTACGCCCGCCACGGCGTGCACCTGATCGCCGCTGCGTACGAGAGTCACGAGGAGACCGGTGACGTGTCGCTGATGATCACGCGCCACTGCGTGCGCTATTCGCTCAGCCTGTGTCCCAAGCAGACGCGCGGTGTGATCGGCGTGCACGGCACCATCAAGGCGGAACCGCTGCGGCTGATCAACGGCGACGAGGAACTGACCCTGCGCTTCGACTGCAAGGCCTGCGAGATGCACGTGGTGGGGCGCATCCAGCGCAACGTGCTGAAACAGCGTGCGCGCGAGATGCAGGTGACGCCGCTGCGCTTCTATCGCACGCGGCCTTGAGCACGTGGACGTCGGCATGCGCGGCAAGTACATCCTGTTCGCGGTCAGCGCCATGGGCCTGGGGCACGTGCAGCGTTCGCTGCCGTTGATCCGTCATCTGCTGGCCACCGGGAACGAGCTGTTGATCCTCAGTCACGGGCGCGCGCTCGACCTGTTGCGTCTGGAGCTGGCGGAAGCCGCCGCCGTGCGTTTCCGGTCGTTTCCGGATTATCCGCCGTTGCAGCGTGGTTCGGGCATCGCCCATTACGCCTACTACCTGCGCGATCTGCTGGCCATCGGCGCGTGCATGCGTCGGGAGCGGGCATTCGTCGAGCGGCTCGCGCGTGAACGGCGGTTCGACGCGATGTTCTCGGACGGCCGCTTCGGCGTGTTCCTGCCGGATGTGCCGACCTTTCTGGTCTGTCACCAGATACGCATCCTGCTGCCGGCCCTGTTGCGGCCTTTCCAGCCCGTGGCCGATCTGGCGCAGTACTTGTTGCTGCGCAAGTTCACCCGCGTGCTGGTGCCCGACTTCGCCGACGCCGGGCAGTGCCTCGCTGGCCGGCTGGCGCACAACTGGATGGCGCGCGCCATCGAGCCGCTCTACCTCGGCTACCTGTCGTCGCTGCGCGCGGGCGAGGCGGCCAAGTGCATCGACGTGCTGGTCATCGCCGGTGGCTTCATCGAAGCCGAGCGGGCCAACTTCCTCGCCTGGGCACGGGATCGCCTGCGCCGGGTGCACGGTCGGGTGGTACTCGTGCTGGGTGACACGCGTGCGCAGGCGGCCGGCTACGACGGCGTGGGCCATGAGGTGCACGCCTGCGTTCACGGCGAAGCGCGCGATGCGCTAATGCGGGGGGCTCGCCTGATCATCGGGCGGGCGGGTTACACGACGTTGATGGATCTGTGCCAGATACGCGGGCGGGCGCTGCTGATCCCCACGCCGCGCATGACCGAGCAAGGGTATCTCGCCCGCCGCATCGCGCGTATGTGGCATGGACCCGGCGATGTGGCCGGGCTCGATGCCGATGGCGTGTATTTCGATGCCGCATCGTTGCCGCCCGCGTTGCGCGACTGGAGCACACAGGAATCCGTGCGTGTGTTCGCACACTATCTCGATGCCACGCTCGGCGCCTGACGCCCACGCCGCGCGGGTGATCTGCGTGCTGCAAGGGCCGAGCGGCGATTTCTTCTGGCGTCTGCGCGCTCGCCTGCAAGCGCGCGGCGTCCGCGTCGTGCGCGTGAACCTGTGCGCCGGCGACCGCCTGGACTGGCCTGGTCCGGCCTTCGACTTCCGTGACACGCCGCAGCATTGGCCGATGTTCATCGAGCGCCTGATGCGGGAAGAGGGTGTGACCGATCTGCTGCTGTTGGGCGAGCAGCGCGACTACCATCGCGTGGCCATCGCCGCCGCCCGGCGTTTGGGCGTCACCGTGGCGGTGTGTGAACTGGGTTATCTGCGGCCGGACTGGCTGACGCTGGAACTGGACGGCATGTCCGCGCATTCCAGATTTCCACGCGAGCCCGCGCAGATCCGTGCCGCCGCCGCCGGTGTGCCGGCGCCCGATGACCGACGGCGATTCGACGGCGGCTTCGTGCGCGAGGCCGTGGCCGATGTCGCCTACCACCTGGCCAACCTGGCGTTCCGGTGGCGTTATCCGCATTATCGTTCCCACCTGCCGGGGCAGCCGGTGTGGCTGGATCTCGGCATCGGCCTGCACATGCTGCGCGACCTGGCCACCCGGCCGGCGATGACCCGGCGTTGTGCTTGCCTGGCGGCATCGGCGCGCCCGTTTTTCCTGATGCCGTTGCAGATCGAGAGCGACTTCCAGATACGTGCCTATTCACGCTATGCCAGCGTCGGTGATGCGCTGCGCGAGGTCGTCGCCTCGTTCGCGCGCCACGCGCCCGCGCATGCGCACCTGGCGATCAAGGCGCATCCGCGCGAAGTCGTGTGGCGCAGTTGGCGTCGCCTCGCCGGAGAACTGGCGCGGGCGGGCGGTGTGGCCGATCGTGTGCATTATCTGGACGGTGGCGATCTGGACCGGCTCATCGCCGCGTCGAGGGGCGTGGTCACGGTCAACAGCACGGTGGGATTGCAAGCGCTGCAGCGCGGTCGTCCGGTCAAGACGCTGGGTGCGGCGGTCTACGACGTCGCCGGCATGACCCACGGTGGTGACCTGGATTCGTTCTGGTCGGATCCGGCGCCGCCGGATGCGGCGCTGGTGCGCGATTTCATCGCCTTGCTGGCCGTCAGCATCCAGGTTCGCGGCTCGTTCTACTCGCGCGCGGGCAGTACGGCCGCGCTGGACGAATTCGCCGAGCGTCTGGCGTCAGGTAGCGTCAACCGGATTCGCGCCGACGCATAGTCGGCAGCGCGTCAACGCTTCTTCGGCGGCAGCAGGTCGGTGATGGTGCCTTCGGCCATCTCCGCGGCGAAACAGAGCGTCTCGGACAGTGTCGGATGGGCGTGGATGGTCAGGCCAATGTCCGCCGCGGTGGCGCCCATCTCGATCGCCAGCACCGCTTCCGCCAGCAGCTCGCCGGCGTTGATGCCGACGATGCCGGCACCGATCACGCGGCCGCTGTCCTTGTCCATGATCAGCTTGGTCATGCCCTCGGTGCGTGCGATCGACAGCGCGCGGCCGCTGGCCACCCAGGGGAAGACCCCTTTTTCGATGGCCAGTCCCCTGGCCTTGGCTTCGTGCTCGGTGACGCCGGCCCAGGCGACTTCCGGATCGGTATAGGCCACGGACGGGATCACCAGCGCCTGGAACTCCACCTTGTGGCCGGCGATCACCTCGGCCGCCACCTTGCCTTCGTGCGCCGCCTTGTGCGCCAGCATGGGCTGGCCGACGAGGTCGCCGATGGCGAAGATGTGCGCCACGTTGGTGCGCATCTGCCGGTCCACCGGCACGAAGCCGCGCTCGTCGACCACGACGCCGGCCGCCTCCAGGCCCAGGGCCTTGCCATTGGGGCGACGGCCGATGGCGACCAGCACGCGGTCGAAGCGTTCGGTCGTCTCCTGCTCGCCGTGACGCAGCGTGACGTGGATGCCGTCCGGTTCGGCGGTCATGGCGGTGACCCCGGTATTCAGCCGTATGCTTTCGAAGCGTTGCTCCATGCGTTTGGCCAGCGGGCGCACCAGATCGGCATCGCAGCCGGGTATCAGTTGACCGCCCAGTTCGACCACGGTGACGCGGCTGCCCAGCGCGTCGTACACGGTGCCCATTTCCAGGCCGATGATGCCGCCGCCGATCACCAGCAGGCGCGGCGGGATGTCGGCCAGCGCCAGCGCGCCGGTGGAGTCCATGACGCGCACGTCGTCGGGCTGGAAGGGCAGGCGGACCGGCTGGGAGCCGGCAGCGACGATGGCGTGCTCGAACGCGATGGTGCGCGTCGAGCCGTCGGCCGCGGTGACCAGCAGCCGATGCGGCGCGGTGAAGCGGCCGACGCCACGGATGACCTCGACCTTGCGCTGTCTGGCCAGTTGCGCCAGCCCGCCGGTGAGCTTGCCGACCACGTCGCGCGCCTTCCACGCGCGCAGCGCGTCCAGATCGATGTCGGGCTTGCCCAGGCGCACGCCATGCGCCGCCATGTCCTCGGCCTCGGTGATCAGCCGGGCGGTATGCAACAGCGCCTTGGACGGGATGCAACCGACGTTGAGGCACACGCCGCCCAGATCGGCGTAGCGCTCCACCAGCACCACGCGCTTGCCCAGATCGGCGGCGCGGAAGGCCGCGGTATAGCCGCCCGGGCCGGCACCCAGCACCAGCACTTCGGTGTGCACGTCGGCCCCGCCGGCGGGGGCGGCGGGCGCGGGGGAGGGGACGATGTCGGTGGGCGCGGCGCTCGCCGCCTGCTCCGCCGAGGCGGGTGCCAGCAGCAGGATCGGAGATCCCTGGGACACCTTGTCGCCGACCTTGACCAGCAGTTGCTGCACCGTGCCGGCCTGCGGACAGGGAATGTCCATCGCCGCCTTGTCGGATTCGATGGTGATCAGCGACGCCTCCGGGGCGACCTGCTGCCCCTCGGTGACGTGCAGTTCGATGACCTCGACCTCCTGGAAGTTGCCAATGTCGGGAACGCGGATTTCGATGGCTTGGCTCATGGGCGCGGGCTACGGCGGCTTGGGATACGGGGGGCGGATGGGCAGTCCGGTCAGAGCAGCAGGCGGCGCACGTCGGACAGCATCAGACGCAGGTGGCTGGTGAAGCGGGCGCCGTCGGCGCCGTCGATGACGCGGTGGTCGTAGGACAGCGACAGCGGCAAGGTCAGACGCGGTTCGAACGTCTTGCTCTTGTCGTTCCATACTGGCTTCATGGCGCCGCGCGACACGCCCAGGATGGCGACTTCCGGACAGTGGATGATGGGTGTGAAGGCGGTACCGCCGATGCCGCCCAGGCTGGAGATGGTGAAGCAACCGCCCTGCATCTCCTCGACCTTGAGCTTGCGCTCGCGCGCGCGCGCCGACAGTTCGCCGAGCTCACGGGCGATGTCCAGCACGTCCTTGCGGTTGACCTCGCGGATCACCGGCACCACCAAGCCGTCCGGGGTATCGACGGCGAAACCGATGTGAAAATATTTCTTCAGGATCAGATGCTCGCCATCCGGTGCCAGCGAGGCGTTGAACTGCGGATAGGCGCGCAGCGCATTGACCACGGCCTTGATCAGGAACGCCAGCAGGGTCAGCTTGACGCCGCGCTTGCCGGCCTCGTCCAGCATGGAGCGGCGGAATTCCTCCAGATCGGTGATGTCGGCTTCATCGAACTGGGTGACGTGCGGTGCGGTGACCCAGTTGCGGTGCAGATTGGCGCCGGACAGCTTCTTGATGCGCGACAACGGCTGGGTGTCGATGTCGCCGAAACGCGCGAAATCGACCACCGGCGCCGGCGCGACCTCCAGTCCGCCGCCTGCCGCACCGGCACTGGCACCGGTCGGGCGGCTCAGTTCCGCTTTGATCCAGGCCTGGACGTCCTCCTTGAGGATGCGCCCGTGCGGCCCGCTGCCCTTGATGCGCGCCAGATCGGCACCCAGTTCGCGCGCGAAGCGGCGCACCGCTGGGCTGGCATGCGCCGGTTTGTCGCTGGAGAACTCGGGGCGCGCGGCGACCGGATCGGGGCGTTCACGCGGCGCGATCGGCGCGGGTACTTCCGGCAGCGGTCGGGACGGCGGCGGCACGGTGGCCACGGTCTCGGCCGCGGGTGGCGTGAATGCGGTGACCACGGGCGCGGTCGCCGCCGGCTTGGCCGCGCCGGCGGTGTGCGCGCGCGCGGTTTCCAGCAGCAGGATGGGCGAGCCTTGCGATACCTTGTCGCCCACCTTGACCTTCAGTTCCTTCACCGTACCGGCCATGGGCGCGGGGATGTCCATGGCCGCCTTGTCCGATTCGACGGTGATCAGCGCGTCATCGGCGGCGATGGTGTCGCCGACGTTGACCAGCAGTTCGATCACCTCCACGTCCTTGAAATTGCCGATGTCGGGGACGACGACTTCCTGGATGCTCATGACGGCGTCTCCCTCAGCAACTCACCGGATCGGGCCGGTCGGCGTCGATGCCGTAGCGCCGGACCGCCTCGGCGGCGGTACTCGCCGGCAGCACGCCGTCGTCGACCAGCGCCTTGAGCGCAGCCAGCGTGACGTAATGCCGGTCGACCTCGAAGAACCGGCGCAGCGCCTCGCGCGAGTCGGAACGGCCGAAGCCATCGGTGCCCAGGGTGACGTAACGTCGATGCACATAGGGGCGGATCTGGTCGGCGAAGGCGCGCATGTAATCCGTCGAGGCGATCACCGGACCCTCGGTTCCGGCCAGGCACTGTTCGACATAACTGGTCCGGGCGGGCTGGTCCGGATGCAGCAGATTCCAGCGATGCACGGTCTGCGCCTCGCGCCGCAGCTCGTTGAAGCTGGTCGCGCTCCACACGTCGGCGGCCACGCCCCAGTCCTGCTCCAGCAGTTCGGCGGCGGCCAGCACTTCGCGCAGGATGGTGCCCGAACCCAGCAGTTGCACGCGCGCCTGGCCTGCGCGCCGTTCCTTGCCGCTTTCGCGCAGCCGGTACAGACCCTTGAGGATGCCTTCCTCGACCCCGGCCGGCATGGCCGGATGGCGGTAGTTCTCGTTCATCACCGTGAGGTAATAGAACACGTCCTCCTGCTCTTCGACCATGCGGCGCAGGCCGTCGCGCAGGATCACCGCCAGTTCGTAATGGTAGGTGGGGTCATAGGACACGCAGTTGGGTATGGTCGCCGCCAGCAGATGGCTGTGGCCGTCCTCGTGTTGCAGCCCCTCGCCGTTGAGCGTGGTGCGGCCGGCGGTGGCGCCCAGCAGGAAGCCGCGCGCGCGCGAGTCGCCGGCGGCCCAGGCCAGATCACCGATGCGCTGGAAGCCGAACATCGAATAGAAGATGTAGAACGGGATCATCTGCACGCCGTTGGTGCTGTACGACGTGGCGGCAGCCAGCCAGGACGAGAAGGCACCGGCTTCGTTGATGCCTTCCTCCAGGATCTGCCCGCCCTTGTCCTCCCGGTAGTACATGACCTGGTCGGAGTCCACCGGCTCGTACAACTGGCCGACCGAGGAGTAGATGCCGACCTGGCGGAACAGGCCCTCCATGCCAAAGGTGCGCGCTTCGTCCGGGATGATGGGCACGATGTGCTTGCCCAGGGTCTTGTCGCGCAGCAGGGTGGTGAGCAGGCGCACGAACGCCATGGTGGTGGAGATCTCGCGTTCGCCGGTTCCATCCAGCATGGCCTGGAATGCCGACAGCGGCGGCGCCGGCAGCGGCTCGGCGCGGCGGCGGCGCACCGGCACGTAGCCGCCCATGGCCTCGCGCCGCGCGCGCAGATACTTCATCTCCGCGCTGTCCTCGGCCGGGCGGTAGAACGGCAACTGCTCGATCTGGTCGTCGGGTATGGGGATGTCGAAGCGGTCGCGGAACGCGCGCAGGTCGTCCAGCGCCATCTTCTTGGCCTGGTGCGTCGGGTTCTGCGCCTCGCCCGATGCGCCCATGCCGTAGCCCTTGACCGTCTTGGCCAGGATCACGGTGGGCTGGCCGACGTGACGCACCGCGCTGTGATATGCGGCATACACCTTGTGCGGATCGTGGCCGCCGCGGTTCAGGCGCCAGATGTCTTCGTCGGACATGGCGGCGACCATCTCCTTCAGCTCCGGATATTTGCCGAAGAAGTGCTCACGGGTGTAGGCGCCGCCCTTGGCCTTGAAGTTCTGGTATTCGCCGTCCACGCATTCTTCCATGCGCTGGCGCAGCAGACCCTTGCTGTCCATGGCCAGCAAGGGGTCCCAGTAGGAGCCCCAGATCACCTTCAGCACGTTCCAGCCTGCGCCGCGGAAAGCGGCTTCCAGTTCCTGGATGATCTTGCCGTTGCCGCGCACCGGGCCGTCCAGGCGTTGCAGGTTGCAGTTGACCACGAAGATCAGGTTGTCCAGCTTCTCGCGCGAGGCCAGGGTGATGGCGCCCAGCGTCTCCGGTTCGTCGGTCTCGCCGTCGCCGAGGAAGGCCCACACCTTGCGGCCGGTGGTATCGACGATGCCGCGGTCGTGCAGGTATCTGAGGAAGCGCGCCTGATAGATCGCCTGGATCGGCCCCAGGCCCATGGACACCGTGGGGAATTGCCAGAAATCCGGCATCAGCCAGGGATGCGGATAGGAGGGTAGGCCGTCGCCGGCCGATTCCTGACGGAAGTTGGCGAACTGTTCCTCGCTGATCCGTCCTTCGATGTAGGCGCGGGCGTAGATGCCCGGCGAGGAATGGCCCTGGAAGTAGACCAGATCACCGCCGCTGGGGTGTTCGGGGCCGCGGAAAAAATGATTGAAGCCGACGTCGTACAGCGTCGCGCTGGACTGGAAACTGGCGATGTGGCCGCCCACGCCCGGCGCTTTCTGATTGGCGCGCATCACGCAGGCCACGGCGTTCCAACGGATCAGCGCGCGGATGCGGCGTTCCATGGCCGGGTCGCCGGGGTGTTTGGCCTGCAGGTGCGGCGGGATGGTGTTGACGTAGGCGGTGGTCGCCTTGTACGGCAGGTAGGCGCCGGAGCGGCGGGCCTTGTCGATCAGGCGCTCGAGCAGGAAGTGTGCGCGTTCCGGACCCTCTTCCTCGATGACGGCGGCGAGGGCATCCAGCCACTCGCGGGTTTCCTGGGGGTCGATGTCCGGCTGGGCGTTTGGCATGAGCAGGTGTCTCCGCTGGGTTCGGCGTATCGTGCGTCGGCGGCGCCCGGGGGGGCCGGGGGCGAAACGCGGAACCGTCGTGTTCGAAAAACCGCAGGGATTATCGAGCCTGCACCGGGGGCGGTCAATTTCAATGGTATGTATTGAGATTTTCAATACATACCCGCACTGCGCCAGGCCGTTCAGCGCGCAACGCCGTAGGGGCCCGGGCGATGCAGCAAGGCTGGATCGATTTGCGCGAAATATTCGGCGATGTCGACCATGGCCGCTTCGTCCAGCGACAGCATCATCACGTTCATGGCCGGGTGCCAGCGCTTGCCGGTACGGAAACGCGCCATGGCCGCGAGCAGCTCATGGGCATCGCGCCCGCCGATGACCGGCATGCCGGGTGCCGTTTTCTGACCGTGCTGACCATGGCAGGCGGTGCAGGTGTAGGCCAAAAGCCGGCCTTCGTCCGTCGGCGCGGCGTGAACCAGCGGGCTGACGACGCTGAGTAGCGTGGCGAGCGAAAGGCTTGCGAGACGAAGCGGGTACATGGTGACTGCGGCGCGGATGTTGCCGGCAAGCGTAAGTCAAGGTCGGGGTCATGGGCAATCCGGGAGTTTTAGGGCATGACCCGTCGGATGCGGTGTGCCAGGCGCGTTTGATCGTGGAATCGCGGATAATGCATCTTTTCCGCAGATCCCCGCCTCATCCATGTCCGGCAACCGCATCGGCCTCAATTTCAGCGTCACCTCGTTCGGCGAATCCCATGGTCCCGCGATCGGTTGTGTGGTCGATGGCTGCCCGCCGGACCTGGAACTGAGCGCGACGGACATCCAGGCCGATCTCGACCGGCGCAAGCCCGGCACTTCGCGGCATGTCACGCAACGGCGCGAGTCGGACAGCGTGGAGATCCTGTCCGGCGTGTTCGAGGGGCGTACCACCGGCACGCCCATCGCGCTGCTGATCCGCAACGAGGATCAGCGCAGCAAGGACTACGGCAACATCGCCGCGACCTTCCGCCCCGGCCATGCCGATTACACCTACACGCAGAAGTACGGCTTTCGCGATTACCGCGGCGGCGGCCGCTCGTCCGCGCGCGAGACGGCGGTGCGCGTCGCCGCCGGCGCCATTGCGCGCAAGTGGCTGCGCGAACGCTATGGCACCGTCATCCGTGGCTACCTGGCGCAACTGGGGCCCATCGTCGTGCCGCTGCGCGATTGGGGCGCGGTCGACGGCAATCCGTTCTTCGCCGCGGATGCCGACGCGGTGCCGCAACTGGAGGCGTACATGGATGCGTTGCGCAAATCCGGCGACTCGGTCGGCGCGCGCATCAACGTGGTGGCCGAGGGTGTGCCGGTGGGCTTGGGCGAACCGGTCTACGACCGTCTGGACGCCGATCTCGCGCACGCGCTGATGAGCATCAACGCGGTCAAGGGCGTGGAGATCGGCGACGGCTTTGCGGTGGTGACGCAGAAGGGCACGGAGCACCGGGACGAACTGCTGCCGCAGGGCTTCGCCTCCAACCATGCCGGCGGCATCCTGGGCGGCATCTCCACCGGCCAGGACATCACTGCTTCCATCGCCATCAAGCCGACCTCATCCATCCGCCTGCCGGGGCGCTCGGTCAACCTCCGCGGCGAGCCGGTCGAAGTGGTCACGGAAGGCCGGCACGACCCGTGTGTGGGCATCCGCGCCACGCCGATCGCCGAGGCCATGGTCGCCATCGTGTTGATGGACCATGCCTTGCGTCATCGCGCGCAAAACGCCGACGTGATTCGCCATACCCCCGTCATCCCCGGGCGCATCGCCTGATCCGTCCTCGCCATTCCGTTCACCACCGTCTGCGGAGCCGCCATGATCGAAAGCCACGACCTGTTCCACGAGTTTCCCGAGTACCACGACACCATACGCGCGCTGATGTTGAGCAGCGACGATTTCGTCAACATGATGAAGGACTACGACGAGGTGGACCGCAAGGTCGCGCGCATCGAGCAACGTCTGGATCCGGCGTCGGATCTGTATGCCGAGGAACTGAAGTATCTGCGTGTGCGCTTGAAGGACCGGCTCTACCGCATGCTGCAGGACGCCCGCAAGGGCTGAGCCTGCAGCGCGCGCATCGGCCCGGCGCATGCGCCGGGCCGATGCGTTTTCCGGCCCCGCTGACGAGCCATGACCGTATCGACCTTTCCCTACTGGCGCCTGTCGGGCTTCTATTTTTTCTACTTCGCCTTCGTCGGCGCGATGGCGCCGTTCTGGGGCCTGTACCTGCATTCGCTGCAATTCAACGCCTTCCAGATCGGCGTGCTGATGTCGCTGTTGCAGGTCATGCGCATCTTCGCGCCCAATGTCTGGGGACACATCGCCGACCGCACCGGCAAGCGCGTGGCCATCGTGCAGCTCGCCGCCGTGGTCAGTCTGGTGGCGTTCATCGGCGTGTTCTGGGCCACGTCGTTCTGGCCGCTGTTCCTGGTCATGAGTCTGATCAGTTTCTTCTGGAGCGCTTCGCTGCCGTTGGTGGAGGCCACCACGTTGTCGCATCTGGGCGAACGCACGGAGCGTTACGGTCGGGTACGGCTGTGGGGCTCGGTCGGCTTCATCGTGGTCGTGGTCGGCCTGGGCATGGCCATCGATCGGGCCTCGGTCGCGCTGGTGCCGTGGGCGGTGCTCGGTCTGCTGGTGGGGTTGGTGCTCACCGCACGGGTGATCCCGGAGGCGGAGATCGCCCGCCACGATCACGCCCACATTCCGTTGCGCGAGGTGCTGCGCCGTCCACAGGTGGTCGCGCTGCTGGGCGCGGCGCTGCTGATGGCGGCGGCGCATGGCCCTTACTACACCTTCTTCACCATCCACCTGGTCGAGACCGGCTACAGCAAGACCCTGGCCGGCTGGCTGTGGGCGCTGGGCGTGGTGTGCGAGATCGGCATCTTTCTGATCATGCCGCGCGTGTTCGCGCGCGTACGGCCGGAAACGGTACTGCTGGCGACGCTGGTCATCGCCGCCGCGCGCTTTCTGCTGATCGGCTGGCAGGCGCACAGCGTGCCGCTGTTGCTGGGCGCGCAACTGCTGCATGCCTTCACCTTCGGCGCCTATCACGCCTCGGCGCTGGCGCTGGTGCACCGTCATTTCACCGGGCGCAACCAGGCGCGGGGACAGGCGCTGTACAACAGCATCGCCTTCGGTGTAGGCGGCACATTCGGCAGCCTCTACGCCGGCGCGGCCTGGGATGGACTGGGCGCGGCCTGGACGTTCACGTTGGCCTCGGTCTGCGCGGTGTTCGCAGCCCTGCTGTTCGCGCGCCGGGGGCGCGCACCGAAGCCGCTGCCGACTTGAACCGGTGTGTCCGCGCTTGGTCTATGTATGCTGCGCCGAGCCACAGGACGGAGCCCATGCGCCATAGCCCATATCAACCAGGCTGGTTACTACCGGTCGCGATTTTGGCAACGTTGACTGCCCAAGGCCTGCCGGCTGCGGAGATCGAGCCGCCGCCGCCCACGCGCACGCAGGTTGATCTGATCGGCGAACTGGAGCGGCCCTGGCAGGCAGGCGGCGAGATCGTGCTGTTTGCGGCCGCCGATGGTACGCCGCGCGCCGGCAGGCTTGCCCAACCGCCCGCCCATGCCGGCGAGGAGCGGGCCCGGCGCGCCGAGCATTTCGCGCTGGCGCGCAAGGTCAACGTGGTGACCGGGGCCCGTCTGCCACCGCAGGGGCTGCCGCTGGAGACGGAGCAGATCGAGTTGCTGGAGCGTTTCGCCATGAGCGACGCCGGGGCGGTGTGGTTCCGCGAGGTGGCCGACGACACGCTGCGCCTGTTCAACCAGGGCTATCTGGAATACGACGCGGCGCTTTGGCAGCGCGCGCTGGCGGCGGGCGAGACGCCGCGCCTGTCGGAACTGATCAGCGGCCTATTGTCCGAGACCGGACAATTCGCGCAGGACGCGGCGCCGTTTCGCCTGTTTGCCTACGACGGCACCGGCGCGATGGCCGCCGCCGCCAGCGTGCGCCTGGGTACACGCGGCTTCCGCTGCCGCTTTCCGGTCAGTGGCGAACTGGTGGATCCGCTGGCGGTGCTGTCCCACGAGTTCGGCCACACCCGCTACGGCGATCCGCGCAGCGCCGGGCAGCCGCTGGGCGAAGCGCTCACCGTGGCGCGTTACGAAAATCCGGTGCGGGTGCGCAACGGCTTTCCGCCGCGCGGCGTGTATTACCTGCGCGTCGATCCTGGGCGGGTGCCCATCGCCCGTGTCCTGCCGGGCGGTGGCGCTGCGGCGGCATCCCACCCGGTATGGGGCTGGTATTGCGAATGTCAGGGCGAGCCCGTCACGCTGCGCAGTTGCCCCGAGCCTCATGCGGACGGGCCGCCGCTTGCAGCCGAAGAAACCTGCGTGTTGCGTTGGCTGGCGGTCCGTGTCGACGACCCACAACACGGAGTGTCGTTCCGGCGACGGCGGCGATCACGTCTGTCCTGACGCCGATGCCCTGTGCTTAGACGGCTGCCTCGCCGGTTTCCCCCGTGCGGATGCGCACCACCTGCTCGACGTTGCTGACGAAGATCTTGCCGTCGCCGATCTTGCCGGTACGCGCGGCCTTGACGATGGCTTCCAGCGCGCCATCGGCGAGCGTATCGGGCACCACCAGTTCGATCTTCACCTTGGGCAGGAAATCGACCACGTACTCGGCGCCGCGATACAGTTCGGTATGCCCTTTCTGCCGTCCGAAACCCTTGACCTCGGTCACGGTCAGTCCGCTCACGCCCAGCGCCGACAGCGCTTCGCGCACCTCGTCGAGCTTGAACGGCTTGATGATGGCTTCGATCTTCTTCATGACGGTCTCCTAGAACGGCGCGCGGTAGCGGCTGGTGATGGGATAACGCCGGTCGCGGCCGAAGCCGCGCGGCGTGATGCGGATGCCGGGCGGCGCCTGGCGCCGCTTGTATTCGGCGCGATCGATGAGCCCCACCACCTTGCGCACGTCAGCTTCGGCGTAGCCGGCCGCGACGATTTCGCGCGGCGCCATGTCCTGCTCGACGTAGCCGGCCATGATCGCGTCCAGCACCTCGTAGGGCGGCAGGCTGTCCTGATCGCACTGGTTGGCGCGCAGTTCGGCCGTGGGTGGGCGGGTGATGATGCGCTCCGGGATCACCGGCGACAGGCTGTTGCGATAGCGCGCCAGGCGCCATACCAGGGTCTTGGCGACATCCTTCAGTACCGCGAAGCCGCCCGCCATGTCGCCATACAGCGTGGCGTAGCCGCTGGCCATTTCGCTCTTGTTGCCGGTGGTCAGCACCAGGTGGCCGAACTTGTTGGACAGTGCCATCAGGATGACGCCGCGGATGCGCGCCTGGATGTTCTCCTCGGTCTGATCGAAGGGTAGATCGTCGAACTCGTCCGACAGCGCCGACAGGAAGGCGTCGAACATGGCCTTGATCGGCTGCACGTCATAGCGCACGCCGAGGTTTGCGGCCAACTGCTCGGCATCCTGCAGGCTGATGTCGGCGGTGTACTGCGACGGCATCATCACCGCCTGCACGCGCTCGGCGCCGAGCGCGTCGACCGCGACCGCCAGGGTCAGCGCCGAATCGATGCCGCCGGAGGAACCCACCAGCACGCTGGGAAAGCCGTTCTTGCCGACGTAGTCGCGCACCCCGAGCACCAGCGCCTGATACACGGCGGCTTCGTGCTCGGGCAGAGCGGTGATGGCACCGCGCGGCACGCCGTCCTGGTACTCGACGATGCACAGTTCCTCGACGAAGGCGGGGAACTGGGCGGTCAGCGCGCCGCCGGCGTCGAGCGCGAACGAAGCGCCGTCGAACACCAGCTCGTCCTGACCGCCGACCAGGTTGGCATACACCAGCGGCAGGCCGCATTCGCGGATGCGCTCGCGCGCGACCTCCAGCCGCTCCGCATGCTTGCCGGTGTGGAACGGCGAGGCGTTCAGCACCAGCAGCAGTTCCGCGCCGGCGGTGCGCGCCTGCGCGGCCGGGCCGGGCTCCCAGATGTCCGCGCAGATGTTGACGGCGCAGCGCATGCCGGCGCATTCGAACACGCACGGCTGCGCGCCGGCGGTGAAGGTGCGGACTTCGTCGAATACCGAATGGTTGGGCAGCTTCTGCTTGCGGTAGACGTGGCTGATGGCGCCGTCGCGCAGTACCGATGCGGCGTTGTACCGCGCCTCGCCTTCGCACAACGGATGGCCGATCACCGCCGTCAGGCCGCGCGGCAGGCGCGCCGCCAGGCGGCGCAGCGCGCGCGCGTTCTCCTGATAGAAATCGTCGCGCAGCGCCAGATCCTCCGGCGGATAGCCGCACAGCACCAGTTCCGGCGTCAGCAGCAGGTGGGCATCGGCCTGGGCGGCGCGCTCGGCCTGGGCGAGGATGCGGTCGGCGTTGGCATCCAGGTCGCCGACGGTGGGATTGATCTGCGCGAGCGCGATTCTCATGGCCATGGGCGGATTCTAGCCCTACGCCCCGCGGGTTTGAGCACCGGGCGGTGGCGACGCGCCACGCGCACCGCAAGGGTCACAACCGGAACTGCGCCACCTGTGTTTCCAGTTCGCGCGCCAGCCGCGCCAGGCGCTCGCTGGCATCGCGTGTGTCGTGCGCGTGCCCGCTGGCTTCGCGCGCCACCGCGCCGATGTCGCCGATCTTGCGGCTGATCGCTTCGGCCACCTTGCTTTGCTCGCCGGAATGCGTGGCGATGTCGGCATTGAGGCGGTTGATCGCCTCCACCGAGCCGGCGATGGTGCCGAGCGCCTTGGCGGTCTCCTCGACGCTGGCCACGCTGGATTCGGTTTCGTGTTCGGCGTGCTGGATCGCGCCGACCGCTTCCTGCGCGCGCCCCTGGACCTTGACGATGATGCGTTCGATTTCCTCCGTCGCCGCCTGGGTGCGCTGCGCCAGCGTGCGCACCTCGTCGGCCACCACGGCGAAGCCGCGCCCCTGCTCGCCGGCGCGGGCAGCCTCGATGGCGGCGTTGAGCGCCAGCAGGTTGGTCTGCTCGGCGATCTCGCGGATCAGACCGATGACCCGGCCGATGTCGCGGCTGTCGGTATCGAGGTTCTGGATCACGCCGACCGCCTGTTCCAGTTGGCGCGACATGTCGGCGATGGCGGCCAGCGCCTGGTTGGCGGTGCCGGTTCCCTCCTTGGCTTCGCCGTCGGCGCGCACCGCCGCGTCGGCGGCCTCGCGGGTGTTGCGCGCTACGTCCTGCACGGTGCTGGCGAGCTGGTGCAGCGTGCTGGCCAGGTGTTCGGTATCGCCGAGCTGGCGCTCCACCCCCTGTTGTGTGCGCGTCGATACATCGACCAGTTGGCCCGCGACCTGGGTCAGGTTGTGGCTGGCGTCGCGCACCTGCGCGAGCGTGGCGGCGAAACGTTCCAGCATGGCGTTGAGCGCGGCCGCGGCGCGAGAGATTTCGTCGTTGCCTTCGACCGGGATGCGCACCGACAGGTCGGAATGGCGTTCCACCTGCGCCATGTGTTCGCTCAGCCGGTTGATCGGTGCTGCCACCACGCGCTTGAGCGCATAGTGGATCAACACCATGCCGGTCACGAACAGCGCGAGGTGGATCAACAGGCTCTGCAATCCGGAATTGCGGATGCGGGCGTCCACCGGGGCGAGGTCATAGCGGATGCGGATCGCGCCGAGCACGGTGCCGGGCTGTACCGCGTGGCAGCCCAGGCAGTTGGCGCCGCGCGTGTTCTCGCTGGCCTTGTAGGGCCGGATCACCGTGAGCCGGCGGCCCTGCTCCGTTTCGTCGTAGTGCACGATCTCGCGGCCCGCCAGCGCGCTGCGATCCAACTCGTCGCGCGCCTGTTCGCTGGCATCGCCCGCGCCGTATTGCGCGGCCACGGCTTCGCCGCGGATCACGCGCGCCTCCAGCACGTTGGCCTGCGCGCCGACCTGGTCGCGAAGGTCGTGGCGGGTATCCATGGCGCCGGTCAGCATCAGCTTGTTCAGGTTGTCGAAATAGGCATCGGCGATGGCGCCCGCGCGTTCGCTGGTGAACTCTTCGGCCATGCCCTTCTCGCTGACGTAGGCGTGCAGCAGCGACGCGGTCAGCAACACCAGGAACAGTATGGCGGTGAAGCCGAGGATCTTGGCGGTGATGGTGCCGGTGCGGGCAGGCTTGTTCATGGGGCGTCTCCATCCGGATTGGTGTTTGCGCCGATTTACGGGTCGCGCGCGAAAATCTTGAGCGCGGCGGTGACCGCGCAGGCGGCGCCATCCCGTTCAGTGTGCGCCGTATGCGTTCAGCCGACGATCTCGCGCCAGCGCTTCTCCAGGCGTTTCACCGACACCGGCTCCGGCGTGCGCAGCTCCTGCGCGAACAAGCCGACGCGCAGTTCCTCCAGACGCCAGCGGAAGTCGTCCAACGCGGCGTCGCGCTCGCCGCGCTGCGCCGCCACGCCGGCGCGCTGGCGCCAGGCGGCCAGCAGCGGCGCCATTTCGTTCATGGCGCCCAGATCGCGCGCCGCGTGGTGCGGCAGTTTGTCGAGGCGTAGTTGCATGGCCTTGAGGTAGCGCGGCAGGTCGGGTAGACGCGCAACCGGGTGCCGCGTCAGGAAACCGGGGAACACCAGTCCGGCCAGTTGCGCGCGCAGGTCCTCGACCGCGCCCCGCCAGGCCGCTGGCGCCCGCTCCAGCGCCTGGGTGAGCTGCATGGCGGCGGCGATCACGTCACGCGCCAGCGCGCTGGCGCGCGTCAGCCGATCGGGCAGACGCGGCCGTGCCGCGCCGCTGGCGGCGGCGAAGGCGGCCGCGTCACGCGGCGGCGCCTGGTCACCACCCAGCGCCGCCAGCGCGGCGGCGTTGAGCACGTCGCGCAGCAGCCCGGCGCACGACGCACCCTTGAACAGCAGACCGTATTGCAGGCAGGTGGCCTTCAAGGCGGCGGCGAGGTCACGCTCGCTCTGGCGCAGCAGATCGGCATGCGCCAGCCAGACGAGGCGCGCGACGCCGAGGCGATGCGCATCGGCAGCCTGGTCGGCGCTGTCGAACAGGGCCAGGCGCACGCCACCGTCGTCGCGCATCTGCAAGGCGGGAAACGCGACCAGCCCGGCGCGCGCGCCAGCGGCGATGCGCACATGGTCGGGCAGGTCGCCGAAGTCCCAGCGCGTCACGTCTTCGCGGCTGTAGCGGGCGATGAGGTCATCGCCATCCGCGCCGCGCAGGCGGCGTGACAGTTCGGCGCTGGCGGCGGCGCCGAAGCGCTGACGCAGCGCGGCCAGGTCGCGCCCCTGCGCCAGCGGCTTGCCGTCGGCATCGACCACGCGGAAATTCATGCGCAGATGCGCCGGCAGCGTGTCCTCGCGCCAGGCATCGCGCGCGACGGTCTGGCCGGTGGTCTTGCGCAGGAACGCGGCCAGCGCTTCGCTCAACGGCAGGTCATGGGCGGTGTCGGCCAGCGCTTCGCATGCCGCGCGGGCATAGTGCGGCACCGGCACGAAGGCGCGCCGCACGGATTGCGGCAGACTCTTGAGCAGGGCCGCCAGCTTCTCTTCCAGCAGGCCGGGCACCAGCCATTCGCAGGCGACGGCCGGGATCTGGTTGAGCGCGGCCAGCGGTGTCACCAGGGTCACGCCGTCGTCCTCCGCGCCGGGATCGAAACGGTAGGCGAGTGCGAAACGCACGCCGTTGAACTCGATCGCGGGCGGAAAGTCGCGCGCGGTGCTTTCCGGCTGCTGCTCCAGCAGGTCCTCGCGGCGCAGGAACAGCAGGCGCGGCTGAGTGCGCTCGGCCTCGCGCCGCCAGCGCTCGAAGGCCGCGCCGTTGTGGATGCCCTCGGGCACGCGTGCATCGAACCAGCGGTACAGCACGTGTTCGTCCACGCTCAGGCGCGCATTGCGCGCGCGCTGCGCGAGCTCGTCGATGTCCGCCAGCAGGCGCCGGTTGTGCACGAACCACGGCGCACGGGTGTCGTACTCACCGCGTACCAGCGCGCCGCGCAGGAACAGTTCGCGCGACCGCACCGGGTCGATCGGTCCGTAGTGCACCTTGCGGCCGTTGATCACGGGCAGGCCATAGAGCGTGCCGCGCAAGCTGGCGACCACCTGCGCCGGCTTCTTGGCCCAGTGCGGATCACTGTAGGACAGGCGCAGCAGGTGGCGCGCGGCATGCTCCACCCAGTCCGGTTCGATGCGTGCCACGGTGCGCGCGTAGACGCGCCGGGTCTCGACGATCTCCGCCGCCATCACCCATTTCGGCTTCTTGCGCACGCCGGAGCCGGGGAACAGCAGGAACTTGAGATCGCGTGCGCCCAGGTAGACGCCGTCCTCGGTCAGCATGCCCAGATTGCCGAGCAGACCGGGCAGCAGCGCCTGGTGGATGCGCGCGGCGTGCGCGGCGGTCGGCAGCGTCGCCGGTGTCGGCTCGTCGCCCGCCGTCGGTGGCGTCGCTTCCTCGACCTTCCAGCCGAGTTCCTTGACCTGTACCGCCAGTTGTCCGTGCACGTCGCGCCATTCACGTACCCGCTGCGGCGACAGGAATTCGGCCTTCAGCGTCTCGCGCAGCTTGCGTTGCGACTTGCGATGTTGGTTCAGGTGGTCGACGTGCGCCCACAGCCTGAGCAGGGCGATGAAGTCGGACTGCTCATCGTCGAAGCGGCGGTGCTGCTGGTCGGCGGCATCGCGGCGCTCCAGCGGGCGTTCGCGTGGGTCCTGGCTGCTCAGCGCGGCGGCGATGACCAGCACGTCGCGCAGGCAGCCGCCATCGCGCGCGGCGATGAGCATGCGGCCGATGCGCGGATCCACCGGCAGGCGCGCGAGCTGGCGGCCGATGGCGGTGAGCCGGTCGTGCTCGTCCAGCGCGCCCAGCTCCTGCAACAACTGGCGGCCGTCGCGCACGCGCCGGGGTTCGGGCGCATCGAGGAAGGGGAAGGCGTCGATGTCGGCCAGGCGCAGCGCTTTCATGCGCAGGATCACGCCGGCGAGCGAGGAACGCAGCAGTTCCGGCGTGGTGTACTTCGGCCGCGCCTGAAAATCCGCCTCGTCGTACAGACGGATGCAGATGCCCTCGGCGACGCGGCCGCAGCGCCCGGCGCGCTGATTGGCGGCGGCCTGCGAGATTTTTTCGATCTTGAGCTGTTCGATCTTGTTGCGTATGGAATAGCGTTTGACCCGCGCCAGGCCCGTATCCACGACGTGGCGGATGCCGGGCACGGTCAGCGAGGTCTCGGCGACGTTGGTGGCCAGCACGATGCGCCGGCCGACATGGGGCTGGAACACCCGTTCCTGCTCCGCCACCGACAGCCGCGCGTACAGCGGCAGAATCTCGGTGTGCGGCGGGTGGTGCTTGCGCAGCGCTTCCTGCGCGTCGCGGATTTCGCGTTCTCCGGGCAAGAACACCAAAATGTCGCCTCGGCTCTCGGCCGCCAGTTCATCCACCGCGCGCAGCAGCGCGCGCTCCAGTTCGGCTTCATCGGCCTCGGCGCCGGTGTCGGCCTTGCGCACCGGCGCCGGACCGGCGGTCGTCGTCTGAAGCGGGCGGTAACGGATCTCGACCGGCCAGGTGCGCCCGGATACCTCGATCACCGGTGCGCCGCCGAAATAGGCGGCGAAACGATCCGCTTCCAGCGTGGCCGAGGAAATCACCAGCTTGAGGTCAGGGCGCCGTGGCAGCAGCGCCTTCAGGTAGCCGAGCAGGAAATCGATGTTCAGGCTGCGTTCGTGCGCCTCGTCCAGGATCAGGGTGTCGTAGCCGCGGAATTCGGGGTCGGACTGGGTCTCCGCCAGCAGGATGCCATCGGTCATGACCTTGATGCGCGACTCCGACCCCACCTGGTCACTGAAACGCACCTGCCAGCCGATGAAGCCGCCCAGACGGGTGCGCGTCTCTTCGGCCAGACGTTGCGCCACGCTGCGGGCGGCGATGCGGCGCGGCTGCGTCATGCCGATACGTCCGCTCAAGCCGCGGCCCGCGGCCAGCGCGATCTTGGGCAACTGCGTGGTCTTGCCCGAGCCGGTCTCGCCGCACACGATGACCACCGCGTGCGCAGCCAGCGCGGCGGCGATGTCGTCGCGGCGCGCGCTGACCGGCAGATGCTCGGGAAAGGTCAGCTCGGGTGAGGGTATGCTTGCGGACATCGCAGCGTTTGCGGCCGCCAGTCCGAGCAACCGGGCCGGCCGTGCCATGCATCGAGAAAATGGCGAATTATCCCTCATCCCCGCACATGGCCCGGCACTCGGTGGCGTGTTTGCGCGTCGTCGTGATCTTTGCGCTGGCCCTCGCCGTCCTGCCGGCTGCGGCGGCACAGGCGCAGGTCCTGCGCGTCGGTGCGCTCAGTCTCGTGCCGCCGCCCGGCTGGCAACGCGCGGACGACGCCGAGGAGACGGCACACGGCGCATTCCTGCTGCATGCCGTCGATCATCCCGGGATCCAGGTGGTGCTGCCGCGTGTGGCGCCCGTGCTGAAGGTCGGCGAGGCGGACTACGTCGACAATCTGCGGCGCCAGTGGCAGGTCCGTCACGGCATCCAGGTGCGTATCGAAGAAGCCGAGGTCGCCGGCATGCGCTGGTTGATGCTGCGTCGGCGTGCCCAGGACGGCCAAACGACGCTGTTCCAGTTGTCCCGCGTGCATGGCGGACGCGCCCACAGCGTGCTGGTGTTCGCGCCTTCCGGCACGCGCGCGTTGCCGCCGCCGGCACGCGCGTTGCTGGAACGGGTGCGTTTCGTCGATACCGCCGATGTCTGGCGGCCGGTGCGCCGGGTCTGGGCGCGACCGTCGGGCGATGCCTTGCAGGCGCTGCTGATGCCGCAGACCGATGGCGAAGGCGCGCACGCCATGGTCACGGGCTATGGCCTCACTCATCGGGACGACACGGTGCGCTGGTTCGCCGAAGGCTTCGACTGGGTGCAGACCGACGGGCGTGACACCCGCCGCAACTGGCACCAGGGCGGCCAGCTTCGGGTCATCGCGCCCGAGGTCCTCGATGCCGCAACACCGTGGCACCTGCGGCTGGATGTCGATGCCGGGAGTGCGCCGGTCAGCGCGGGCCTGCGCCTGTGGCTCACCTGCGCGCCCGCGCGCCAGCTGGAGCGTGCGCTCGACAGGCTGGAGCAGGGTACCATCGATCCGCTGCGCCGTCTGCTCGCCGCCGACAGCGCACGCTGTGCCGACCGGCCCCCGCCTGGCGGCAGCCGGTACGTGCGCGTGGATGCGGGGCAGGGGGTCGAACAGAGCCTGCCGTTGCCCCTGCCCGAGCCGTTAGCGGGTCGGGGGCGAGCGCACCATCTGCTGGTCGAAGTGTTCGTGCAGGCGGACACGGAACAACCGGGCACCGCGCTGCTCGACGCGGTGCGGGCCGTACACGTCTACCGGGTGGATACCGATTGACCGCGTCGGCGATGGGGCGGGCGCAAGCTTCCCGCCGCGGCCTCAGCGCGCAGGGCGGATGCCGCGCAGCAACGCGGCGATCTCCTCGATGGAACGGTGCGTGGTATCGACCACCGGTATGTCCTCGGCACGCATCAGGTGCTCGGCCTGAGCCAGTTCCCAGCGGCAGGTGTCCAGCGACGCATAGGGGCTGTCCGGGCGCCGCTCGGCGCGGATCTGCGCCAGCCGTTCCGGTGCCAGCGTGAGCCCGCGCAGCTTGTCGCGGTGCGCGCGCAGGCTGGCGGGCAGGCCGGGGCGTTCGAAGTTCTCAGGCGTCAACGGATAGTTGGCGACGCGCAGGCCATACTGCATGGCCATGTACAGCGAAGTGGGGGTCTTGCCGCTGCGCGACACGCCCACCAGGATCAACTCGGCGCGGTCGTACTTGTCCACGGCCAGGCCGTCGTCCGCCGCCAGCGTGAAGTTCACCGCTTCGATGCGCGCATGGTAGGAGCCCGGATCGGCCATGCCGTGAAAGCGCCCGCGCAGCGGTTCGGGCGGATAACCGATCTCGCCCACCATCATGCCCAGGAAATGGCCATAGATGTCCATCACCAGCGCTCCGCAGGCGTCCAGTGCGGCGCGTGCGCGCGGGTCGGTGAGCGTGGAGAACACCAGCGGTTTGAGGCTGGATGCGCGCCACGCGTCACGAATTTGCTGCGCTGCAAAATTAGCTTTTTCCAGCGTGTCGACAAAGGGTAGACTGACGCTCGCGAACGCTTCTTCTGGGAATTGGGACAGCAGGCTCTTGCCGATGATCTCGGCGGTGATGCCGGTGTGGTCGGAGACGAAGAAGACGGGACGCTCGGGGGTCATGACGGCTGTCGGCGCGTGGCGCCGGCGCCGATTTGCGGGGATCGGAATGGACTATATCGCGCGGTTCGAAACACTGTCCATGCGCGACGTGGACAAGGTCGGGGGCAAGAATGCCTCACTCGGCGAGATGATCGCCAACCTCGCCGGCAAGGGAGTGCGCGTGCCGGGTGGGTTCGCCACCACCGCCGACGCGTTCCGCCAGTTCCTGGCGTACCGGGGACTGGCCGGCCGCATCGCCGAACGCATCGGCACGCTGGACGTGGACGATACCCAGGCGCTGGCGGCGGCCGGTCGCGACATCCGCGGCTGGATGCTGGAAGCGCCGCTGCCGCCGGCGCTGGAGGCGGCCATACGCCACGAACACCGTCTGATGTGCGCGGAGGCGGGCGAGGATCTGCGTTTCGCGGTGCGTTCCTCGGCCACCGCCGAAGACCTGCCGGATGCCTCGTTCGCCGGCCAGCAGGAAACCTTTCTCAACATCCAGGGCGCCGACAACCTGATCGACGCGGTGCGGCGCTGTTATGCCTCGCTGTACAACGACCGCGCCATCTCCTACCGCGTGCATCACGGTTTCGCGCACGATGCGGTGGCCTTGTCCGCCGGCATCCAGCGCATGGTGCGTTCCGATCTCGGTGTCGCCGGCGTGATGTTCACGCTGGACACCGAATCGGGTTTCCCGGACGTGGTGTTCATCAACGCCGCCTACGGTCTGGGTGAAACCGTGGTGCAAGGCTCGGTGAATCCCGACGAGTACTACGTGCACAAGCCGACCTTGCGCGCGGGCAAGCGGCCGGTGGTGCGCAAGAAACTCGGCGACAAGGCGATCCGCATGGTGTTCGCCTCGGAGTCGGTGGCCGAGCGTTCCACCGTGGTGGAGGAGGTGCCGGCGGCCTTGCGTCACGGCTTTGCGCTGGACGAGGAAGAACTGCTGGAACTGGCGCGCTATGCGCTCACCATCGAGCAACACTACGGCCGGCCGATGGATATCGAATGGGGACGCGACGGCATCGACGGCAAGTTGTACATCCTGCAGGCGCGGCCGGAAACGGTGAAGTCGCGTGCCGGCAACGTGCAGACGCGTTTCCGTCTGCTCGAACGCGGCGAGGTGCTGGCCCACGGCCGCGCCATCGGCAGCAAGATCGGCCAGGGGCGCGCGCGTGTGATCCGCTCGCTGGCGCAGATGCACGAGATCGATCCCGGTGACGTGCTGATCGCCGACATGACCGATCCGGACTGGGAGCCGGTGATGAAGCGCGCCGCCGCCATCGTCACCAATCGCGGCGGACGCACCTGCCACGCCGCCATCGTCGCGCGCGAACTGGGCGTGCCGGCGGTGGTGGGCACCGGTGACGCCACGGAGCGCGTCGGCGAGGGTGAAGTCGTGACCGTTTCCTGCGCCGAGGGCGAGGACGGCTACGTCTACCGTGGCCTGCTGCCGTTCGAGAAGAACGAACTGGTGATGCGTGCCATGCCGGACATCCCGGTGAAGATCATGATGAACGTCGGCAATCCGGAACAGGCCTTCCATTTCGCCATGCTGCCGCACGAAGGCGTCGGTCTGGCGCGCCTGGAGTTCATCATCAACAACGCCATCGGCATCCACCCCAATGCGGCGCTGGAATACCAGCGCCTGCCGACGGACGTGAAGGCGATGATCGCCGCGCGCGCGCGCGGCTATCGAGATGCCGTGGATTTCTACGTGGAGAAGCTGGCCGAGGGCATCGCCACCATCGCCGCCGCGTTCTGGCCCAAGCGCGTGATCGTGCGCATGTCCGACTTCAAGTCGAACGAATATGCCAACCTGATCGGCGGCAGCCAGTATGAACCGCACGAGGAAAACCCCATGCTCGGCTTCCGCGGCGCCGGGCGCTACGCCAGCCCGCAGTTCCGCCGCGCCTTCCAGCTCGAATGCCGCGCCATCCGCCGCGTGCGGGACGACATGGGACTGGTCAACGTCGAAGTCATGCTGCCGTTCGTGCGCACGCTCGCCGATGCCGATGCCGCGCTGGCGATGCTGGCGGAGAACGGCCTGGAACGCGGCCGCGACGGTCTCAAGGTGATCATGATGTGTGAGATTCCGGCCAACGTGCTGCTTGCCGACGACTTCCTGCAACGCTTCGACGGCTTTTCCATCGGTTCGAACGACCTGACCCAGCTCACGCTGGGCGTGGACCGCGACTCCAGCCTGGTGGCGGCGTCGTTCGACGAGCGCAATCCGGCGGTGATGAAGCTGTTGGCCGAAGCCATCGCCGCGTGCAAGCGGCACGGCAAATACGTCGGCATCTGCGGCCAGGGACCGTCGGATCATCCCGATCTGGCGCAATGGCTGATGCAGCAGGGCATCGATAGCCTGTCGCTGAATCCGGACACCGTCGTCGCTACCTGGGTACGCCTGGCCGGCCAGCCGGCGGCCTGAGCCTGGCACGGCGGGTCAGTCCTTGGGCTGCGGGGCCACCGCCGCCACGCTGCGCGCGCGTTGCGCGCGCAGCAGCGACTCCAGCGTCGCCGCGGGCAAGGGTTTGCTGATCAGGTAGCCCTGAATCTCGTCGCAACCCTGGGTCTGCAGGAACCTGAGCTGTTCGTCGGTCTCCACGCCTTCGGCGATCAGATTCAGGCCGAGGCCGTGCGCGATGGAGATGATGGCTTTGATGATGGCGTGCTGGCGGTATTCGCGATCGATTTCCCAGACGAAAGACTTGTCGATCTTGAGCGTGTGGATCGGGAATTTCTGCAGGTAGCTCAGCGAGGAATACTGGGTACCGAAATCGTCGATGGCGATCATCACGCCATGCGCGGCCAGCGCCTGCAGCTTCTTGGCGACCGCGCCGGGATCGCGGATGAACAGGTTCTCGGTCAGTTCCACTTCGATGCGCCGGGGTTCGACGGCGCGTTCCGCGAGCAGGGCCATGAAGCGTTCGACGAAATCGGTCTGGTCCAGATGGTGCGGCGAGATGTTGATGGCCACGCGCGCGGGCGCGATGCCTTCGCCTTCCCAGGCCGTCAGCTTGGCGCACACCATCCGCGTCACCCATTCGCCGATCTCGCCGATCAGTCCGGCTTCTTCGGCCAGCGGCAGAAAATCGCCCGGTGGCAGCAGGCCGCGCTCCGGATGGTTCCAGCGGATCAGCGCCTCCACGCCGTTGATGTGGCGGGTCAGCAGGTCCACCTGTGGCTGGAAGTAGAGCTCGAATTCCGCCTGGTCGATGGCGCGGCGCAACTCGCTTTGCAGACGCAGGCGCTGACTGGTGGTCTCGCCCATCTCCGGCATGAAGAAGGTGTGGCTGCGCCCGCCTTTCAGACGCCCGTGGTAGAGCGCGATGTTGGCATGGCGGATCAACGCTTCGGCCGAGTCGCCGTGCTCCGGGAAGGTGGCGATGCCCGCGCTGATGGTGACGCTGACGTTACGTCCAGCGAGGTGGAAGGGCGCTTCGAGTTCCTGGTCGATGCGCGCGACGATGGCCAGGACTTCCTGGTCGGTCTTGATGCCGGTGTTGAGCACCAGGAATTCGTCGCCGACGAAGCGCGCCAGCGTGTCGCTGCCGCGCAGGCAGCGCTGGATGCGTTCACCGACGCGACACAGCAGCTCGTCGGCGCGCGCGTGCCCGAACAGGTCGTTGATCGGCTTGAAGCGGTCGATGTTCAGAAACAGCACGGCCAGCCGCTCCATGTTGCGTCGCGCCTGCACCAGGGCGAGGCCGAGATGGTCGCGGAACAGGTTGCGGTTGGGCAGGCCGGTGAGGATGTCGTGGTTGGCCTGGAACGTGGCCAGCTCCTCGACTTCGCGCCGCGCGGTGATGTCGCGCGCGACGCCGTAGTACATCTCCAGTTCGCCGGCGCCGGCAGCGTCCCGGCCATCGCCGTCGACGCCGTCGACCGCGGCCAGTCGGATCTCGAAATGACGAAAACCGGGAACGTCCAGCGCGCTGCGCAGGCGCAGTTCCACGCTGTGCCGGGCGGTTTCGCGCAGCTTGCGCGGGCTGAAGGCGTAGCGCGCACGTTCGCGGTCGTGCTCGTGCACCATGCGGGCGAAATGGCGGTTCAGCAGTTGCTTCTTGTCCAACCCCAGCAGGGCCTGCGGGCGGTCGTTGAGGTAGTTGATGCGGCCGTCGCGATCCAGGATGAAGATGATGTCGGGCGAGCGCTCGACCAGGAAGCGATGCAGGCGTTCGGAACGGCTGAGGCGCACCTGGAAATTGGCGTTGTCGCGCATCAACTGACGCTGCCGTATCGCCCGACGCACCGAGTGCGCCAGGATCTCCGGTTCCAGCGGCTTGCGCACGTAGTCCATTGCGCCCAGGCGCAACGCCAGGATCGCCGCGTCGATCTCGGTCTCGCCGCTGACCACGATCAGCACGGCGTCGATCTCCATCGCCCGAATCGCGCGGATGACGTCATGCCCGTGCGTGTCGGGCAGATTGAGGTCGATCAGAACGACGTCGAATTCGCGCTGGCCGAGGACAGCCAGACCGGTTCCGCCGCTGGCGCAGTGGTGAACGTCATGCCCTTGCCCGGTCAACAGGCGGCGCAGGCTCTCGGCGAAGCTCGCGTCGTCCTCGATGAGGAGTACGCGCCCGCTCGTCTGCTCGCCGCTTCGGCCCTCCCCTATCGTTGTCGTCTTGTCCGGGTCGATCCAATAAATCACTCCGCATTCCCTGGCTTGTCAGGGTGAAACTGCATCTTGAACCGCGTGCCCGCCGGGCTGCTGCTGCATTGCATGATGCCTCCAAGCTCCTTGACCAGTCCGGCGACGATGTTCAGCCCCAATCCGGAATGCGACTCGCCCTTGTCAGTTTGCACGGGTTTATAGATCTGGTCCAGTACCGACTTGGGTAGGCCCGGGCCATCGTCGAGCACGCCGATCTCTACCGTGCTGCCGCCGTCGCTGTCGCGCCACCAGTCGGTCGTCAGCGTGATGCGGCCGGCGCCGGGCATGGCCTCGGCGGCGTTGAAGATCAGATTGACCAGAGCCTGTTTGAGCTTGTCTCCATCCACATCGAGCATCGGCAGGTCTTCGGTCAAACGCAGATCGATGCCGATCGCGCCCAGGCGGGCCTTGTCGAGCGCGCAGAAGCGGGCCACTTCGCCGACCAGTGTGTTGACCTCGACACGCGCATGCGCGTGCTTGGGCGCGCTGTGACGGGCGTCGCGCAATAGGCGTCCGACGCGACGCAGTTCGTCCTCGATCAGCTCGATGTCGGCATGGGCGGTGTCGTCGATCTGGGCCAGGCGCTCGCGCAGCAGCGCCAGATAATTGCGCACCACGCCCAGCGGGTTGGCGGTCTCGTGGATCAGCTTGCGCATGCGTTGCGTGTGTTCGTCGCGAACGGCGCGCGCATCGGCGACCAGCCGGTCGCGTAAAGCCAATGCTTCGCCCAGGCGCCGTCCGGCCTCGCGGGCGAAACCGACGAGCAGCGGGCGTCGCGCCATGAAGGTTTCGGCCACTGCCGCATCCAGCGCCAGCACCAGCACGCCCAGGCGGTTGCGGGTATGTATCAGCGGCAGACACAGCAGGCGCTCGCCACCGAGCGCGCGCAGCACCTGCAGGTCCGCGAGATTGTCGCGGTCGGGGTGAGCCCCGACCAGGCCGATCGTGCCGCGACTGGCCTGGGCCAGGGCCGAGTCGTCGCGTTCGGCATCGAGCTCGAGGCCGTCGCCATCCGCTGCCCGCCAGTGCAGCCGCCCGGCGCGCAAGGGCAATAGCTGCGCGACCCGGGCGCCGAACAGGAACGAGGCGGCACGTCGCAACTCGGCCTCGGCCGCTTCCGGTGTGTCGGTCTCGGTCGCGGTCTCGGTCGCGGCCAGGGGCTCCAGCCGCTGGACCACTGCGTCGGCCAGGGCCGCCGAAGCCGGTTCGACGTCATCCTCGCGGACGAAGCCCGGCAGCGGCGTGCTGGGCAATTCGATCCCCAGTTGTTCGCCGATCTCGCGCGCCTCGGTCTGCGCGGCCAGGGCCAGCGCTCGTGTCTGTGCGGCGTCGAGCTGCCAGTGGGCCAGGTCGTCGTCTGCCACCGCGCCGGCATCGCCATAGGCATTGCACAGATTGGCGAGCATGACGATCTGAGTCAGCGGATGCGCATCACGGATGCGCGCGAGCGGCTCGTGGTGATACAGGATGCTGTCCGCCAGCAGGCTGCGCAGGCCCCAGCGTTGTGCCAGCCAGGCGCCCACCTCGGCGTGGGTCAGGCCGAAGGTCTGCTGCTCCTGGCGCATCAGCGCCTGCTCGCCGGGAAAGTCGCGGAACATCGGCAGGTAGCGGTCGGCGGCGACCACCAGCAAGGCCAGTTGGCCGACATCGTGCAACAGACCGGCCAGATAGGCTTCCTCATGGTTGGCGTAGCCCAGCCGGCGCGCCAGTTCGCGCGCGGTGACGGCGACGCACAGGGCATGGAACCAGAAGTGACGCAGATCGAACTCGCCCTGGCGTTGGAAACGGCCGAACAATTCCACGACCGATTGATTCAGCGCGATCCTGCGCACCGTGCCGGTACCCAGCACGGACAGGCACTGGTCCAGATTCTCCAGCGCGCGGCTGGGTCGGTAATACGGTGAATTGGCGATGCGCACCACTTCGGCGGCAATCGCCGCATCCTTGGCGACCACTGCGCCGATCTCGGCGATACCGACGTCATCGTGATCGCACAATTCCAGCAATTGCAGCAATACCTGTGGCAGCGCCGGTAATCGCGCCGTGGTCAGCTGTTTGTGCAAGTCGAGCGAGTTCGGCTGCATGAACGATCGGTCCGGCGTAGAGTGGACGGGTGCCCCGAATGCTGGCTTCGGGCACTCTATTAACGACGTGATCGGCCGAGGCTTTAATCTTTGTATCCGAGTGACATGAGAATCACGTTTCACGGTGCTGCGCGCCAAGTGACCGGTTCCTGCTTCCTGGTCGAGTCCGGCGGTGTCCGCTTCATCGTCGACTGCGGCATGTTTCAGGGCGGCAGGGCGGCTGAGACCGCCAATCGACGGTTTCCCGGCTTCGATGCGGAAGCACTCGACTTCGTGCTGTTGACGCATGCCCACATCGACCATTCCGGCCTGCTGCCGCGCTTGGTCAGCCTGGGCTTTCGCGGCCCCATCCATTGCACACGGGCCACGGCCGATCTGCTCGATGTGCTGCTGGCGGATGCAGCCTTCATCCAGGAGAAGGAGGCAGAATGGGCCAACTACGCCAACCGCAAGCGACGTCGTGCGCCGGCAGCGGACCGGGCGCCGCTGTTCACGGTCACGCAGGCGCGTACCGCGCTGAAGCGTCTGCGCGGCATCGACTACGACCGCGAGCTTCGGCCGCATGAGCAGGTGCGCGTGCGCTTTCGTGACGCCGGCCACATCCTGGGTTCGGCCATCACCGAGATCTGGCTGGAGCAGGGCGGGCAGACGCGCAAGCTGGTGTTCTCCGGCGATCTGGGTATGCCCGGTCGGCCCATCCTCAACGACCCCACGCCGATCGACCAGGCGGACGTGCTGATCGTGGAATCCACCTATGGCAACCGCCTGCACAAGAGCCTCGATGCGACGGTCGATGAACTGGCCACGGTGGTCAACGACACGCTGGAGCGCAGGAAGGGCAATGTCATCATTCCGGCATTCGCGGTCGGGCGCACGCAGGAGATCCTGTACCTGCTGATCGATCTGGTGCGGCGCGGGCGACTGCCGCGCAACCTGGCGATCTTCGTCGATTCGCCGATGGCCGGTGCCGCTACCGCCATCACGTTGCGTCACCCGGCGTTGCTGGATGCGGAGACGCGGGAGCTGTTGGCCTGGTTCCGCGCCAGTCCGGAAGCCCCTTATCTGCGCGTCACCGAGGACGTGGAGGATTCCATGGCGCTGAACAAGATTCGCCAAGGCGCGGTGATCATCTCTGCTTCCGGCATGTGCGATGCCGGGCGGGTCAAGCACCATCTCAAGTTCAACCTGCCGCGCGCCGAATGCTGCGTGATCATCGCCGGCTTCCAGGCCGAAGGCACGCTCGGGCGGCGCCTGGTGGATGGCGCAGCGAGTGTGCGTCTGTTTCGCCAACAGGTGCCGGTACGCGCCAGCGTGCACACCTTGGGCGGCCTGTCCGCGCATGCCGACCGCGACGCCTTGATGCACTGGCTCGGTGCATTCCACCAGCCACCCCGGCGCAGCTTCGTCGTACATGGCGAGGAAGCCACGGCGCTCGGCTTCGCCGATCTGATCCGCGCGGATCTGGGTTGGCGCGTCGATGTGCCCCGGCAGGGGGAAACGTTCGATCTGGACGCTTGACCGCGGCGGACGAACCGCGGCCTGCGTCAGGCCAACGGCGCCAACGCAAAATCCGACGGCAAAGGACGCGCCGGAAAGTGGAAGCGCACCGGGCCGTCTTCCTCGCCGTGCACGAACTGGTGCACGAACGGATGCGCGGACGCGATCATGTCGCGGGCGGGGCCGGTGGCCACCACCTTGCCGTCGTCGATGAAACAGACCTCATCGACGATCTTCAGCGATTCGGCGATGTCGTAGGTGACGACGATGGAGGTGAGCCCCAGGGCATCGTTGAGCCGGCGGATGATGTTGGCGATGACGCCGAGCGAGATCGGGTCCAGGCCGGCGAACGGTTCGTCGTACATGATCAACATCGGGTCGAGCGCCACCGCGCGTGCCAGGGCCACGCGCCGCGCCATGCCGCCGGACAGTTCGCCGGTCATCAAATCACGCGCGCCGCGCAGGCCGACGGCATGCAGTTTCATCAGCACCAGGTCGCGGATCATGGTTTCCGGCAGATCGGTGTGCTCGCGCAGTGGATAGGCGACGTTGTCGAACACGCTCAGGTCGCTGAACAGGCCGCCGGCCTGGAACATCATGCCCATCCTGCGGCGCAGCCGGTACAGCGCGTCATTGCCCAACTCGTGCACCACCTGGCCGGCCACGCGCACGCTGCCGGCGGCGGGGCGCGCCTGGCCGCCGATCAGGCGCAGCAGCGTGGTCTTGCCGCATCCGCTGGCACCCAGCACAGCCACCACCTTGCCGCGGGGGATCACCAGATCGATGCCGGACAACACCTGGCGCTCGCCGTAGGCAAAGTGCAGGTTGCGGATTTCGACCAGATTGTCGTTGGACACGCGCGGGGCTCCGGTGGCTGGAATCGACGCCATCGATTATCGCGGCCCGCAGCCCTTGCGGCCAGTGCGCCGCGTGCTGCCACCAGCGCCGACATGGTTGACCGCGACGCCTCCCTGTCCCTATGCTCGCGCATCCATTTCAGGAGATGCTGATGAACGCGCCCGCCGCCCTGTCCGAACAACCGGATCTGGCCAAAACCATGCATTCCATCATCCAGCGCATCGCCACCGGGCCGGAGCTGTCCAAGGACATCTCGCAGGAAGAGGCGCGCCTGGGCATGCGCGCGGTGTTGGAGAACGCGGTGGATCCGGTGCAGGCCGGCATCTTCTTCATCGCCCTGCGCATGAAGCGCGAGACCTACGACGAATGCAAAGGGGTGCTGGACGCGATCCGCGACACCACACACCAAGTCACCGCCGAGGTGGACGAAGTGGTGGACATCGCCGACCCCTACGACGGTTACAACCGCTGCCTGCCGGCGGCGCCGTTCCTGTCGCCGCTGTTGGCGGAACTGGGTGTCCCGGCAGTGTGCCATGGCCTGGAAGCGGTGGGGCCGAAGTACGGCGTCACCGCCCGCCATGTATTGCGCGCCGCCGGCGTTCCGGTCGATCTGACGCCGGAACAGGCGGCGGCGCGCCTGACCGATCCGGCGCTGGGCTGGAGCTATGTCGATCAGGCGCAGTTCTGCCCGGCGCTGCACGACCTGATTCCGCTGCGCACCAAGATCATCAAGCGCCAGGTGGTGACCACCATCGAAACCCAGGCCAGACCGATCAGCGGACGCAAACGCACGCATCTGGTGACCGGTTACGTGCACAAGCCGTATCCGCCGATCTACGCCATGCTGGCGCGCCATGCCGGTTTCGATTCCGCGCTGATCGTGCGCGGCGTCGAGGGCGGCGTGATCCCGTCGCTGCGCCAGCCGGGCAAGGCCACGCGCTACGAGGCGCACGGCGAGGAGTACGAAATCGATTTCGATCCCGCGACTCTGGGCATCGAGCAGAGCGTGCGCGCCGTGCCGCTGCCGGCCGACCTGCCCAAATCGGAGCGCGAAGGCGATGAAGTGGCCATTGCTGTCGACATCCAGGCCACCGCCGCGGCCGCGGCGCGTGCCGGCATGGCTGCGCTGGCGGGCGAGAAGGGTGCCAGTTACGACGCGCTGGTGCTCGGCGCCAGCTTGATCCTGCACCATCTGGGGCGCGCGCCGTCGCTACGGGCGGCGGCCGACGCGGTGCGCGCGGCGCTCGATTCCGGCCGCGCCGCGGCGCGCGTGCGCTGAGGGTGCGGGCCATGGCCTGGACTGCGGTGGCCGGCGTCGACGAACTCGGCGTCGGCCAGATGAAGCGCATATCGCCCGCCGGCAGGGCCTTGCTGCTGGTGCATGCCGAGGGCGGCTACTACTGTGTCGACGAGCTGTGCAGCCACGAGGACTATTCGCTGTGGTTCGGCTGCGTCAAGGGACGCGCGATCAAGTGCTCGTTGCATGGCAGCTATTTCGACCTAGCCAGCGGTAAGCCGCTGAACGAACCGGCGGACTGTCCGCTCGCCACCTTTCCCACCAAGGTCGAAGGCGGCCGGGTGTGGGTGGACGCCGATTGAGGACGTAACCTGCCGCAGTCAGGGGCCGGCAAGACTTTCATTCTATTGTGCGAGCGATCAACGCATCAGGTGTGCGGGCGACTGTGCACGTGGGGTGCGGTCTGCTCCGCCTCCACCGGCACCAGATTCAGCACGCCATGACGCACGCCGCGTTCGGCCGCGAGCTTGCTGGCGAACGCGCGTACCGCGTCGGTGTGTCCGCGCAGGAACACAGCCTCCAGGCAATGTTCGTGGTCCAGATGCACGTGCATGCTCGATACCACGACGTCGTGCGCGTGGTGTTGCAGGTCGGTCAGGCGCTCGGCCAGGCGGCGTTCGTGATGGTTGTAGACGTAGGACAGGCTGGCCACGCAGTGCGGCGCCTCCTCGCGCGCCAGGCGGTCCTGGTCGATTTCGCGACGCAGCATGTCGCGCACGGCCTCGGAGCGGTTGGCGTAACCGCGCGCGCGGATCAGCGCGTCGAATTCCCGGGCCAGGGATTCTTCGAGGGAGATGGTGAATCGTTCCATGGTGGCTGGGCGCATCGGGTGGCGGACCCGGGCAAGTTTAACGGCGGCGGACCAGGGGCGGATTGCCTGAACGGCGGCGACCGGTTCAAATGCCGGGCATGTCCTCACTGACGATACGCCTTGGCGATGCGCGAGCGTTGGTCATGCTGCTATGGCTGGCGCTGCTGGCGCCGGTGTGCGTCGCGCAGGTGGCGGTGCCGCCGGCGCGGGGCTATGTCACCGACCTCACCGGCACCCTGGATGCGGCCCGTCTGCAAGCCCTGGAAGCCCGCCTGGCGGCGCTGGAGCAGGCCAAGGGCAGCCAAATCGTTGTGCTGTTACTGCCCACCACCCAACCCGAGCCGATCGAACGATTCGCGCTGCGCGTGGCCGAGCAGTGGCGTCCGGGGCGCAAGGGCGTGGACGACGGGGCGTTGCTGGTGGTGGCGCTGGGCGACCGTGCGGTACGTATCGAGGTCGGCTATGGGCTGGAAGGCGCCATTCCGGACGCGTTGGTCAAGCGCATCATCGAGGACATCATCATCCCGCGCTTCCGCGCCGGCGACCTGGCCGGTGGCGTCGAGGCGGGCGTGGCGGCCATGATCGCGCTGGTCGAGGGGGAGCCCCTGCCGCCGCCGGCGTCACGGCCGAACACGGGGGACGGCGCGGGGCAGGGCGTACTGCCGTTGATCATGATGTTCGTGTTCGTCGTCGGTAGTCTGCTGCGTGCCTGGCTGGGTGCGTTGCCGGGCGCGCTGCTCGCCGGCGCGGTGGCGTTCACGGGCGCCTGGCTGCTGCTGGGCAGCGTGCTGGCCGGCGCGGTGATCGCCGTCATCGTGTTCGTGCTGACCCTGGTCGGCGTGCCGCGCGCATGGCGTGGCGGCGTGCCGGGTTCCGGCAGTGGCTACGGCGGACGCCCGGGGCCGGGTGGCTTCGGCGGTGGCTTCTCCGGACGCGGCGGCGGTTTCGGCGGCGGCGGCGCCTCGGGACGCTGGTAGGGGCGTACGATGCATTGGCCCCGGCTGTTGCGGCACTGGCTGCATCCCGACTGGCTCACCCGTCTGGCCTTTCCCGCCGCCGTGCTCGACCGCATCGAAGCGGCGGTGGCCGAGGCCGAACGTGCCCAGGGTGCGGAGCTGCGCTTCGTCGTGGAGGGTGCGCTCGACACGCCGGCGCTGCTGCGTGGTGTCAGCGCGCGTGAACGCGCGCTGCAGGTATTTTCCGATCTGCGCGTCTGGGATACCGAGCACAACAACGGCGTGTTGATCTACCTGCTGCTGGCGGATCACGACGTCGAGATCGTCGCCGACCGCGGGCTCAACGGCAGGGTCGATGCCGACCAATGGCGCGCCGTGTGCGCGCAGATGGAGACCTGTTTCGCCCGAGGCGACTACACGCAGGGTGCCCTGCTGGGCATCGAGCGGGTCGCCGCGCTGCTGGCGCAGCACGATCCGGCGAAGCCGGTTGGCGAACTGGACAACCGGCCGGCGCTGATCTAGCCGCGGCGATCGCGGCTGGCGGGCGGTCAATCGAAACTGCGCCGCACGCCCAGTACCAGGCTGTCCATGCCGCCCTTGCCGCCGGCCATGCCCCAGGCGGTGGAACGGTGATGCAGGCGCAGGGACACGTCCCAGTCGGTGTTGGGGTGCCCCAGCGTGACTTCCATGAACCAGTGGAACAACCACTGTTCGCTGCCGCCCTTGTGTTTGACTTCCAGCACCGGCACGCGCGATGCCCACGATGGACCCACGCCGAACGCCGCGCTGGTGCGCACGTGCCGGTTCCAGGGAAAGGCGTGCCAGCGCGCGACTACCGGCAGATTGACCTCCCAATGCCGCTGCTGGCCGAAATGGCGAACCGCCTGACCTTCGAGTTCGATCGCCAGACGATCATCCAGGTAGTGACGCAGCGGTTTGGCCAGCGCGCCGATCAGCAGATAGGCGTCGACGAAATCGAGTGAACCCGGTTCGAGGAAAAAATCCTCCCAGACGTTGCTGGTGCTCTGGCCGGCAAGGACAGTGAGCTTCCAGGCGTCATCCGCTGCGGCCGCCGTCGGCAAGACCGCTGCCAGCGGCAGCGCCAGGGCGATGCGGCGCAGGGTACGCACGGCCAGGTCACTTGACGCGGTTGCGGTATTCACCGGTGGCGGTGTCGATTTCGATCTTGTCGCCGATTTCCACGAACGCCGGCACCTGGATGGTGTGACCGGTCGGTTTGATGCGCGCGGGTTTCATGACCTTGCCGGAGGTGTCGCCCTTGACCGCGGGTTCGGTGTACTCGACTTCACGCACCACCGAGGACGGCATGTTCACCGAGATCGCCTTGCCTTCGTAGAACACCACCTCCAGCGCCATGCCATCTTCCAGGTAGGGCAGGGCCTCGGCCATGTTGTCGGCCTCGACCTCGTACTGGTTGTAGTCGGCGTCCATGAACACGTACATCGGGTCGGCAAAGTACGAATAGGTGCATTCCTTGCGTTCCAGCACGACGGTGTCGAACTTCTCGTCGGCCTTGTACACGGTTTCGCTGGCCGCGCCGGTGAGCAGGTTCTTGAACTTCATCTTCACCACCGAAGCGTTGCGGCCGGACTTGGAGAATTCGGCTTTCTGCACCACCAGCGGGTCTTTGCCGACCATCACGACGTTGCCGACGCGGAGTTCTTGAGCGGTTTTCATGGTAGGGCTTTCCAGACTGTTTCAAAAAATCTGCGATTTTAGCCGCTCGCGGTGAAAATTCAGCAAGTTTGTGGCGAGATCGGGCTGCGCGGCCAGGTAGGCGGCCCAGTCGCGGGCATGGTGGGCCAGTGTCGCGTGTGCGGCGAGAAACCGTGACCAGATCCCGGCGACATCGCCCTCGCGGTTCCAAGCCCGCCACAGTTCGGCATTGGCTGCGGCTGCCGCGGCGTCGCTACAGGCAAGGCCGTAGCGCTGCAGGAAGGCTTCCAGCTTGACGAAATGCGCACCCTCGGTTTGTGGATAGGCCTGCCATACCATCGGCCGCGCGGCGAACTGGGCGCGGGTGAAGGAGTCCTCGCCACGCACGAAGTTGACGTCGCAGGTCCACAGCAGGCGGTCATAGTCGTCCAGCGCCAGCATCTCGGGCAGCGCCATGCGCAGCGCGCCGCGCGTCAGCACCTGGCCCGCCGGCGGAGCCTCGGCCAAACCGAGTGCTCGGGCAATCGCCAAGGTCGGCTGGCCGCGCGGCGCCACGACCTCGATGCGCCGTTCACCGCCGGCCCAGGTGCGCAACAGCCCGGGCAAGGCGGCGTTGTCGTAGCAGAACAGCGATACGCGCAGCGCATCGTCATCGGTCCCGGCATGAAAGCGGGACCAGAACGCGCGTTGAGCATCCGCCGCGGCCTGCCAGGCGTCACGCGCAAAGATCAGCCCTGCTTCCCGCGTCAGTCCGCCGGTATGCCGGTCGTAACCCGGCATGAAAAAGTACTTGGTCAGCGGCAGACGCGGGTGGGGCGAGGGCAGACCATGCACGCCAGCGACCCAGTCTTCCGCCGACAGGTATTCCAGATTGATCCACAGCGGTGGCGGTGTCATCGCCGCCATGCGCGTGACGAAGTCGGCCGGGGTGTCGCAGGCCAGGGCCTCGATGACCACCTCGCCGGGTGTGACCTCGGGCAGCGGTTCCTGCCAATGGCGGATGTCCACGCCGGCCAGGGTCTGCCGCGGTGCCCGTGGGTCGATGCCGGGTTCCAGTCGCTGGAACGCCGCGAGGTCATCCACCCACAGGCGCACCGCGATGCCGTGCTCGCACGCCAGTTGGCGCGCGAGGCGCCAGGTCACACCGATGTCGCCGTAGTTGTCGATGACCCTGCAAAAGAGGTCCCAGATCACGCGCTCATTCTTCGACGCAGATCTCTCGTCGTGCCACGGCCAGCGCGGTGCGTGCCAGCAGTCCGGCGATCACCACGCTGGCGATGCCCAGCAACACACCGGACAAGCGTAGAAAAACGATGTCGGCGGTGTGCTCGAACAGCGTCAGCGTGGCGATGGTGATGGCGGCCAACGGGAACGAATAGGCCCACCAAGACAGGAAGAAACGAATACGCAGGAACCAGCGCAACTGCGCGAACAACAGCAGCGTGAAGAACAGCGCGATGTGATAGAGCACCAGCGCGAAGGCGTCCAGCTCGCCGGTCAGGCGCAGATAGGCGACGAAGCCGACCGCCGGCGGCGCGATCAGGATGAACAGCGTCGGCAGCAGGCGTTCCGGCAGGCTGCCGTGGAAGATCACGCGGTAGAAGATGATGGTCAACAGTAGCGGCCAGAACACGATGCCGATGCTGAAGAAAAACCAGGACAACTGATCCGGCGCGTGTTCCACGCCGGCGATGGGAATCAGGATATTGCCCACCACCGGGATGAACCAGGCCGGGTTGAGATGCACGATCTCGAACGTACTCTGGTGCATCCAGCGGGTGATGGCGCGCAGCGTCAGCAGCAGATGCAGCGTCAGTCCGCACAGCCACAGCAGCTTGGAATAGGGCGCGCTGTACGGCAGCCAGGCGATGGCCAGCAACACCAGGGCGATGCTGACCGTCGGCACGAAGCTGGTCTTGATGGGGTGGTTCCATTCGCGCATCGCCATGTCCCGGTGACGCAGCAGCTTGGCCGCGTAGAACCCGGCCAGCACCAGGAACAGCACGCTGGCCAGGCCGGTCAGCCAAGGGCTGACCAAGACGCGCAGCGCCAGCAACTCCTCCGCCTTGGCCCAGGCCAGCGCCAGGCCGGTGAGGCCCATGATCATGGCGAACCAGGCGACCGGAAACTGGCTCAAGCGGGAAGCGGGCGCGTCGGACATGAGGCGATCAGAGCGGCTTGCGGATGGACAATACGCCGCGGATCATGCCGGGCGCATAACCGGTGGCCTTGTCGTTCGGGTACTCGGCCGCCAGCCTGGCCTTGACCACGTCCGGCAGGCTGTCGGCGGCGCCGTGGCAGGTGACGCACACGGGTTGCGTGACCAGCGCCTTGGCGTAGCGGAATTCCGCGCCACGCCAGGTGTTGACCACTGCATACATGTCCAGCGTCTCCGGTTTTTCGCCGGCGGCCAGGCGCTTCTCCAGCGCGGCTTGCGCCTCCAGTTCCCAGGCATCCGGCACCCCCTTGGGGTTGCGGTTCTTCGGGCTCACGCGCTTGACCTGCATGCCGCTCTTCTGCGACGCATCGGCAGCGATCTTCGGTGCCTTCTCCTTGCACACGCGGATCGCCTCGCCGGGGCCGCCGGCACGCATCGCCGCCTGCAACTCGCCGCCCAGGGTCTGGATCAGACCGCCGGCGGTCTTGCGCGCCTCATCGACCAGCGCGGCCTGGCGCTCCGGGGTGGGGGTAGTGGCACAGCCTGCCAGCAGCGCGACGGTCAGCAGGGCGAAAACGAATCTGTTCGGCATCATGGAGGTCTCCTTGGTGGGGTCGGCAGCGGCCCTACGGGCCGCCGGCCGCCGAGTTTACTTGGCGATGTGGACTTTTTGCTTGTCCAGATCGTAGCTCCAGGGCAGGCCGACGTTCTTCCAGCCGTTCACCGCGCGTTGACCCTTGCGCGGGCCGTCGCGGGCCAGATCGCCTTCGAAGCCGTCCACCACCGACCACACGTTGGTGTAGCCGTGGCGGGCAAGAAAGTCTGCGCCCAGCGCGCTGCGGTCGCCGGAGCGGCAGTGCATCAGCCGCGCAGTTTGGTCAGCACGGCGGCGAGGTGCGTCTGCGCCTCGCTCATGATCGCGCCGATCTCGGCGTTGCCGGACAGTGTGGCGATGCCGACGGGATCCTGCAACGCGATGCGGGTGACGCCGGGCGCGATTTCGTACACGCAGCAGCCGCACGGCAGCAGTGCACCGGCGTCGCGGTCCGCCTCCAGCACGCGCTTGGCGATGCCCGGCGCGCACACGCCCAGCAGGCGGTAGGGTGGGATGTCGTGGTTGATCTTGGCCTTCATGATGGCCTGCACGTCGACTTCCGATACCACGCCCATCTTCGCCTCGGCGAGCGCCGCCTTCAGCGTGTCGATGGCCTGGTCGATGGGCAGGGCGAGGTCAACGGTGTGTGCGTACATGGGTTTCTCCGGTGTGAAAAGGGAAATTGGTAGGTTGATCTGGGTCGGCGGCGCGTGGCGCAAACCAGCGGTCGGTAGGATGCCTCGCCGGCAAACTCAGGCGGTTGGCCGCACCGCCACCTGATTGCGCATGTGGTCGGCCACCTTGACGAAGGCCGCCTCCAGCTCCTTGCGCAGCGCTGCCTCCTCCACCACTTCGTCCAGCGCCAGGCGCATGCAGTGCAGCCATTGATCGCGCTCGTCGTCGCCGATGGGGAAGGGCAGGTGGCGGCGACGCAGCATGGGGTGGCCATGCTTGTCGGTGTAGAGCGGCGGGCCGCCCATCCAGCCGCTGAGGAACTCGAACAGCTTCTGCCGCGAACCGGACAGATCCGCCGCGTGCAGCTTGCGGATGCCGTAGGCTTCCGGAAGCTCATCCATGTGGTCGTAGAAACGGTCGACCAGCTCGCGCACCTTGGCCTCGCCACCGATGCGCTGGTAGTGGGTGAGGATGTTCATTGCGCACCTATATTAGAAAACGCTGATTTTACACGCCGTGTCCGCCATCACGCGAATACACGTCGAGCGGCGGCCACGCCTGCACTCAATCGCGGAACGCCTTCAGGTAATGCCCTTCGAACAGCCGCTTGGCCCAATGGAACAGGCGCGACGACGGCAGCAGCAGCGAGCGCTTGAGGTCGCGGTATACCAGGATGCCACGATCGACGGTATCGACGATGCAGATCAGCTCCGTGCGCGGGCGCGCGCGCGGCGCCTTGCCATCCAGCGCCAGCAACAGGTTCTCCGCAACCGCCTTGGCCTGCAGGTCGGCCATGTGCGCCTGCTTGGGCATCCAGTCCGGGCCGGGGAAGCTGCCGGCGTCGCCGGCGACGTAGACCCGTTCCGTGCCCGGCACGCGGCAGAATTCGTCCGCCTGGAAGAAACCGCCCGGCGACAGCGCCAGGCCGCTTTGCGCCGCCCAGGCGGGGCCGGTCAGGCCAGGCATGAACAGGATCAGGTCGGCGTTGACGTGCCCGCCTTCGGTATCGACGCCCCGTTCGGAGAATTCCAGCGGCTTGTGGCCCAGGTGGGTGTCGATGCGGCGTCGCGCCATCTCCGCCAACAGCCCGCTCACCGCTTTCTCGCCCAGGCGTTTGCCGGGTTCGGCGGCGGCGTTGAAGAAAGTCAGTTCGAAGCGCGCGCGCTTGCCCTGCTGACGCAGCCAGGTCTCCACGCCGAACAGCAGCTCGAACATCGGCCCGCCGCGCATCGCGCTCGGCTCTTTGGGGTTGCCGCCGAAGCCGAAAGCGATGCGGCCGCCATCCATGGCCCGCAGGCGCGCGCGTATCTTTTCCGCCGAGGCCACGCCCTCGCACAGCGTCAAGGCGTGTTCGATACCCGGCAGGCTCTTCAGGAAACGCCCGCCAGTGGCGATGATCAGCGCGTCGTTGCGGATGGGCTCACGCTCGGTCAGCACGACCCGACCGCCGTCGTGCAGGCCGGTGGCCGTGGCGGCGACGAAGCGCAGGCGGTGGTTGCGCAGAAAGGTATCCAGTGGCAGCACCAGATCGTTGCCTTTGCGGATGCCGGTGGGCACCCAGATCAGGCTAGGCAGGTAGACGAACTCGGCCTTCGGCGCCACCAGCGTGATCAGCGCGTTGGGCGCGCGCCGGCGCAGTTCACGCGCGGCGGTCAGCGCGGCGAAACCGGCGCCGAGGATGACGATATGGTGAGCATTCGGCATAGTGGTGCGATCCGGGCGGCAATGAAAAAGCCCGCCCATCGACGGGCGGGCGGGAGGCTCAAGAATTTACAGCGATTTTCGGCCGAAATACCAGTCGGTGCATTCGTGGCCTTCGTTCATCCTGGCCTCGGCCGCGTTCACGTCCCACGATTTCTACCCACATCAAAGCCACGCGTCGGGTCCAGTTTCTGGTTTCGGGTCATACAGCGGACCACTGTTTGCATGGCTGGGTGAGCACCAATCGTGAGTGCCAATCGTGGTCTGTCCCCTATTCTCCCTGGACGCGGGAGTGGTGGGGTTGAAGCGCGCTACACGATAGCGGCGCAGGCAGCATTCCGCTTATTGTCCGCCACGACCGCCTGAGTCCCCACTCCCGCAGGCGGGGCTGACGAGGTAGAGGGAACAACAGCAATGTCTAAAGCGGCGTTGCCTATTGCGGCGAGTATCCATCGGGTTTCTAATCGCCAGAACAGATCAAGAGACGGCTTCACCCGTGCGCCAAATCAACCCCGCCGACCCCATCGCCAGTCGCGTCCAGCGGACTGAGCACGCCGCGCCCGCTCCGGTTCAGCACATGCGTGTAGATTTGCGTGGTCGTCACGTCCTTGTGTCCGAGCAGTTCCTGCACGGTGCGGATGTCATAGCCCGATTCGAGCAAATGCGTGGCGAAGGAATGCCGCAAAGTATGGCAGCTCGCCGGCTTGAGAATGCCGCATTCGCTTACCGCGGCGCGCATCGCGCGCTGCATCGCCGACTCATGCAAGTGATGCCGGCGCCGGATGCCGGAGCGCGGGTCTACACCTGGTTGCGCGGCGGGAAAAAGGAATTGCCAGGCCAATTCACGGCCGGCGTTCGGATACTTCCGCTCCAGGGCATGCGGCAACCAGACCGGCTGCAAGCCATCGGCCAGGTCACGCGTGTGCATGTCGCGCACGCGTTCCAGTTGCCGGCGCAGCGGCTCGACCAGAATGTCGGGCAGCATGGTGTGCCGATCCTTGCCGCCCTTGCCATCGCGCACCAGGATTTCCCGCCGAGCCGGATCGACGTCCTTGACGCGCAAGCGCATCGCTTCCATCAATCGCAGACCGGCGCCGTACATCAGGCTCGCCAACAACCAGTAGACGCCATCCAGGCGTGCCAGCAAGGCGCGCACTTCCTCGCGCGTCAGTACCACCGGCAATCTGGGCGGCTTCTTCGCGCGCGTCACCCCATCCAGCCAGGGCAGTTCCACCGTCAACACCTCGCGGTACAGAAACAGAACCGCCGCCAGAGCCTGGTTCTGCGTCGAGGCCGCGACATTCTCGCGCACCGCAAGGTGAGTGAGAAACGCCTCGACTTCAGGCGCGCCCATGTCGCGGGGATGGCGTTTGTCATGATGCAGGATGAAACGGCGTATCCAGTGGGTATAAGCCTGCTCGGTGCGCAGGCTGTAATGCTTGACGCGACAGCGTTCGCGCACCTGATCGAGCAGGCGCGGCGGCTTGGTGGCCTCCATGGCGTTGTTTACTCCCTGGGTTGTTGCAGTCTAATTCTTGCGCATCCTTGTAGATTCAATGGATTGCGATGTTTGTGGCCGGATTATACGGCGAAAGTGACGTGTTACAAGGCGTCACTTACGCCATCGAAATGTAGTTAGACGGCATCAATCAAAGCGCAGAGGAACTATGAGCAGTGCAGACAACCACGACGAACGCTTTCGCAACATGACATTCGGTTCGGTATACCCGCACTATGTTGCAAAGCTCGAGAAGAAGGGACGAACAAAAGCCGAGCTGCATCAAGTGATTGCTTGGCTGACTGGTTACAGCGACAAAGACATTCTCAGGCACATCAAAGAAAAGTCGACCTTTGAGACTTTCTTTGCGCAGGCGACGTTAAACCCCCAGGCCTTTTTGATCACTGGAGTGATTTGTGGCTTACGGGTTGAAGCGATTGAGAATCCGTTGACTCAACAGGTGAGGTATTTGGACAAGTTGGTGGATGAGCTAGCGAAGGGTCGCAAGATGGAGAAGATTCTCCGCGGCGAATAGGTTGGTGTCGTCTGCCTCTGTCACTCCACAGTCGGAACGCAATGAAGCCGTCTAACAACAGCATGCAGCGGACGGCGCTCCGCGCCGCCGCTGATGCTGAGCGTTAGACCGCAACACAGCGGAGGTCGTGCACGCACGGAGGAACCA
>CALEDT010000041.1 GCA_937949525.1 uncultured Burkholderiales bacterium | reverse complement strand
CTTTCTGACGCCCATAGTGGGCCGAATCGCCGCTGTAGAGGGCGATTCGGAAGCAAAACGGATCGACACCGCCGTGGAAAGCGATGATTCGCCGCAGAAATCGAACCGAATTCGGTCATGGCCATCATTGGGCGGTCGGGTCCACTGAAAACCTCGCGTTATTCGAGGAGCCCATCTGTTCGTGGCCATCGATCGCGCCACCCGCTGGGTTTTCATCGCCATCGAGCCCAACAAGAGTGCCGCATCTGCCCGGGCCTTCCTCAACGCGCTCTCCTAGGCCTGCCCGATCAAGATCACCAAACTGCTGACCGACGACGGCAAGGAGTTCGCCGATCGGCTGTTCGGCGCCAAGGACCGTCAGCCGAGCGGCGAGCACGCGTTCGATCAGCTCTGCCAGGCTCTCGGCATCGAGCACCGTCTGACCAAGCCCAGGACACCGCAGACCAACGGCACGGTCGATCACTTCAATGGCCGCATCAGCGACATCCTCAAAACCCATCGCTTCCGGTCGGTCGAGGACTTGAAGGCGACCCTGCATCGCTATGTGACTCTGTACGACCATCAACTTCCCCAATCCGCGCTGGGCAGTAAAACTCCGTTCCGGGCCATGGTGAAATGGCTCAAATCCAACCCCGAACTGTTCCATTGTAGGCCTTATGATCGGCCGGGATGTGATAGGCAAAATGGTTTCATCCGCGAATCATCTTGACTCAATCGTAGTAGGGCTGGCTTCGCTTGGCGCACATCAGGGGACGAATGGTTGCTTTGGCAGGATGAACGGGCACGTCAAGTGTAAGCGTCCACCCCACCCACCTCGACGGCGAGAACGGAATCAGGGGCGCCGCCGTGACGGGTTGCCCGCGGCGGAACATCGCATCGAGGAGCCCCTCAGTCCTTGCGCTTTCTATGCCTGGACCGTGCGCGCCCGATTCAAGCTCGACGGCCGTCCTCGGGCGGTGGAGTGGACGGGTGACTACCTGTTCGCACCTTGGAAGGTTCGGCGTGGATTGTTGTTGCCTGGCGAGCAGAGCGTCCAGGATCGTTGGATCGATTGGTTACTGTTCCGGGCGCCGACGGGTGTCGGATCGACTGTATGCGCGGACTGAGCTGGAGTAACGTAGACCGTGTTTACAGTGCTAATCATCGACCCCGCCATGTCCTCACTCGAACGCGCCATCGAGATCGCTGCGGCCGCACACGCCGGCCGGTTTGACAGGGCGGGTGAGCCCTACATCCTTCATCCGCTGCGTATGATGCTGTGCGTAGGCCGGTTGTACGAGCGCATGGCAGCCGTATCGCGTAACCGACCGGGCAGGATTTCGCTCGTCTGCGGGCGTGCGAAGAGTCTGGGCGCTGTTGCAGCGTGCAAGTCGGTCCATGCAGGCACCCAGTTGATCATGTACGGTCATTGCGATCGTGGCCCGGCGATGTCCACCATCAGCACGGCCAATCATCGCCGGGCCGGTTCGGGATGGCGATCAGGTGAGGGCGGTGAGGTCTTGATGGGGTGTCGTCGGTGAAGTCCGCTATGTGCCACCTGCTTGCCCAACCGGATGCCCGGCCAGCGGGCTTGGATCGGTGACCGACGTCAATGCGTTGATTGCGCAGTGCCCCATGCTGGCCGGCCTGCCAGAGGCGGAGCGCTGCCGGGTGGCCGGTCAGGCCGTAGCGGTGTCGGCGCCGGCGGGTGCCATGATGTTCGACGCCGGCCAGGCCTGCCAGGCGCTGCCGCTGGTGCTGTCCGGTTCCATCCGCGTGTTCAAGCGTGCCGAGAATGGCCGCGAGATCAGCCTGTATCGGGTCCGCCCCGGTGAACTGTGCATCGTCACAATCAGTTGTCTGTTGGGCAGCAATGCCTATCCGGCCTCTGGCATGGCGGAAATGGAAGTGACTGCGGTGGCGCTGCCACGGCCGCTGTTTCTGCGGCTGACCGAAACCCATCCGCCGTTTCGGCAAGCGGTATTCCACCTGTTCGCGGAACGCCTGTCCGACCTCATGCAATTGGTGGAGGAAGTCAGCTTTCGCAAGCTGGACCAGCGCCTGGCGGCGCTGTTGGCGGCGCGGGCGCCCCGGGTTCTGGGTTCGCACCAACAACTGGCCGACGAACTGGGCAGCGTGCGGGAGATCGTCAGCCGGCTGCTCAAGCAGTTCGAGGACCAGGGCTGGCTGACATTGCGCCGCGAACGCGTGGAGATACACGACCCCGACGCCCTGCTGCGTTACGCCGCCGGCGTTCGGTGACTTTGGTCACCGACACGGCCGAAGGTGTCGCCTATTCTGGCGACGACTTGGCGCGGTGGTCGCGCGGAGCGCAACCAAGGAGAACTGGCATGAAAGCGAACGTCGGCGGCGTGGACCGTATCCTGCGCATCGTCCTGGGCGTGGCCCTGATCGTTTGGGCTGCTGTGCTGGGCGGTCCTGTCTGGGCCTGGATCGGCATCGTTCCTCTGGCTACCGGGTTGATCAGGTTCTGTCCGGTGTATCCCCTCTTCGGCCTGAGCACCTGTTCGGCCGACAAGCGCTGACCGCAGGCCACCGGAGCGGTATCCGGAGCGGCGGGACGGCAAGTCTCGGCCGCTCGCTGCTGCCCGGCCGGGGTCGGCTACGAGCCGGGCGTTCGGCCATCCGGCTCACCGGCGTGCGGGCTTGCCGAAGAACGCCGCTTCCGCATCCGCCGGCAGCGGAATGCCGGTGACCCGCGCTTTTTGCAGCACCTCCCAGTAATAGCGGTAGGTGGCGCGGTCGTGCAGGCTGCCTTCATGCTGGATCGGCCCCCAGTCGGCGCGTTGCGCGGCGAGCAGGATGGCGGCGCCGGTCTCGACCTCGGCGTGGTCGGGTTTCATGGCGTCGACGATCGGCTGAATCTGGATCGGGTGGATGCTCCACTGACGCAGGAAGCCGAATTCCATGCGCGCGCGCTGGGCGTCCTGCCAGGCGGCGTAAGGATTCTTCAGGTCGAGCGTGACGTTGTGCGCCGGAACCACGCCGTTGGCCAGCGCGGCGGCAACCACCTCGGCTTTGGCCCGGGCGATCAGACGGTGCTCGAACTGGCCGGGGCTGCGCATGGCGCTGGCCGGGATGACGCCGTGGTGGCCGGAGACGAAATCCATCAGGCCGAAATCCAGCACCTGCACGCCGGGCAGGCCGGCGATGCGGTGCACGTCGCGCAGGGCTCCGTGCGTTTCGATCAGGATGTGCAGCGGGATCGCGCGTGCGATGCCGTGTTTCGCCGCCACCTGGGCGATGTAGTCGACGACGCCGGCGGCCTGGTCGAACGACGTGCATTTCGGGATGGTCAGGTAGGCCAGGCGGGCGCCGGCGGCCGGCACCAGGATGTCGACGTCGGCGCGCCAGTGGGGATGCGTCGGGTCGTGGATGCGGGCACCGGCGAGATCGTGGTGGTTGGCGTCGTCATTGAGCAGGCGGGTGATCATTTCCGCGTGCTCGCGCTCCTGTCCGGCCGGGGCGCCGTCCTCGCAGTCGCAAGTGACGTTGAATACCGGGCCGAGTGTGTCCATCAGCGCCAATGCCTTGAGCATCAGCTTTTCGCTGCCGGCGAAATGCTCGCAGGCGGGCAGTACGGGAAAGACTTTCTCGCCGGCGAACAGGGCGTCATCGGGGTGGGCAGGGTGCGGCATCACGGCTCCTCGTCAGGTCCTTCTCGGCATCAGCACGGTGTAATCGAGGTCGAGTACCACGTGCGGCGAATATTTGCCGTCGATTTTCGGCGCGCCCAGATCCGCCGGCGCGCGATCCTTCAGGCCGAGCATGCGCAGGCGCAGGGCGCCGAGGTCGTCGCGGCCGGGCAGGGGCCATTTCTCCAGGACCTCGTGGCGGCAATACAGGGTGTCGCCGGCGAAAGTCGGGTTGCTGTGCGTGCCGGCGTTGATGGCGGCGATCAGCAGGGCGTTTTCCAGACCTTCGTGCGCCAGCGCGCGGCACACGGAAATGACGTGGCCGCCGTAGACCAGGCGGCGGCCGAAGGCGGTGTCGCGCATCCGGCGCGCGTCGAAGTGCAGACGCGCCGGGTTCTGGTAGAGGCGGGTGGCAAAGGTGTGGTCGGATTCGTCCAAGGTCATGCCGGCGGGATGGTCGATGATCTCGCCGGGCCGGTAGTCGTCCCACAGCCAGGCGCCGCCGGTGAACGCCGTCTCGAACGCGCGGCAGTCGAGGAAGGCGGGTATGCCCAGGTCGTTCACGCCGACCTGCTTCGGCGTCTTTGGAACCCGCGTGGGCGGCGGTGGTCGCGTGCGGTCGCGCTTGCTGACCATGACCCAGCGTATCCAGCTCATTACGTCCTGGTCATTCTGGTTGATCGCGGTGGAGCGCACCCACACGACGCCGGCGGCGCGGTCGCGGTTCTCCTTCAGGCCGATGACCGTGGATTCCGCGCGCAGCGTGTCGCCCAGATAGACCGGCCGGGCGAAGCGCACGTCGGCATAACCCAGGTTGGCGACGGCGTTGAGCGAGATGTCGGCGACGGTGGCGCCGAACGCGATGTGGAAGGCGAGCAGTTCGTCGACCGGCCGCGCCGGGTAGCCCAGCGCGTGCGCCAGCGGACCGGCGCTGGCGATGGCGTGGCGGCTGCCGGTCAGCGCCACGTACAGCGCCGCCTCGCCGGTGCCGAGCGTGCGCGGCGTGGCGTGGACGAAGCTCTGGCCGAGACTGAAGTCCTCGAAGAAATTGCCGGCGCGGGTCTTGTCGTTCATGCCTCGCCCTCCAAGCGTTCGATCATGTCCTGGATCATCAGGGTACGCCGCGCCGCCTCGACGTGCAGGTTTTCCACCAGGCGGCCCTCGACCACGGTGACGCCGCGGCCTTCCGCGCTGGCCTCGGCCCATGCGGCGATGATCTTGCGCGCCCGCTCGATGCTGGCCGGACGTGGCGAGAAGGCGTCGTTGGCATAAGGTATCTGCGACGGGTGCAGCACGGTCTTGCCGTCGTAGCCGAGATCGCGGCTCAGGCGGCAGGCGTATTCGAAGGTGGTCATGTCCTCGAGGTCCAGATAGACACCGTCGACGATGGGCAGGCCGTGCGCGCGCGCAGCCAGCAGGCAGTGTGACAGGCTGTGGAGCAGCGGCAGGCGTTCCGGCGTGATGCGCGCGTGCAGCTCGTTGGTGAGGTCGGAGGTGCCCATCACCAGACAGGCGATGCGTGGGCTGGCGCCGGCGATCTCCTCGGCACGCAGCACCGCCAGCGGCGTTTCCAGCATCAGCATCACCGGCAGGTCGGCGCCGCCGGCGGCGTCGAGGGCATCGATGGCAGCGAGCACGTCGGCGCGGCTTTCGATGCGCGGGAACAGGATGGCGTCGGGGTGTTCCGGCACCACGGCGGCGAGATCGTCGCGGCCCCAGGCGGTGTCATGGCGGTTCACGCGCACGATGCGCTCGCGCGAGCCGTAGCCGCCTTCGCGCAGCGTGGCCACGGCGTTGCGGCGCGCTTCGCCCTTGCGCGCCACCAGCACCGATTCCTCCAGGTCGAAGATCAGCGCGTCGACCTGGAGCGCGCGTCCCTTGGCCAGGAAGCGCGGCACGCAGGCCGGCACGTAGAGCATGGCGCGGCGCGGACGGTAGTTCGGCATGGTGGGCCTCAGGTGGTGGAGCGGGCGCTGGCGAGCGACGGCGAGAGCTGTTTGCGGATGATCTTGCCGTTCTTGGTGCGCGGGAAATCGTCGGTCAGGTAGATGATCTTCGGCGCCTTGTAGGCGGCCAGATGCGCGCGTCCGAAGGCGGCGAGTTCGTCGGCGCTGACCGTGGCGCGCGGGTGGAGCATGACGTAGGCCACCACCAGCACCTTGTCGGCCGACAGTTCCTCGCCGGTGGCGGCGCAGTCGGCCACCGCCGGATGCGTCTTCATCACCCGCTCGATCTCGTGCGGCGAGACGCGGTAGCCGAAGGAATTGATGATGTCGTCGCGGCGGCCGAGAAACCAGATGTAGCCATCGTCGTCGAAACGCGCGTAGTCGCCGGTGAGGAACCAGCCGCCCTTGAAAACCTTGGCGGTTTCCTCGGGCAGATTCCAGTAACGCAGGAACAGGCCGGGATCGTCGGCCGGCAGGCCGATCATGCCTTCCTCGCCGGGCGCCACCTCGCGCAGGGTTTCCGGGTCGAGCAGGCGCACCGCGTGGCCGGGTTGCGGAAAGCCGGCGGAACCGGGGCGGATCGGCCGGAATTTGTTCTGCGACAGGTAGTAGGACACCTCGGACATGCCCACCGCCTCGTGGATGTCGACGCCGAACCGTTGGCGCCACAGGCCGAGCATCTCGTCCGACAGGTGCTCGCCTGCGCTCATGCAGTGGCGCAGCGTCGGCACGTCGGCGCCGGTGAAGTCGGTCTTCTGCAGGATCTGCCGGTAGATGGTCGGCACACCGATGAAGATGGTGGCGCCGTGTTTGGCGATCAGCCGTATCCAGCCGGCGGCGTCGTTCCTGCCCTCGTGCACGATCACGGTCTTGCCGCGATACAGCGGGTCCATCAGCGCCGAACCGAGTACGTAGGTCCAGTTGAACTTGCCGGAGTGGACGATACGGTCGCCTTCCGGCGCGAAATCGAACCAATGGGTCGCCGCCGGCTCCCGTCCGATCAGGGCGCGGTGCGCGTGCAGAACGCCCTTGGGATAGCCGGTGGTGCCGGAGGTGTAGACCAGATACGCGGGGTCGTCGGCGCGGCTGTCGTAGGGCGCTTCCCAGGTGTCGATGGCGGCCAGTTCGGCGTCGAGATCGAGTACCTGTTTTTCTCCCTCCCCCGCAAGCGGGGGCGGGGCGGGGCGAGGGCCGTTCTGCGCAAGTCGATCGGGCGGACTTCCCTCTCCCCCAACCCCTCCCCCGCTTGCGGGGGATGTGGGTACGGACGCCAGCAGCACGTGGCGCAGCCCGTCCACACCGTTCAGCGGGTCGCGCAGGCCGGCCCAGGCCGCCGGGTCCGTGACCAGGACCGCAGCGCCCGAGTCGCGCGCCAGGTAGGCCACTTCCTCGGCGGTGAGCAGCGTCGAGGTGGGCACGGCGATGGCGCCGGCCTTGAGTGCGCCGAGGAAGGCCATGGGGTAGTCCAGACCGTTGGGCAGGCGGATCAGCACGCGCTCGCCCGCTGCCACGCCCAGCGTGCGCAGCAACTGGCCGAAGCGTGAACTGCGCGCCGCCAGCTCGCCGTAGGTGGCCTGGCTGACGCCGCGCGCGTAGTCCTCGACGATCATCGCCAGGCGATGTTCGGTGGGCATGCCCAGATGCGCGTCGGTGCAGGCGACGCCGATGTTCAGGCGTTCTGGAATCTGCCATTGCCAAGTGGCGGGGGACGGGGATGCGTTCACAGGATGACTCCATAGGGCCAGTTCTCGCGCACCACCTGAGTCGGCAGCATGGCCAGCACGTCGAGCGCGAAATCGGTGTCCTGCTCGGACAGCGCGCGCAGTGCGTGCGCGCGCAGCAACACCTGCAGCGCCTTGCCGAACATGGGCGGGTCGAGCATCTCGCCCTCGAACTTGATGGCGCCGCCGAGCAGCGCATCGGCTTCGACGGCGGCGCGCAGCACGCGAAGGTTGCGCGCCACCTCGGTGGGCGAGGGCGTGTAGGCGACCTTGCACAGGTGGATGTGGCCGGGGTGGATGACCTGCTTGCCGGTCAGGCCCATGGCCGCTTCCTCGCAGGCGTGGCGGTAGACCACGCGCGATTCGTCGTCGCCGTGCAGGTCCAGCCAGCGACGGATGTCGTGCGGCTCCGTGAAGCTTTCCGGCATCGCCGCCTGGCCGATCAGCACCTCGACGCCGCCGATTACCCCCACCCCGGCGATGCGCGCCTCGAACAGGATCTGGTTGAGGAAGTAGGCCAGTTCCTGCGTCCAGCCGCGCGGCGTGATGTGGATGCCCATGGCCTTGGAGAAGTCATGGATGCCGAACACCACGTGCTTGACGGTCGGGTAGGCCATGATCTCCGGCGCGATCTTCAGCGACTTGGGGTGCTCGATGATGGGCTGGATGGTGATGCGCGGGTTCATGCCGGCCAGGCAGGCGGACAGGTCGCGGATTTCCGCCGCGCCGTAGGCTTCGCCGGCCTTGGCCAGCATGACCACGTCGATGTGTTCGGCGAGGTCGCGCAGCATGGCCAGGTCGCGCTCGTATTCCTCGGTGCGGAACGGATTGATGCGCACCGCCACGGCCAGGTCTTCGCGGCCGAGGCCGGGCAGTTCGCGGCGCAGCAGTTCGCGCGACAGCGCCTTCTGGCGGCAGCCGTCCTCCAGGTCGAACAACAGGGTTTGCGCGTGGCAGTGGCGCGCGTGTTTGTGGAAACGCAGAGCGGCGGCTTCCAGATCCTCGTACTGCCCCAGCGCCGGCGCGTATTTCACCGGTGGGTAGTAGAGCTGGATGCCGGGCCAGTAATCGCCCAGCACCGGGCTGGCCAGTGCCATGTCGAACTCCTCGTCTCGCTCGCGTGGCGGCGGGTCGTTCGCCCGCCGCCTGGTGTTCTGTCAGGCTAGCCGGTCCGCGTATGTTGCGTCGCACAAATATTTCAAGCCTTTGTATTGAAAAAACCAATGCTGCGGTCGTCATTCCCCGGCCGGAAAGGTCGTCGACGGCCGGGATGTCGGGCTCGCTGCGGTGGAGGGTGCCTGCGCGAGCGTGCATACGGCGTAAGATGGGCCCCCGCAGACCGTCGAGGAGGCCCGTCGCTTGTCATGGATACGCTGCTTTACTGGATCGGCATGGCCGCGGTCGCCGTCAACGCGCTGACCGGCGTGCTGGATGCCGGGCGCAAGCAGATGGATCTGATCGGCGCGGTGCTGGTCGGCGCCGCCACCGCGCTCGGGGGTGGAACCGTGCGCGACATCCTGCTCGATCGCCAGGTTTTCTGGATCGCCGATCAGGCTTATCTGGTGGTGGCCCTGGTCACCGCCTTGCTGGTGTTCTTCGCGGTGCGCGGCATGAAGCTGCCGCCCCGGCTGTTCCTGATTCCGGACGCCGTCGGCTTGGCGCTGTTCACCATCGTCGGCACGCAGATCGCGCTGGCCTGGCAGGCGCCCTGGCTGGTGGCCAGCCTGCTGGGCGTGACCACGGGCGTGGTCGGCGGCGTGCTGCGCGACGTGCTGTGTAACGAGGTGCCGCTGATCTTCGTGCGCGGCGAACTGTACGCATCCGCGGCGTGGTGCGGCGCGTTGGCCATGATCGGCCTGCAGGCGCTGGATGTGGATGCGGTGATCGCCGCGTGGGTGGGCATGGCCGCGATCCTGGTGCTGCGGTTGGCGGCCATGGCCTGGCGCATCACGCTGCCGACCTACACGGCCAAGCAGTGAGCGCGGCGCAGCCGGTGGCGTGATTGCCCGGTTCCGGTGGGATGAAGGAGGAACGTGCCATGCAGGATGCCGAACGTTTGCTGGATACCGCGCTGGCCTTGGCCGAGCTTCACGGCTGGGAGCAGGTGCGGCTGCATGCCGTGGCCGCCGCCGCCGGCGTCTCGTTGAACGATGTCCGCCGTCATTACCGCGAGAAGGATGCGCTGATCGACGCCTGGTTCGATCGTGCCGACGCTGCGGCGCTGGATCTGGCGGCGAGCGGCGAGCTGGACGGTCTGTCGCCGCGCGAACGGCTGTTCCGGCTGATCATGGCCTGGCTGGCGGCGCTGGCGCCGCACCGTCGGGTGACGCGCGAGATGATCCTGGCCAAGTTGGAGCCGGGGCACATCCACATCCAGTTTCCTGCCGTCATGCGCATCAGCCGCACCGTGCAATGGTTGCGCGAGGCCGCGGGGCTAACCGATCACGGCTTGGCCCGGGCGGTGGCGGAGACCGCCTGTACGGCGATCTACCTGGCCGCGTTCACCTGTTGGTTGAACGAGGCGGATGATGCAGTGCCCAACACCCGTCGCCTGCTCGCTGATCTGTTGGGTACTGCCGAGCGCGTCGCGCTGGCCTGTCCATCGTTCCGGGGTGAGGCGCCGGCGGCCGACGCGCGCGCCACGGCGCCGCGGAGCGCACCGGGCGCCTGAACGTGGATACCGTCACCCACGCCTTGAGCGGGGTGTTGCTGGCGCGCGTCGCCCGCCGGCCGGGCGCGTCGCTGGCGCAGGGGCGACGGGAATGGGCCTGTGGCCTGGGCGCGGCGTTTCCGGATGTCGATTTCGTGCTGATGGCGCTGGCGCCGTCGGTGTTCCTCAACCTGCATCGCGGCCCGACCCATTCGCTGGTGTTGTTGCCGCTATGGGCCGCGCTGCTGGCGCTGGCCCTGGCGTGGCTGTGGCGCGGCGATGCGCACGGCCGTTGGTGGCGCCGGCTGATGCCGCTGTGGCCGCTGTGTGCACTCGGGCTGGCGGCGCACATCGCCGGCGATTGGGTGACCATCTATGGCACGCGTCTGTTCTATCCGCTGGATACCACCGCCTACGCGCTGGCATGGAGCTGGGACGTCAACGTTTGGATCGCAGCGCTCCTGCTGGCCGGCGCGCTGGTTGGCTGGCGCCGGCAGGAGCGCGCCGCCTGGGCCGCGCGCGCGGCCTTGCTGGCTGCGGGCGCGGCCTTGCTGGCGCAGGGCGGGTTGCGTCAGCAGGCGCTGGCGTTGGCGCGGCCGCAATCGGCCCATGCCACGGCCACCGGCGCATGGGCGTTGCCGCAGCCGCTGTCGCCGTTCCACTGGCACCTGGTGCTGGCCGATGGCGACGGTTATCGCACCGCTTTCATCGATCTGCTGGCAGGCGCGCCCGGCGCGTCGATCACGGGTTACCGCGCGCGCGACGATCTGATCTGGCGGGTACGTCCCGGGCCGGGTTCCAGTGCATCGTCGCGCACAACCTGGTCACTGCCCGATCTGGCGGCATACCGCGCGTTCGCCGTGCTGCCCGTGGTCTATCGCATCGACGACGATGCGCGCGGCACCTGCGTGTGGTTCGCCGATCTGCGCCACGCCCTGCCATGGGGGCCGCCGCCGTTCCGCCAGGGCGTGTGCCGGGCATCGGCGGAGGCGCCCTGGCGGTTGTACCGGCTGCGCTACTTCAGCGAGGATGCGCGTCAGGCCCTGTGATGCCGGCGGATCCGTCGTCCACCAGCGTCACGCTGGCACGCGCGTCGGCGCGATCGATCTCCACCAGACATTCGCAGTATTCGGCGACGGGCTCGATGGGCGTGGGATCGTCCGCGCAACTGCACCCGGCGATCACGCTGGAAAAGAACAGACCGATCCGCACGCGCAGGACGCCCGCATGTTCGCTGGCCGACAGCAGACGCACGCCGTGACTGCCGGCGAGCACGTGGCTGCCGATGCGCAGCGCGTCGCTCAGGGGCAGGACATCGGTCGGCAGGCTCTCCAGCTCGCGCTTCAGCGTGGCGGCAAAGGCGTCGCTGCCCCAGGCGCGCAGGCTGGCGGGCAGACGCGGCATCGCGTCGGGCGTGGCGAGTGACGCCATCACGCGTGGCCGGTGCGGCGTGGCGTTGCCGATCGCCGCGGCGATCTTCAGGCGGTTGCGCACTTAGAGAAGTTCCACCCCGGGAAGCGTCGCCATGCGCCGGTCGAAGCTGAGCGTGGCGCGGCAACCCGCGGCGGCGGACTTGGCGACGATCAGGCAATCCGGAAAGTCGACACCGCCGGCTGCAAAGCTGGCCAGCGCGTTCTTCACGGCGGCGGGGGATTCGAGCACGATGCTCGCATTGTCGAGCAAGGCGCGCACGGTCCGCGCGATGTCGGCACGGCCCAAGCCATAGCTGTGTGCCAGCGTCCAGCACAGTTCGACCAGGACGATATCGGCGACGAACAGACCGCCGTCTTCCGCGTGGGCGTCGAATGCCGCCCTGGCGCGCTGTGCCTGCGCTTCGTCGTCGCGGGTGACCAGCCGCACCAGGACGTTGGTGTCGAGGGCGATCACTTTCGCGTGCGCCGGTTGCGGGCGGCGACGGCGGTCGCGATACCCTGGTCCATCTCCTCGATGCTGCGCGGCTCGATGCCGGGACGACCGACCAGGCCAAACAGGCTGTCGGCACCGCGCGCTAGGATGCGCACGCACAGACTGCCATCTTCCTGCACCTCGAAGTCGAGCCGGCTCCCCGGTGCGATGCCGGCGCGGTCGCGAATTTCCTTGGGCACGGTGACTTGTCCTTTGTCCGTAACGGTCGCCAACATCGAATTCTCCTTTACGAATTAAATTCTTACTTTACATATCTGGTAATGTTGTTTTTAACAAAACAACTTTTATTTCAGTGTAAGGGAATATAACCCATGGATCAAGGTCTGGGCTTCGCCCACTTTCTCGTCCAGGCCGACGGGGTCGGCAAGACCGTGCTCGTCCTGCTCCTGCTGCTCTCGGTGGCAAGCTGGTCTCTGATCGTCACGCGCTCGATCGAAAACGGGCTGGCCAAACGCCGCGCTGCGGCCTTCGAGGCACGCTTTCGCGCCCCACAGACGCTGGACGAACGGACAGCGGAAGCCGGCAATGCCTTTTCCGCCCTGGTGATCGAGGCGCTCGATGCCCGGCGCATGGCCGGTGGCCATGCCGATTTCGGCGAGGTGCTGACGAGAAGCCTCAACAATGCGATCGACCGCGAAATGATGCGCGCCGAGCATGGCCTGACGATCCTCGCCACCGCTGGTTCCGCCGCACCTTACATCGGCCTGTTCGGCACGGTGTGGGGCATCTATCACGCGCTGGCGCAGATCGGCAGGTCGGGTCAGGGTACGCTCGACAAGGTGGCCGGGCCGGTGGGCGAAGCGCTGATCATGACGGCGCTGGGGCTCGCCGTGGCGATTCCGGCGGTACTGGCCTACAACGCCTTCCAGCGTCACAACCGCCTGTGGCTCAATCGCCTCGAATCCTTCGTCCATCAGCTCTATCTGCGCCTGACGGTGACACATGGCCGAGGCTGACATCTCGCGCCGCCATCACGACGTGCCGCTGGCGGCGATGAACGTCGTGCCGCTCGTCGATGGGATGCTGGTGCTTTTGGTGATCTTCATCGTCACCGCGCCGATCCTCACCCATGCGGTGAAGATCGACTTGCCCAAGGCATCGAGCCACGTCAACCTCACCCGACCCGAGCACATCGACTTCGGCATCCGCGAGGATGGCAGCCTGTTCTGGAGCGGTGAGGCGGTGACGCTGGAACAGTTGCCGCAGCGCTTCGCCGCCGAGGCGGCAAAACAGCCGCAGCCGGAGCTGCACATCCGCGCCGACCGCCGCGTGGCTTACGAACAAGTGGCCAAGGTGATGGCGCAGGCCGCAAAAGCAGGGCTCGTGCGCATCGGCTTCGTCTCGAAACCCGAGGGCCGATGAAACCGGCGCTGGCCTGCCAGCGGGCATCGGTGCAGAAACGTTACCCGCGCGGCAGCCCCGGACTGACCGATGCCCACCGCTCGTTTCAGTCAGGCATGGTGCAGCCTGGCGATGCATGCGTCGATAGAAAGCCTCCGGCCACTGCCGATGCGCAGCGCCAGCGGCCACAAGACGCGGCGCGGCGCTGCCGGGTCCGCCCCACCGCGCCGTCAGTTCCCGCGCTGGCGCTGGCGCCGGCGCCGCCAGCCAGTCGAACAGCGTGTCCGGATCACGCGGGCGAAATGCCGCGTCGGCGGCGGCGACGGGCGTGAAGTGGTCCGGGAAGGATGGACGCTCGGATTGCATGGCGAGAGTGTAACGGCTGGCCATTGCCCGCTGGATCGCCGCGCCGCCGCGCAATGCCGGCGAGGGTGGTGGCCGTGATCGCGAGCGTAGCGCGAACTCATGCGGGCAGCAGGTGGTGGCTCAGGTGCCGCCGGCCAGTTGGCGGTGGCGGAAACAGTCCACGGTATGGTCGTTGACCATGCCGGTGGCCTGCATGTGCGCGTAGACGATGGTGGAGCCGACGAATTTGAAACCGCGTCGTTTCAAATCCTTGCTGATGACGTCGGACAGCGGCGTGCGCGCCGGCACTTCCGTCAGGCGGCGCCAGACGTTGACGATGGGGCGACCGTCGACGAAACGCCAGAAGTAGGCGTCCAGACCGCCGAACGCGTCGCGCAGCGCCAGCGTGGCGCGGGCGTTGCCGATCGCCGCGGCGATCTTCAGGCGGTTGCGCACGATGCCCGGGTCGGTTAGCAGCCGGGCGACGTCGGCCTCGCCGAAGCGCGCGACGCGCTCGGCATCGAAACCGGCGAACGCGCGCCGGTAGTTTTCGCGTTTCTTCAGGATGGTCAGCCAGGACAGGCCGGCTTGCGCGCCTTCCAGGATGAGGAACTCGAACAGGGCGCGTTCGTCGTGCAGCGGTACGCCCCATTCGTGGTCGTGGTAGGCGACGTACACCGGATCCTGGCCGACCCAGGCGCAACGCGTGGTCATGTGGGCTCCTTGCCGTCGTCGGGATCGGGTGGGGATGGGTGTTGCGCCGTGATGATGCCGGCCACGCCGGCTTAGGGCAATGCGCCGCCCTCTGCTACGCTATGGGCATGGTCCGCAAGAAATTTCCGCTGCACCCCAAACATCCCGAGCGCATCTGCTGGGGCTGTGACCGTTATTGTCCGGCCGACGCGCTGATGTGCGGCAACGGCTCCGGGCGCACCGAGCACCCGGCGGAAATGCTGGGGGATGACTGGTACACCTGGGGGGACTGGGCGCGCGAGTTCGCCGCGGACGAGCCATCGCTGCCCGATCCGTCGCGGTGATGGGCTGGTCCAGGCCCGTGCGGGCTGCGCCGGCGGGCATCTTCAATCGAATGGTCTTGCCATCCGGAGGACTTGCAACGTGGCGAAACTACACGCGCTGGTGGTCGACGATTCCAAGGTCGGCCGCCTGACCATGCAGAAGCGGCTGGAGGCCGCCGGCATGCGGGTGGACATGACCGAGTCCGGCCAGCAGGCCCTGGATTATCTCGCCCATCGACGGCCGGACCTGATCTTCATGGATCACATGATGCCGGACATGGATGGCTTCGAGGTGACGCGGCGCATCCAGGCCACACCCGGTATCCAAGACATCCCGGTGATCATCGTCAGCGGCAACGACGAACCCGAGTTCGTCGAGCAGGCGCGCGCCGCCGGTGCCGTGGATGCCATCGCCAAGCCGCCGCCACCCGGGGTGCTGGAGGCCCTGCTGGCACGCCTGCCAAGCGCCGTCACCACGGCCGCGCCCGCGGCGCCGCCCGCCGCGCCGGCCGCCGTGCCAATGGACCCGGCGGCCGTGCAGGCGGTGGTGGAACGGCTGCTGGGGAGCCGCCTGGAGCCGCTGCGCGAGCAACTGCTGGCCGAGCTGGACGAGCGCATCGGCTCGCGCCTCGCCGCGCAGCAGCAGACCATCGAGCAATGGGTCCGGGTGGAGAGCCAGCGTCTGGATGCGGCCGCCGCGGAGACGGCGGCGCTGCGCCACGCAGTGGCGGAGACCGGCGCCGGGGCGCAGAGACTGGCCGCGCTCGGCCAGGACATGGAACGGCGCCTGACCGCGCTGGAGACCGCGTCGCCGGCCGTACCGGAAGCGGACGGGCTGCACGGCTACCTGCAGCAGTTCCTCACCACCGGCATCGACCAACTGCATGCCGGTCTGCGCGTCGACCTCGAACGGCAGCAGGCACAGCGGTGGCAGGAGTTGCAGGCGGCGGTGGAGACCCGCCTGCGCGAACACGCGGCGCAGATGGAAGCGCACCTGGCGGCGACGGAACGACGACTGGGCGAGATCTCGGCGGCCCGCGCCGGCGAGGCGGTCACGCCGGAACGACTGGCGCGGCTGCAAGCCCGGGTGAAGTCGCTGACTCTGGTGCTGGCCATCGGCGGCGGGCTGTTGCTGGTGGCGATGGGGGCGTTGCTGCTGCGCGTGGGTCTCTGATCGCGTCGGTCGGTCGGAGTTTGCCCGCGCCAACCCGGCAACTCCCGCGTGTGCGCCGCTTCCGGGGATACGAGCCGGGACGTGGATTCATCCGTGCGATTTTTCCCCTGATCGGGGAACGTACCCGGTCACCGGGCACGTGCCGGACGACCGGCACGGCGGCAGCGAGAGCCGATGCGCGCGCGGCGCGCCGCTACACCTGCACCTCGTAGGCCGCCTGCATCGTGCCGTTGGCATCGACGCTTTCCAGGCGCACGTCGTAGCCCCACAGGCGGGCGATGTGGCGCAGCATCTCCTCGGTGCTGTCGCCCAGCGGACGGCGGTTGTGCATGAAGTGACGCAGCGTCAGCGTGCGGTCGCCATACACGTCGACGTCGTACACCTGGATGTTGGGTTCGCGCTGGCCCAGGTTGTACTGTTCCGCCAGCATCTGGCGCACCGTGCGGTAGCCGGCGTCGTCATGGATGGCGGCGATCTCCAGCTTGTCGTCGTGGTCGTCGTCGATCACCGCGAACAGCTTGAGCTCGCGGATCAGTCGGGGCGACAGGTACTGTGCGATGAAACTCTCGTCCTTGAAATTGCGCATGGCGAAGTCCAGCGTCTTCACCCAGTCGCCGCCAGCGAGCTGCGGGAACCAGCGCCGGTCCTCGTCGGTCGGCCGTTCGCAGATGCGGCGCAGATCCTGGAACATCGCGAAGCCCAGCGCATACGGGTTGATGCCGCCGTAGGCGCGGCTGTGGAACGGCGGCTGGTACACCACGTTGGTATGGCTTTGCAGGAATTCCAGCATGAAGCCGTCGGTCAGCCGGCCTTCCTCGTACAGATGGTTGAGCAGGGTGTAGTGCCAGAACGTGGCCCAGCCCTCGTTCATCACCTGCGTCTGCCGCTGCGGGTAGAAGTACTGCGCGATCTTGCGCACGATGCGCACGATCTCGCGCTGCCAGGGTTCCAGGCGCGGCGCGTGTTTCTCGATGAAGTAGAGCAGGTTCTCCTGCGGTTCCGCCGGAAAGCGCGTGGTCTGCCGTTCCCGTTCCGCCGTCTGGCGCGCGGGCAACGTGCGCCACAGGTCGTTGACCTGCGATTGCAGGTAGGCCTCGCGTTCCATCTGGCGCGCCTGCTCCTTGGCCATGGACAGCCGGGCCGGACGCTTGTAGCGGTCGACGCCATGATTCATCAGCGCGTGGCAGGAATCGAGGATTTCCTCCACTGCCTGTTCGCCGTGGCGCTCCTCGCACTCGGCGACGTAATTGCGCGCGAACACCAGGTAGTCGAGGATGCCCTCGGCATCGGTCCAGGTGCGGAACAGATAGTTGCCCTTGAAGAACGAGTTGTGGCCATACGAGGCATGCGCGATCACCAGCGCCTGCATGGTCATGGTGTTCTCTTCCATCAAGTAGGCGATGCACGGGTTGGAGTTGATCACGATCTCGTAGGCCAGACCCATCTGCCCGCGCTTGTAGCTCTTCTGCGTGGTCATGAACTGCTTGCCGAACGACCAGTGGTGATAGCCCACTGGCATGCCCACCGAGGAATAGGCGTCGATCATCTGCTCGGACGAGATCACCTCGATCTGGTTGGGATAGGTGTCCAAGCCATAGTGGGCGGCGACCCGCGCGATTTCGCGGTCGTAGCGTTCCAGCAGTTCGAAGGTCCACTCCGAACCGGTGGACAGGGGCTGGCGTGCCGTCGCCGGCAGCGGGGCGGGCTTGGGTGTCGGTTCGTTCATGCCGTGCTCTTCTTGGCGAACAGTTCGCGGAACACCGGGTAGATGTCGGCCACGTCCAGGATGCGGCGCATCGCGAAACGCTTGTTGCGCGCCGCCACCGCCTCGTACTGGTGCCACAGGCTCTGCGGTTCCTCGGCCTTGATCTCGACATAGGCGTAGTACTGCACCAGCGGCAGGATGTCGTGCAGCAGCAGGTCGGCGCAGCGCGGCGAATCGTCCTCCCAGTTGTCGCCGTCGGAAGCCTGTGCCACGTACAGGTTCCAGGCCTGGCTGGGATAACGCTCGCGCGCGATCTCGTTCATCAGTTCCAGTGCGCTGGACACCACGGTGCCGCCGGTCTCGCGCGAGGTGAAGAAGTCCTCCTCGTCGACCTCCATGGCCACCGTGTGATGGCGGATGAACACCACCTCGATGCGCTCGTAGCTGCGCGTCAGGAACAGGTACAGCAGCATGAAGAAGCGTTTGGCGATGTCCTTGCGTTCCTCGTTCATGGAGCCGGACACATCCATCAGGCAGAACATCACCGCCTGGCTGCTGGGCGTGGGCTGGTCGACGCGGTTGGCGTAACGCAGATCCCAGGTGTCGATGAACGGCACGGCGGCGATGCGCGCCTTGAGCGTGGCGATTTCCTCACGCAGCGCTTCCGCCTCGGCGCTCTCGCCATGCCCCTCGGCGATCAGTGTTTCCAGTGCTTCCTCCGCTTCGCGCAGCGCTTCCCTGGGGCCGGCGGCCATCGCCAGACGGCGGCCGATGGCCTGCTTCATGGAACGCACCACGTGCAGGTTGGCCGGATTGCCCTGGCTGACGAAGCCGGCGCGCGTCTTCTTCACCTCCGGCACGGCGGCGAGCTGTTTCTTCACCAGGTCGGGCAGCGCCAGATCCTGGAAGAAGAAATCCATGAACTCTTCTTTGGACAGCTCGAACACGAAGTCGTCCATGCCCTCGCCATCCTGCGACGCGCCGCCGCCCCGGCCACCGCCGCCGCCTTCGGGGCGGTCGACGCGGTCACCGCCGACGAACTCCTTGTTGCCGGGATGCACGATCTGCCGCCGGCCACCGGGTCCGTGATGGAATACAGGCTCTTCCAGATCCTTGGACGGGATGGAGATCTTCTCGCCGCGTTCCAGGTCGGACACCTTGCGACCGGACACCGCCTCGGCCACTGCCTTGCGGATCTGTCCCTTGTAGCGGCGCAGGAAGCGCTGGCGGTTGACCGCGCTGCGGTTCTTGCCGGACAGGCGACGGTCGATCAACTGGCTCATGCGCGGGGTCCGTTCACGATGCCTTGCGTGCGCGCAGATACCATTCCGCCAGCAGGCGCACCTGCTTGTCGGTATAGCCCTTGGCCACCATGCGCTGCACGAAGTCGTGGTGCTTCTTCTGCTCCTCGCTGGAGGCCTTGGCGTTGAACGAGATCACCGGCAGCAGATCCTCGGTGCTGGAGAACATGCGCTTCTCGATCACCGCGCGCAGCTTCTCGTAGCTGGTCCACGCCGGGTTCTTGCCGTGGTTCTGCGCGCGCGCGCGCAGCACGAAATTGACCACCTCGTGGCGGAAGTCCTTGGGATTGGCGATGCCGGCCGGCTTCTCGATCTTCTCCAGTTCGGCGTTGAGCTGGCCGCGGTCGAGGATTTCGCCGGTATCCGGGTCGCGGTATTCCTGGTCCTGGATCCACATGTCGGCGTAGGTGACGTAGCGGTCGAAGATGTTCTGGCCGTACTCGGAATACGACTCCAGATAGGCGGTCTGCAACTCCTTCTCGATGAACTCGGCGTAGCGCGGCGCCAGGTACTCCTTGAGGTAGGCGACGTAGCGTTGCGCCACCTCGGGCGGGAACTGTTCCTGTTCGATCTGCTGCTCCAGCACGTACAGCAGGTGTACCGGGTTGGCGGCGATCTCGCTGTGATCGAAGTTGAACACGCGTGACAGGATCTTGAACGCGAAGCGCGTGGAAATGCCCGTCATGCCCTCGTCGACCCCGGCGAAATCCCGATACTCCTGATACGACTTGGCCTTGGGGTCGGTGTCCTTCAGGTTTTCGCCGTCGTAGATGCGCATCTTCGAGAAGATGCTGGAATTCTCCGGTTCCTTCAGGCGCGTGAGCACCGAAAACTGCGCCAGCATCTCCAGCGTGCCGGGCGCGCACGGCGCATCCGACAGCGAGCTGTGGCGCAGCAGCTTCCGGTAGATCTTCACCTCGTCGGACACGCGCAGGCAGTACGGCACCTTGACGATGTAGATGCGGTCCAGGAAGGCCTCGTTGTTCTTGTTGTTGCGGAACGCCTGCCATTCCGACTCGTTGCTGTGCGCCAGCACCACGCCGTCGAACGGAATCGCGCCGAAGCCCTCGGTGCCCTTGTAGTTGCCCTCCTGGGTGGCGGTCAGCAGCGGATGCAGCACCTTGATCGGCGCCTTGAACATCTCGACGAATTCCAGCAGCCCCTGGTTGGCCAGGCACAGGCCACCGGAGTAGCTGTAGGCGTCCGGATCGTCCTGCGAGAACTTCTCCAGCTTGCGGATATCCACCTTGCCCACCAGCGAGGAGATGTCCTGGTTGTTCTCGTCACCCGGCTCGGTCTTGGCGATGCCGACCTGGCCCAGCACCGACGGCCAGCGCTTGACCACGCGGAACTTGGTGATGTCGCCGTTGAACTCGTGCAGGCGCTTGACTGCCCAGGGCGACAGCACGCGGCCGAGATAGCGGCGCGGGATGCCGTATTCCTGTTCCAGGATGTCGCCGTCCTCCTCGGCGGAGAACAGCGCCAGCGGCGAATCGTTCACCGGCGAGCCCTTGATCGCGTAGAACGGCGCCTTTTCCATCAGGTGCTTGAGCTTCTCGGCAAGCGACGACTTGCCGCCACCGACCGGCCCCAGCAGGTAGAGGATCTGCTTGCGTTCCTCCAGCCCCTGCGCGGCGTGGCGGAAATAGGAGACGATCTGCTCGATGGTCTCCTCCATGCCGTAGAAGTCCTTGAACGCCGGGTAGATCTTGATGATCTTGTTGGAAAAGATGCGCGACAGGCGCGGATCCTGGCGGGTATCCACCCGTTCCGGCTCGCCGATCGCCGCGAGCATGCGTTCGGCCGCGCTGGCGTAGGCGATACGGTCCTGTTTGCAGATCTTCAGGTATTCCTCCAGCGTGTATTCCTCTTCCACGCGGCGGTAACGTTCGATGTACTGATTGAACAAGCTCATTTCGCGACTCCTGATCCATGATCCCGGCCCGGTGTTCACACGTTCCTCTGCCAGACTAGAGCAATGTGCGTGCCACTGCCAAAAACGTCTGTTGAGACCGTATCGACAGGAATTGGTGCCGGTTGAGGAAAATTTCATGACCCTTGGCAGGTCGTGGTGCACATCGGTGCACCGGAATGGTGCGGTTGTCCGGCGAGGCCGGTAAGGTGAGCGCCGTCAGGCTCGCGTCAGCTTTTGCGGTGCACAATGCCATGCGCTACGCCCGCCATAGGAGGAGACACCATGGACAGCCAGGCGTTTTACCGTCGTTCCATCGACGATCCGGAAGGTTTCTGGGGCGAGCAGGCCGGCCTGATCGAGTGGCACGAAGCGCCCACGCGCGTGCTCGACTATGACCATCCGCCGTTCCGCCGCTGGTTCGTCGGCGGTCGCACCAACCTGTGCCACAACGCCGTGGACCGCCATCTGCCGGCGCGTGCCGCGCAACCGGCGCTGATCTGGCTGTCCACCGAGACCGGCGAGCAACGCACCTACAGCTATGCCGAGTTGCACCGCGAGGTGAACCGCTGCGCCGCTGTGCTGCGCGCGCTGGGCGTGAGCAAGGGCGAGCGGGTGGTGATCTACATGCCGATGATCGCCGAAGCGGTGTTCTGCATGCTGGCCTGCGCGCGCCTGGGGGCGGTGCATTCGGTGGTGTTCGGCGGTTTCGCGGCGCACAACCTGGCGCTGCGCATCGACGACGCCAAACCCTGTTTGCTGATCTGCGCCGACGCCGGTATGCGCGGCGGCAAGCCGGTGCCGTACAAGCATCTGGTGGACGAGGCGATGCGCGAGGCGAAGCACGCGCCGCCCAAGGTGCTGATCGTCGACCGCGGCCTCGACGCCGACATGCAGTGGGTGGACGGCCGCGACGAGGATTACTGGGATCTGCGCGACGAACACCGCGACGTCGAGGTGCCGATGACCTGGCTGGAGGCCAACGAGCCCAGCTACATCCTCTATACCAGCGGCACCACCGGCAAGCCCAAGGGCGTGCAGCGCGACGTCGGCGGCTACGCGGTGGCGCTGGCGGCGTCCATGCGCTACATCTATGGCGCGCAGCCGGGCGAGACCATGTTCACCACTTCGGACATCGGCTGGGTGGTGGGGCACAGCTACATCGTCTACGGGCCGTTGATCCACGGCATGGCGACCATCGTTTACGAGGGCCTGCCGATCCGGCCGGATGCGGGCATCTGGTGGAAGATCGTGCAGGATCACAAGGTCTCCACGATGTTCTCGTCGCCCACCGCGATCCGCGTGCTGAAGAAGCAAGACCCGGCCTGGCTGAAGAAGTACGACGTTTCCAGTCTGCGCTATCTGTTCATCGCCGGCGAGCCGCTGGACGAGCCGACCTCGCGCTGGATCACCGACGGCCTGGGCGTGCCGGTGATTGACCATTACTGGCAGACCGAAACCGGCTGGGCGATGCTGACACTGCTGCCGGGTGTGGAGATGCAGCCGGTGAAGTTCGGCTCGCCTGGCTTGCCGGCCTACGGCTTCGACATCCGCGTGGTCAACGAACAGACCGGCGCCGAGTGCGGCCCCAACGAGAAGGGCGTGCTGACCGTGAAACCGCCGCTGCCGCCGGGCTGCCTGACCACGGTGTGGGGCGATGATGCGCGCTTCCTCGACAGCTATTTCGGCCAGTTCCAGAAGACACTGCTGTATTCCTCGTCGGACTGGGCGCTGCGCGACGACGAGGGCTATTTCTTCATCCTCGGCCGTACCGACGACGTCATCAACACCGCCGGCCATCGTCTCGGCACGCGCGAGATCGAGGAGGCGCTGCAAGCGCATGCCTGCATCGCCGAGGTGGCGGTGGTCGGTGTGCAGGATGAGTTGAAGGGCCAGGTGCCGATCGGCTTCTGCACGGTCAAGGACCCGGCGCGCATCGCCGACCCCACCGCGCGCGCGCTGCTGGAGCAGGAATGCATCGCCAAGGTCGCCGAACGGCTCGGCGCGGTGGCCAAGCCGCATAAGCTGTACTTCGTCAACGCGCTGCCCAAGACCCGCTCCGGCAAGCTGCTGCGCCGCTCCATCCAGGCGCTGGCGGAAGGCCGCGAGACCGGCGACCTGTCGACGCTGGACGATCCCAACGCGCTGGAGGAGATTCGGAAGGCGGTGAAAACCTGATACGGAAGGATCGACGACCATGACCCAACTCACATCCGCCGGCGCCCGTTTCCGCGCCGCCGTCGCCGCCGAGCGCCCCTTGCAGGTGGTCGGCGCCATCAATGCCTATGCCGCGCGGCTGGCCGAGCACTCCGGTTTCAAGGCGCTGTATCTGTCCGGCGGCGGCGTCGCCGCCAGTTCTTGCGGCATCCCCGATCTGGGCATCACCACGCTGGAAGACGTGCTGATCGACGCGCGCCGCATCACCGACGTGACCGAACTGCCGCTGCTGGTGGATATCGATACCGGCTGGGGCGGCGCCTTCAACATCGCCCGCGCCATCCGCGCGCTGACCCGCGCCGGCGTGGCGGCGGTGCACATCGAGGACCAGGTCATGCAGAAACGCTGCGGCCACCGGCCCGGCAAGGCCATCGTCAGCCAGGCGGAGATGGTGGACCGGGTGAAGGCGGCGGTGGATGCCAGGATCGATGCGGAATTCGTCGTCATGGCGCGCACCGACGCATTGCAGGCCGAGGGCCTGCAAGCCGCCATCGACCGCGCCGGCGCCTGCGTCGAGGCCGGCGCCGACATGATCTTTCCCGAGGCGATGACCGAGCTGGCGCAGTACCAAGCCTTTGCCCAGGCGGTGAAGGTGCCCATCCTCGCCAACATCACCGAGTTCGGCGCCACGCCGCTGTTCACCGTCGAGGAACTGCGCGCGGTCGGCGTCGGCCTGGTGCTGTATCCGCTGTCGGCGTTCCGCGCCATGAGCCGTGCGGCATTGAACGTGTATGGCGCGATCCGACGCGACGGCACGCAGCGGGGTGTGCTGGACACCATGCAGACGCGCATGGAACTGTACGAACACCTTGGCTATCACGAGTTCGAACGCAAGCTGGATGCCCTGTTTGCCGAGGGCAAGGACGGATTTCCCCGGTAACCCGACATGGAGCGGAACATACAAGGAGACGACATGACCGATACCCCCACCGCCCCCAAGCCGAAGAAATCCGTCGCGCTGTCCGGCGTGGTCGCCGGCAATTCCGCGCTGTGCACGGTCGGCCGCACCGGCAACGACCTGCACTATCGCGGCTACGACATCCTCGACATCGCCGACGTGTGCGAATTCGAGGAAGTCGCGCATCTGCTGATCCACGGCCATTTCCCCAACCGCGCCGAACTGGCCGCCTACAAGGCCAAGCTGCGTGCGCTGCGCGGCCTGCCGGCGGTATCGAGGACGGTGCTGGAGCAGTTGCCGGCATCGGCCCATCCGATGGACGTGATGCGCACGGCGGTGTCCACGCTCGGCTGCCTGCTGCCGGAGGCGGAGACGCAGAGCGTCGCCGGCGCGCGCGACATCGCCGACCGGCTGATCGCCAGCCTGGGCTCGGCGCTGCTGTACTGGTACCACTACAGCCATAACGGCCGGCGCATCGAGGTCGACAGCGACGCCGATTCCATCGGCGGCCATTTCCTGCATCTGCTGCACGGCGAGGCGCCGCCGGCGATCTGGGTGCGCGCCATGCACACCTCGTTGATCCTGTATGCCGAGCACGAGTTCAACGCCTCCACCTTCACCGCACGGGTCATCGCCGGCACCGGCTCGGACATGTATTCCGCGGTCACCGGCGCCATCGGCGCCCTGCGCGGCCCCAAGCACGGTGGCGCCAACGAGGCGGCGTTCGGTATACAGAGCCGTTACGACACGCCGGACGAGGCCGAGGCCGACATCCGCCGACGCGTGCTGGAAAACAAGGAGGTGATCATCGGCTTCGGCCACCCGGTCTACACGGTATCCGATCCGCGCAACGTGGTGATCAAGGCGGTGGCCAGGCGGCTTGCCGAGCATGCCGGCAACCGCAAGCTGTACGACGTCGCCGAGCGTCTGGAAGCGGTGATGAAGGCGATCAAGAACCTGTTTCCCAACCTGGATTGGTTCAGCGCCGTGTCCTACGCCATGATGCGCGTGCCCACCGCCATGTTCACGCCGCTGTTCATCATCGCGCGCACCACCGGCTGGGCCGCGCATGTGATCGAACAGCGCCTGGACGGCAAGATCATCCGGCCCTCGGCGAATTACATCGGCCCGGAGGATCGGAAATTCGTGCCCATCGATCAACGACCTTAGGTTCTCCCTCTCCCGCTTGCGGGAGATCGTCCAACCCTCACTCGCCACGCACGACTCAGCCATCATGTCCACCCACGATATCCGCGCCGCCGACCGCCCCCCATTCGACACCGTCCTGCAAACCATGGCCGATTACGTCATGGATTACGACGCCAGCCAGTCGCCGCTGGCGATGGAAACGGCGCGTTACTGCCTGATGGATTCGCTGGCCTGCGCGCTGATGGCGCTGGACTATCCGGAATGCACCAAGCTGCTCGGTCCGCTGGTGCCCGGCGCCCATCTGCCCGGCGGCACGCGCGTGCCCGGTACCGCGCACGAACTGGACCCGGTGAAGGCCGCCTGGGACATCGCCTGCCTGGTGCGCTGGCTCGATTTCAACGATACCTGGCTGGCTGCCGAGTGGGGCCATCCGTCCGACAACCTGGGTGCCATCCTCGGCGTCGCCGACTGGCTGTCGCGCAAGAACGTCGCCGAAGGCCGGCCGCCGCTGCGTATGAAGGACGTGCTGATGGCGATGATCCAGGCGCACGAAATCCAGGGTGTGACCGCGCTGGAGAACGCCTTCAACCGGGTCGGCCTCGATCATGTCATGCTGGTGCGCATCGCCTCCACGGCGGTGGCGGCCAAACTGCTCGGCGGCAGCCGTGAGGAGGTATTGAATGCCCTGTCGCATGCCTGGATCGACGGTTGCGCGCTGCGCACCTACCGGCATGCGCCCAACACCGGCTCGCGCAAGTCCTGGGCGGCGGGAGATGCCAGCTCGCGCGGCGTGCGCCTGGCGCTGATCTGTCTCACCGGCGAGATGGGCTATCCGTCGGCGCTCACCGCCAGGACCTGGGGCTTCCAGGACAGCCTGTTCCGCGGCAACGCACTGAAGTTCAGCCAGCCGTTCGCCAGCTATGTGATGGAGAACATCCTGTTCAAGATCAGCTTCCCGGCCGAATTCCACGCGCAGACCGCCGTGGAATGCGCGCTGGCGCTGCATCCGCTGGTCAAGGACCGCATCGACCGGATCGAACGCATCGAGATCGAAACGCAGGAAGCCGGCTGCCGCATCATCGACAAGACCGGCCCGCTGGCCAACTTCGCCGACCGCGACCACTGCATCCAGTACATGGTCGCGGTGCCGCTGCTGCGCGGCCGCCTGACCGCCGACGACTACACCGACGCCGGCGCCGCCGACCCGCGCATCGACGCGCTGCGTGCCAGGACCACGGTGAAGGAGAACCCGCGCTTCACGCGCGAGTACTTGGAAGCCGACAAACGCTACATCGGCAACAGCGTGCAGGTTTTTTTCGACGATGGCACCTGCACGGACAAGGTCAGCATCGATGCGCCCATCGGCCACCGCTCGCGCCGCGCCGAGGGCATCCCCATCCTGCTGCAGAAGTTCGAAGCGGCGCTGGCCGGCCGGCTGGCGCCCAAGCGATGCGCCGCGCTGAGTGCGCTGTGCGCCGACCAGGCACGGCTGGAAGCGACGCCGGTGCAGGACTTCATGGCGCTGTGGGTGGCCTGAGCGGCGTGCGGGCAGGGCAGTAGCCGCCCACCCGCTGGCGCCGGTAGCATTGCGCCTTTTGCCAAGGCGCGTGCCCCGAGGGCGTCGGGCGCACCGGCGGGACGCGCGCCGCGACCGGAGAGCGACGTCATGACCCTGCAGATCCACGATCATCAACACGAACGCGCGTGCGACGGCAAGTGCATCTTCGACACCGACGTGCATCACTTCGAGCGCGACGTCATCGAGGCCTCGCACCATCACCTGGTGCTGGTCGACCTGTGGGCCGATTGGTGCGGTCCCTGCCACTATTTGGCGCCGGTGCTGGCGCGGGTGATTCCCAGCTATGACGGCAAGGTGCGGCTGGCCAAGGTGGAGGTGGACGAGGGCGACAACATGAAGCTGGCCGGGCGTTACGGCGCGCGTGGCTTTCCCACCGTGCTGCTGTTCAAGGACGGTGAGGAGCGCGCGCGATTCCACAGCGCCAAGCCGGAGCATTTCGTGCGCGAGTTCATCGATGCGCATCTCTGATCACGGCCGTCGGCGCGCCAAGCCATGACCAAGCCGCATGCGGCGGCACGGGCCGAGGCCATCGAACCGTTCCGCGTGATGGCCATCCTGGCGCGTGCACGCGCGCTGGAAGCCGAAGGGCGCGACATCATCCACATGGAGGTCGGCGAACCGGACTTCGCCACGCCGGCGCCGGTGGTGGAGGCCGGCATCGCCGCGCTGCGCGCCGGGCGGACGCATTACACCCCGGCGCTGGGCCTGCCGGCACTGCGCGCAGGCATCGCCGCATGGTATGGCGAGCGTCACGGCGTCGACGTCGACGCCGCGCGCGTGGCGGTGACGCCAGGCGCGTCCGGCGCGCTGCTGCTGGCCCTGGCGGCGTTGTTCGATGCCGGCGACGAAGTGCTGCTGGCCGATCCCGGCTATCCGTGCAACCGCCATTTCGCCCGCCTGCTGGACGCCCGCGCGGTCGCCGTGCCGGTGGGGCCCGAGAGCGGCTATCAGCTCAGCGCGGCGCTGGTCGAGCGCCATTGGGGGCCGCGCACGCGCGGCGTCCTGGTGGCCAACCCCGGCAATCCCACCGGCACGCTGCTGGACGACGCCGAGCTGGCCGCGATCCACGCCGTGGTGCGCGCGCGTGGCGGCTGGCTGCTAGTCGACGAGATCTATCACTCGCTGGTCTATGACCGGGTGCCGCAGAGTGCCGCCGCGCTGGGCGATGACGTGCTGGTGATCAACAGCTTCTCCAAATACTTTCTGATGACCGGCTGGCGCCTCGGTTGGCTGCTGGCGCCGCCGGCGCTGCTGCCGGTGATCGACCGGCTGGCGCAGAACGTCTACCTGGCCGCGCCGACCGTGGCGCAGCATGCCGCGCTGGTGGCGCTGGCGCCGGACACCCGGCCGCTACTGGAGGCGTGCAAGGCGGAACTGCGTGCGCGACGCGACTGGCTGCTGCCGGCGCTGGAGGCTCTGGGTTTTCGCATCGATGCCCGGCCGGCGGGGGCGTTCTACTGTTATGCCGACGTGTCGCGCTTCGGCGGCGACGGCGAGTCGCTGGCGGAAAAACTGCTGCTGGAGGCCGGCGTGGCGATCACGCCGGGCAGCGATTTCGGTGTGCACGGCGCAGGTCGGCACGTGCGTTTCGCCTATACCACCGCCTTGCCGCGCATCCGCGAGGCGGTGGCGCGCTTGGCGCGCGTGCTCGACTGACGCGTCGTCGCGCGCGCCGGGCGGCGCGTGGTTCAGACGGCCGTGCGTCGGCGCAGCGCCAGCAGGCCGGCCAGACCGAGCGGCAGCAGCGCCAGTGTGCCCGGCTCGGGGACGGCGGCCAGTTCCGGATCGACCCAGATCGCATCGTTGGCGCAGTCCATGGTCCAGTGCACATCGAACTTGCCGGAAAAGCCGGCGAACACGCTGAGCGGAATAGCGGCTTCGATGACGTAGTGCTGGTCGTTCTTGTGGATGCCCATGTTCTTGAACGCGCTGGTGGTGTAGACCAGTTGGCCCTGGCCCACCAGGGTGCCGGCGACGATGGACGTGGGATGACCGGTGTCCGGATTGGCGGGATTGTGATTGCCGTTGACGTCCCACAGGCCGTAGGCCCACTGGTCGACGCGATACACTGCGCCGGCGTTCGGGCCGGTGGTCTCGATGCCGAACTCGAACACCCCGTTCCGGCCGAAATCGATGGCGAAATCGCCCGGTCCGTAGGTGTTGAGCGCCGGGTTGGTGATCGTGTCAGGGCTCAGGCCGGTGACCAGGGCGATATACAGGTGGCTGCTGTCGAGATGGACGTATAACGCCTCGGCGTCGTAGGCCTGGCCGCCCCAGCCGGGATTCAGAAAGCTGTTGGCGCCGCCGGTCTGGTCTTCGACCTTCCAGTTCACGCCTTCCACCAGCCCCAGGGCCGGGTCCGGGATCCAGTCGTTGGCGTTGCCGTTGCGTTTCAGGCCCCAGTCGGCCAGATTGCCGTCGATGGTGATCACCACCGCCTGCGCGGCGGCGCTGGCGGCCAGGCTGGCGGCGAACAGCAAGGCGGATGCGAACTTGTGCATGGCAGACTCCGTTGGTTGACTGTCATGTCTTCAAGCAATGACTGTGCCCGTTTTTATTATTGTTTATAAACAATGAGATACGATATTTCTCCGGGCCTGTGCCGCCGTCCGGTCTGTCGACTCGACGGCGTCGGGGGCGAAATCCGAACATCGCTACCGGTTGAGCTTTCCTCCGAGCACCCGTCTTTCGAAGGAGTCGTAAACATCCACCGAAACAGGAACGGAAGTCGGTGACGTTCCGAAATCCCGCCGGTGGAGCAACTTGGAAAGAAAAAAAACCGGCCCGAAGGCCGGTTTTCTTCAAGCGAGTGACGCTTAGTTGCCGTAGCCGGGAGCGGCCGGCTTGTCGGCAGCCTGGCCTTCAGCGGCGTGACCTTCGGCGGCTTCGCCTTCGGTGGGTTGGGCTTCCTCGGCCGGAGCCATCGGCGCGGGGGCGGCGACTTCGGGCGCGGGAGCGGGTTCCACGACGGCTTCTTCTTTCTTGCCGCAAGCAGTCAGGGAGAAGGCCAGCAGGGCAGCGAGCAGGACGGAGTATTTCATGTGGTTTTTCCTCAGGACGGAGTTGATCAACACTAAACAACACATACCGGAACCATCGAAAGATCTTCGTTTCCGACGACTTTTCGATGGCGCGCATTCTAGCAAAAAACCCCGCCCGTGCCAGTTCCGGCGGGCCGCCGGCAACGGGGTGGAGGCGCTCGAGGGGTATCGGTCCGCTGATGTATCTTGCCGCCATGTCAACCGTTTCTCTCGGCGTGCCGGCGGGGGTTGCCTTCCCGCCCACCACCCTGGTGTTTGCGTTCTGTTGCGCAGTCATCGCGCCGGCCACGGCCGATACCGGCGATACCGCGATCAGTGTCTATGCCGGACGCATGACCGATGAAGACTGGATCAAGTCACTGTCCGGCCGTGCCGACTGGGTCGATTCGCGTCTGATCGCGCTGGCCGGTGCGCGTACGCTGTGGCGTGATGCGCCGCGCCACTGGTCGTTCGAGGTCGAGGGCAATACGCTCCGGCATTTCGGTTTACAGGATCACTGGGAGTTCAACGCACTGGGGAACGATGTGCTTTCATGCCTTTCCCTGGCGTGAACGGCTGGCGACCAGCGTCGCCTTCGGTGCCGGCCCATCCCATGCCACCCGCGTGCCGGCGGCCGAGGTCAGGCTGGACGGGAGCAGCAAACGATCGATGCTGTACTGGCAGCTCGAACTGGAATTGGCGCAGCCGGGCAGCGATTGGGCCACGCTGTTTCGCCTGCATCACCGTTCCACCGCGTATGGGGTGTTCGGCAAACAGGGTGGCGGCAACGTGCGGACCGCCGGGCTGCGCTACCGTTACTGACGCGCCGATCAAGTGGTTTCCCGGTCGCCGCGAGCGAGCGGCCGGTCAGTAATCCGCCTCCCCGCCAAATCCGCTCTGCGCCAGTTCGGCGGCGCGTATCACCGCCTTGGCCTTGTTGCAGGTTTCCCGCCATTCGCTGTCCGGGTCGGAATCGGCGACGATGCCGGCACCGGCCTGGACATGGAAGGTGTGGTCCTTGACCACGGCGGTGCGAATGGCGATGGCGACATCCATGTCGCCGTTGAAGCCGACGTAGCCGACTGCGCCGGCATACACGCCGCGCTTGACCGGTTCCAGTTCGTCGATGATCTCCATCGCCCGTACCTTGGGTGCGCCGGATACGGTGCCGGCGGGGAAAGTGGCGCGCAGCACGTCGATGGCCGACAGACCGGGCCGCAACGCGCCTTCGACATTGGAGACGATGTGCATGACGTGCGAGTATCGCTCGATGCACATGTGTTCGGTGACGCGCACGCTGCCGATGCGGGCCACCCGGCCGACGTCGTTGCGGCCAAGATCCATCAGTTGCACGTGTTCCGCGCGCTCCTTGGGGTCGGCCAGCAGTTCGCGTTCCAGGCGCTCGTCTTCCTCGCGCGTGGCGCCGCGCGGCCGCGTGCCGGCGATGGGACGTACCGTGACCGTGTCGCCCTCCAGCCGCACCAGGATTTCCGGCGAGGAACCGATCACCTGGAAGCCGCCCATGTCGTAATAGAACATGTACGGCGAGGGGTTGAGGCCGCGCAGCGCGCGGTACAGCGACAGCGGGTGGGCATGGAACGGCCGGCTCATGCGCTGCGACAGCACCACCTGCATGATGTCGCCGTCGACGATGTACTGCTTGGCACGCGCCACGGCGGCCTTGAATGCGTCCTCACCGAACTGGGATACCGCCTCGGCGCCTTCGCCGGCCACGTCGCGCGGCGGCAGCGCGGGCCGGCGCAGCAGGCGCGTGAGCTCGTCGAGACGGCGGTGGGCCTTCAGGTAGGCCTCGTCCTGCAGCGGATCGGCGTACACGATCAGCGTGAGCTTGCCGGACAGGTTGTCCACCACGCACAGCTCGTCGGTCAGCATCAGCAGGATGTCCGGCGTGTTGATGTCGTCGGGCTTGCGCGTATCGGCTAGACGTTTCTCGATGTAGCGCACCGTGTCGTAGCCGAAGTAACCGCATAGGCCGCCCGGAAAACGCGGCATGCCCGGCACCGGCGCGGCCTTGAAGCGGCCCAGGTAACGCTCGACGAATTCGAGCGGATCGGCATGGTCGCCCTGTTCCACCGGCAGGCCGTTGGTCTCGACGCTGATGAAGTGGCCGTGCACGCGCAGCACGGTGCGCGCCGGCAGGCCGATGAAGGAGTAGCGGCCGAAACGTTCGCCGCCGACCACCGATTCCAGCAGATAGGTGTACGGTTCGTTGCCGAGCTTGAGGTAGATCGACAGCGGCGTGTCCAGGTCGGCCGGCAACTGCCGGATCACCGGGATGCGGTTGTAGCCCTGGCGCGCGAGGTCGTTGAATTGGTCTTCGTTGAACATGGGCAGGGCGTGAGCGGGGTGACGCCGGGAATAAAGGATGCCGTGGCGTTGGCGGGTGCTTCAGCCGGGCCTGGCATCGACGGCCGGCTCAGCGGTATCGGCCAGGCTTTCCGCCTTGAGTTCGATCAACGGCAGCGCCGCCACAAGGCTGGGCACCACCGCATCGAGGTCCAGTTCCTCCACCGGCCGGCCACGGTTGTAGCCATAGGGCACGCAGAACACCGGGCAGCCGGCGGCGCGCGCGGCCTGCGTGTCGTTGAGCGAGTCGCCGATCAGCAGCAGTTCCGCCGGCGCGCAGCCGAACACCCGGCAGGCATGCAGCAGCGGCAGCGGTGAGGGTTTCTTCTCCGGCAGGCTGTCGCCGGACAGGATCAGCTCGAAATAGTCGAACAGGCCGGTGTCCTTGAGCAGCGGGTGGGTGAAGCGCGCCGCCTTGTTGGTGATGCAGGCCAGATGTACGCCGCTGGCCTTGAACGCCTGCAAGCCCTCGACGACGCCGGGGAAGGGGCGGCTCTTGCGCGAGACGTGTTCGCCGTAATGCCGCTCGAAGCTGGCCAGCGCGCGCCGGAACAGCTCGGCGTCGGGCTCGGCCGACAGGTCGCGGGTCAGCGCGCGTTTGACCAGACGCGACACGCCATTGCCGATGTAGGTCTTGATCTCCGCCAGCGGCACCGCCGGCAGGCCGAGGTCGGCCAGCATGGCCTCGGCGGCATCGGCAAGATCCTCAGCGGTGTCGAGCAGCGTGCCGTCGAGATCGATGACGACGGCCTTGATGGACAGCGGCATGGCAGGTTGGTCGCCATTCGCCGCGCTTATACCTTGGCCAGCTCGGCGCGCATCGCGGCGACGACGCTGTCGTAGCGATGCGGGTCGCCTTCCTTGGCGGCGCCGAAGATGGCGGAGCCGGCGACGAAGGTATCGACGCCGGCCTGCGCGACTTCACGGATGTTGCCGGGGCCGACGCCGCCGTCGATCTCCAGCCGGCAGGCATGGCCGCCGGCATCGATCATCGCGCGCACCTTGCGCGCCTTGTCGAGCACGTAGGGAATGAACTTCTGGCCGCCGAAACCGGGGTTGACGCTCATCAACAGCACCATGTCCAACTTGGGCAGCGTGTACTCCAGCACGTCCAGCGGCGTCGCGGGGTTGAATACCAGCCCGGCCTTGCAGCCGCTGTCCTTGATCAGGCCGATGGTGCGATCGATGTGTTCGGAAGCTTCCGGATGGAAGGTGATGTAGGTGGCGCCGGCCTTGGCGAAATCGGGAATGATGCGGTCCACCGGCTTGACCATCAGATGCACGTCGATCGGCGCGGTGACGCCGTGCTTGCGCAGTGCCTCGCACACCAGCGGGCCGATGGTGAGGTTGGGCACGTAGTGGTTGTCCATCACATCGAAGTGCACGATGTCGGCGCCGGCGGCCAGCACGTTGTCCACTTCTTCGCCCAGCTTGGCGAAGTTCGCGGACAGGATGGAGGGAGCGATCTGATAGTCGGCCATGGGGAATTTTCCGGGGTTGAACTGGCCCGGGATTGTAACCGCGCACGCCGGCCGGCGATATCCCCACGTCCGCCGGCATGCTGGACAGTTCCGGTCGATTCGTGTGCAATGCCTGCCAGTTCGCTGTTCATTTGCCGCAATAGCCATGGCCGAAGCAAGGAAATACCAGATCACCGTGAGCGCCACGACGCGTTTCGTTCCGGATCAATCGGACGAAGCCAGCAATCGCTACGTGTTCGCTTATACGATCACCATCGCCAATACCGGGCAGGTCGCGGCGCAACTGATCTCGCGCCATTGGGTGATCACCGACGCGCACGACAAGACGCAGGAGGTGCGCGGCCTGGGCGTGGTGGGTGAACAGCCGTTGCTGAAGCCCGGCGACCGTTTCGAATACACCAGCGGCACCGCCATCGCCACGCCGGTGGGGGCCATGAAGGGCAGCTACCAGATGGTGGCGGAGGACGGCAGCCAGTTCGAGGCGGAGATTCCCGAGTTCATCCTGGCCGTGCCGCGCGTGCTGCACTGAACGGGCGGCCGCATGCGTCCGGCAGTTCTTCTCTTCCTGGCGTTGCTGGGCGGGTGCATGGCTGGCATGCCGCCGCTGAAGCCGCGACCGGCGCCCGAGGCGCCGGCCCCGCCCGAGGCGCCGGCCCCGCCCGAGGCGCCGGCCCCGCCCGAGGCGCCGGCCCCGCCCGAGGCGCCGGCTCCGCCGGAGATGCCGCCGCCGGCAGCGCCGCAAGCGCCTCCTCCGACACCACCGTCGCCGCCGGCGCCGCCCGAGGCGACCCGGCCGTCGCCGGTGGCCATGCCCTGGCTGGTGGCGGCCAACTGGGCGCAACTGCCGGGCTGGCCGGACGACGCCCATGCCCAGGCCTGGCCGGCCCTGCTGCAATCCTGTCGCGGGCTGCGCAGCAATGGTGCCTGGACCGGCGTGTGCCTGGCCGCCCAACGGTTGCCGGCCGCGCCCGGTGACGCGGCCGCGCGGGCGTTCTTCGAACAGCACTTCCAGCCTTGGCGTGTGAGCCAGGCCGATGGCGGAGACGAGGGGCTGGTGACGGGTTATTACGAACCGCTGCTGCGTGGTAGCCGCAGCTCTAGCGCCCGCTATCGTTATCCGCTGTATGCCCCGCCCGATGACCTGCTGGTGGTCGATCTCGCCGCGCTCTATCCGGAGTTGAGGAGCCTGCGTCTGCGCGGTCGGCTGCAGGGCAACCGGGTGGTGCCGTACTACACCCGCGCCGAGATCGAGGCCGGCGCCGCGCCGTTGCGCGGCAAGGAAGTGGCCTGGGTGGACGATCCGGTCGAGCTGTTCTTCCTGCAGGTGCAGGGCTCGGGAAGGCTGCAACTGGAGAACGGCGAGGTCATGCGCATCGGCTATGCGGATCAGAACGGCCACCCCTATGTGTCGATCGGCCGCTGGCTGATCGAACGGGGCGAACTCAGTGCCGACAAGGCATCGATGCAGGGCATCAAGGACTGGGGCCGGCGCAATCCCGAGCGCCTGCCGGAGCTGCTCAACGCCAACCCCAGCTTCGTGTTCTTCCGCGAACTGCCCAACCAGGACGGCGGGCCGATCGGATCGCTCGGTGTGCCGTTGACGCCGGAGCGCAGCATCGCCGTGGATCCGCGCGGCGTGCCGCTGGGGGCGCCGGTGTGGCTGGCCACCACGCGGCCGAACGGCACGGTGCCACTGAACCGGCTGATGTTGGCGCAGGATACCGGCAGCGCCATCCGCGGCAACGTGCGCGCGGATTTCTTCTGGGGCTACGGTGACGATGCCGGCCGGCTGGCCGGGGCCATGAAGCAGCGCGGACGCATGTGGGTGCTGCTGCCGCGCGATTACCCGTTGCTCGGCAACGGCCGCGCCGGTACGCGCTGAACGGCGCCCGCCGGTCAGTCGCTCAGGCGGAAGTCGACGCGGATGTAGGCCTCGTAGCGTACCGGGCGCCCGTCGCGCACGGCCGGCTCGAACCGGGCATCGCGAAAGGCCGCCAGAGCCGCCTGCTCGAACACGCCGGGAGGAACGGCCTCCACCACTTCCGCCGCGCGCACCCGCCCCAACGGATCGATGCGCAGTTTGAGTTTGAGCGTGCCCTCCACACCGCGGTGGCGCGCCTCCTCCGGGTATTCCGGTTCGATCCTGCCGATGGCCCTGGGATGGCGATCGACCTGGCGCGCCAGATACCAGGTGTCATCGATGCCCAGCGGCACACTGGGCAGGGGCGATGCCTCGCTCGGCCCGGTGCGGGTGATGTCATCGTGCGCCGGTGTGGGCGTGGTGACGACCGGCGCCGGTGCCGGCGCGCCGGCGGCGGCATCGGCCATGCGCTCGGCGGCTTGCGCGGGTGGCGGAGGTGGTGACGGAAGCGGGGAGGGTGCCGGGGTGGTCAGCGGTACGGGCTCGGGTGCGGGCGGCGCCTGCTCCGGTTCGGTCGGCATGGCGGGCAGCGGCGCCTCCTCGGCGACCGGCGCCGCGCTCGGCGCCGCCTGCTGCGCGGCGATGTCCATCAGACGCGCCTGGATGATGACCGGGCGCGCGCCGTCGCCGCCCGGCGCGGGGCGCAGCAGCGCGATGACGGCGACGTGCACGGCGAGCGATAGCAGCAGGCTGCGCGCCAACGGCGTGCGCATCCAGGTGGACCAGTCGGAAGCGAGTGTCGCGGCGGAGGTCATGATGACCGCGAGTATAGAAGGGGTGTCCGGGCACGGCGCAGCGTGCCTGCGGCGACCGCCGGGCAGGGGCAAGGGTCGGGCGCGCCCTTGCCCGGTATCAGCGTCTGGCCACCTGCGCGCCGTCCAACATGGCTTCCAGGCGGGCGGCGTCGACATAGCCGGGGATACGCTTGCCGTTGGGGAAGATCATGGCCGGCGTGCCTTCGATGCGCAGGCGGGCGCCGAGCGCGAGGTTGTCGTCGATCGGGTTCTTGCAATCGTCCTTGCCGCTCGGCAGCTTGCCGCGCAGCATCAGATCCTGCCAGGCGGCGGCACGATCCTTGCTGCACCAGACCAGGCGCGCCTTGCGCGGGGCGTCGGCATGCATGGGCAGCGGGTACGCGAAGATGTGGATGGTGACGTTGTCGAGCTTGGCGAACTCCTGTTCGGCTTTCTTGCAGAACGGGCAGTCGGGATCGGAGAACACGGCGAACTGGCGCTTGCCGTTGCCCTTCACCAGCTTGATGGCATTGTTGAACGGCAGGCTGTCCCATTTCACTTCGAGCAGTTTGTCCATGCGCTCGCGCGTGAGGTTGCGCTTGTCGGCCAGGCTCAGCAGATCGCCGATCAGCACATGGCGGCCGGCGTCGTCGGCATACACCACCACCGGTCCCTGATCGCCATCGACCACCACTTCGAACAGGCCGGCCAGAGGCGCCTTGGCGATGGACACGATGTTGGTGCCGGGGAAGCTGGCGGCGATCGCCGCGCGGATTTCGGCTTCGCCGGCACGTGCCGTGCCGGCGCTGAGCAGGGCGGGAAACAGGCTGGCGAGCAGCAGGGGGACGAGGGGCGGCTTCATGCGGTTCTCCGAAGGGGTGCCGGGGATGCCCGGCGTTACAGGATGGCGTGGCGGGTCAGCGCCTGATTGAGCGGGTCGCAGGCATCGACCTGACGCATGCCCCAGTTGCGCAACGTCCGACTGAGGCTGTCCGGCCGGGCGAAAAGTTTCTTCAGGCCGCCGGTGGTGAACTGCATGCTGGCGACATCCTCCATGCGGCGCGCGGAGTAGCCGGCCAGACGCCCGGGCTCTCCCGGATCGCCGCCGCGTGCCAGCAGCGCGGCCAGCAGCCGGGAATCGCGGAAGCCGAGATTGACCCCCTGGCCGGCGAGCGGGTGCACGGTGTGCGCGGCATCGCCGATCAGCACCAGGCCGGGGCGTGTCCAGACGCGCGCGCGTCGACGTTGGAGCGGGAAGCCGACGGCGGCGGTCAGCACGCGCAGTTCGCCCAGCGCATGATCGCCGGCGGCGCCGACGCGGCGCGCCAGCTCTTGCGCGGGCAGTGCGCGCAGCACCTCGGCCTCGGCGGGTGGCGTCGACCAGACCATGGAGATGCGCCGGCCCGGCAACGGCAGCCAGGCCAGCACGCCATCGGCGCGGAACCATTGCCGCGCGATGCCGCGGTGCGCCCGTTCGCAGTCGAAGTTGGCGACCACGCCGACATGCCGGTAGTCCTCCGTGTCGACTTCGATGCCGGCTTGCGCGCGCAGCCAGGAGTGCGCGCCGTCGGCGGCGATCAGCAGACGCGCATCGAGGCGGTCGCCACCAGCCAGATGCAGCGTATGTCGGCCGTTGCCCCAGGTCACCGCCTCCGCCGCCTGCCGGCACAGCCGCACCCGGCCGGTCCGTTGCAGCGCCTGCCACAGAGCCCATTGCAACCGGCCGTTCTCGGCGATCCAGGCGAGTTCGCCCAGCCCGGCGTCCAGCGCATCGAAGGTCAGCGCGCCGTCGCCGTCGCCGCGCACCCGCATCTGTGTCACCGCCTGGGCGCGCAGCGTTTGGTCCCAGGCACCGAGCGTGCGCAGCCAATCGACGTTGCCGGGGCTGAAGGCATAGATGCGGCTGTCCCATGCGGCCTCGTCCTCGGGCGGGTCGGGCGGCCGCGGCTCCAGCAGGGCCACGTCGTGCGGCCCGGCGGACAGCGCCAGCGCGAGCGCGGCGCCGTTGAGGCCGCCACCCAGGATGAGGATGTCGAACGAAGCGCGCATGACGCGGAAACTCGGGCAAAGGCGGCATCGTGAACCAGGACGGGCGAGAGATCAATGCACGTCGGTCGAGCGGCGGCGCGGTTATCATCGCCGCTGGTTCGCGGCGACGCCGTTGGAGGTGCATGCAAGAGTTTGTCATCGGCTTGACGGTCGGTCTGATCCTGGCCGGCGGCGCATTGTTGTGGCTGCGCGCGCGCTGGCTGGCGCGCGCGGCTGCGGCGGATGCGCGCGCCGAGGGGCTGGAGGCTGCGTTGCAGGCGGCGCGTGCGCAGGCGCAGACGCTGCAGGGCGCACTGGATGCGGCGCGCGAGCGCCAGGCCGGACAGCAGGCGCGCATCGTCGAACTGGAGACGCTGCTGGCGGGCGAACGTCAGGAGGCGCAGGCACGGGCGGCGCTGCTGGCGCATGCCGAGCAACGCCTGACCGAGACTTTTCGCGCGCTGTCGGCGCAGGCGCTGCAGGGCAACAACGCATCGTTCCTGGCGCTGGCGCGCGAGAACCTGGCGCAGTTCCAAGAGGCGGCGCGGGGCGACCTCGCCGCGCGCCAGCAGGCCGTGGAGGCATTGCTCGCGCCCGTGCGCGAGGCGCTGGAACGGCTCGGCGGCCAGACGCGCGAGCTGGAACAGGCGAGGGCACGCGATTTCGGCGATCTCGGCCGCCAGTTGCACGGACTGGCGCAGGCACAGGCCGAACTGCGCCAGGAGACCGCGCGTCTGGTCACCGCGCTGCGCCGGCCGGAGGTGCGCGGCCGCTGGGGCGAGGTGCAGCTCCGGCGCGTGGTGGAGCTGGCCGGCATGCTGGAGCACTGCGATTTCGCCGAACAGCAGGTCAGCGACGATGGTGCGCGCCCGGACATGGTCATGCGCCTGCCCGGCGGCAAGCAGGTGGTGCTGGATGCCAAGACGCCGCTGGCGGCTTACCTCGAAGCGCTGGAGGCGCCCGACGATGGCGCACGCGCCGAGGCGCTGGCGCGCTTCGCCCGGCATGTGCGCGAGCACGTGCAGCGCCTGGCGGCCAAGACCTACTGGCAGCAGTTCCAGCCGGCGCCCGAGTTCGTCGTCATGTTCCTACCGGGCGAGGCGTTCTTCAGTGCCGCGCTGCGCGAGGACGTGGAACTGATCGAATTCGCGGCGCAGCGCCGGGTGATCCTGGCCGCCCCGACCACGCTGCTGGCCCTGCTCAAGGCCGTCTACCACGGCTGGCGCGAAGCGGCGCTGGCCGACAATGCGCGCCAGATCAGCGAACTCGGCGCACGCCTGTATCAGCGTCTGGCGCGTCTGGGCGAACACTGGCAGGGCGTGGGCAAGAGCCTGGGCCAGGCGGTGCGGGCCTACAACGAGGCCAGCGCGTCGCTGGAAGGGCGGGTGCTGGTGACCGCGCGCGAGTTCGCGGCGCTGCGCGCCGCGCCGGTCGGCACGACGCTGGCCGCGCCGGCGCCGGTGGAGCAGGTACCGCGTGAGCTGCGCGCGCCCGAGCTGTTCGGCGATGCAAGGGAGCCGTGATTGGGCTCCGCATGGATGCTGGGCGCCGGCCTCTGCTTCGCGCTCATGGGGGTGTTCGTCAAGCTCGGCGCAGCCTGGTTCAGCAGCCATGAGCTGGTGTTCCACCGTTCCGTGATCGGCTTGTTGCTGTTGCTCGGCGCGTTGTCGCTGCGCCATGGCCGGCGCGGCGGTCTGCGCGTGTTCGGGGTGCACACCGGTCTGCATCTGCAGCGCGGTCTGGTCGGCTTCGTCGCTTTGGCGACCTTCTTCTACGCCGTCACCCATCTGCCGCTGTCGGTGGCGGTGACCCTGAACTACACGTCACCCCTGTTTCTGGCCCTGCTGATGCCCTGGCAACTCGGCGAGCGCCCGTCGCGCGCGCAGTACCTCACGGTCGCCCTGGGATTCGTCGGCGTGGTGTTGCTGCTGCAGCCGTGGCGGGCGCCGGCGCGCGACCTGCTTGCCGGCGTGCTGGGCCTGTGGTCCGGGATCATGGCGGCGTTCGCCTACATCCACGTGCGCCGCCTCGGCCGCGTGGGCGAACCGGAATGGCGCACGGTGTTCTGGTTCGCCCTGGTGTGCGCGCTCGGCGCCGCGCTGCTGGCCAGTATCGACGGCGGCTGGCACGCGCCGGCGGATGGCCTGCAGATCGGCGTGCTGCTGGCCATGGGCGGTCTGGCCACGCTCGGCCAACTGGCCATGACGCGTGCCTACCGCACCGGTCGTACCGTGGTGGTGGCCAGTCTGGCCTACTCCACCGTGGTCTTCGCCAGCGTGCTGGATGGTGTAATCTGGAACCAAAGCCTGCCGCCGGTCGCCTGGCTGGGCATGGCCATCACCGTCGCCGCGGGAATCGCGGCCGCGGTTGGCAGCGCGCGCGGCGAAGCGGCGTTGCGCCGGCGCCCGCGGGTCGGGGAGTGATCATGGCGCGCACGGGCGGACATACTGCTTTGTTGGATGAACCGGAAAGGACCACGACATGATCGCCATCGGCACCCGTGACAACCAGGTTTCCGTCGCCGTCATGGGCGAATTCACGCTCGCCGACTACAAGGAATTCGAGCAGCATGTGGAGCACAACATCCGCTTCCAGGGGGGCGTCAACCTGCTCATGGACCTGCGCGACATGGTGACCTACACGCTCGACGTCGCCTGGGAGGAGGTGCGCTTCGCGCGCGAGCATCGATACGACTTTCGCAAGATCGCCGTGGTCACCACCGACGAATGGATGGTCTGGCTGTCCTGGCTGAATCGCCTGTTCGTCGATGCCGAACTGCGCGTGTTCGACGATCCGGGGTTGGCGCAGGAGTGGCTGGACGCCGATTGACGCCGCATGCAAAGGAAGCCGGTCACGCCCCGTTTCGCCGGGTTGGCTGCCGCCGGCTGGACCCTGGCCGTGATCCTGTCGCTGGCATGGAACGTGCAGCGGGAGAATCGCGAAGTGGTCGAGCTGGCGCGCGCCGAGGCGATTTCCAACTTCAACAAGGACATCACGTTCCGCCGCTGGGGTGCCGGGCACGGCGGCGTGTACGTGCCGGTCACGCCGCGCCAGGCGCCGGTGCCCTGGCTCGCGCATCTGCCCGAGCGTGACGTGGTCGCGCCGGACGGACGCCGGCTCACGCTGCTCAATCCGGCAACCATGCTGCGCCAGATGATGGAGCAGTACTCGCGCGATTACGGTGTGCGCGGACGCATCACCGGCCTGCGCCAGATCAATCCGGCCAATGCGCCGGACGACTGGGAGCGTGAGCAGTTGCACCGCTTCGAACGCGGCGAGGTGCAGGCGGCCTGGACCGTGGCGGAACTCGATGGCGCGCCGCATCTGCGCTACCTGCATGCCCTGTACATGGAGCCGGGCTGCGTCAAGTGCCACGGCGACATGGGCTACCGGGAAGGGGATCTGCGCGGCGCGATCGGCGTCAGCGTGCCGCTGGCCCCCTACCTGGCCAACCGCCGGGCCGCCTTGCTCGACCTCGGCGTCAGCCATGGCCTGTTCTGGCTGCTCGGTCTGACCGGTATCGGCATCGGCGCGCGCGTCGCCGCGCGTCAGGAACGCGAGCGGCTACACCTGTATGCGGCACTGGAGGAAAGCCGCACACGTCTGCAATTGGCGCTGGAGGGCGCGAACGACGGCATATGGGACGTGGATCTGCTGCGCGGCGACGTGTTCCATTCGCCACGCATGGCCGAAATGCTCGGCTACCGCGCCGGTGAACTGGGCAGCGCCGAGGAGATCTGGATGGCCCTGGTGCACCCGGGCGACCTACCGGCGCTGCTGCGCGCGAAGCAGGCCCACCTCGACGGAGAGACCGAGCGTTATGAGGTGGAATTCAGGGCTCGGGCCAAGGACGGCACCTGGCGCTGGATCCACAGCCGCGGCCGCATGGTGCGCAATGCCGCCGGCGAGCCGGCACGCTTCGTCGGCGTGCATACCGACGTGACCGAGTTTAAGGCCCTGCAGCAGCGCCTGTTCCTGGAAAAGGAGCGCGCCGAGGTCACCTTGGCTTCGATTGCCGACGCGGTCATCACCACCGATGCGGAAGGCAACGTCACTTTCATGAACGGCGTGGCGGAACGGCTCACCGGCTGGCGCGAGATCGAAGCCCTGGGCCTGCCGGCGGACACCATCGCACCGCTGTATGACGAAAGCAGCGGCATCATGATCGATAGCCCGGTGCTGCGCGCCGGTAGGGAGAAACGCGCGGTCGGTTCCAGTGGACACGCGCTACTGCTCGATCGCCACGGAGCGAAATTGGCGGTGGACGAATCCGCGGCGCCGATACTCGCCGGGGACGGCACGCTGATCGGTGTGGTGATGGTATTCCACGACGTGTCGCACACCCGCGAACTGACCCGGCGGATGTCCTGGCAATTGACCCATGACGAACTGACCGGCCTGTACTCGCGCCGCGAGTTCGACAACCGGCTGCGCCGCCTGGTGCAGGATGCGCGCGAGGGGGGCGGTGTGCACGCGCTGCTGTACCTCGACCTCGACCAGTTCAAGATCGTCAACGATACCAGTGGCCATCTGGCGGGCGACGAACTGCTCAAGCAACTGGGTTTCGTGCTGTCGGAACAGATGCGTCGTAACGATATGCTGGCGCGTCTCGGGGGGGATGAGTTCGCTGTGCTGCTGGAACATTGCCCGCCGGCAAACGCGCGTGAAATCGCGGAGAAGTTGCGGCGCGCCGTCGCCGATTTCCGCTTCACCTGGCAGGGCCGGGTATTCGACGTCGGTGTCTCGATCGGCTTGGTCATGCTCGATGCCGACACGCCTGGCGCGGAAGATGCCCTGGTCGCCGCCGACACGGCCTGCTACGCCGCCAAGGAGGCGGGCCGCAACCGGGTGCACGAGTATCGCCGCGATGCCGAAGACGGCGGCGAACGATTGGGCGAAATGCGCTTGGCCGCGTCGATGCGCCAAGCGCTGGCGCGTGACGCCTTCGTGTTGTTTAGTCACGAAATCCGCGACCTTGCCCATGCCGGGCGCCCGCCCAGTTACGAAGTGCTGGCGCGCATGCAGGGCGAACGCGGCAATCTGATACAGCCGGGCATGTTCATCCCGGCGGCGGAACGCTATGGCCTGATGCCCGAACTGGACCGCTGGATCGTGCGCCGCAGCTTCGAGCTGCTGGCCGCTGCCAGCGCCGGCATGCGCGCCGCCATGTTGTTTATCAACCTGTCCGGACTCAGTCTGCGCGAGGACGACATGGCCCGGTTCATTCGCGACGCTGCGCGCGAGACTGGCATCGAGCCGGCCAACATCTGCTTCGAGATCACCGAGACCGCGGCGGTCGCCCACCTTGCCGTCGGCGTGCGTTTCATGCGTGAACTGCGCGAAGTCGGCTTCCGCTTCGCGCTGGACGATTTCGGCGCCGGGATGTCGTCGTTCGCCTACCTCAAGAACCTGCCCGTGGACTTCATCAAGATCGACGGCGGCTTCGTGCGCGACATGCTGGAAGATCCGGTCGACCGCGTGTTCGTCGAGACCATCCACCGCATCGGCCGGTTGATGGGTAAGCGCACCATCGCCGAGTTCATCGAGAACGATGCGCTGCTGGCGGAGGCATGTGCCATCGGCATCGACTTTGCCCAAGGCCATGCGGTCGGCAAACCCAGACCGCTCGATGCGGTGCTGGCGGGCTATTAGGGTGTGGCCGCGGGCTGGGCGCCGGTCGGCTCCTCGACGATCTCGAAGTCGTGCGTCATCGCTGCCGTCTTGCCCAGCATGATGCTGGCCGAGCAGTACTTTTCCGCCGACAGCCTGATCGCCCGTTCGACGATCTCGGCTCTGAGGCCGCGCCCGCGCACGATGAAATGCATGTGGATGCGGGTGAACACCTTGGGATGGTCACCGGCGCGGTCGGCGTCGATCTCGACTTCGCAACCGGTCACGTCCTGGCGGCTCTTGCGTAGGATCATGATCACGTCGACCGAGGTGCATCCCCCCGCGCCCATCAGCAGCAGTTCCATCGGCCGTGGCCCCAGATTGCGCCCGCCGATGTCCGGCGAGCCATCCATGATGAGGGCGTGGCCGCTGTCGGCCTCGGCCATGAAGCACACGTTCTCCACCCACTTGACACGCGATTTCATCGGTCGTCCTTTCCACCGTCAGTTGCGCAAGCGATACCAGAGCAGGCCCAGCCATTCATGGCAGGCGAAGTAACTGTCCTGCAGCGCCTTGCCCTGCGGCAGGAAGTCGAGCGGCGCCGGCCGGGCGCCGGCGTGGTAACCGAAACCGGCGGGCGTGACCTTGAGCCCCGTCGCCTCGAACTCCGGCACCGCACGCGCCAGATGCCAGGCGTGCGATACCAGGTAGATGCGTGCCACGCCATCGTGATGCAGTTGCGCCGCGGCCAGGCGGGCGTTTTCGCGCGTGTTGTTGGCGTGCTGCTCGACCCAGCGCACCGGCGTCGAGAATTCGGTCTCCAGTGCCGCGCGCATCAGTTCGCCCTCGCCGCGCGAACCGCCGTCCGGCATGCCACCGGTCACCAGCACGGGTTTGTCCAGCATGCGCGCCAGGCGTGCGCCGTAGCGCACCCGCTCCAGCGTCAGCGCGCCCAGCGTGTCGCCGTCGTAATCGAGCGAATCGCGGATCCGTCCACCGCCCAGAATGACGATGGCGTCCGCCTCCGACCCATCGAGCACGGCATGGGGCGGCTTCAGGCCGTCCAACAGGCGGCCGGCGACGATGGGCGTGGACAACAGCCACAGCGCGGCCAGCGCGGCGCCCAGCAGCGCGCGTCCCAGACGCGGGCGGCGCGACAGCAGCCACCAGCCCAGCGCGCACAACAGCAACAGGCTGACCGGCGGCAACAGCAGGGTGGCGATCAGGTTGGTGAGCAGCCAGTCGATGGACATGTCCCGTATTATTGCCGGGATCGCCGGCCATCGATAGCGCGGTTTGACAGCGTTGCGTGGCCAACATAGAATCCGCGTTTTTCCGAAGTCCCCCTGTTCTGGATCGCGCCATGAAAACCTTCTCCGCCAAGCCCCACGAGGTTCAGCACGGCTGGTATCTGGTCGACGGCACCGACAAGGTGCTTGGCCGTCTCGCCTCCGAAATCGCCCGTCGTCTGCGCGGCAAGCACAAGGCCATCTACACGCCGCACGTGGACACGGGCGACTACATCGTCGTGGTCAACGTCGACAAGATCCGCGTCACCGGCAACAAGGCGCTCGACAAGAAGTACTATCGCCACTCCACGTTCCCTGGCGGCATCACGGAAACCAACTTCGGCAAGATGCAGGCGCGTTTCCCCGGGCGCGCGTTGGAAAAGGCGGTCAAGGGCATGTTGCCCAAGGGTCCGCTCGGCTACGCCATGATCAAGAAGCTGAAGGTCTACGCGGGCGCCACGCACCCGCACACCGCGCAGCAACCGCAACCCCTGGAAATCTGAGGACTCCGAGCATGATCGGCAACTATTACTATGGCACCGGCCGCCGCAAGAGCTCGGTGGCGCGCGTATTCATCAAGTCTGGCAGCGGCAGCATCGTGGTCAACGGCAAGCCCGTGGACGAATACTTCTCGCGCGAGACCGGGCGCATGATCGTGCGTCAGCCGCTGGTGCTGACCGAGCGTGCGGACAGCTTCGACATCATGGTCAACGTCACGGGCGGCGGTGAAACCGGTCAGGCTGGCGCGGTGCGCCACGGCATCACTCGGGCGCTGATCGAATACGATGCGGCGCTCAAGGGCACGCTGAAGAAGGCCGGTTTCGTCACGCGCGACGCGCGCGAGGTGGAGCGCAAGAAGGTCGGCCTGCACAAGGCGCGCCGGCGCAAGCAGTTCTCCAAGCGCTGATACCAGCGCTGCCGGCAACAGCCGCCTGCGGGCGGCTTTTTGTTTTTTCGGGGAAAGCGCTTTAGCATCGCGCCTGCTTTTCATCCGCTCACCTACAGGATCCCACGACATGATCAAGGCAGGCATTGTCGGTGGCACCGGCTATACCGGCGTCGAACTGCTGCGCCTTCTGGCGCAGCACCCGAACGTGCAACTCACCACCATCACCTCGCGCAAGGAAGCCGGCATGCCGGTGGCGGACATGTTCCCCAGCCTGCGTGGTCGCATCGCGTTGGCCTTCAGCACCCCCGAGGAGGCGCCGCTCAAGGATTGCGACGTGGTGTTCTTCGCCACACCCAACGGCGTGGCCATGCAGCAGACCCGCGAGCTGCTCGACGCCGGCGTGAAGGTCATCGACCTCGCCGCCGACTTCCGCATCCAGGACATCGCCGAGTGGTCGAAATGGTATGGCATGGAGCATGCCTGCCCGGATCTGGTGGCCGAGGCGGTCTACGGTCTGCCGGAGGTCAACCGCGCGAGCATTCCCGGTGCGCGCCTGATCGCCAACCCCGGCTGCTATCCTACCGCCGTGCAGCTCGGTTTCCTGCCGCTGCTGGAAGCCGGTGCGATCGATACCGCGTGGATGGTCGCCGACTGCAAGTCGGGCGTTTCCGGTGCCGGGCGCAAGGCGGAAGTGGCGACGCTGTTCGCCGAGGCGTCGGACAGTTTCAAGGCCTACGCGGTGCCGGGTCATCGACACTGGCCGGAGATCCGCCAAGGACTCGCACGCATGGCCGGCCAGGACGTCGGGCTCACCTTCGTGCCGCACCTGACCCCATTGATCCGCGGCATCCATGCCACGTTGTATGCCCGGCTGCGCCGCGACATCGACGTGCAGACGCTGTTCGAGGCGCGCTACGCCAACGAGTATTTCGTCGACGTGCTGCCGGCGAAATCGCATCCGGAAACGCGTTCGGTGCGCGCCTCCAACCTGTGCCGCATCGCCGTGCATCGGCCGCAGGGCGGGGATACCGTGGTGGTGCTGTCGGTGATCGACAACCTGGTCAAGGGTGCCGCCGGTCAGGCCGTGCAGAACATGAACCTGCTGTTCGGCCTGCCGGAGCACGAGGGCCTGACCCAGATTCCCGTGGCGCCGTGATGTGGAAAACGGCGGCGTCGTGCCGGCGCCTGCCTGGGACCCGTCCGGGCGGACGTGCCGACGCTGCCGACCGCATCGACCCGGCCATCCCCCTGAACGCGCCGTGGTTGACGGGGTGGCGGGCCGCCCCAATAATGCCGGCATACCGGTTTCACTTGAAAGGATCGTCATGAACGCCGCTACCGAAATGTCTCCCTTCATCTTCTCCGACAGCGCCGCCAACAAGGTCAAGGCCCTGATCGAGGAGGAGGGCAATCCCGATCTGAAGCTGCGCGTGTTCGTCACCGGCGGTGGTTGCTCCGGCTTCCAGTACGGCTTCACCTTCGACGAGGTGACCAACGAGGACGACATGGTCATGCAGAAGAACGGCGTGACGCTGCTGATCGATCCGATGAGCATGCAGTACATGATGGGCGCCGAGATCGATTACACCGAGGGTCTGGAAGGCGCACAGTTCGTCATCAAGAACCCGAACGCCGTGTCCACCTGCGGCTGTGGTTCCTCCTTCTCGGTCTGAGGTCGCGTAGGGCGAACGGGGCGGCTCGGGCCGCCCTTTTTCTTTGGCGAGGCGCGCGATGACCGAACGTCCCCGATGGGTGCATTGCCCCACCTGCGGCAGCCGGGTGGCGTGGGTGGCGGAGAGCGCCTGGAGACCCTTCTGCAGCCAGCGCTGCAAGCTGATCGATCTGGGTGAATGGGCGAGCGAACGCTATCGCGTGCCGGTGGCGGACGACGCGCCGCTCACCGATGCGGACGATGACCGGCCCGTGCGCTCGTAGATTTCGCTGGGACAGCCCGCGGCGCGTATCGGCCGCCACGCCGGCGCGGCGACCCCGTGCTGCGTCCCGCCTTTCAGGGCCAGTCCGTTGGCTTTCGCTCCCTCAGCGCGTCAGCGTGCGCACGCCCTCCGGCGTGCCCATCAGGCAGACATCGGCGCCGCGGCGCGCGAACAGGCCGACGGTGACCACGCCGGCGAGCTGGTTGATCTCGCTTTCCAAGGCCACGGGATCGAGGATGTCGAGGCCGTGCACGTCCAGGATCACGTTGCCGTTGTCGGTGGTGAAGCCGCTGCGCAGCACGGGGTTGCCGCCCAGTTTGACCAGTTGTCGGGCAATGTAGGAACGGGCCATCGGAATCACTTCCACCGGCATCGGGAACTTGCCCAGCACATCCACCAGTTTGCTCTGATCGACGATGCAGACGAATTTCCTGGCGCAGGCGGCCACGATCTTTTCACGCGTCAGCGCGCCGCCGCCACCCTTGATCATGGCCATGTGGCGCGTGATCTCGTCGGCGCCGTCGACGTACACCTGCAACTCGCCGGCATCGTTGAGATCGATCACCTCGATGCCGTGCTTCTTCAGGCGCTCGGCCGTGGCCACCGAGGAGGCCACGGCACCATCGATGCGGCCCTTGATGTCGGCCAGCGCGTCGATGAAATAGTTGGCGGTGGAGCCGGTGCCCACGCCGATGATGCCGGGGGTCACGTATTCCAGCGCGGCGCGCGCCGTGGCCTGTTTCATTTCGTCTTGCGTCATCATGTCGCGTTGCTCTTTGTCGTTTGCGGGGAAAGCACGAGAATAGCGGCCTTTCCCGTCCCCAGCAAACCCTGTGCCGACTGCCGCTCCGTCACCCTCGCCGACGCCCGTTGCCATCGACTATCTGGAGCGCATCCTGCTCGCGCGCGTCTACGACGTGGCGATCGAATCGCCGCTGGACGAAGCGCCGAACCTGTCGCGCCGCCTGGGCAACACCGTCTGGCTGAAGCGCGAGGACATGCAGCCGGTGTTCTCGTTCAAGTTGCGCGGTGCCTACAACAAGATGGCGGGATTGCCCAAGGCGCAACTGAAGCGCGGCGTGGTCGCCGCCAGCGCCGGCAACCACGCTCAGGGCGTGGCCATGGCCGCCGAGGTGCTGGGTTGCGCGGCGACCATCGTGATGCCGGCGACGACCCCGGCGATCAAGGTGGATGCGGTCGCCAAACGTGGCGCCGAGGTGGTACTGCATGGCGATTCCTACGATGATGCTTACCGGCACGGCATGGAAATCGCCAAGGCGGAGAAGAAGACCTTCGTGCATCCCTATGACGATCCCGAAGTCATCGCCGGCCAGGGCACCATCGGCATGGAGCTACTGCGTCAGGCGCGCACGCCGATCGACGCGGTGTTCGTGCCGGTGGGCGGCGGCGGCCTGATCGCCGGCATCGCCGCCTATCTCAAGCGGCTGCGGCCGGAAATCAGGGTGATCGGTGTCGAGCCGGAGGAGGCCGACGCCATGGCGCGCAGCCTGTGCCGCAAGGAGCGCATCGTGCTGCCGCAGGTCGGCATCTTCGCCGACGGCGTCGCCGTCAAGCAGGTCGGGGAAGAGACCTTCCGGCTATGCCAGCATTACGTCGACGAGATCATCCGCGTCAGCAACGATGCGATCTGCGCGGCGATCAAGGATGTGTTCGAGGATACCCGCTCCATCCTGGAGCCCGCCGGGGCGCTGGGCGTGGCCGGCATCAAGGCCTGGGTGGCGCGCGAGAAGGCCCGGCACCGCAACCTGGTGGCCATCGCCAGTGGCGCCAACATGAACTTCGACCGCCTGCGTTTCGTCGCCGAGCGCGCCGAACTGGGCGAGAAGCGCGAGGCGGTGCTGGCGGTGTCGATCCCGGAGCGCCCCGGCAGTTTCAAGGCGTTCTGTTCTCTGCTGGGTACGCGCGCCATCACCGAGTTCAATTACCGCTTCGCCGACCCCGAGGTAGCGCACATCTTCGTCGGCGTGCAGGTCGGTAACCGGGCGGAAGTCGACAAGCTGCTGGCGGCGCTGGAGAAGCACCAACTGCCGGTGCTCGACCTGTCCGATAACGAGATGGCCAAGCTGCACATCCGCCACTTGGTCGGCGGCCGCGCGCGCCAGGTGGACAACGAAGTGCTGTACCGTTTCGAGTTCCCCGAGCGTCCGGGCGCGCTGATGCGCTTCCTCAACGGCATGAGCCACGCCTGGAACATCAGCCTGTTCCATTACCGCAACCACGGTGCCGACTACGGCCGCGTGCTGGTCGGTATCCAGGTGCCACCCGAGCAGCGCGAGGCGTTCCAGACTTCGCTGGACCAGCTCGGCTACCGTTACTGGAACGAATCGCGCAACCCCGCATACGCGCTGTTCCTCAAATGAGCACGTGATTGCCGAGTTATCGGACCCGTATATCGAAGAAACCCATCAGAAGAATCAGGTATTCCCCGATTCTTGGCCGCCGGAGATGATCCTAAGCTATAAAACTTTAATACGACGGCGCGGCCGTTCGCGCCAGCGAGGAGCAATCCGTTATGAGTATCGACGCCATGGGTGGCGAACTGACCGCAGATATGGTCCGCGCGCTCGACTGGGTGCCTACCATCATCTGGGTGGCGGCTCCGGACGGAGCGTGCCGCTTGGTCAACCGGGCGTGGCGGGAGTTCACGGGGCGCAGGCTGGAGGATTCGCTGGGCGAGGGCTGGCTCGCGGCCATGCATCCCGAGGATGCCGCAGCCTGGCCGGGGCAGATTGGCGAGGCGCTGGAATCGCTCAAGCCGTTTTCCGTCGAGTGCCGGCTGCGGCGGCGCGATGGCCGCTATCGCGTCATGCACAAGAGCGGCGAACCTTATCGCGACGAGGCTGGCAACGTGTTGGGCTTCATCGGCCACTGCGTCGATGTGACCAACCACAAGCAGGCGCTGGAGGATCTACGCAAGGCCAGCGAGAAGCATCGCTCCGTGCTGTCCAATCTGAAAGATGCCGTGGCGGTGATCGAGGATTTCCTGCGTACCGAGGAGCCGTCCGCGCTGGCACATCGCGATGATCGCCTGACGCCGCGTCAGCGCGAGATCCTGCATCTGATCGCGCGCGGCTATGCGACGCGCGAGATCGCATCGCAACTGCATGTCAGCGTGAAGACGGTGGAGAGTCACCGCGCGCAGTTGATGCAGCGTCTCAACATCCACGACGTGGCCGGACTGACGCGCTACGCCATCCGCACCGGACTGGTGCCGACGGACTGACGCGCGCTTGCCCGGGCACTCAGAACGCATCGCGCACCGCCGCGACGCGCGCAGCGTGCAATGCACCGGCGATGCGCGCCGGGTCGGCCTGCGCCGCAATGGCGCCGGCATCGACCCGGCGCGCCGCGGCCAGTGCCGCGCGCAGGTGGGCCGCCTGGGGATAGGGGCGCGCGTCATGGTCGGCGCGGCCGTGGAAATCCGCTTCGCACCCCGCCAATATCTGTTCGAAACGTTCGGGCCGGCGGAATGCATCGACCCGTTCCAACAACTGCACCAGCGTGGCCGGACGCAGTTCCAGAGCGCGGTGCACCATGGTGTGCTCGCGCGCCACCAGCACCGCAAGGTCACGGCATTCACGCGGTGCGCGCAGGCGCTCGCTGACGTTCCGGGCCAGATCGGCGCCGCGTGTTTCATGGCCGACATGATGCGGCCATTGTTCCGGTGGCGTCGTGCCTTTGCCCAGATCATGCAGCAGCGCGGCGTAACGCACCGGCAGGGGCAGCCGGGATTCAGCGGCGACATCGATCACCCGCATCACGTGATCGCCGGTGTCGATTTCCGGATGGTGCGTCGCAGGCTGCGGCACGCCGAACAGGCGATCGAGCTCCGGCAGCAAGCGTGCCAGCGCGCCGCAGGCGCGCAGAGTCAGGAACATGCGCGAGGGCATCCGTTCCATCAGTCCTCGGGACAGCTCCTGCCATACACGTTCCGGCACCAGCGCATCGACTTCTCCCGATGCCACCATGGCGCGCATCAGTGCCAGGGTGTCCGCTGCCACGGTGAAGCCGGTGTAACGCGCCGCGAAGCGCGCCACGCGCAGAATGCGCACCGGATCCTCGGCAAACGCCGGCGAGACGTGTCGCAGCACATGCGCATCGAGGTCGGCGCGGCCGCCGAAGGGGTCGATCAGGCTGCCGTCGGTGGCCAGCGCCATGGCATTGATCGTGAGGTCGCGGCGGCGTAGATCCTCCTCCAGCGTGACGTCCGGTGCCGCGTACACGGTGAAGCCCTTGTAACCGCGCGCGGTCTTGCGCTCGGTGCGGGCCAATGCGTATTCCTCGTGCGTGCGCGGATGCAGGAACACCGGAAAATCCTTGCCCACCGGACGGAAGCCGAGGGCCACCATGTCCTCCGGTGTGGCGCCCACGACGACGTGATCGCGATCCCCCGGCGTCAGGCCGAGCAGCGCGTCGCGCACTGCACCGCCGACAACATATGCGCGGATGCCGGCGGGAAAATCCACGGTCGGCAGCCGTTGTTCAGCGGCGCGTCGGCCGATCAGCGTCTGGCATGGGCACGCAGCGCGTCATAGCGCCGTCGCGGGCCGTCTTCGCGCAGATAACCGATCACGCTTTCGAGCGCGGTCGGCGCGCCAAACCGGCACGGGAAGGGTGTGTCGCAGACGTTGTCGGTGAGCATGGCGTAATGGTTGTCGCGGGTCATGATCTTGCTGCCGGGTTTCAGCTCCATCAGGCGTGCGAACCAATACGACGCGGTGACGCCGAGCGGGACGACCAGGCGGCGCATGCCCAGCGTGCGCGCCGTCAGCTCGACCAGTTCCTGCAAGGTATAGACCCTGGGGCCGCACAGGTCGTAGCGCTCCCCGAACGTATCGCGATCGGCCAGCGCGTCGGCGAAGGCGCGCGCCACGTCACCGACATAGACCGGCTGGAAGCGGGCTTTGGCGCCCGCCAGCGGCACGACCGGCGCCAGCCGCAGCAGGTCGGCGAACAGGCTCAGGAAACTGTCGCCCGGGCCGAACACCACGGACGGCCGGAACACGGTCACCGCCAGGGGCTTACCGGCCTGGCCGGGGTGCGATGCGCCCGCCTCCAGCACCAGCGCCTCGCCCATGCCCTTGGTGCGCTGATAGACGCTGCGCGCGTCGACGTCGGCGCCGAGCGCGCTCATGTGCAGTAGGCGTGGCACGCCGCTTTCGCGGCAAGCCTCAACCACCTTGCGCGGCAGTTCGACATGCGCGTGCTGAAAACTGCCGCGCCGTGAGCACTCGTCATCGGCGCGGCGCGACGCGCGTTCGTGCAGGATGCCGACCAGGTTGATCACGGCGTCGGCGCCGGCGAACAGTCGGCGTAAGGTGGCCGGATCGTGGATGTCGGCCTCGACCACCTCGACGGTGGGCAGCACGAGCAGGTGTTTGGCCGCCTCGCGTCGCCGGGTGGGCACCGTGACGCGATAGCCACGCGCGGCCAGCAGGGTGAGCAGATGTCGGCCGACGAAGCCGCTGCCGCCCAGGATGCACAGGTTACGTAGGGTCATCGCATTGCATCGATCAATGAGAAATCAAGCCGTGGCGTAGCTCAGCCGCGTGTCGGACCAGCTCAGCCTTCACCGCTTCCCGCGCCGGCCGGTGCGGACGCGGGGCGTTCATCGCCGGTCGTGTCTGCGGCGATGCGCGCGGCGCTGGCGCGTGCCGGAATCACGCCCAGGTGTTCCTTCAACGGCAGGGACTCGGCGCCGAAGCGGGCACGGTAGAACATGGCGTTGGCCATCACTTTCTTGACGTATTCGCGGGTCTCCACGAACGGGATGGTCTCGACGTAGATGGCGCCTTCCAGCGGCTCCTCGGCCTGCCAGCGCCGCGCCCGCCCAGGGCCCGCATTGTAGGCGGCGGTGGCCAGCACCGGCGAGCGGTGCAGCGAATCGTAGACATGGCGCAGATACCAGGTGCCGAAACGAATGTTGGTCTCCGGATCGCGCACGGCGGCCTGAGCACCGCGCTTGAGGCCCAACTGGTCGGAGATCCAGCGCGCCGTTGCGGGCATGATCTGCATCAGACCCTGGGCGCCGACGCTGGAGCGCGCGTGTTCGACGAAGCGCGACTCCTGGCGCATCAGGCCATACACCCAGGCCTCGTCCAGTCCATGCTGCGACGAGTAGGCGCTGGCCAGATCCCGATAAGGCGCGATGTAACGCAGGTCGAAATCATGCAGCTCGCGCGTGCGTTCGGCCGTGACGATGGCGCGGTCATGCCAGTTTTCACGCCGGGCCAGCTCGGCGGCGGCGAGGATCAGACGATCGTCCAGTCCACGCAGCGCCCAATCCCACTCCGCCACCGCATTGGCCGGGTCACCGGCGCGGCGCAGCAACAGTGCGCGCCGCAGGCCCGGCAGCGACTCGATCTGGCGCATGTCGTCCGGGGTGACCTTGTACTCGGCCGGACGCGCCTCCAGCTTGACCGGCAGTTCTTCCTGCGCCAGCAGGCCGTAGTAATGGATTTCCCGCGACAGCGGCGCGAACAACTGGTTGGCCTGGGACGGCGCGTTCAGTTCCTTCAGCGCGCGAGCGCGCCAGTAGCGCCATACCGCCTGATCGCGCAGGGTTTCAGGCATGGCCTGGATGGCGTGGTACACGTCCGGCCAGGCGCCGGCGCGCAGGGCCGCGCGCGCGCGCCACTGCGCCTGTAGCTCGCTGTGTGGTGGGCCGGCGCGGTAGAACCAGCGCAACGCGCGACCGTCATGGCGGCGCGCGGCGTGCAGGGCGATCTGACCCCAGCCGTAACGCCACTCGTCCTCGGTGAAGTCGTCCTGACGCGATTCCCACAGGCGCGCCGCCGCCTCGGGATCGTCGCGCGCAACGCGGGTAAGTGCGTACAACGCGGCTTCACGCTGCCCAGGGGTGTTCGCGGCGCGCGCAAGGAAGCGCGTCGCATCGGCCTGGGCACTGGTGAGCGCGTCGCGTACCATGCGCAGCTCGGGCGGCAGACGGGCATCGATGTCGCGCGCCAGGCGCAGGTTGTCGGTATCCAGCGCCAGGCGCAGACGGCGCAGGCGCTCCTCGGTGCTGAGCAGGCCGCGTTCGTCGAGCAAAGCGAACACGGCGTCGCAGCTCGACGGCAGGTCGCGCGGCGTGCGCCACAGCGTCAGACCGTCGCGCTCGGCGCTGGCCTCGCCGGCCAGCATGCGCGCGCGCAGGTCATGGCACTGCAGTTCCTGATCGGGGCGATGCAGCAGCGCGTACTGCCGGCCGAACGCCTGCCAGTCGCCGGCGCGCGCGTACTGGAGCGCGAGATCGCCGCGCACGCGGTTGGACAGGGGCGTGTCGGCATGTCGTTCGATGAAGGCGAGCATCGCCGCTTCGTCCGTCCGTCCCAGTTGCAGGCGCCAGAAGCGCACGTAGGGGGCGAGCGGATGGTCAGCGGGGATGCGTGCTGCCTGCTGCTCGAAGCGCGCCGTCTGCTTTTTCTGGAATGCTTCGCGCGCCGCGATGTAGGCATTCTCGACCGAGGCCAGCGCGTGCGCGGCGCCGAGGGTCGCTATCAGGAACAGCGTGGTGGCGGCGAACAACTGGCGCACGGGCTTCACGTCGGGGACACAGGCAGACGTCACTGTAACCGCAAGGCCGTGATCGCTTCAATTCGCGATCGGCCGCCGCAGGGGGGCGGACGTCCATCCGGTTCCCCCATCCCGCGCCGGCCGGCATGACCGGGGTCACTCGGCCAGCGACACCTGAACGTGCACGCGTACGAACGGTCCCGGGTCGCGCGGCATGAAGGCGGTGTAGTCGCGCCCCTGATAGCGGTAGGTGACGTCGTACCCGGTCAGGCGCTGACTCCAGTTGTCGACCGTGCGGCAACGCTCCTCGTAGATCGGGCGTTGATAGCCGGTCTGCACGTAGCGGCCGTTGCCCAGGTTGTCACCGACGATGGCGCCGGTGGCGGCACCGATGGCGGTGCTGACATGGCGTCCGGTGCCCTTGCCGACCTGGTTGCCGAGTACGCCGCCGACGATACCGCCGATGATGGCGCCGCCGTAATTGCGGTCACGGCTGCCGACGGTTTCATAGCCGACCTGTTCCGTCCAGCATTCGCGTCGCGGTTCGTTGATGCGTTCGTACACCGCGATGCTGGAGATCACCCGGGCCTGGTCCTGGAACACCGGGGCATGGCGCGGACCACCCGCCAGCGCGGGCGTGAGTTGCAGCGCGGCAAGCAACATGGCCGGCAGGGCGATTTTCTTGAGGTTACGCATGATTCGACTCCTGGTTGGTCAGGTTGAGCGTTCAACGGCCGCGACCATCGCGCGACGGGCGGGGCACGGGCGGGAACTCGCGTGCGCCACGATCGTCAGCGCGTCCATCCTCGAACCGGCGTTCATAACCGGTGCCGAAGCGGCCGTTGTCTGGAAATCCGGGCATGCGCATGCGATCCTGCATCTCCTGACGCAGCCGGGCCCGCTCGTCCGGGTTGGCGCGTTCCCAGCGTTCCTGCCAGGCGCGGCGTTCTTCCGCGCCGAGCTGTGCGACCGTGACGCTTACACCGGTAAACAGGCTGGTGTAGGCATCCTGTGCCATCACCGGGGTGGTGGTCAGGGCCAGCAGCAGGGGGATCAGGGTTCTGGCTTTCATGGCATTGCTCCTTTCCATGGTGCTCATGCTAGGCGGGGGCGGTAACACGGCGGTTTCCGCATCGGCTAGATTTGTAACAGTGTGTTTCGGAGGCGAAGTGGTGGGCGACCGGGTACTGGTGGTGGACGACGATGCCGGCATCCGTGACCTGCTGGCGGATTATCTGGCCAAGCAGGGTTACGACGTGAGCACCGCGCGCGACGGCGGCGAAATGGACGAACGGCTGCGCGCCGGCATGCCGGACCTGATCGTCATGGATCTGATGCTGCCGGGGGAGGATGGCCTGAGTCTGACGCGGCGCATCAAGGCGGCGGCCGACGTGCCGGTGATCATGCTGTCGGCGCGCGGTGAGGACATCGACCGCATCGTCGGCTTGGAGGTGGGCGCCGATGATTACCTGCCCAAGCCGTTCAATCCGCGCGAGCTGCTGGCACGCATCCGCGCCGTGCTGCGGCGCGGCAGCGCCGGTACGCGGGCGGGCGGGGCTGAACTGGTGCGTTTCGGCCCGTTCGCGCTGGATCTGGCGGCCCAGGCGCTGAGCCGGGACGGTGTCGACGTCGCGCTCACCCAGGCGGAGTTCAGCCTGCTCAAGTTGTTCGTCGAGCACCCCAACCGCGCGTTGTCGCGCGACCAGATCATGGACTGGTTGAAGGGCTACGAGCGCGATCCGTTCGACCGATCGATCGACGTGCGCGTCACCCGCCTGCGTCGCAAGCTGGAGGACGATCCCGCCAATCCGGTGTACATCCGCACCGTGTGGGGTCAGGGCTATCTGTTTTCGCCGCGCGGCAGGATGGCTTGATTCCTCTGCCGCAGACCCTGTTCGGGCGCGCCGCCGCAGCGCTGCTGGTGGCGTTCCTGATCTTCGAGGCCATCGCTTTCCTGGTGGTCTGGCGGCTGGTGATCGAGCCGCTGGCGCAGCGCTCCGCGGACGATCTCGCCGCCCGCATCGTGCTGGTGGCGCAGACCTGGGTGGAACTGCCGCCCGAGACACGCGCCGACTACGAGATGGAACTGTCGTTCCGGCATGGCCTGGAGCTCGGCGAGGTGCGCGGCGAGCGTCTGCATACCACCGCCGATTCCGGCTACTTCGGGCGGCTGATCGAACAGGCGGCAAGCCGGCGCGCGGCACAACCAGTACGACTGATGCGCGCCGGCGACGCGCGCTACGACTGGCTGGAGTTGCGCGTGGCCGACAAGCTGCTGCGCGTCGGCTTCGAGCGCCAACGTTATGCCTTGCGCGCGCCGCTGGCCGTGGCCGGCGTATTCCTGCTGGGTGCCGCGTTGACGGTGCTGACCGCGCTGGTGCTGGCGCGTCAGATCAGCCGCCGCCTGACCAGTCTGGCACACAAGGCGGCCGAGGTGGGACGCGGGCGCGTGCCCGCGCGCCTGCCGGAAACCGGTGCGCGCGAACTGCGCGAGCTGACCGCCGCGTTCAACCGCATGGCCGAGGAAGTGCGCGCCCTGCTGGAGAACCGCACCGTGCTGCTGGCCGGCATCTCGCACGATCTGCGCACCCCCATCACCCGCCTGCATCTGGCGCTGTCGCTGCTGGACGACGCCGATCCCGAGCGCGTGGCGGCGATGGAGCGCGACCTCGCCGAAATGAACCGGCTGATCGGCGACATGCTGGCGTTCTCACGCGCGCTGCACGAGGACGCCAGCACGCCCGGCGATCCCAATGTCGTGCTGGCCGATCTGTGTACCCAGGCGGCGCGTCTGGGGCCGGTACGCTGGCAGCCCGGACCACCCTGCACGGTGGCGCTGGGCGAGGCGGCGTTGCGCCGGGTGGTCGGCAATCTGCTGGAAAATGCGCGTCGCTATGGCGGCGGCGAGGTGGAAGTGCGCCTGTCGTGCGTCGGCGACCAGGCCCATGTGGAGGTGCTGGACCGCGGCCCCGGCATTCCCGCACAACGGCGCGAGGAGGTGTTCCGCCCGTTCACCCGGCTGGAGACGTCGCGCAATCGCGAGCAGGGCGGAAGTGGTCTGGGGCTGGCCATCGCCCGCCAACTGGCGGATGCGCATGGCTGGCGCATCGAACTCGCCGACCGCGACGGCGGCGGTCTGATCGCGCGCGTGAGCCTGCCGCTTACTTCACGTGGTAGCGGAACACCATGACCTCCAGTTTCAGGAAGGTCATGCTGGTGATGGACAGACGGCGGGTATGTGTGCGGATCACCTGACGCGCGTCGTCGGCGGCGCGGCGAATGCGGATGGTCAGACTGGGGGTCAGGTTGAGCGTCATGGTTTCCTCCAATTTGAGTGTAGAGCAGCAATTTGCGTGCCATGGTTGCTTGGTACGTTTTGATCCCGGCGGCAATGCCTCGGCCGGGTGCCGGTCTCCATGCGCCCGCGCAGACATGGGGTCGGCCTGACGGCTCCGATGGGCGCGCCACGCCGCGCCGTGGTTGGTCCCGTCGGCAAGCGGCCGAGCGGTGGCGTCGACCGGCGCGACGGTTCGACGAAATTCCGACAAGTGGGCGCAGCCCGACCACGGCGCCCCGCAGCCGCCGCGGCGGTCGACGGCGGGTTACGCGCAAGCGCCGCGCCGCCGGTAGAATCCAAGGTTTTCCGGCTTCCCAGCGTGTGCCATGCCCGCATTCCAGGACATCATCCTCACGCTCCAGCGATACTGGGGCGAACGGGGTTGCGCCTTGCTGCAACCCTATGATCTCGAGGTCGGCGCCGGCACCAGCCACACGGCGACCTTCCTGCGCTCGCTCGGCCCCGAGCCGTGGAAGGCGGCCTACGTGCAACCTTCGCGCCGCCCCAAGGATGGCCGCTACGGCGACAACCCCAACCGTCTGCAGCACTATTACCAGTTCCAGGTGGTGCTGAAGCCGGCGCCGGCCGATATCCTCGATCAGTATCTCGACTCACTGCGCGCGCTCGGTTTCGACCTGCGCCGCAACGATGTGCGCTTCGTCGAGGACGACTGGGAGAACCCGACGCTGGGCGCATGGGGCCTGGGCTGGGAGGTGTGGCTCAACGGCATGGAGGTGACCCAGTTCACCTATTTCCAGCAGGTCGGCGGCATCGACTGCAAGCCGATCACCGGCGAGATCACGTACGGCCTGGAGCGCCTGGCCATGTACCTGCAAGGGGTGGACAACGTGTTCGATCTGGAATACGCGCCCGGCATCCGTTACGGCGACGTGTTCCATCAGAACGAGGTGGAACAGTCCGCCTACAACTTCGAGCACAGCGACATCGAATTCCTGTTCGCTGCGTTCAACGCCCACGAAAAACAGGCGCAACATCTGATGGATACCCGGTTGGCGCTGCCCGCCTACGAACAGGTGCTGAAAGCCGCGCATACCTTCAACCTGCTGGACGCGCGCGGCGCCATATCGGTCACCGAGCGCGCCGCCTATATTGGCCGCATCCGCAACCTGGCGCGCGGCGTGGCGCGCAGCTATCTGGATTCGCGCGCACGACTGGGTTTCCCCATGGCACCCAAGCCCTGGGCGGATGAGGTTCTGGCGCAGATCGCGCAGAAGGCGGCATGAGCATGGACGCGAACGATCTGCTGGTCGAATTGTTGGTGGAGGAACTGCCGCCCAAGGCGTTGAAGGCGCTGGGCGATGCCTTCGCCGCAGCGGTGTGTGATGGCCTGAAGAAGCGTGGCCTGTGCCCCGCGCAGACCCTGCCGTCGAACGTGTATGCCAGCCCGCGCCGACTGGGCGTCACCGTGCCGAACGTGCTCGCGGTGGCCGCGGACAAGACCGAATCCGTCAAGCTGATGCCGGTGGGCGTCGGCCTCGATGCGCAGGGCCGAGCGACACCGGCCTTGCTCAAGCGCCTGGCGACGTTGGGACTGGACGCCGCGGCGGTCGTCCACCTCAGGCGGGTGACCGATGGCAAGGCGGAAGCGCTGTTCCATGATCGCGTGGTGCCCGGGGTCACGCTGGTCGAGGGGCTGCGCCTGGCGTTGGAGGAAGCCTTGGCGCGCCTGCCGATTCCCAAGGTCATGACCTATCAACTGGCCGATGGCTGGACCACCGTGAACTTCGTGCGTCCGGCCCACGGCCTGCTGGCGCTGCACGGTGCGGACGTCGTGCCGGTGACCGTGCTGGGCCTGGTTGCGGGGCGCGAGACGTCCGGGCATCGGTTCGAGGCGCAGCGTCACCCGTTGTCGATTCGGCATGCGGGTAGCTACGAAACGCAGATGGAATCCGAGGGCGCGGTGATCCCCGGTTTCGCCCGGCGGCGTGCGGAGATCGTCCGGCAGTTGCGGGTCAAGGCCGACGAGGTCGGCGGTGGCGCCCGACCGGTCGAGGACGAGGCCCTGCTGGACGAGGTCACCGCGCTGGTGGAGCGGCCCAACGTGCTGCTGTGCCAGTTCGATGCGGAGTACCTGAGCGTGCCGCAGGAATGCCTGATCCTGACCATGAAGGCCAACCAGAAGTATTTTCCGCTGCTGGACGCCGCCGGCCGTCTGACCCATCGTTTCCTGGTCGTCGCCAACATCCGCCCGGAGGACGCCGGGGAGGTCATCGGCGGCAACGAGCGCGTGGTGCGCCCGCGGCTGGCCGACGCCAAGTTCTTCTACGACCAGGATCGCAAGCGGCCGCTGGCAGCGCGCGTCGCCGCGCTGGACAAGGTGGTCTATCACAACCGGTTGGGCAGTCTGGGCGCGCGCGTGCGCCGGCTGGTCAAGCTGGCCGGCGCCATCGCCGCCGCGCTGGGCGCGGACGAGGCGCTGGCCATGCGTGCCGCGGAACTGGCCAAGGCCGACCTGGTGACCGACATGGTCGGCGAATTCCCGGAGCTGCAGGGCGTCATGGGGCGTTACTACGCGCTGCACGATGGCGAGGATGCACGGGTCGCGGACGCCATCCGCGATCATTATCTGCCGCGCTTCGCCGGCGATGCCCTCGCCGCAGGCAACATCGCGCTGGCCGTCGCGTTGGCGGACCGGCTCGATGCCCTGGTCGGCATCTTCGGCATCGGTCTGGTGCCCAGCGGCGACAAGGACCCGTTCGCGTTACGCCGCGCCGCGCTGGGGGTGCTGCGCATGCTGATGGAAAAGGCCCTGCCTTTGGATCTGCCGGATCTGTTGGAGCTGGCGCGCGCGCAGTTCGCCCCCGAGCAGCTCGCCACCAGCGTGGCGCTGGACGTGTTTGCGTTCATGCTCGAGCGGCTGCGCGTATATCTGAAGGATCAGGGCGCGCCGGGCGATCAGGTGGAGGCGGTGGTGAGTCAGCATCCGCGCCGCATCGATCACGTGCCGGCACGACTCGCGGCCGTGGCCGAGTTCAGCCGCCTGCCCGAGGCGGCGGCGCTGGCCGGGGCCAACAAGCGGATCCAGAATCTGCTGCGCAAGGCGGGCGTGCGCGCCGACCGGGTCGACCCCGCACTGTTCCAGGAAGACGCGGAGCGCGCCTTGTTCGACGCGTTGCAGCGCGCGCGTCCCGGCATCGAATCCGCGCTCGCCGGTCTGGACTATGTCGCTGCGTTGCTGCGCCTGGCGGCGTTGAAGGCTCCGGTGGACCGCTTCTTCGATGAAGTCATGGTCATGACCGAGGAGCCGCTGGTGCGTGCCAATCGTCTGGCGCTGCTGGCGTCACTGGGGCAACTGATGAACAGTGTCGCCGACATCGCCCAACTCGGCGCGCAATGACGACTGCGGCGCGTCGTCAGGTGCAGCCCGGCACCGACTACCGCATCTCGCCGGTCAGTGCCGAGTTCCGCGACACGGCGGTCGAACTGGCCTTCCGCGAAGCCGCGCACCTGCGCCGGGTGCGCGACACGCGTTGGAGCGTGGGCATCGCCGCGCTGTTCTACCTGCTGTTCACCGTGGTCGATTACTTCAATATCGGCGATGGTGAAGCCTACCAGGTCTTGTTTCTCACCCGTCTCACCGTCGCCGGGTTCGGCCTGCTCGTGGCTGTCAGCGCACGCCGCTTCTGGCGCGCCATGATGGATGGCGTCACGCCGTCTCTGGTCGCCGGGCTCGCCCTGACCGGCTTCCTGTCCAGCACCTTCCTGCGCGATTACGAGCCGGGCTGGCACGCCATGACGTTCTGCGTCATGCTGATGGCCATCTACGTCTTCATCCCCAATCGTTTCCTTGCCTCACTGTCGCTCGCGTTGGTCGGGACATTGGCGTTCCTGTGGTTGCTGTCCCAGCATTTCCACTTTTCCGCAGGCAACCTGTTTGGTCTGGGGCTGATGCTGCTGGCGGTGAACATCATCGGCGCGCTCACCGCACATCGTTTGTCGCGTCAGGAACGCGAGGGCTATCGGGACGCGCAGGTGTTGCGTCTGGCCAACGAGCGGCTGCAAGCCGAGGTCGAGCGGCGCGAGCGTCTGGAGGCCGAGTTGCGCGACCTGCTGGATCAGGACGACCTCACTGGCATCGCCAACCGCCGGCGTTTCCTGGCCCAGGCGGAACGCGAGCTGGAGGCGGCGCAACGGCGTGGTGACGTTTGTGCTTTGCTGCGCATCGAGATCGACTTCTATCCGCAACTGGTCGACACCTATGGCCAGAGCGAATGCGAAACCCTGGTGCGCGCGCTGGCCGACGTATGCCGTGAACGCGCCCGCGGCGACGATCTGGTGGCGCGCCTGGGGCGCGAGGAATTCGCCGTGTTGCTGGCGCGGCGTGACGCGCGCCAGTGCGAGCTGTTCGCCGAAGATCTCGTGCACGCCGCGCGCGCCGCGCCGGCTTGTCTGAGTGGCGGCACCATCCACTTCACCGTCAGCGTCGGCATGGCTCAGGCGCATGCGGGCGAGCCGTTCGTGGCCTTGATGCGGCGCGGCGAGGTGGCCCAGCGTGTGGCGCGGCAGCGCGGCCGTGACGGTTGGGCATCGGCCTGAGCACGGTTTTGGGAGCACTCATGAAACTCGTGATACTCGATCGCGATGGCGTCATCAACTTCGATTCCGACCAGTTCATCAAGAGTCCGCAGGAATGGCAGCCCATTCCAGGCAGCCTGGAGGCGATCGCGCTGTTGAATCAGGCGGGTTTCCGCGTGGTCGTGGCCTCCAATCAGTCCGGCGTCGGCCGCGGGCTGTTCGACATGGCCACGCTCAACGACATCCACGCCAAGATGCACAAGCTCACCGGGCAACTCGGCGGACGCATCGATGCGGTGTTCTTCTGCCCACATGCGGCCGATTCGCGCTGTGCCTGCCGCAAGCCGAACGCGGGCCTGTTCCTGGACATCGCCGCGCGGTTTCATTTCGACCTTGCCGGTGTGCCCGCGGTGGGTGATGCGTTGCGCGACGTGCAGGCGGCGCTGCTCGCCGGCGCGCGCCCCATGCTGGTCAAGACCGGCAAGGGCTTGCGTACCCTGCAAGGCGGCGAACTGCCCGCCGGTGTGCCGGTGTTCGAAAATCTCTACGAAGCGGCGCAGGCGATCATCGCCGAGGCGGACTGAACCATGGCGCTGCTGCGATCGGTCCTGTTCCTGCTGGCGCAGATCGCGCTGACCATCCCGTTCAGTGTGCTGATCCTGCCGACCGTCGTGCTGTCGCCGCTTAAGCGCTATCGGGTCATCGCGTTGTGGGGTCGGGTCGTGATCTGGCTGGCACGCGTCGTGTTGGGCATCCGTCACCGAGTCGATGGCCTGCAGCATCTGCCGCCCGGTCCCGCGGTGATCATGGCCAAGCATCAGTCCGCGTGGGAGACCATCGCCTTTCAGCAGATATTTCCGCCGATTTCGTTCGTATTGAAGAAGAGCCTGCTGCGCATCCCGTTCTTCGGTTGGGGGCTGGCCCTGTTCAGCCCCATCGCCATCGATCGCGCGGCTGGCCGCGAGGCGTTGCGCCAGATCGAAGCCCAGGGGAGGGCACGCCTGGCGAGCGGTTTCTGGGTGCTGATCTTCCCCGAAGGCACGCGCGTCGCTCCGGGAGAGAAGGGCCATTACCAGATCGGTGGCGCCTGGCTCGCGGTCAAAGCCGGTGTGCCGGTCGTGCCGGTGGCCCATGATGCCGGCCTGTACTGGCCGCGAAACGCTTTCATCAAGCACTCCGGCGAGATCCAGGTGCGCATCGGGCCCGCCATCGACACCACCGGGCGCAAGCCCGGCGAGGTGCTGGCGCTGACCGAGGCATGGATCGAGGCCGCGATGCGCGAATTGCCGAGCCACAGGTAGGGCGGATTCCGCTGCCGGCTGCGACACGCGCGGTTCCCCGCTAACATGATCAACAGACGTCGTTGTCGTCCATCATGCCCGCTCCCGTTTCTCCCGGCCCCTGGCCGGCGCGCCTCGATCTGCTGCAAAGTGCCACGGGGTTGTTCCTGGCCCTGTTCATGTGGCTGCACATGCTGTTCGTCGCCTCCATCCTGTTCGGCACCGACGCGATGTGGCGGGTGGCGCGCTTCTTCGAGGGTTATTACCTCTTCGGCCGGTCGCTGCCGTGGCTGGTCTCACTGTTCGTGGCAGTCGTCTTCGTGCTGTTCGCCGTCCATGCCGGGCTGGCGCTGCGCAAATTCCCCAGCCACTGGCGCCAGCATGCCGCGTACTGGCGGCACATGCGCGGCATGCGGCACGGCGACACCACGTCGTGGTTGGCGCAGGTGGTCACTGGCTTCGGCGTGTTCTTCCTGGCGCCGGTGCATCTGTACCTGATGCTGACCCATCCCGAGCTGATCGGCCCCTACGAGTCCGCCGACCGGGTATGGAGCGGCCGCATGTGGCCGCTGTACCTGCTGCTGCTGTTGCTGGTGGAGATCCATGCCGGCGTCGGTCTCTACCGCCTGGCGGTCAAGTGGCTGGCGGTCGGCGACAAGGCGCGAATGCGGCTGATGCGGCTGAAGTGGGGTTTCACCGTGTTTTTCATCGCACTCGGCCTGCTCACGCTGGCTGCTTATGTCCGGCTGGGCATCGAGCACGCCCCGCATGCCGGCGAACCCTACCTGCCCACCTGGCAACGGACGCTGTCGTGAAGCTGATCCACGCGGACGTGCTGGTGATCGGCGGCGGCCTGGCCGGCCTGCGCACGGCCATCGGCGTGCGTAGGCGCGGCCTGGAGCCGCTGATTCTGTCGCTGGTGCCGGCCAAGCGTTCGCATTCCGTCGCGGCACAAGGCGGCATGCAAGCCAGCCTGGGCAATTGCGCGATGGGCCGGGGCGACAACGAGGACGCGCATTTCGAGGACACCGTGCGCGGTTCGGACTGGGGCTGCGACCAGGTCGTCGCGCGCATGTTTGCGCACATGGCGCCCAAGGCGGCGCGCGAATTGGCGGCCTGGGGCGTGCCCTGGAACCGGGTGCGCGCCGGTGCTCACGAGGCGGTGATCAACGGCGAGCGTGTCGTCATCGACGAACACGAAGCCGCGCAGGGTCTGATCAGCGCGCGCGATTTCGGCGGCACGCGCAAGTGGCGCACCTGCCACACATCGGACGGCACCGGCCACGCCATGCTCTACGCGCTGGGCGACCGCGCCATCGCTGAAGCCATCCCGGTGCGCGAGCGGGTCGAGGCGCTGGCGCTGATCCACGACGGCGAGCGCTGCCACGGCGCGGTCGCGCGTGACCTGGTCAGCGGCGAATTGACCGCCTACCTGGCGCGCGCGACGGTGGTGGCCACCGGCGGCTATGGCCGCATCTATGGCGTTTCCACCAACGCGCTGATCAACGAGGGCATGGGCGCGGCGCTGGCGCTGGAAACCGGCGTCGCCCGCCTGGGCAACATGGAGGCGGTGCAGTTCCATCCCACCGCCATCGTGCCGGCCGGCATTCTGGTCACCGAGGGCTGTCGCGGTGACGGCGGCGTGTTGCGCGATGTCGATGGCCACCGCTTCATGCCGGATTACGAGCCGGAGAAGAAGGAACTCGCCTCGCGCGACGTGGTGTCGCGGCGCATGGCGGAACACATGCGCCCGGTTGAGCAGGGCGGGCGGGGCAAGGGGGTGCCTTCCCCTTACGGCGAGCATCTGTGGCTGGACATCACCCGGCTCGGCGCCGCGCACATCGAGCGCAACCTGCGCGAGGTGAAGGACATCTGTCATTACTTCCTGGGCATCGACCCGGCGTGCGACTACATCCCGGTGCGCCCGACCCAGCACTATTCCATGGGCGGCATCCGCACCGACCATCGCGGCGAGTCGCCTTGGTTGTCCGGCCTGTTCGCCTGCGGCGAGGCGGCCTGCTGGGATCTGCATGGCTTCAATCGCCTGGGCGGCAACTCGGTGGCGGAAACCGTGGTGGCTGGTATGCTGCTGGGCGAGTACGTCGCCGATTTCTGCCATTCGGCGCAGGGCGAGCACAGCCTGTCCAGCGCCCTGGCGCGCGATTTCGTGGCGCGCGAACAGGCGTATCTGCGCCGACTGGCCGGGCGTCCGGGCAAGGAGAGCGCGGTCGAACTGCGCCGCCGCATGGAACGCATCATGACCGAGCGCGTCGGGCTGTTCCGCAACGGCGACGGTTTGCGCACGGCGGTCGACGAACTCGGCGAACTGCTGGCGCGCAGTGCCGACATCGGCGTGCGCGCTGCCCACCTCGACGCCAATCCGGAACTGGTGCTGGCCTACCGACTGCCGCGCATGCTCAAGCTGGCGCTGACCGTGGCGATGGGCGCGCTGGCGCGCACCGAGAGCCGCGGCGCGCATTTCCGCGAGGACCATCCGGCGCGCAACGACCGCGACTGGCTGGTGCGCACGCTGGCGCGCTGGGAGCCGGGCGCGTCGCGGCCGACGCTGGACTACGAGCCGCTCGACGTGATGCGCATGGAGCTACCGCCCGGCTTTCGCGGCTACGGCGCGCGCAATCTGGTCGAACACCCGGACAGCGCGCTTCGTCAGTCCGAGGTGGACGAACTGCGCGCCGCCAAGCAGGACCGCCATGCCGTGCAGAGCCACCTGATGCCGTTCAAGCACCTGCTGCCGCCGCGCTACCGCCGTCGCAATGCACGCCTCGACGAATCATGACTCGCATCCTCGACTTCGACATCCTGCGTCACAACCCACGCGATGCCGCCAGCGTGCCGCGACTGCAACGCTACCGGCTGGCGGAAACGTCGGGCATGACGTTGTTCATCGCGCTCACCCGCATCCGCGAAGAACTCGACCCCGGTGTCCATTTCGATTTCGTCTGCCGTGCCGCCGTGTGTGGCTCCTGCGCCATGCTGATCAACGGTCGCCCGGGGCTGGCCTGCCGCACGCTGACTGCCACGTTGCCGGCGCACATCCGTCTGCTGCCGCTACCCGGTTTTGCGCTGATCGCGGATCTGTCAGTCGATACCGGCCGCTGGATGCGCGTCATGAGCGAGCGCCTGCACGCCTGGCTGCACGTCGCCACGGCAGTCGACCTCGACGCGCTGGAAACCCGTATGGACCCCGATCGGGCCGAGGCGGTGTACGAGCTCGACCGCTGCATCGAATGCGGTTGTTGCGTCGCCGCCTGCGGCACGGCGCAGATGCGTCCGGATTTCGTCGGCGCGGTGGGCATGATCAAGCTGGCACGCTTCCGCCTCGACCCGCGCGACGCGCGCGACGATGGTGATTTCTTCGATTTGCTCGGCGACGACGACGGCGTGTTCGGTTGCATGAGCCTGCTCGGCTGCCAGGACGTGTGCCCGAAATCGCTGTCCTTGCAGACCCAGATTGCCCATCTGCGCTGGGCCATGGCGCGCCGGGGGCTGGCAAAGGCGGGCGCGGATCATGGGGACGGCATTTGAGCGCGAACCGGCGGGTCATCCGGGTGGAACAGATGGGTGCGTTGGCGTTGCCGCAGCGCGAGCTGAACTACCGCCTGAAGCGCAGTTCCGCACGCCGGACCCTGGCGTTGCGCGTCGATGGCCGGGGTGAGGTGGCGGTCAACGCACCGATGCGCCTGCCGCTCGCGCACATCGAAGAGTTCATCCGCACGCATGCAGACTGGCTGCACGCGCGTTTGCAGCGCGCCCGCGTCATCCCCTTCGCCTGGCAGGATGGCGCGGCGCTGCCGTGGCTGGGCGGCCATGTGACGCTGCGGGTGTGTCCGCCGGGTGCCGGAGCCCCGGTCCGGCTGGACGGTGCGATGCTTTACTGCGCCGTCGCCGGGCGCGAACTGGCGACGCAGGTGCTGGATTGGTACCGGACCCAGGCACGCGGCCTGCTCGCGGCGCGTCTGGCCTCGTGGGCCGCAGTTGCCGGTGTGCCGACGCCACCCCTGCGCCTGTCCAATGCGCGCACGCGCTGGGGCAGCCTGTCCGCCACCGGTGTGGTGGGACTGAACTGGCGCCTGGTCATGCTGCCGGCACAGGCCATCGATTACGTCGTCTGCCACGAGCTCGCGCATCTGCGCCAGCGCGATCATTCGCCGGCCTTCTGGCGCGAGGTCGAGCGTCTGTATCCCGATTGGCGCGAAGCGCGCCGGCTCCTGCGCGGCAGCCAGCACCTCTGTTTTCACGTGGCCTGACCGCCGCGCCCGACCCGAGGCACAATGTGTGCTTTTGTCCGCCATAGGAAACGGAACCATGCGTCTGTTGCATACCATGTTGCGCGTCGGCGACCTCGACCGCTCGATCGATTTCTATACCCGCGTGCTGGGCATGCGCCTGCTGCGTCGCAAGGACTATCCGGAGGGCAAGTTCACGCTGGCATTCGTCGGTTACGGTGAAGAGGACACGCATACCGTGCTGGAGCTGACCTACAACTGGGGCGTGGCCGGCTACGACATGGGCACGGCGTTCGGCCATATCGCCATCGAAGTCGACGACGCTTACCATGCCTGTGATGCGGTGGCCGCCATGGGCGGCAAGGTCACCCGGCCGGCCGGCCCGATGAAGCACGGCAGTACGGTGATCGCATTCGTCGAGGATCCGGACGGCTACAAGATCGAATTCATCCAGAAGGGCACGCGCGGCTCGTGATTCCCTGGCTGCGTGGCGACGCACCGTTTCCGCCGGTCGAGACCGCCCTGGACGGCTACGGCGGTCTGCTCGCGGCGGGTGGCGACCTGTCGGTGCCGCGGCTGTTGGCCGCCTATCGGCGAGGCATCTTTCCCTGGTTCAATCCGGACGAACCCATCCTGTGGTGGTCGCCGGACCCGCGCATGGTGTTGTTTCCGGAGGAGTTCAAGGTGTCTCGCTCGCTCAGACGGCGCCTCGCCCGCGCCGATTACCAGGTGCGTGTGGACAGCGCCTTCGAGCAGGTCATGCGCGGCTGCGCCGCGCCACGCGCCGGAGCCGGCGGCACCTGGATCGACGCGCGCATCATCGAAGCCTATTGCGCGCTGCACGCCGCCGGCTACGCTCATTCGTTCGAAACCTGGATGGCGGACGAACTGGTGGGCGGCCTGTACGGCGTGGCTTTGGGCGGCGCGTTCTACGGCGAGTCCATGTTCTCGCGCGTGAGCGACGCGTCCAAGATCGCGCTGGCGCACTTGGTGCGCTTCCTTCGCGCGCGCGATTTCGGCATCATCGACTGCCAGATGAATACCGCGCACCTGGCCTCCCTGGGCGCGCGCGAGATTGCGCGCGCCGACTTCGTCGCCCTGCTCGACGATCTGACGGCGCGCCCGCGTGCGCCCGGCTGCTGGCGAGAGGAGGCGCTGACGTGAGTTCGCCGAGCGAACTGCCGATCTACCGACTGCGCTTCTATCTGACGGCGCCTTACGCCTGCAGCTATCTGCCGGGGCGAACCGCGCGGTCACAGGTGGCTGCGCCGGCCGGGCTGATCGATACCGTGACCTACAGCGAACTGGTGCGCCTCGGGTTCCGGCGTAGCGGCCAGCATGTCTATCGGCCGCGTTGTGATGCCTGCCGGGCCTGCATGCCGATGCGCGTGCGCGTGCACGATCATGCGCCCAGCCGTTCGCAACGGCGTTGCCTCAAGCGCAATGCGGACGTGACCATGCGTTTGCGGCCGTTGCAGTACGACGAGGCGCACTACCGTCTCTATCGCCGTTACCAGGCGGCGCGCCATGCCGGCGGCGGCATGGATCAGGATGATCGTGAGCAGTTTCGCGCTTTTCTTTTGCTAAGCCGGGTCGACAGCGCGTTGGCGGAATTCACGCTCGACGGCGAGGTCGTGATGGTGGCGTTGATCGACCGGTTGCTCGATGGCCTGTCGGCCGTGTACACCTTTTACGAACCGGGGCTGGAGCGGCGCGGCCTGGGTGTTTACGGCGTGCTCAGCCAGATTCGGCTGGCGCGCGACATGGGCCTGCCCTATCTGTACGTGGGCTACTGGATTGCGGCCTGTACTAAGATGGCCTACAAACGCGTCTACCGTCCCGTGGAGGTTCTGGTCGACGGCCACTGGCGCGAACTGGAGGAGCCCGATGGCGCAATGGCCAGATGCCGTTGAACAGGTACTCAGCATGCACGCGCCGTTCATCCATGCCGTGGTGAATGCGTTGACCGATCGTTCGCGTCTGCCGGAACTGCACGACACGCTGAACGCCGCCGAAGCCCAGGGCTGGGCCCCCTTGGTGCATGCCCTGCGCCAGATCGTCGACGGCCGGCGGGATGAGCGCATCAAGCTCGGTCTCGATGCCGAGGACCGCATCATCGTCGATGCCGTGTTGCGTGGCCTGGACAATCCCGCCACGCTGCCCGTGCTCGATCGCCCGCCCGACGCCGGCGCCGCCGCGCCCGGCCTGGCCGCCCTGATCGACGCGGCGGCGCGCGGCGATGCGCAGGCGCTGGCGGTACTGGCCAACATGGCGGAGCAGATGCTGCGCGCCGGCGGCGACATGGCGCGCCTGGGCGGCATCATGCGCCGTCTGGTCAACGGCGAACGCGATGCCGATGTACTCGCGCGCGGCATGGGTGCGCTGGGGCGTCAATTGGTGCTCGACATCGTCGATGAACTGGCGCGGCTGGGGCGGCACTGAACGGGGGGACGATCGCTATGGCGCTGGATGATTTCCTGGTTCCGGTACGCAAGGCCGAGATCGAGCTCGGCAAACCGCTACCGTTCGCGGTCTATGACGCGGACCGCAACCTGCTGCTCAACCGGGGCGTGGTGGTGACCAGCGAACATCAGCTTGAAGAACTCACCCGTCGCGGCCTGTTCCGCGAACGCGAGCGCAATACCGCGTCGGTCGCGGCCGCGCGCGAGACTGCGGAGTCGGAGCGCACCAGCGCCAAGCCGACCGAGGAGAGCCTGTCTTTCGAAGCGATCAAGCTGATGCCCGGTGACGCGTTGCAGTTGCAACCGTTGCTGGAAGGGCAGACCGAGCGCTACACCGTGCGCGTGATCGGCATCATGCGACCCAAGAGCGTGCTGGTCACCGCGCCGGTCGTCGAAGGCAAGCTGATCTTCGTGCGCGACGGCCAGACCTATCTGGTGCGCGCGTTCTCCGGCCTCAACGTGTGCGCGTTCAAGGCCCGGGTGCTGAAGGCGCAACTGCAACCCTTTCCCTATCTGCACCTGTCCTATCCCGACAGCGTGCAGGCCATGCGCATCCGCAAGAACATGCGCGCGCCCGTTAGCATCATCGTCGCCGTGCAGGACAGCGAGGAGGCGCGCCAGTCGGGCGCCGGGCGCATCGTCGACCTGAGCGTCGGCGGCGCCAAGCTGCTGTCGCCCGGTGCGCTGGGCGTGAAGGATCAGACTCTGTGGCTGTCGTTCAAGGTGAATCTGGGCGACATGGAAGAGTACGTGAGGACGCCGGCGGTGATCCGTTCCATCGGCGTCGAGGAGGACGAACAAGGCAAGCCGATGAACGCGTTCGGCGTGCAGTTCGGTGCCCTGAGTCAGTCGCAACGCCTGATCATCATGAACCTGGTGTATCAGCATCTTTTGAAGGACAACGCCTGATGCGCCAATACCTGGAGCTGTTGCGTCATGTGCTGGAGCACGGCGCGCGCAAGGAGGATCGCACCGGCACCGGCACGCTGTCGGTATTCGGCTACCAGATGCGCTTCGATCTGGCCGCCGGCTTCCCGCTGCTGACCACCAAGAAGGTGCACCTCAAGTCCATCATTCACGAGCTGCTGTGGTTTCTGCGCGGCGACACCAACATCGCTTACCTGAAGGACAACGGCGTCAGCATCTGGGACGAATGGGCCGATGCCCAGGGCGAGCTCGGTCCCATCTACGGCCATCAGTGGCGTTCCTGGCCGACACCGGACGGCGGCCAGGTCGATCAGATCGCGCAGGTACTAAAGACGCTGCGGCGTGATCCCGATTCACGGCGCATGATCGTGTCCGCCTGGAACGTCGCCGACCTGCCGCGCATGAAGCTGCCGCCCTGTCATGCGCTGTTCCAATTCTATGTCGCGCCGCCGGAGCAACCGGGGCAGCCCGGCCGGCTGTCGTGCCAGCTCTACCAGCGCAGCGCCGACATCTTCCTCGGCGTGCCGTTCAACATCGCCAGCTACGCGCTGCTCACCCTGATGATCGCGCAGGTGAGCGGGCTGAAACCGGGTGATTTCGTGCACACCCTGGGTGACGCACACATCTATCTGAATCACCTCGACCAGGTGAACCTGCAACTGACGCGCGAGCCGCGGCCGTTGCCGACCATGCGCCTCAATCCGGCGGTCGACGACTTGTTCGCGTTCCGCTACGAGGACTTCGCGCTGGATGGCTACGACCCGCATCCCGCCATCAAGGCACCGGTGGCGGTTTGACGTGCCGCAGGGCGCGGTCGGCCCGCTATCGTGCTTTCATTGCCGAGCCGCCCGTTCCTGCTCGCGCAATTGCTGTTCGCGCAGTGCCTGGACCTCCTCCAGTTTGCGCTGATGGTCTTCCACGGTCTCGCGCGCCTGGCGCGCCTCGTCCTGCCTGGTGCCCGCCACCGCCGCGGTGCCGGCGGTCTCGGCACCGCAGGCGGCGAGCACCAGGCAGAGCGGGATGATGACGTGAGCACGCATGGCTCGCCTCCTTCAGTCGTCGATCGGGCGGTAGCAGAACACATGTCGGCCCTGGCTGAAGTTCACCATCAGCGTGCCGCCGCGATTCTGTGCGTAATCCTGCCAGCCGGGCACGGGACAGCCGACGTGGCATTCCGACACGCCGCCGGGTGATTCCAGGCCGCGCAGCGCATCCCAGAACGACAGCAGCATGGCGCCGCCGCGTGCGTGCAACAGATGGTCCGCGACCACGTCGGCCAGGCGGTGGGCTCGATCGAAGTCCAGGCCGAGTTCGTCGGCATCGATGTGCAAGGTCTGCATGGCAAATGGGGTGTGGACGGTAGAATCGGGGCCTTTCGTGATACGGCCGGTTGACTCAGATGCTCGACATTCAGTACTTGCGCAAGGATATCACCGCGGTCGCCGACCGCCTCGCCCGTCGTGGCATCACCCTGGATACCGCCCGCTTCGAGGCGATGGAGGCGGAACGCAAGGCGATCCAGGTGCGCACCCAGGACCTGCAGGCGCAGCGCAACCAGTTGTCCAAGCAGATCGGCATCGCGCGCGGCCGGGGCGAGGATGCCACGGCGTTGCTGGCGCAGGCCACCGGTCTGGGCGACGAGCTGAAGGCGGCGGAGGCGCGGCTGGCGGTCATCCAGGAGGATTTTTCCGCCTACCTGCTGACCTTGCCCAACCTGCCGCACGACAGCGTGCCGGCAGGCAAGGATGAGCAGGACAACCAGGAGGTGCGCCGCGTCGGCGTGCCGCGCGCGTTCGCGTATCCGCCGCTCGACCACGTCGATCTGGGCGAACACCTCGACCTGCTCGACTTTCCCACCGCGGTCAAGATCGCCACCAGCCGCTTCGTGCTGATGCGCGGGGCGCTGGCGCGCATGCACCGCGCGCTGGCACAACTGATGCTGGACACGCACACCCAGGAGCACGGCTACGAGGAGGTCTACGTGCCCTATCTGGTGAACGCCGATTCCCTGCGCGGCACCGGGCAGTTGCCCAAGTTCGAGGCGGACCTGTTCAAGCTGACCAACGACATGTATCTGATCCCCACCGCGGAGGTGCCGGTCACCAACATCGTGCGCGACGAGATCATCCCCGGCGAGAACCTGCCCATCCGCCTGGTGGCGCATACCCCCTGCTTCCGTTCGGAGGCCGGTTCCTACGGCAAGGATACGCGCGGCATGATCCGCCAGCACCAGTTCGACAAGGTGGAAATGGTGCAATTCGTGCGTCCGGAGGATTCCTACGAAGCGCTGGAAGAGCTCACCGGCCATGCCGAGGCGATCCTGAAGAAGCTGGAGCTGCCCTACCGCGTGGTCAGCCTGTGCGCCGGCGACCTTGGCTTTTCCGCCGCCAAGACCTATGACCTGGAAGTGTGGCTGCCGGGACAGCAGACCTACCGCGAGATTTCCTCCTGCTCCAACTTCGAGGCTTTCCAGGCGCGGCGCATGCAGGCGCGCTACCGCGACGGCAAGGGCAAGCCGGAACTGATCCACACGCTCAACGGTTCCGGCCTGGCGGTGGGCCGCACGCTGGTGGCGGTGCTGGAGAATTTCCAGAATGCCGACGGCAGCGTCAGCGTGCCCGACGCGCTGCGGCCTTACATGGGCGGCCTGTCGGTGCTGGGCAAGGATTGAGACACGAGGGCGGTTGCCGCCGCTCGCCTACGCTTCCTCGCGCGCCGCGCGTTTGCGTTCATGTTCCTTCAGGAAGCGCTTGCGGATGCGGATGCTCTTGGGCGTGATTTCCACCAGTTCGTCGTCGGCGATGAATTCGACGGCGGATTCCAGCGTCATCTGGATCGGCGGCGTCAGGCGTACCGCCTCGTCGGTGCCGGAGGCGCGGATGTTGGTGAGCTGCTTGCCCTTGATCGGATTGACCACCAGGTCGTTGTCGCGGCTGTGGATGCCGATCACCATGCCTTCGTACAACGGGTCGCCGGGGTTGACGAACATGCGGCCGCGATCCTGCAACTTCCATAGCGCGTAGGCGACGGCCGCACCGTCCTCGGCGGAGATCAGCACGCCGTTGCGGCGCTCCGGCATGTCCGGGCGGATCGGGCCCCAGTCGTCGAACACGTGGCTCATGATGCCGGTGCCGCGCGTCAGCGTCAGGAACTCCCCCTGGAAACCGATCAGGCCGCGTGCCGGGATGCGGTATTCCAGGCGCACGCGGCCCTGGCCGTCCGGCACCATGTCGAGCAGGTCGCCGCGGCGGCGGCCGATCTCCTCCATGATGGTGCCCTGGTGTTCTTCCTCGACGTCGATGGTCAGCAGTTCGTAGGGTTCCTGTTTCTCGCCGTCCAGTTCGCGCGTGACCACGCGCGGGCGGGAAACCGCCAGTTCGTAGCCCTCGCGCCGCATGTTCTCCAGCAGGATGGTCAGGTGCAGTTCGCCGCGGCCGGAGACCAGGAACACGTCGGCATCGGCGGTGTCCTCGACGCGCAGCGCAACGTTGGTCAACAGTTCCTTGTGCAGGCGGTCGCGCAGGTTGCGGCTGGTGACGAACTTGCCTTCGCGGCCGGCGAACGGCGAGGTGTTGACCTGGAAATTCATGGTCAGCGTCGGTTCGTCGACGGCGATCATCGGCAGGGCTTCCGGCTGCTCGGCGTCGGCGATGGTGGCGCCGATGGCGACGTGGTCGATGCCGGTGACGATGACGATGTCGCCAGCCTCGGCCTCTTCCACCTGCACGCGGTCCAGACCGCGGAAGCCGAGAATCTGGCCGATGCGGGCGCGCTCGCGGAACTCCTCGCCCTGCATCACCATCACTTCCTGGCCGGCCTTCATGCGGCCGCGCTGCACGCGGCCGATGCCCATGCGGCCGAGATATTTGGAGTAGTCCAGCGCGGCGATCTGCATCTGCAGGGGTTGCTCCGGATCGCCGGCGGGCGGGGCGACGTGACTGAGGATGGCCTGGTACAGCGCCTCCATGTCGTCGCGCGGTTGCGCCAGGTCGGTGGTGGCCCAGCCTTGCAGCGCGGAGGCGTAGACCACGGGGAAATCCATCTGCTCGTCGCTGGCGCCGAGCTTGTCGAACAGGTCGAAGGTCTCGTTGATCACCCAGTCCGGACGGCTGCCGGGACGGTCCACTTTGTTGACCACGACGATGGGTTTGAGGCCGTGCTGCAAGGCTTTGCGGGTGACGAAACGGGTCTGCGGCATCGGGCCTTCCACCGCGTCGACCAGCAGCAGGCAGCCGTCGACCATGCCCAGCACGCGTTCGACCTCGCCGCCGAAGTCGGCGTGGCCCGGCGTGTCGACGATGTTGATGCGGTGGCCCTGGTAGTCGATGGCGGTGTTCTTGGCCAGGATGGTGATGCCGCGTTCCTTCTCCAGGTCGTTGGAGTCCATGACCCGTTCGGATACCTGCTGGTGCGCGGCGAACGTGCCGGATTGCTGCAACAGCTTGTCGACCAGGGTGGTCTTGCCGTGGTCGACGTGGGCGATGATGGCGATGTTGCGGAGGGCGCGGGCCATGGGATGAGCCAGTGTGCAAAACCCAGCATTCTAGCAGGTCATGATGAAACGACCGGTTGCACGTCGGACTTGGCCTTCGGCGCGCGCGTGTCGATGCGCAGACGCACGGCGATGAATGCCGCTTCCAGATCCTCCTGCGCCGTGAGACAGGCCGCCCAGTCGTTGCCACGCGCGGCTTCCTCGACCTCGGCGGCCAGACCGGCCATGACTTCGATGCCCAGGTAGGCGGCCGCGCCTTTGATCTGGTGGGCGTGGCGCAGCGTGCGCGCAGCGTCGCGCTGTTCGACCGCCGCCGCGAGTTCCGCCAGTAGGCTCTCGCTGCTGACCACGAACAGGTGCAGCATCTCGTCGATCTGCGCATCGTTGCCGCGACAAATGCGGCGCAGCTTGGCTATGTCGATCAGGTCGGGCGCGGCCGGATCCGTGTCGCGACGTCCCTCGCCGGGCGTGTGCGCGGGCAGCCAGCGTGCCAGGGTCTCGAGCAGTTCGTGCTCGCGCAATGGCTTGGCCAGGTAGCCGTCCATGCCGGCCTGCGCACAGGTTTCGGCGTACCCGGCCATGGCGTTGGCGGACAGGGCGACGATGGGCGTGCGTCCGCGTCCCTCCGAAGCCTCGCGCGCCCGGATCGCGCGGGTGGCAGTGAGGCCGTCCCACTCGGGCATCTGGCAGTCCATCAGCACCAGGTCGTAGGATTCCGCGGCCATGCGCTCGAATGCGGTTTTGCCGTCGCTCACCACGACGCACTCGATGCCCAGATTGCCCAACATGTAGCCGATCAGCTTCTGGTTGACCGGATTGTCCTCCGCCACCAGCACCCGCGCGTGCGCGAAGGCGATGGCCGGTGTCGATGCGTGCGCATGCGCGTGTGGCGCCGCCGCGGCAGGCAACGGCAGACGCAGCGTGAAGGTGCTGCCGGCGCCTTCGACACTGTCCACGTCCAGGCTGCCGCCCATCAGTTCGGCCAGTTGTCGGCAGATGGTCAGGCCCAGCCCGGTGCCGCCGTAGCGGCGGCTCACCGAGCCGTCGGCTTGGGCGAAGGCCTGGAACACCTGCGCGAGCTGCGCCGGCGTCATGCCGATGCCGCTGTCCCGCACCGTGAACTCCAGCTCGCTCTCACGTGCCGAGGGTTGCACGCGCAGCAGAATCTCGCCTCGATGGGTGAACTTGACGGCGTTGTCCAGCAGATTCAGCAGGATCTGACGCAGCCGCAATGGATCGCCGCGCACCCAGTTGGGCAGGCTGTCATGCCGCTCTAGGCGCAACTTCAGACCCTTGGCGTCGACGCGCGGCACGTACAGGGTCAGCACGTCCTGGATCAGGCTGTGCAGGTCGAATTCGACCACTTCCAGCGACAGGCGGCCGGCCTCCATCTTGGAGAAATCGAGCAGGTCGTTGATCACCCGCAACAGAGCCTCTGCCGAGCGGTTGATCGCCTCGGCGTATTCGCGCTGGCGCGCCGTCAGCTCGGTGCCCAATAGCAGGCCGGTCATGCCCAGGATACCGTTCATCGGCGTGCGGATCTCGTGGCTGACGTTGGCGACGAAGCGCGACTTCATTTCGGTCGCAGCCAGCGCGGCGTCGCGCGCGGCCTTGAGCGTGGCCTCGACTTCCTTGCGCGCGGAGACGTCGCGCATGATCGCCTGGATCACCGGCTTGCCGTCCAGCGTCATCGCGTGCAACGCGATCTCGGCCGGAAAGCTGCTGCCATCGGGCCGCCGGGCGTTCCATTCGAAGAAGGCATGCCCGTTCTCGACGGCGGCGCGCAGATTGCGCTCGGCCAGGGCATAGGCGCTGGCGCCGCCGGGCTGGCTGGTCATGCCCAGATCCTCGGGGCGGTACTTACGGAATTCGTCGACGTCGCGCATATGAAACATCTGCAGGGTGGCGGGGTTGCAATCGATGAAACCATCGCGGTCCAGGATCACGATGCCATCGGTATTGGTCTCGAACAGCGTGCGGAACTTGGTGCGCTCGCGCTCGCTGGCGGCGGCCAGACGGGCGGTCCGGCGGATCACGGTGACCGCCACCACCGCGGCGGCGAGCAGAGCGACCGCGCCCAGCGCCAGCAGCACCATGCGGGTGCGCAGATAGTCCGCACGCGCCGTTTCCACCGCCTGGGCGGTCATCGTCCGCTGGATCGAGATCAGCTCGTCGAGTTCACGCACCAGTGCCCGCTGCAATGGGATGCCTTCGTTCTGCAGCAGTTCGAAGGCCAGGAACGTGTAGCCGTCCATGGCCAGATCCACGGTGCGCACCATCAGCGGCTGATTGGTCCGGGTGAGGTTGTCGATGCGCGCCAGCACGGCGTTTTCCTCCGCCAGTCCGAGCATGGATTCCAGTTGCAGGCGCACCAACTGGTACTGCGAGCCGTACCCGTAGAAGCGCAGCATCTCCTGGTCCTTTTCGAACGCATCGCTCATCACCACGATGGACAGCATGGAGATGGCGCGGTCGCGCAGAATATCGCGCATCTGGTTGGCGAGCCGCATCTTCAGGTTTTTTTCCTGCACGATGGTTTCCAGATGAGCATTGTTGGCGGCGATGCGCTGTAACCCGAGCCAGGATATGGCGACGATCAGCCCCAGCGCCAGCGCGAATCCGGCGCCGACCGTGGAGATCAGTTTGCGGGGCAGCAGGGTGGCGGGTGTGGCCATGGTTGATCCATACCGGGACCGGGCCATGTTAGCGCCCTCACGCAAGGCTGCGTATGGGACTAATCACCCATGGCATGAGGCGCGTGCCGCGTCGGGCGGCTCACGCCCGCTCAGCGGATGATGGTTGCTTCCGGTCGCAGGATGTCGAGGAACTCCAGGGCCTCGAGGTTGGCTGCCTGGATCAGTTCGGTGAGGGTCGCGGCATCCAGTTCGACTCCGGCCAGCATCGCGACCCCGGCGTCCACCGCCGCGGTCGGTTCGGCGAGGGCCTGGTCGGGTGCGATGCGTTCGGCGATGTCGTTGGCCAGCGCCAGCAACGCCGCCTCCCGTCGGAAGGTCGGCGCATCGCCGGGCCGCAACTGATAGCGCACCGGTTCGCGCAGGCTCTCCGGCAGCCGCCATGCTTCCAGCAGGGCCGCGCCCAATTCGGCGTAATCGAAGCCGAACACGTCCCGTTCGCGCGCCGCGATGGCGCGGTAGCCTGGCTCCGGCGCCGCCAGCACGGCGCGATACTGTTCCGGACGGCGCAGATAGAACACCAGACGGCCGACCCCGTGCAGCAGACCGGCGACGAACAGGGTTTCCGCGTTGGCGTGATGAGCCTGTCGCGCCAACAGGCGGCTGAGGCTGGCGCAGGTCATGCTGTGCTCCCAAAAGCGGGTCATGTCCACCACTTCGCGTGGCAGGCCGGTAAAGGTGTTCAGCACCGAGATGGCGGTGGACAGGTTGATCAGCGCCGTATGGCCGACCACGTTGATCGCCTGCGCCAACGTCTCCACGCGCCGGCTCAGCCCGTAATAGGCGCTGTTGGCCAGCTTCAGCAAAGTCGCCGACAAGGCCGGATCGAGCGCGACGATCTCGGCCAGTTCCGGCGTCGTCACCGCGTCCTTGCCGAGCAACTGATGCAGGCGGATGGCGACGTCGGGCAGCGTGAACAGCCGGTGGACTTCGCTCGCCAGGGTTTGCGGGGTCATGCTCGCCTCCTGTGCTTGCCGGGTCGTCGCGCGCGCTGTGAACGGCTAGAACGGCAGGTAGCTGCGTTCCCGCGTGTAATGCATATAGCCCACGCTGGCGCCGGCGCGCCAACCCACACCCAGCCGGATGGGCGCGAGGACGATGTCCTGGCGGCGCTGATAGTTCATGCCGACGCCGCCGAAGTAATACAGGCTGCCATCGACGCCGGGAAAGCGCTGGAAGATCGCGTCCTTGCCGGGCAGGTTGTAGACCAGTATGAACACCTTCGAGGCATTGAAGCCCAGATCGAAACCGAGCGAGGGCCCTTGCCAGAACACGTCGACGCGTTCGCCGCTCTTCAGCGTCAGTTCGCCACGTCCGTAACTCAGGCCGATCGTGATCGCGGCGGAGAGTTCTTCACCCTTGATGTAACCGTTGGGGCGACCGTGATCGCGGAACGCCTTTTCGATGACCTTGGCCAGACCCTCGGTGGTATCGCCGAGGAAGGCGGCGGCCTCGCGCACGATGGAATCCTGGTCATAGGTTTCCGGTTCCGCGGCACGCGCGATGGATGATGTGGCCATCAGCGTCGCCAGCAGCACCAGCAGCAGCGCGAACGATGGGAAGGGTAAGGAGCGGAGCAGGGCGGGGCGGGGCATGGGCAGGTCTCGGGTGGAGGTTTGGCCACAAGTGTTCCCCGCCTTGCGGCCAAACGCAAGCCTCGGGCGGCATCGGCAGCGCGCCCACTGTTAACATGCATGGGAAATCACGTCCCATGAGGTCGCCAGTCAGGCCCATGCGCGGCGGTGGTGATGTCGCACACGTTAGGAAAAAACCGATGAAACCAAGCGCCCTCTTGCTCGCGCTGATCGCCACAGGTGTGGCCGCGCCCGGTTCGGCGCGTGCCAGCGAGGATTTCTGCTCGCGGCTGGTGATCCATGCGGTGCAGCAGGTCTGCCAGTTGCTGGGCAATGGCCTCACCCAATGCCAGCCGGTCGGTGTGGCTGGTCCGGCACCGGGCTGTGCACAGCCCGGTGCGCCGGCGTACTGGCCCGTGGTGATGGGGCCGCCGGTGCTGCAGATGCCGCCGGCGTTGCCGCATGCGCCGCTGCTGCCCAATCCGTATCTGGCCTGGAACGTTTGGCCCTACGGCATGGCACCGGCCATGGCGATGCCGCCCGTGCCACCCATGCCGCCCGTCGCCAAGGCGCAGCCGCCCATGCCCGTGCGCGATCCGGCGCCCGCTGCGTCCGTGCCGGCCCAGGCGGTGGGGCGTGATGCCGCAACCACGGTCGGGGCCGGTCCGGTACTGCTGTCCGCGGGGATCACGCCGGCCGGTGAGCGCCCGGCGGTCCTGACGATGCCGGAGGTTGACGCGGCCCGCCCGGCCATGCGCGAAGCGATGCTCGACAACCTCACCGAGGTCGGCCAACCGCAGGACGGTTCGACTCAGGAGGCCGCGGCCCGCCAGGTTCCGTTGCCGGTGGGCGACGAGGCGGCCATGCGGCCGTCCCCGGTTGCGTTGCCGACTGCCCGTGGTGACGCGCCGACGACGCCTGCCGGTGATGCGCAGGCGGACCCGAGCGGGCAGGTGCGCAAGGCGGTGACGGCAGAACACGCCTCGCCACCGTCGCCCGTCGCCGCGGCCATGACCACGCCTGCCGCGGTGACGCCGGTGGCCGTGGCGGACCATGGCCAGCCTGGCCATCCCGATCGACCGGCGCCGGTGTCGGCGATGCCCGCCGTCGTGGCGCGCGAACATGCCGTGATCGACGAGGCCAAGGCGCACTTCGCCTTCGATAGCGCGGAATTGACCGATACCGGTCGCGCTGCCATCGATGCCTGGCTGCGTCAGGTGCCCGCGGGTATGCGTGTGCGTCTGACCGGTCACGCCGACCGTCTCGGCCCAGCTGCTTACAACCTCGAGCTGTCACGCCGGCGGGCCGAGGCGGTGCGTGATTACTTGGTGCAGCGCGGCTACGTCGCGGCTGACATCCAAGTGCTGGCCAAGGGTGAGAGCGAGCCGGTCAAGCACTGCGCCGGCGGCGCGACACCCGTCACCAAGGCGTGCCTGGCGCCCAACCGTCGCGTCGAGGTCGTCGCGCATTGAGCCGCATGCGCCCCGGTCTGGGCGCATGCGCGTAAGCTTCAGTTCAGGTCGGTGGCTTCGCCCTCGACGCGGAACACCACCTGCTCCGCGATGTTGGTGGCGCGGTCGCCGCAGCGCTCCAGGTTGTGCGCGATCCAGAGCATGCGCGTACCGTTGTCGACCAGGGTCGTGTCGCCGCGCATAGCCGCCAGCAACTGGTCGATGATGCCTTTCAGCGAGGCGTCGAGCTTATCGTCGGCGGCAGCCACCGCGCGGGCGAGGGCGGCGTCGGCGGAGCGGTGCGCGCGTTCGACGTCGCTGAGCATGGTCTGGCACTGATCGACCATGCTGCGGACTTCTGCCAGCCCGAGTTTGTCGATGCCGGGCCCGTTCATGCTCATGACCAGGCGGGCGATATCGCTGGCATAGTCGGCCATGCGCTCCAACTCGCTGGCGATGCGCATGTCGGCGACGATGTCGCGCAGGTCGTTGGCCACCGGTTGCTGCGATGCGATGGCCACCAGGCAATCCTGCTCTACCAGCCGGCGTCGCTCGTTGATCCGGACATCGTTGCGCACGATCGCGTCGCAGCCGTCGCGGTTGCCGGTCTCCAGGCAGATCATCGCGCCGTCCAGCGCGTTCTTGACTTCCTCGAACAACACGGCGAGGTGGGCCTCGATCTGCTGCTTCTTAACGTCGAGGATGTGATGGGTCTCCAGCATGGTGGTGTCCTGAATAGGGAAAAGGTGGGATAGCGTATCGACCGATTGTTACAGAATTGTGTTGCTGTCACGGAACCGCAACATGGCGGTGCGCTACGCCTCGAGGCGTTCGATGGGCTGCGCTGCGCGACGATAGGCGGCATCATGAGGACTTCAACGACAAGGAGCACGCATGAACGATTTCCGTCACAAACCCCTGTTCTGGCTCGGCAACGCGCTGCTGGCGCTGTCACTGGTGCTACTGTTCTTTCTGGGCAGCCTGTGGGAGATCCTGGGCGTGTGGGCCATGGCGCTGTGGATGATCCTCGCCGGTGTGGGCATGTATCTCGTCACCAGCGACAAGGGGCCGTCCTCGCATCTGCCCGATTGAGTGCGCCGGCGCATCGCGCGAAGGCAGCCGCGCGATCCAGACGAACAGCACGATGCCGCCCAGCCCCATGGCCAGGCGGCCCTGCCAATAGGGGATGAACAACACGATCGACAGCGTGAAACTCAGTGCGATCATCACCAGTGCCATGCGTTTCGCCCGGTAGGGAATGGCGCGATGCTGGTTCCATTCTCGCAGCAGCGGCCCGAACGTGCGGTGACGCATCAGCCAGTGGTAGATGCGGCTGGACGATCGGGCGAAACAGGCGGCGGCGAGCAGCAGGAAAGGGGTGGTCGGCAGCACGGGCAGGAACAGGCCGAGCACGCCCAGCGCAACGAACACCGCGCCCAGGCCGGCGCACAGCAGCCGCACCAGCAGCGACCGGTGTTTGCACGCGCCGGGAACCGTGCCGTGCGCCGACGGCATACGGTCAATCCGCCGCGTCCGGGACGAAACGCAGCGACAGTGAATTGAGGCAGTAGCGCCGACCGGTCGGCGGTGGGCCGTCATCGAACACATGGCCGAGGTGGCCATCGCAGCGAGCGCAGCGGATTTCGATGCGCAGCATGCCGTGGCTGGTGTCACGCAGTTCGCGCACGTGCTCCGGGTCGTAGGCCCGGTAAAAACTCGGCCAGCCGGTGCCCGATTCGAACTTGGTACTGGAGTGGAACAGCGGCAGGTCACACAGGCGGCAGCGGTAGACGCCATCGGCCTTGTGGTGCAACAGGCCGCCACAGAAGGGCGGCTCGGTGCCCTGGTGCAGCAGCACACGGCGTTCCTCCGCACTGAGATCGGCGCTCAAGCGCGCCAGCGTCGCGGCATCCGGCGGTGTCAGGTCATGGCCGGAGGCGGAGCGGTGTATCGGGGTGTCGGACATGGCGGGTCGTGCGATCGGTGACGGAACGCCAAGCCTACCGCCAAACGCCCGGTTGCGCACCGCGCCCGGGCAGGCGCGCACGGGTACGGTGCGCGCGCCGGATGCCGGGTGGCCGCGGGCGGCGCACAGGTGGCCGGTCGGTTACGGCATGGCCCTTGCTTGACCTCGCCGGCCGGGCACGGCGCAACCTGGCTGCAAAGTACAGCGGCCAGAATCCTGCGTCCGGGGTGCAAGCCGCGCCATGCCGGCATTGGGGAAATCCGCCAAGCGAGCCTACACTGTAAGCGGTGACGCCGCGGTGGTGCGGGCCACGGCGGATGCAGACAGAGGATGGAGACGATATGAACGATGACGTGCGTGCCGAGTTGGCGGCCATCGTCGCGCGGCACGGCGACGATGCCACGCGCCTGGTGCAGATGCTGCGCGACGTGCAGGATGCGCTGCACTGGATTCCGCCGCTGGCGATCGACGAACTGGCCGAACGCCTGGGCCTGCCGCGCGCGCGCATCGAGGGCGTGGCCGGCTTCTATGCCTTTCTGCACACCGATGCGCCCTGTCGTTATCGCGTGCTGTTCTCGGACAACATCACCGATCGCATGCAGGGCAACCAGGAACTGATGGCCTACCTGTGCGAGCGCCTGTGGGTGGAGCCGGGACGGGTATCCGAGGATGGCTTGGTGTGCGTGGATACCACGTCCTGCACCGGCCTGTGCGATCAGGGCCCGGGCCTGCTGGTCAACGGCTGGGCCATCCCGCGCGCCAGCCGGGCCGTGCTGGACCGCATCGCCGATCTGATCGTCGCCGGGCAGCCGGTGGCGCAGTGGCCGGCGGACCTGTTCGTCATCGACGACAACATCCGGCGCAGCGACATGCTGCTGGGCCACGATCTGATGCCGGGCGACGCGCTGCGCGCGGCGCTGACCCGCGGGGCCGGCGTCGACGCCGAGGCGCCGGCCAACGAACGCTCCTGGCGCGAGGCCAACGTACATGCGGCGCCGGGGCCGCTGGCCACGTTGGAGGAGATCAAGCGCAGCAACCTGCGTGGGCGTGGTGGCGCGGGTTTCACCACCGGCCTGAAGTGGGAGGCGTGCCGCAATGCGCCGGCCACGCCGCGTTACGTGGTGTGCAATGCCGACGAAGGCGAGCCAGGCACGTTCAAGGACCGGGTACTGCTGACCCGGCAGGCCGATCTGGTGTTCGAGGGCATGACCGTGTGCGCCTATGTCATCGGCGCGCGTCACGGCCTGCTCTACCTGCGCGGCGAATACCGCCATCTGCTGCGACCACTGCAGGCGGTGCTGGCCCGCCGGCGTGCCGCCAATCTGCTGGGCACGGGCATCCTCGGCGTCAAGGGTTTCGATTTCGACATCGACCTCCACCTGGGCGCCGGCGCCTATGTGTGCGGCGAGGAATCGGCGCTGATCGAGTCGCTGGAAGGCAAGCGCGGCATTCCGCGCAACCGCCCGCCGTATCCGGTCACGCACGGCTATCTGCAGAAACCGACCACGGTCAACAATGTGGAGACGTTCTGCGCCGCCGCGCTGATCGCGCGCCATGGCGGCGACTGGTACCGTGCGGTCGGCACGGCGAAATCAGCCGGCACCAAACTGCTGTCGGTATCCGGCGACTGTGCCCGGCCTGGCATCTACGAATACCCGTTCGGCGTCACGGTGCGCCAGGTTCTGGCCGACTGCGGCGCCGAGGATACGCTGGCGGTACAGATCAGCGGCCCTTCGGGCGTGTGCATCGCCGGCGACGAGTTCGATCGGCGCATCGCCTTCGAGGATCTGGCCACCGCCGGTGCCTTCATGGTGTTCGACCGCAGCCGCGATCTGTTCGAGGTGGCACGCAATTTCGCGCATTTCTTCGCGCACGAGAGTTGCGGCTTCTGCACGCCCTGCCGGGTCGGAACCAGCATGCTGAAGGCGACCATGGACAAGATCGCTGCCGGCCAGGGCACCCAGTATGACCTCGCCGAGATCGAGCAACTGGATCGGGTGCTGCACCAGTCCGCGCACTGCGGCCTCGGCCATACCGCCTGCAATCCGACGCTGGATACGTTGAAGCGTTTCCGGCCGACCTTCGAACGTCGCCTGAAGTCGCTCGACTTCGTCCCGGCGTTCGATCTCGACGGCGCACTGGCCGCCGCCCGGCGCATGACCGGGCGCGACGACGCCGGCGCGCATCTGAGCGCCGAACTGGAACGCTGAACGGGGAGATGGAACCATGAGCGACACTTTCCTGCTCGACGGCGAAGAGGTGCCCTTTGCCCCCGGCCAGAGCGTGCTGCAGGCCGCGCTCGCCGCCGGCCGCTACATTCCGCATCTGTGCTATCACCCCGAGTTCAAGCCGCACGGCAGTTGCAAGGTGTGCACCGTGCGGATAGGCCGGCGCACCGCCGCGTCCTGCACGCTGCCGGCACAGGCCGGGCTGGAGGTGGAGAGCGACTGCGATGAGATGAACGACCTGCGCCGCACCCTGGTGCAGATGCTGTTCGCCGAGGGCAACCACTTCTGTCCGTCGTGCGAAAAGAGCGGCAACTGCATGTTGCAGGCGCTCGGTGCCGACCTGGGCGTGCTGACCGCCGGTTTTCGCCATTTCTTCCCGAACCGTCCGGTGGATGCCTCGCACCCGGACATCCTGCTCGATTTCAACCGCTGCATCCTGTGCGAACTGTGCGTGCGGGCCTCCTGCGAGGTGGACGAGAAATGCGTGTTCGCGCTGTCCGGACGCGGCATCGACAAACACCTGGTGGTCAACGCCGCGTCCGGCCGACTCGCCGATACCGACATCGCGCTCAGCGACAAGGCGGTGGAAGTCTGCCCGGTCGGCGTGATCCTGAAGAAGCGGGTCGGTTTCGCCACGCCCATCGGCGAGCGCCGCTACGATCGACGGCCGATCAGCGCGCAGGCGCTGGACGACGCGCCGCGCACGGCGCAGAACGCTTCGGTTCGGGAGTGAAGGCCATGTCCACGCACGAGCCCAGGAAGGTCCGCATCGCCACCACCTCGCTGGCCGGCTGCTTCGGTTGCCACATGTCGATCCTGGACATCGACGAGCGGCTGTTCGCGCTGCTGGAGCACGTCGAGTTCGACCGCACGCCGCTGACCGACATCAAGCATTGCGGCCCGTGCGACATCGGCCTCGTCGAGGGCGGCATCTGCAACGCCGAGAACGTGCACGTGCTGCGCGAGTTCCGCCGCAACTGCAAGATCCTGGTCGCGGTCGGCGCCTGCGCGGTGACCGGCGGCCTGCCGGCGCAGCGCAACCATCTGGACCTGGCCGACTGTCTGCAGGAGGTCTACGTCACCGAGATCAGCCTGGCCAGCGGCATGATCCCCAATGACCCGGAACTGCCGCTGCCACTGGACAAGGTGCACCCGCTGCATGAAGTGGTGAAGGTGGACTACTTCCTGCCGGGCTGCCCGCCTTCTGCCGACACCATCTGGAAGTTCCTGACCGACCTGCTGGCCGGGCGCACGCCCCACCTCGGTGCGGAACTGATCCGCTATGACTGAGACGCGCGCCGCCGCCGCGATCATCGAAGGTACATCATGACCTCACTGGAAACCGCCCCCCATCCGGAAAAACTGCGTCGCGTCGCCATCGATCCGCTGTCGCGCGTCGAAGGACACGGCAAGGTCACCCTGTTGCTGGACGAGAACGACCACGTGCAGCAGGTGCGGCTACACATCGTCGAGTTCCGCGGCTTCGAAAAATTCATCCAGGGCCGGCCGTACTGGGAAGTGCCGGTCATGGTGCAGCGCCTGTGCGGCATCTGCCCGGTGTCGCACCATCTGGCGGCGTCCAAGGCGCTCGACCAGATCGTCGGCGCGTTCAGGCTCACACCGACGGCCGATAAGCTGCGCCGGCTGATGCACTACGGCCAGATCCTGCAATCGCATGCGCTGCATTTCTTCCATCTGTCATCGCCCGACCTGCTGTTCGGTTTCGACTCGGACGTGGCGCGTCGCAACATCGTCGGCGTCGCCGCCGCCTATCCCGAGGTCGCGCGTCAGGGCGTGCTGCTGCGCAAGTACGGCCAGGAAGTGATCCGCCACACCGCTGGCAAGCGCATCCACGGCACCGGCTCGGTACCCGGCGGTGTCAACAAGAACCTGACACTGGCCGAGCGCGACGAACTGCTGAAAGACATCTATCCGATCATCGGCTGGTGCCGCGATGCCGTGCACTTGGCGCGCCGCCTGTTCGAGCAGAACCTGGAGGAGTACAACGCCTTCGGTCGCTTCCGCGCGCATACGCTGAGCCTGATTCGCGCCGACGGCGCGATGGACCTGTATCACGGCGGCCTGCGTGCCCGCGACATGGACGGCGGCACGATCTTCGATCATGTCGACTACAACCACTACTGGGAGCAGATCAGCGAGGAAGTGAAGCCCTGGTCCTACATGAAATTCCCGTTCCTGCGCGCGCTCGGTCCGCAACACGGCTGGTACCGCGTCGGCCCGCTGGCGCGCGTGACCCACTGCGATTTCATCCCGACGCCGCTGGCCGATCGCGAACGCATGGAGTTTCTCGCCTACGACGGTGGCAGCGTCGCCGGCGCCACGCTGGGCTATCACTGGGCGCGCATGATCGAGATGCTGCACGCGGCCGAGGCGATCAAGGAGCTGTTGCACGATGCCGACCTGCAGGGCACCGACCTGGTGGTCAGCGGCGAGCGCCAGGAACGCGGCATCGGCATGATCGAGGCGCCGCGCGGTACGCTGATCCATCACTATCGGGTGGACGAGCACGATCAGGTGATCCGCGCCAACCTGATCGTCTCCACCACGCACAACAACCAGGCCATGAACGAAGCGGTGCGCCAGGTCGCGCGCCAGTATCTGGACGGCCGCAAGCTGACCGAGGGCCTGCTCAATCACATCGAGGTCGCGGTGCGCGCGTTCGATCCCTGTCTGTCCTGTGCGACACACGCGCTCGGCAGGATGCCGCTGCGGGTGGAGTTGATCGATGCCGGCGGCGACACCATCGAGGTGATGATGCGGGGTGGCGCCGGCGAAGGAGTGGCGCCGCATTGAACGCCATGGCGCCCATCCTGGTGATCGGCATCGGCAATCCCGGTCGCGGCGACGACGCGCTCGGGCCCCTGTTGATCGAGGCGCTGCAGGACGCCCAACTGCCCGGCGTGGAACTGCTCACCGATTTCCAGTTGCAGGTGGAATTCGCGCTCGACCTGCAAGGCCGCAGGCAGGTGATCTTCGCCGATGCCAGCGTGGCCGCGCCGGCGCCGTTCACCTTCTCCGCCACCGTCGCCGAGCGGGACGCCAGTTACAGCAGCCATGCCCTGTCACCGGGTGCCGTGCTGCATGCCTGCCGACAGATCTTTGGCGAGCCGCCACCCGCGTGGACGCTGGCGATACGCGGCTACCGCTTCGGACTCGGCCAGACATTGAGCCCCCATGCGGCCGCGAATCTGGCGGCGGCACGCGCGTGGCTGGTACCCTACCTGTCGGGTGAGGGCGGGCCCTTGTCTGGCGTCGATCATTCTGGAAACGGTGGTTGACCGCCTGCATCGCGTGCTGCACGGCCTGCTGCTGATCGCCGGCGGCTACGCCGTCGTGGTGCTGGCGATGTACCTGGGCCAGTCCAGCCTGCTGTACCTGCCCGGGGTGCCGACCCGCGAACTGGTCGCCAGTCCACGCGCCATCGGTCTGGGCTACGAGGATGTCGAACTGCATACCGCCGACGGCGTGCGGCTGCATGGCTGGTATCTGCCGGCGGCCGATGCGCGCGGCACGCTGCTGTTCCTGCACGGCAACGCCGGCAACGTTTCGCACCGGCTGGATACGCTGCGCGTCTTCCACGATCTGGGGCTGGCGGTACTGATCATCGATTATCGCGGCTATGGCCGCAGCGAAGGCAAACCGAGCGAGCAGGGGCTGCAACGGGATGTGCTGGCGGCCTGGGACCATCTGGTCGAGGTGCGTGGCGAAACACCGGCACGCATCGTCGTGTTCGGGCGCTCGCTTGGCGCCTCGCTGGCCGCCTGGCTGGCGGCACACCGGCCGGTGGCCGGGCTGATCCTGGAATCCGCCTTCATCTCGGTGCCGGAACTGGCAGCGGAACTGTACTGGTGGCTGCCGGCCCGACGCCTCGCGCGTCTGCGCCACGACACCCTGGACGCCGTTGCCCGGGTGCAGGCGCCGGTACTGGTCGCGCACAGCCCGGACGACGAGATCATCCCTTATCGCCACGGCCGCACGCTCTACGAGGCGGCACCGTCGGCCAAGCAGTTTCTGCAACTGCGCGGCGATCACAACAGCGGCTTTTTGCTCAGTGGAACCGACTACGTGCACGGGCTGGCCGCGTTTCTCGACCGGATCCTGCCGCGCCCACCCCGACACTGAGGCCGCCACGGCCCGGCGCCGTGGCCGGATCACTGCGCGTGGCCGCGCCACCGGTTCAGAGCGTGCTGCCCCAAGGCTTGGCGTAGCGCCGCTCGATGGCGGACACCAGCGTGCGCACGTCGTCGCCGGGCAGATCCGGATAGGCTTCGTGCACCACACGCAGGGCCAGGTAGTCGATCGGCGTTCCGGCCCAATGGTCGCTGTCATGAAAGAAGCGGTCGATGCGCACGCGCGCGTCATCGTAGATGGCGCGCAGTTGCGGATGGATGCGCCGCTCGACCTGAACCGCGCCCCGGCTGTCGGTATAGGTGCTCATGTCCATCTCCTGTCTCCTCGCCCGTCGCTGCGCCGGGCATTTCCAGCTTAGCCATTTCGGGCAGGAAATCGACCCGCCGCATGCGACTGCCGGCGTGGCGGTGGCCACCGGCGCTCAGGTATCGTTGCCGCGCCGCGTGTTGATGCGGCCGAGCAGATCCATGAACTCACCCGGCACCGGGAACACGATGGTGGAGGCTTTGTCGCCGGCGATGGCGGTCAGCGTCTGCAGATAGCGCAACTGCATGGCCTGCGGCTGGCCGGCCAGGGTCTGCGCAGCGGCCAGCAGTTTCTCGGCGGCCTGCAGTTCGCCTTCGGCGTGGATCACCTTGGCGCGCCGTTCGCGTTCCGCCTCGGCCTGCTTGGCGATGGCGCGCACCATGGATTCGTCGATGTCGACATGCTTGATCTCCACCGTGGACACTTTGATGCCCCAGGCGTCGGTCTGCGCGTCCAGGTTCTGCTGGATGTCGAGGTTCAGGCGCTCGCGTTCGGCCAGCATCTCGTCCAGTTCGTGCTTGCCCAGCACCGAACGCAGTGTGGTTTGCGCCAGTTGGCTGGTGGCGCTCATGAAGTCCTCGACGTTGAGTATGGCCTTGGCCGGGTCGACCACGCGGAAATACACCACGGCATTGACCTTGACCGAAACGTTGTCGCGCGAGATCACATCTTGGCTGGGCACGTCGAACACCAGCGTGCGCAGGTCGACGCGCACCATCTGCTGGATGCCGGGAATCAGGATGATCAGGCCCGGCCCCTTGACCTTCCAGAAGCGGCCGAGCTGGAACACCACCGCACGTTCGTATTCGCGCAGGATGCGCAGGCTGGCGCCGATCAGCAGCGCGATCAGGATGATCAGGCCGAAGCCGCCGAAAGGATCGAAACCCATCATGTCTGTCCTCCAGTGTCCATGAGTTGTACCTGCAATGTCAGGCCGTCCATGCCGGTCACGCGGATGCGATCGCCGCGCGTCAGCGGCGTGGCGCAACGCACGCGCCAAGTTTCGCCGTGCACGGTGGCCCAGCCTTCGCCGTCGCAGTCGGCCAGCACAGTGCCCTGCGCGCCGATCATGTCCTCACGCCCGGTCACCACCGGCCGCCGGCGCGCGCGCACCGCCATGCTCGCGACCAGGAACACGAAGCCGGCACTGGCCAGCGCGACCGGCACGATCAGGCTCCACGGCAGGCCATACCCGGGTACGTCGGTGTCGATCAGCATCACCGAACCGATGATGAACGCCACCAGGCCGCCGAATCCGAGCGCGCCGAAGCTGGGCAGGAACGCCTCGGCGACCATGAACGCCACCCCCAGCAGGATCAGGCCCAGGCCGACGTAATTGACCGGCAGCATGTTGAGTGCGAACAGGCCCAGCATCAGACTGATGGCGCCGATCACGCCGGGCAGCACGAAGCCGGGGTTGGCGAACTCGAAATACAGGCCGTACAGCCCGACCAGCAGCAGGATGTAGGCGATGCCCGGATCGCCGATCACCGCCAGCAGGCGGCTGCGCCAGTCGGGTGCCTGGCGCTGGACTTCGGCACCCTCGAGATCAAGCGTGATCTTGCCTTCCAGCGTCTGCACCTCGCGGCCATCGAGCCTCGTCAGCAGGTCGCCGATGTCGTCCGCGATGACATCGATCACCTTGATCTCCAGGGCCTGCTCGGCCGACAGGCTGACCGCCTCGCGCACCGCGCGCTCGGCCCATTCCACGTTGCGCCCGCGCAGTTCGGCCAGACCGCGGATGTAGGCGGTGGCGTCGTGCACCTGCTTGCGGGTCATCGCGTCGCCGGCGGGCATGGGCGCCGCGGCGTCCGGCGTATCGTCCTGCCGTTCGTCCGTGGTGGGTTTCCTGCCACGGGATGCGGGCTCCTTGTCGGCGGGGGCGCCGCCGATGCCGATGGCCACCGGCGTCGCTGCGCCCAGATTGGTCGCGGGCGCCATGGCCGCGACATGGCTGGCATACAGGATGTAGGTGCCGGCGCTGGCGGCGCGCGCGCCCTGCGGATGCACGAACCCGACCACCGGCACCGGTGACGCCAGGATGGCCTTGATGATGGCGCGCATGGAGGTGTCCAGGCCGCCTGGCGTGTCGATCTCCAGGACCACCAGCGTCGCGGCATCCTTGGCCGCGCGCTCGAGTCCGCGCACCACGTAGTCGGCGCTGGCCGGGCCCACCGTGCCTTCGATGGTCAGCACGCGCGCGACACCGGCATGCGCACACAGGGGCAGCAGCAATGACAGTATCAACAGCAGATGACGGGCAAGCATCGCGTCCAGTGGCGTTCGCCAGGTGCCGGGTATCCGGTATCAGTATAGGCATCCGCCCTCGGGCGCAAGCGCGGCGAGTCCGGACGCGAGAGTGCCCGCCGTACATTGCTTGACAGGCAGGATGCGATTGCCGGCACAATGCCGTCGCCTGCGTGCAGGTCCACCAAAAAGGCAATCGCCTGGATTGCCCCCCATCGGATGAAGGAGAACCGGATGAAAGCCCGTCGCATCACCCTCGCTGTCGCCTTGTCCCTGAGCGCCACCCCCGCGTTCGCCGCCACCGAAGCCGCCGTTCCGACCAACACCCAGGAATGGGTGAACTATCTGTCCGACTTCACGCGCAACGCGGAGATGCTGGCCGATCCGAAGAAGTTCGTCGCCGCGCTGGCGGTGGTGACCGAGCCGGAATTCCTGCTGGCCGCCACCCGGTCGCTGATGGACCCCAACCTGTACCTGCAATCGACGCAGTCGCTGATGGATCCGCGCGCCTACGCCAACTTTGCCCGCCCCATGGATCCGATGGCGATGGCGGCCTGGACGCGGGCATTGATGGATCCACAGTTCCTCGCCGCGGTGCAGACCGTGTTGACCGATCCGAACAAGCTGATGCGCTGGGTCATGGCGCCGATGGACCCGCGCGCGTTGGCACTGGTACTCAATGCAGTCAACCCCAACGTCTATCTGCGCTGGCTGACGGCGCCGCTGGATCCGCGCGTCGCGGGCATGGCCACCGCGCCGCTCAATCCCAACTGGTATGGTGCGTGGGGTGGTACGGTGGCCAACCCGCAGTCCTATGGTCCCACGGTCAACACGCTGATGCGCGCACCCATGGCTGCGCCAGCCGCCTCCCAGGGCGCACCGCAAATGCCGGTGGTGCCGCTGTTCGATCCGCGCATGTTCGGCTTGCCGATGGCGCCGGTCGCGCCGTCGCGCTGAGGCGCCGCGGGGCTGCGTCTGCCAAGCCATGCGCCCGCAGGTCGGCCGCCCGGCCGACTCGGTGGCGCAGCTCGGTGCCGATCAGCGGGGCATCGGCCGGCGATCGTTCAGGTTCAGCCAGCCGCGCACCACGCGGTAGATCACCCACAGCCCGGCAAACCCGGCCAGCACGATGGCCAAAGGAATGCCGATGAGCGTCAAGGCTGACAGCAGTGCCAGCGTGACCCACAACAGGGCGAACCAGAACGTGCGTATCTGCCAGCGGAAGTGCGATTCCAGAAAGGTGCCGCGCGCCTCGGCGCGCTTGAGATAGCCCAATATCACCGCGATCAACGACGGCCAGCCGGTGACGAAAGCGGTGACGACGAAGGCCGGCGTGAGCATGCCGCTGACCACCGTGAGCGCATGTAAGGCATAGATCGCATGCGAGACGTTGATCAGCCGGGCGTCGGGCGAACGGGTGGGGAGCATGCGGGTCATGTCGGATCGGCGGGTGCGCGCTGCGATGCCGTCATTGTCCGTCGCCAGCCTTGCCGATGCACGCCGATGCGTCGTTGGGTGCGGGCAGCCGAATCCGCCATGCCGGCGCGATTGCAAAGGGTCATAGGAATTTCCTGATGCCGTAAAAAAATTTTTATCCGGTTGACAAAAAGGGGTTTCCGCGTAATCCCGCCTTCCACTAGACTAGCGCCGCGTCCAAACGCCGCGTTCCTCCCCCAACACACCCGCAGGAGACATGCATGAACAAGACCGAAATGATCGAAGCCGTCGCCGCCAAAGCCAACGCGAGCAAAGCCGCCACTGCCGACATCATCGGCGCCGCCATCGAGACCATCACCGAGGCCGTCGCCAAGGGCGAGAACGTGCAGCTGATCGGCTTCGGCACGTTCAGCGTGCAACGGCGCGAGGCGCGTACCGGCCGCAATCCCCAGACCGGCAAGGAAATGAAGATCGCGGCCAAGAACGTCGTCCGCTTCAAGGCGGGTGCCGCGCTGACCGCCGCCGCCAATCCGGTCAAGGGCAAGAAGAAGAAGTGAAAACCCGGAGCGGGTAGCCATCGAGGATCGCGCACGCCGCGTATCCTCGGGTCGAGCTGCCCGCTAGCTCTCCTGTTTGTCTTCACCGCGGCTCTTCATACGTTGCAGCCGGACGACTTCCGGTAGGGCGCGCAGTGCCCGCATCAGGCGGGCCAGGTGCAGGCGGTTCTGTACGCTGACCGTGAAATACAGGCTGGTGAAGGCACCGGCCTCCTCCTCCATGTGGATGTTGTCGATGTCGGAGCCTTCGTTGGCGATGGCGCTGGCCACCTTGGCCAGCACGCCGCGCTGATTGGCGACGATGACCTTGATGCCGACGTCGAACTGCTTGTCCAGTTCGGCTGACCAGGCGACATCGACCCATTTCTCCGGATCGTCCCGATAGTGGCGCACCTGCGCGCAGTCGTGCGTGTGGATGATCAGGCCCTGGTCCTTCATGATCTGGCCGATGATGGGGTCGCCCGGAATCGGCCGGCAGCATTTGCCCAGGCGCACCGCCACGCCCTCAGCGCCACGGATGAGCATGGGACCCGCGCTGCCGCGCACCAGCGTATCGGTCTCTTTGGCAAGCAACTGGCGGGCGATCACGAACGCCAGCTTCTTGCCCAGGCCGATGTCGGCCAGCGTGTCCTCGCGGCCGCGGCCGCTTTCCTTCTGGTAGCGTTCCCATTGCGCGTCGCCCGGCATGTCGCCGCCGATGGCGCGCACCGCCTGTTCCAGCAACTGTTCGCCGAGCAACACCGATTCGTGCCGGTGGGTGTTCTTCAGCGCGCTGCGGATGTGCGCGCGTGCCTTGCCGGTGAGCGCGAAATGGGCCCAGGCCGGATTCGGCCGGGCGGACTCGGAAGTCAGTATCTCCACCCGGTCGCCATTGCGCAGTGGCGTCGACAACGGCATGAACTCGCCGTTGATCTTGGTGCCGACACAGTGGTTGCCGATGTCGGTGTGGACGTTGTAGGCGAAATCCACCGCCGTGGCGCCGCGCGGCAGCGCGATGATGCGACCCTGCGGCGTGAACACGTAGACCTCGTCCGGGAACAGGTCGACCTTGATGTGTTCGAGAAACTCCACCGAGTCTCGGCTGTCGGCCTGAATGTCGAGCAGGCTCTGCATCCACTGGTGTGTGCGGCTCTGCAGGTCGGTCAACGTCGCGTTGCCGGTCTTGTACAGCCAGTGCGAGGCCACGCCGGCCTCGGCCACGCGATGCATCTCCTGCGTGCGGATCTGCGCTTCCACCGGCGCACCGAATGGTCCGAACAGTGTGGTGTGCAAGGACTGGTAGCCGTTCGGTTTGGGAATGGCGATGTAATCTTTGAACTTGCCGGGTATGGGCTTGTACAGCGCGTGCAGCGCGCCCAACGCCAGATAGCAGTCGCGCGCGTCCTCCACGATGATGCGAAAACCGTAGATGTCAAACACTTCGGAGAATGCCAGGTGCTTCTCCTGCATCTTGCGATAGATGCTGAACAGGTGCTTCTCCCGCCCGTACACCTGCGCCGGGATGCGGCATTCGCGCAGTTTGTCCTCGATCGCCGAGCGGATCTTGTCGACCACCTCCTTGCGGTTGCCGCGCGCCGATTTGACCGCCTTCTCGATGACCTTGTGCCGGTTGGGGTAGAGGTGCAGGAAGGCGATGTCCTCCAGCTCCTGGTAGACCTTGTTGAGCCCCAGGCGGTTGGCGATGGGCGCATAGATCTCCAGTGTCTCCTGGGCAATGCGGTGGATCTTGTCGGGCCGCATGGCGTCCAGCGTGCGCATGTTGTGCAGCCGGTCCGCCAGCTTGATCAGGATGACCCGAACGTCCCGGGCCATGGCCAGTAACATCTTGCGGAAGTTCTCCGCCTGCGCCTGGGCCTTGTCCTCGAACTGAATCTTGTCCAGCTTGGTGACGCCGTCGACCAAAGCCGCGACGGACTTGCCGAACTCGCGCGCGACGTCCTCGGAGCTGACGCCGGTGTCTTCGACGACGTCGTGCAGCAATGCCGCGATCAGCGTGGTGATGTCCAGGTGCCAACTGGCCAGGATCTCGGCGACCGCGAGCGGATGGGTGACGTAGGGCAGCCCGTCCTTCCTGAACTGGCCTTCGTGCGCGCGCGCGGAAAACTGGTAGGCGCGCGCGAAGGACTCCTGGTCGGCCGGTTCGAGGTAGTCGAGCGCCCCGGCCGGCAGCGGCAAGGCGGGGGCGGGCGATGCCACGGGGCTGGCCCACATCGTGCGTTGCTCAGAGCGGCGTCTTCTTCAGCACTTCCACGCCCGTCAGTCCCTCGGCGATCTCGCGCAGCGCGAGCACCGCGGGTTTGTCTCGGCCGGGGGCCACGCGTGGTGTCGCGCCGGTGGAGATCTGACGCGCGCGATAGGCAGCGGCCAGAGTCATCTCGAAACGGTTGGGGATGTGCTTGATGCAGTCGTCCACGGTTACACGGGCCATGGGTGATCCTCATATCGATGAATAACACGCTGATTCTAAGCGACATGGCGGTGAATCCCTATAATCGCGTCATTCATCACCGCGAATGCTGCCATGCCCTCCTTCGATATCGTTTCCGAAGTCGACAAACAGGAAATCCGCAACGCCGTGGAACAGGTCAACAAGGAAGTCGCCAACCGCTTCGACTTCAAAGGCTCGGATGCGCGCGTCGAGCAGGCGGAACAGGTGCTCACGGTGTACGCGGACGACGACTTCAAGCTGGACCAGGTCCAGGAGGTGTTGAACGCCAAGCTGATCAAGCGCGGCATCGACATCCGTTGCCTGGACATCGGTCGCAGCGAGAAGGTCTCGGGCAACAAGGCCAAGCGCACCGTGACGGTCAAGAGCGGCGTGGATGCCGAACTGGCCAAACGTATCGTCAAACTGCTGAAAGATGCCAAGCTCAAGGTCAACGCCAGCATCCAGGGCGACAGCGTGCGCGTCTCCGGTGCCAAGCGCGACACCTTGCAGGAGGCGATCGCGCTGGTGCGCAAGCAGGTCACGGAATTCCCGCTGCAATTCCAGAACTTCCGCGACTGATCGACGGTTTGTCGTGCTCCGGGCTTGGAATGAGCCGTTCAGCGCTATATAATCCGCAGCTTTTCCGAATTCCGTCGGCCGGGTCAGGCCGGATCTACGAGGACAGTATCGACATGGTGACCATCCGTCTCGCCCGTGGCGGCTCCAAGAAGCGCCCGTTCTTCAACATCGTCGTCACCGATTCGCGCAACCGGCGCGACGGTCGATTCATCGAGCGCATCGGCTTCTACAACCCGGTACCCGGTGGCGGTGCCGAGCGCCTGCGCGTCGATCGCGCGCGCCTGGCCTACTGGCAGGGCGTCGGCGCCCAGACTTCCGATACGGTCGCGCGGATCGTGCGCAGTGGTGCTTCCGCCAGCAACTGAGGCCGGCCAGGCAGGCGCCCGGGCGCGTGACGACCTTGTGATCATGGGGCGCGTCGCCGCATCCTACGCGGTGCGTGGCTGGGTCAAGGTGCAACCGTTCACCGCCGATGTCGATAGCCTGCTGGACTATCCGGTGTGGCGTCTAGGCCGTGACGGTGTCTGGCGCGAGTACCCGGTGCTCGAGGCCAAAGTGCACGGGCAGTCCTTGCTCGCCAGTCTGCAGGGCGTGAGCGACCGCGACGCCGCCGAGGCGCTGCGCGGCATGGAGATCGCGGTGGCGCGCGCACAACTGCCGCCGCCGGAGGAAGGCGAGTATTACTGGAACCAGCTCATCGGTTTGGAGGTGGTCAACCTGCAAGGGCAGACGCTGGGACGCGTCGAGGGCCTGCTGGAGACCGGCGCACACGACGTGTTACGCATTCGCGGCGAACGTGAGTACTTGGTGCCATTCGTATCCGCGCTGGTGCCGACGGTGGATCTGGCGGCGCAGCGTATCGAAGTGGACTGGGGGCTGGACTACTGAACGCGGCCATGGCGCCACGCTACCATGTGGTCACCCTGTTCCCGGCCATGTTCGCGGGGCTGACTGGGTATGGGGTCAGCGGGCGGGCCATACGCGATGGGTTGTGCAGCGTAAGGTTCTGGGATCCCCGGGACTTTACGCGGGACAATTACCGCACGGTGGACGACCGGCCGTTCGGCGGTGGGCCGGGCATGGTGATGCTGGTGGAACCGCTGGATCTGGCGTTGACCGCCGCGCGCGTGACGCTGCGGCGCCAGGGCGTTTCGGCGCCGCGCCTGATCTACCTGTCACCGCAGGGGCGGCGTCTGGATCAGGCGGCCGTGGCCGAGCTGGCCGGTGCAGCGGGGTTGGTGCTGCTGGCCGGGCGTTACGAAGGCATCGACGAGCGCCTGTTCGCGCGTCATTGCCTGGAGGAAGTGTCCATCGGCGATTACGTGCTGTCCGGTGGCGAGCTGCCGGCCATGGTGTTGCTGGATGCGGTGATTCGGCTCCTGCCGGGTGCGCTGGGTCATGCCGATTCGGCGCGCGAGGACAGCTTCGTCGACGGCTTGCTGGATTGCCCGCATTACACGCGGCCGGAACGTTACATGGGCCTGGAGGTGCCGACGGTGCTGCGCGCCGGCAACCATGGCGAGGTCGCGCGCTGGCGTCTGCGGCAAGCGCTGGCGCGCACGCTGGCGCGGCGGCCGGACTTGTTGGAGCGGCGGGTGCTGAGTCCGCTGGAGACGGAATTGCTCGGCGAGATACGCCGGGAAGGCGACGCGGCATCCGCCGCGTCGGATTGACGAACGGCGACATGTCGCGCGCGGGCGCAACCTCTGTCGGCCACTCACGAGGAAACGAGCATGAACCTGATCGCGCAACTGGAAAAAGAAGAGATGGACCGCCTGACCGCAGGTAAGACCCTGCCCGAGTTCGCCCCCGGCGACACGGTGGTGGTGCAGGTGAAGGTCAAGGAAGGTAACCGCGAGCGTCTGCAAGCCTACGAAGGCGTGGTCATCGCCAAACGCAACCGTGGACTCAACTCCGCGTTCACGGTGCGCAAGATTTCCGCCGGCGAAGGCGTGGAGCGTACCTTCCAGACCTACTCGCCGTTGGTCGCATCGATCGAGGTCAAGCGTCGCGGTGACGTGCGCCGTGCCAAGCTGTACTACCTGCGCCAGCGCTCCGGCAAGTCGGCGCGCATCAAGGAGAAACTGGATCACGTCAAGCGCGCGGCCAAGGGTTGAGCCCTCGGCAGCAAGTGTCACGCAGGCCGCCGCTGGGCGGCCTTTTTTCGTGGTGCGGCCGGCAGGGCGCACCACGAAAAAACGCCCGCGGCGCGGGCGTACAAGTTCGTGCGCCGTCCCGAAGGAGGGCGGCGTTGGGTCAGGCCAACGTGTCGGCCCAGATGTTCTCGTGCCAAGCCCAGCCGTAGGCGAAGTCCAATTCACTGTGCAGCGGGTTGGTGCCGCCCATAGGTTGACGTTCGTACACCTTGGTGGCCGGGTTGTAGCGCATCACCACGGCGATGGCGCCGGACGTCTTGTCGGACGTCACCGAATAGCTGGTGCTGCCGATCACCGGCACCGGTTCGGGTTGGCGGCCGTTGAGCAGTTCGATGATCGCGGCGGCGCAGATCTTGGCCTGGTTGTTGGACACGTGCACCGACTTGGGCATATTGGACAGCACCGGGTCGCCGATCACGTGGATGTTGGGCACCGAAGTGGACTCATAGGTGACGAAGTCGATCGGGCACCAACGGTCCAGCGCGTCGGTGCGCAACCCGGCGTCCTTACAGATCCTGGGTGCGCGTTGCAACGGCACGATGTTGACCACGTCCGCCTTGACATCATCGAATTCGCTGCTGACCACCATGGTCTTGTGATCGAACGTGGTGACCAGGTTGTTGGGCCGGTGCTCGATCATGCCGGGATAGGGTTCTTTCCAGGCCGCCTTGAACATGGGCCCCTTGGACACGATGTCGATGTGCCCGTCCAGCATGATGATCTTGCTGCGCGGCTTGTGCTGCTTGAAATAATGGGCGGCGAGCTGCGCGATCTCCTCGGGGGTGAAACCCATCATGTACTTGCGCATCACGGTGGTTTCACGCTCGCCCTTGCGCTGTTCCATCATGGCGTCGCGCAGATCGGCGGCGTCCTGTCCGGCCAGGCTGGGGATGGCGCCCAAGCTGACGCCAGCCGGCCCGTGGCAGGTGATGCAGGTGGCTGCCAGCAGGCGGACACGGCGGTCTTCAATGGCTTGCGCGGCAAGGCTGAAACCCAGTCAGGCCAGCAGCGTGATGGCGATGGTGCGACTTCTGATCATGACGACTCCTCTGTTTTGATGCACGAAGATGCCCGTCGGACCGCCCGGCGGGCGCCAAACGACGACTCAAGGTGCAGGGAGCTGCGGAACCGAAGAACGGATCGTGATCCGCAGCAGGCCGCAAGAACGGGATGCGGCCTGCCCAGCCTTCCGGTCAGCGGAAACGGCTGCGACTCAGGGTGCGCCAGCGGTGCGAGGGATGGTGTTTGCCGCACGGCCGCGTCGACGCATCAAGCAGGCCGGGGAGGGCGCAAGAAGCCGGAACGACGGGAGTGGGGGCGTTGTTCGCGTTGTTACCGGCCGGCATTGTCGAAGTCTCCATCCGTTGCAAAATTGATCTTAGTCACATTGGATAAAAACACGTATATGCAAATACTTGTATGTACTAATAATCAAAAATACGAAGCGGCGCCTGCCTGTGCACCTCGCCGGCAGACGGTGGGGCGTGCGACGCCCCGTCGCCGGCATCCGGCGTAAACCTCAACCGGTAACGGGATGCCGTGCATGGCATCCAGCGTGTACTGGCTTACACTTGCGCCTGGCGCGCGCCACCGCTTCGATGGCCGCCTTCGCAACCTCACGTTCTCCCCGCCATGCAGTCCGGTCCCCGCGAAATCGTCACCCCCTTCCGTCCCATCCCGCTCGACGTGCCGGAAGGCATGAAGCCGAACGAATTCTTCAACAGCACCGAGAACCTCAACGATCTGGTGCACAACAACGGCCTGCTACAGAACCCGGAGGGGCTGCTGCTGTATCGCAAGGCACTGGGCCACAGCAACGAGTTCGATACTTCCATCATCTACAACACTTCGCAGACCATCTTGGACCCGTTGGGCCGGCCGGTGCGGCGCACACAGGTACCGGATGCGGTGAAGAACGTGTGGAACCGCATGAACCAGATCCTGTTCGCTTACATGCTGGAGCAGTATCCGGACCCGGACCGCCATCTGTTGCTGGCCGGGGAAGCCAGCCTGGATGCCACCTGGCCGTTGACCTCGCCGGGCGTGCCCAGCATCCGCATGCTGCACAACCATTTCATCGTGTTCGACAAGGCGCAGTTGCGCGCGGCGCCGCTGGCGGATACCAACAACCCCAACCTCACCGATGGCGGTCAGCACTCCCTGTTCCAGGCCTACATGCGCGATGTCTACCGTGAGTTCTTCGAGGGTCTGGATCTGCGCATTCTCAGACCCTGCCAGGCCGGTTCCTGTCGCATCGCGCTGACCGGCTATCCGCAGGGCCTGCCGAGCTGGGAGGTGACCGGCGGCGCCGAGTCGCTGCGCGAGTATCGTTTCTGGCAGGAGTACGACACCCTGCTCAAGGGCTTCCTGGATTTTTATCGAACCTTCTTCGGGCAGGTGTCGACGCGCAACTCGCCGATGCCGCGCGACGTGTATTTCCCCGAGCTGGTGGAGAACAAGCTGCTGTTCAACAACGCCCTGCTGAAGACAGCGAAGATGGTGCGCGACCGTTGCATCCACGATGCGCGTTACGCCAATTCCATCCGCTGGCAACCGGCATTCAAGCAGTTGCTCTATCGCAACGATGCCGGCCAGATCATCGTCACCATCAGTCAGAACTCCATCGGCAATGCCATCACCGAACTGCTGGGCGTGGTGGTCAAACGGGTGCCGGATGCCGATGCCTACGCGCAGGCCGAGCCGGCGCTGATCGCGCGCCTGCTGGAAGTGCGCCGGCGCCTGATCGAAGCGGACCTGGGTGACGGCATCGCCACGGCACAATGGGGTACCGGTTAGCAGGCCTGCGCTCGGGTTGCTCCACTTCTTCGCGGGGAAAGCGTATATCGGTGCCTCACCGGACGCGGAAACTTGATCGAAGGGTGCGGGTCTTGCCTTCTTTCTTGCGTCGCAGGGTTAGAATCGCGACGTCGGCCATTTCACATACATTTCACACAAAGGAAACATCATGAGCAAAGGGCAGCTGCTACAAGACCCGTTTCTCAATATTCTGCGCCAGGAGCAGGTGCAGGTGTCCGTCTATCTGGTCAATGGCATCAAGCTGCAGGGGCACATCGAGAGTTTCGACCAGTATGTCGTGCTGCTGAAGAACGCGGTCACGCAGATGGTGTACAAACATGCCATCTCGACGGTGGTGCCGGCACGTCCGGTGACCATACAGCATCGCGCGCCGGCGGGGGAAGACGCCGCCTGATCCATGTTTGAACGCCCGGCGCGCGGCGAATCCGTCGTTCTCGCCAGCATCGATTTCGGCGATCCGGACTACGCCGAAAGCCTGAGCGAACTCAAGCTGCTCGCCGGCAGCGCCGGCCTGGAAGTGGTCGCCGTGGTCGAGGGCAAACGCGGCCGCCCCGATCCGGCGTTGTTCGCCGGCTCCGGCAAGGCCGATGAGATCGGTCTTGCCGCGCGTACCGCCGACGCGGCGCTGGTGATCTTCAACCACGAGCTGTCGCCGGTGCAGGAACGCAATCTGGAGCGGCGCCTGCAATGCCGGGTGCTCGACCGCACCGCGCTGATCCTGGACATCTTCGCGCTGCGCGCGCGCAGCAACGAAGGCAAGCTGCAGGTCGAACTGGCGCAGTTGCGCCACTACGCCACGCGCCTGGTGCGCGGCTGGACGCACCTGGAACGGCAGAAGGGCGGCATCGGCATGCGTGGCGGCCCGGGCGAAAAGCAGCTCGAGCTCGACCGCCGCATCCTGCTGCAACGCATCCGCACCATCGAGTCGCGCCTGGACAAGCTGGCCAGGAGTCGGGCGGTGCAGCGGCGTGGCCGGCTGCGCGGCGGGGTGCTGGCGATCTCGCTGGTGGGTTACACCAATGCCGGCAAATCGACGCTGTTCAACACGCTGACCCACGCCGGTGCCTACGCCGCCGACCAGTTGTTCGCGACGCTGGACACCACCACGCGCAAGCTGTGGCTGCCCGAGGCGGGGCGGCAGGTGGTGCTGTCCGATACCGTCGGCTTCATCACCCGCCTGCCGCATGCGCTGGTCGCCGCGTTTCACGCCACGCTGGAGGAGACCGCCCACGCCGACCTGCTGCTGCACGTGGTGGACAGCGCCAGCGCCAACCGCGAGCGCCAGATCGCGGAAGTGGAGAAGGTGCTGAAGGAGATCGGCGCGGAACATGTGCCGCGCATCGAGGTCATGAACAAGGTCGATCTCACCGGCGCGGAGCCCCGATTGGAGCGGGACGAGTATGGTAAGATCGCGGCCGTTTGGCTGTCGGCGATGACCGGCGCGGGCGTCGAACTGCTGCGCGCCGCCCTCGCCGAGCATGCGCGGGCGGCAACGCCGGAGACGGTGCCGCATTTCACCAAAACTGACTTGGATAACGATCCCGATGGCCTGGAACGACCCCCAATGGGGTAACTCGCCCGGCGGCAACCGCAACAGCGGTGGGCCACCGGATCTCGATGAACTTTGGAAGAACTTCAATCGGCGCCTGAACGAAATGTTCGGCCGCAAGGGCGGTGGCGGCGGTGGCAACGAGCCGCCGCGTATCGGCCCGCGCGAGTTCAACATCCCCGGCGGTGCCGGGCTGGTCCTGGCCCTGGTGGTGGTGGTGTGGCTGGCCTCCGGTTTCTACATCGTCAATGCCGGCGAGCGCGGCGTGGTGCTGCGTTTCGGCAAGTTCGTGGAAACCACCATGCCGGGGCCGCGCTGGCATCTGCCCTATCCGATCGAGTCGGCCGAAGTGGTCAACATCGATTCCGTGCGCACGGTGGAGGTCGGCTACAAGAATGACGTGCGCGCCAAGGTGCTGAGCGAGTCGCTGATGTTGACCGACGACGAAAACATCGTCGATCTGCAGTTCTCGGTGCAATACATCATCAAGGATCCCGAGGATTACCTGTTCCAGACGCGCGGCCCGGACGAAGCCGTGAAACAGGCGGCGGAAACGGCGATGCGCGAGATCGTCGGCAAGAGCAAGATGGACTTCGTGCTGTACGAGGGACGTGCCGAGATCGCGGAGACCGCCACCAAGCTGATGCAGGAGATCCTGGATCGGTACCGCACCGGTATCGCCATCAGCAAGCTCAATATGCAGAACGCGCAGCCGCCGGAGCAGGTACAGGCCGCATTCGACGACGCGGTCAAGGCCGGCCAGGATCTGGAACGCCTGAAGAACGAGGGTCAGGCCTATGCCAACGACGTGATCCCGCGCGCCCGCGGTGTCGCCGCGCGCCTGCTGGAAGAGGCGGAAGGTTACAAGGAGCGCGTGATCGCGCAATCGGAAGGTGAGGTCTCGCGCTTCAAGGCGGTGCTGGCGGAGTATGCCAAGGCGCCGCAGGTCACGCGCGAGCGTCTGTATCAGGATGCCATGCAGCAAATCTTGACCAATACCTCCAAGGTGCTGATCGACGACAGCAAGAGCGGCAATCTGCTCTATCTGCCGCTCGACAAGCTGATGACCCTGACCCAGTCCGGCCAGTCCGCGCAGGCGGAGGCGTTGGCGGCGCAACGCGCGGCGGAGAGCTCGTCCGGCGCGGCGCCGCAGCCGGATACCCTGTTCCGCTCGCGCGATGCGTTCCGCGGACGTGATCGGGAGGCGCGCCCATGATCCTGAAGAATCCCGCCGGCGTCCTGGTCACGCTGGTCGTCGTCGGCTTCATCGCCTCGATGTCGTTGTTCACGGTCGATCAGCGCCAGGCCGCCATCGTCTTCCAGCTCGGTCAGATCGTCAGCGTCAAGGAGGAACCCGGCCTGTATTTCAAACTGCCCATCGTGCAGAACGTGCGTCTGTTCGACACGCGCGTGCTGACGCTGGACACCGCCGACGCCGAACGCTTCATCACCTCCGAGAAGAAGAACGTGCTGGTGGACTACTACGTCAAATGGCGCATCCAGGACGTCGAGCGCTTCTACGTCAGCTTCGCCGGCGACGAACGGCGCGCCATCAACCGCCTGCAGCAGACGGTCAACGATGGCATGCGCGCCGAGTTCGGCCGCCGTACCGTGCACGACGTGGTATCCGGCAACCGCGACACCGTCATGGCCGAACTGACCAAGTCGGCCGATGCTGATGCGCGCCGTTTCGGTGTCGAGGTCACGGACGTGCGCATCAAGCGCGTGGATCTGCCCACCGAGGTCAGCGAATCCGTGTATCGCCGCATGGAGGCGGAACGCAAGCGCGTGGCCAACGAGCTGCGTTCCACCGGCGCGGCGGAAGCGGAAAAGATCCGCGCCGATGCCGACCGCCAGCGCGAGGTGATCATCGCCGAGGCGTATCGCGACGCGCAGCGCGTCAAGGGTGAGGGCGATGGTCGCGCCGCGGCGATCTACGGCCAGGCGTTCGGTCAGAATCCGGAGTTCTATGCCTTCTACCGCAGCATGGAAGCCTACAAACAGAGCTTCTCGGGCAAGTCCGACGTGATGGTGCTGCAACCCAACTCCGACTTCTTCCGCTACATGAAGTCGCCGCGCGGCGGCGGCAAGTAACTTCATACGGCCGGGCCGGGCGGAGGCGGCGCGTGAGTCTGAGCGACATCTTTCTGCCCGCGCTGGCGCTGATGCTGGTGTTCGAAGGCATGTTGCCTTTCCTTGCGCCCGCGGCCTGGCGCGACGCCTTTTCCCGCATGCTTCGTTTCAAGGATGGCCAGTTGCGCTTCATGGGTCTGATGTCCATGCTGGCGGGGCTGGCCCTGCTGGTGCTGACGCAATGACTCCTGCCTGGCTGCTGCCCGAATATCTGGAAGACATCCTGCCGCCCTACGCGCGTCAGGCCGAGGCGCTGCGCCGCCGCCTGTTGGCACTGTTCGACGGTCACGGCTACGACCTGGTCTGCCCGCCGCTGGTGGAATATCTCGATTCGCTGCTGACCGGCGCCGCCCGTGAGCTGGAGCTGAAGACCTTCAAGGTGGTCGATGGTCTGTCCGGGCGACTGTTGGGCGTGCGCGCCGACATGACGCCGCAGGCCGCGCGCATCGACGCGCACCTGATCGATCATCCCGGGGTCACCCGCCTGTGTTACGCCGGACCGGTGTTGCGCACCCATCCCGATGGCCTGCTCGCCAGCCGCGAGCCGTTCCAGATCGGCGCGGAACTGTTCGGTCATGCCGGCATCGAGGCGGATCTGGAGATCCAGGCCTTGCTGCTGGCCGCGCTGCGCGCGGCCGGTGTACCCGAATTGCGTCTGAGCCTGGGCCATGTCGGCGTGTTTCGCGCACTCGCCGGCGGCGCCGGACTGCATGCGGACATGGCCGGCCGCATGTTCGCCGCGCTGCGGGCCAAGGACGTGCCCGAGATCGCGGCGCTCAGCGCCGGACTGGCCGCACCCTGGCGCGACGCGTTCCGGCGCCTGCCGGAACTGTACGGCGGTGCCGACGTGCTGCGGGCGGCGCGCGCGACGCTGCCGGACGAGGATGCCCTGCGCCGGGCCCTCGACGACCTCGACCGGTTGCTGACAGCCGCCGGCGACGCAGACGTCGGTATCGACCTGTGCGACCTGCGTGGCGATGGCTATCACAACGGCGTGACCTTCGCCGCCTACGCCGGTGGTCAGGCGCGCGCCGTGGCGTTGGGCGGCCGCTACGATGGCGCCGGCGCGGTGTTCGGGCGCAGCCGAGCGGCCACCGGTTTCTCCCTGGATCTGCGCCAGGTGCTCGACTGTCTGCCGCCGCCGGCGGCACGTGCCGGCATCCTCGCGCCCTGGTGCGACGACGCGGCCTTGCAGGCGCGCATCGCCGAACTGCGCGCTGCCGGCGAGCGCGTGGTGGTCGAACTGCCCGGTCAGCAAGCGTATCGCGCGGCATCCGGTTGCGATCGCGTGTTGCGCGATAATGCCGGCGTCTGGCAGGTGGAACCGCTGACCTGACTCACCGGCGGCATCGGCGCCGGCCGGCGTGCGCACACCCGGTCCGCCGCTCGCGGGTGGCGCTACTCGAATGACCCAACGCTATGGATACGAACATGAGCAAGAACGTGGTGGTGATCGGCACCCAATGGGGTGACGAAGGCAAAGGCAAGATCGTCGACTGGCTGACCGATCGCGCCCAGGGCGTGGTGCGCTTCCAGGGCGGGCACAACGCCGGGCACACGCTGGTGATCGGCGGCAAGAAGACCGTGCTGCATCTGATTCCGTCCGGTATCCTGCGCGACGGCGTGCGCTGCTACATCGGCAACGGCGTGGTGTGCTCGCCGGAAGCGCTGATCGAAGAAGTGGAGATGCTGGAGAAAAGTGGTGTCGACGTCGCCGCGCGGCTCACCATTTCCGAAGCCTGCCCGCTGATCCTGCCGCACCACGTGGCGCTGGACCACGCGCGCGAGGCGGCCAAGGGCGCCGGCAAGATCGGCACCACCGGGCGCGGCATCGGTCCGGCCTACGAGGACAAGGTGGCGCGCCGGGCCATCCGTATGCAGGACCTGTTCCATCGCGAACGCTTTGCCGCCAAGCTGGGCGAGGTGCTGGACTACCACAATTACGTGCTCAAGCACTATTTCAAGTGGGAGACCGTGGACTTCCACAAGACCCTGGATCAGGCCATGGAACTGGCGGAGAAGATCAAGCCGATGATCGGCGACGTGCCGCGGCTCTTGTACGAGGCCAACCGGCGCGGCGAGAACCTGCTGTTCGAGGGCGCGCAGGGCACGCTGCTGGACATCGACCACGGCACCTACCCGTTCGTCACCTCCAGCAACTGCACGGCCGGCGGCGCCGCCACCGGCAGCGGCATGGGCCCTGGCAACATGCATTACGTGCTCGGCATCACCAAGGCCTACACCACGCGCGTCGGCTCCGGCCCGTTCCCGACCGAACTGTTCGACGACAACGGTCGCTGGCTGGCGGAGAAGGGCCACGAGTTCGGCGCCACCACCGGCCGTCCGCGTCGTTGCGGCTGGTTCGACGCCGCCGCGCTGAAGCGTTCGATCCAGATCAACGGCGTGTCCGGCCTGTGCGTGACCAAGCTGGACGTGCTCGACGGCATGGATACCGTGCGCATCTGCACCGGCTACAAGCTGGATGGCGCGGTATGCGACATCCTGCCGGTGGGGTCGGAGATGCTCGCCGACTGCGAGCCGGTGTACGAGGACTGGCCGGGCTGGAAGGAGACCACGGTCGGCGTCAAGACCTTCGACCAACTGCCGGCCAACGCCCAGGCCTATCTCAAGCGTATGGAAGAACTGTGCGGTGTGCCGGCCGACATCATCTCCACCGGCCCGGACCGCGAAGAGACCATCGTCCGCCGCCACCCGTTCGAGTGATCCGTCCGCCATGAACCATCGGCGCAGGTAGCTTCGGCGGTTCGACCACCCATGCCGCGTCGGTGGGTCTTCATCCCGTTCGTGCTGTTGCTCGCCGCCTGTTCCGGCCCGATCAACAGCCCCTACGCGCCCGGCGAACCCGCCGGGCGTACGTTGTTCACGGCGTTCTCCGAACGTCCCAAGCATCTCGATCCGGCGCGTTCCTACAGCGAGGACCAGTACCAGTTCGTCGCCAACATCTATGAACCGCCGCTGCAATACCATTATCTGAAACGGCCATATCAGCTCGTGCCGCTGACCGCAGCGGCAATGCCGACGGTGCGCTATTACGACGCGGCCGGACGCGCGCTGCCGGCGGACGCGCCCAGCGCCGCCATCGCCCTGTCGGAATACGAGATCCGCATCCGCCCGGGCATCCTTTATCAGCCGCATCCGGCGTTCGCGCTGCGCGCCGACGGCAGCCCGCGTTACCTGCCGATCGACGCGCGCGAGCTGGCGCGGATGCGCCGCTTCAGCGATTTCCGCGAGCTGGGCACGCGCGAGCTGACCGCCGACGACTACGTCTACCAGATCCGCCGTCTGGCCAACCCGCGTGCGCAGTCGCCCATCCTCGGACTGATGGCCGAGCACATCGTCGGCCTGCGCGAACTGGCGGCGGAACTGACCGAGGCGGTGAAGGACCTGCCGCGCGATGCCTACGTCGACGTCGCCGCGCCGGCCTTCGCCGGCGCCTACGTGGTCGACCGTCACACCTATCGCGTGCGCGTGCGCGGCAAGTATCCGCAGTTCATGTACTGGCTGGCCATGCCGTTCTTCGCGCCGATGCCGCCCGAGGCAGAGCGCTTCTACCGCCAGCCGGGCATGGCCGAGCGCAATTTCTCGCTGGACTGGCAACCGGTCGGCACCGGCCCGTTCTACCTGGCGGAGAACGACCCCAACCGCGTCATGCGCCTGCGCCGCAACCCGCATTTCCGCGATGAGCGCTATCCCGATGCCGGCGAGCCGGGCGACGCCGCCGCCGGCCTGCTGGCCGATGCCGGCCGGCCGCTGCCGCTGGTGGACGAGGTGGTGTTCACGCTGGAAAAGGAGAACGTGCCGTACTGGAACAAGTTCCTGCAGGGCTATTACGACGCCTCCGGCATCAGTTCGGACAGCTTCGACCAGGCCATCCGCGTCGGCGCCGACGGCCAGCCGGACCTGACGCCGGCCATGCGCGAACGCGGCATCCTGCTGTCCACGGCGGCGCGTCCGACGCTGTGGTATCTGGGCTTCAACATGGCCGATCCGGTGCTGGGCGGGCTGTCCGAACGGGCGCGCAAGCTGCGCCAGGCGATCGCCATCGCGGTGGATTACGACGAGTTCATTTCCATCTTCACCAATGGCCGTGGCGAGCGCGCGCACGGGCCGATACCGCCTGGCATCTTCGGCCACCGCGCCGGCGCCGACGGCATCAATCCGGTGGTGTTCACATGGGACGCGGCGCGCGGCGAGGCGCGTCGGCGCGATCTGGGCGAGGCGCGCCGGCTGCTCGCCGATGCGGGCTACCCCAACGGCCGCGATGCCGCCAGCGGTCGGCCGCTGACGCTGTACTTCGACACCATGGCCAGCGGGCCGGAGGCGAAGTCGCGCCTGGACTGGTACCGCAAACAGTTTGCCAAGCTGGACATCCAGTTGGTGGTGCGGTCCACCGATTACAACCGCTTCCAGGACAAGATCCAGAAAGGCAACGCGCAGATGTTCGAATGGGGCTGGAACGCGGATTATCCCGACCCGGAGAACTTCCTGTTCCTGCTGTACGGCCCCAACGCCAAGCTGCGTGGCCAGGGCGAGAACGCCAGCAATTACGCCAATCCGGAGTTCGATCGGCTGTTCGAACGCATGAAGGACATGGACAACGGTCCCGAGCGCCAAGCGCTGATCGACCGCATGGTGGCCATCGTGCGCGACGATGCGCCCTGGGTGTTCGCCTTCCATCCACGCAGTTTCGGCCTGCGCCACGGCTGGGTGGCCAACGTCAAGCCCAACCAGATGGCCAACAACGCGCTCAAGTACCGGCGCGTCGACCCGGCCGCGCGCGTGGCCTACCAGGCGCGCTGGAACCGGCCGGTACTGTGGCCGCTGGCGGTCAGCGCGGTGCTGCTGGCGGCGGCGATCGCGCCGGCGGCGACGGCCTATCGCCGGCGGCAGCGTGCCGGCGTGCGGGAGCGCGCCGGTGCTTGACTACATCCTGCGCCGCATCCTGTATGCCTTCCCCATACTGCTGGGCGTCAATCTGCTCACCTTCACGCTGTTCTTCATGGTCAACACGCCGGACGACATGGCGCGCATCCATCTAGGCGCCAAGCACGTCACGCAGGAGGCCATCGATACCTGGAAGCGCGAGCATGGCTACGACAAGCCCTTGTTCTACAACGCCGATGCAGGCGGCGTGGCGCGGCTGAGCGAGACGCTGTTCGTCGACAAGTCGTTGCGCCTGTTCCTGTTCGACTTTGGCGCCGCCGACGACGGCCGCGACATCGCGCGCGAGATACAGACGCGCATGTGGCCCAGCCTGGCCATCGCGTTGCCGACCTTCGTGGTCGGACTGTTGTGTTACCTCAGTTTTGCGCTGCTACTGGCGTTCTTCCGCGGCACGGCGCTGGATACCGGCGGCGTGGTGCTGTGCGTGGCGCTGATGTCGATCTCCGGCCTGTTCTATGTGATCGCCGGCCAGTACCTGATGGGCAAGCTGTGGAACTGGTTCCCGATCTCCGGCTACCAGCCGGGCTGGGCGGCGTGGCCGTTTCTGGTGATGCCGGTGATCGTCGGCCTGGTCGCCGGCATCGGTGATTCCACGCGCTTCTATCGCGCGCTGTTCCTGGAGGAGATCGGCAAAGACTACGTGCGCACCGCGCGCGCCAAGGGCCTGTCGGAACCGCGCGTACTGTTCCGCCACGTGCTCGGCAACGCCATGATCCCCATCCTCACCGGCGTCGTCGTGGTCATTCCGCGCCTGTTCCTGGGCAGCCTGATCATCGAATCGTTCTTCGGCATACCTGGTCTGGGCAGCTACACCATCGACGCCATCCAGGCGCAGGATTTCGCCATCGTCCGCTCCATGGTGTTCCTGGGCTCGGTGCTGTACATCATCGGCCTGGTGCTGACCGACCTGTCGTACACGCTGGTGGATCCGCGCGTGAGGCTGGAATGAAACCGGTCATCCTCTGGTCCGACGCGCTGCTGCTGCTGATGCTGGCCGTGCTGGCGCTGACCTTCTGGCGGCTGCGGCGCGAGGAGGCGCTGCGCGCGCCCTGGCGCCAGGTGATGCGCGGCCGCATGGGTGCGGTCAGCGGCGTGTTGCTGCTGGCGTTCGCCGTGATCGGGCTGCTCGATTCGCTGCATTACGTCGAGCGCCTGCCGGACACCGAACCCGGACAACCGGCGCAGTACGGCGGCGAGGTGCGCTCGGCGCTGGACGCGCTGCTCACGCCGCTGCGCGAGGGCGTGGAGAAGACCTACTCGGCGCCGTTCGCCACGCATCTGTACGTCAAGCAGGCGATGACGCGCGCCGATGGCGTGGACGTGCGCGACTATCCGCGTCTGGCCCATGGCGGCGCGCATCTGGCCGATCCGGCCAGCGAGTTCTGGCCGGACGTGTCGCGCCGGGCATTGGCCGGACTGGCCGGCGGCGTACTGCTGTGGCTGCCGCTGTGGCTGGCGTTCGGCCGCGCCCGAGCCGGCCGGCCCGCCTCGCCGGGACGGCGTGCGGCCTGGGCGACGCTGCTGTGCGTGATGCTGACGGCGGGTCTGCTGGTGGCCCTGGCACCGCATTACCACGTGCTCGGCACCGACAAAGTCGGCCAGGATGTGCTGTACCTGTCGCTCAAGTCCATCCGCACCGGCCTGCTGATCGGTACGCTGACCACGCTGATCATGCTGCCGTTCGCGCTGACGCTGGGCATCGCCGCCGGCTATTTCGGCGGCCGCGTCGATGATCTGATCCAGTATCTGTACACCACGCTCAATTCCATACCGGGCGTGCTGCTGATCGCTGCCGCGGTGCTGGTGGTACAGGTGCAGATCGAAACCCACCCGGACTGGTTCGATACCGCCGCCGCGCGCGGCGATGCGCGTCTGCTGGCGCTGTGCGGCATCCTCGGATTGACCGGCTGGACCGGGCTGGCGCGGCTGCTGCGCGGCGAGGTGCTGAAGCTGCGCGAACTGGAGTTCGTGCAGGCGGCGCGCGCGTTCGGCGTGCGCCACACGCGCATCCTGGCGCGTCATCTGCTGCCCAACGTGATGCACCTGGTGCTGATCGCGCTGGTCATCGATTTCTCCGGACTAGTGCTCGCCGAGGCCGTGTTGTCCTATGTCGGCGTCGGCGTCGATCCGGGCATGAACAGCTTCGGCAACATGATCAACGGCGCGCGCCTGGAGCTGGCGCGCGAGCCGGTGGTGTGGTGGCAGCTCGCCGCCGCTTTCGTGTTCCTGTTCACGCTGGTGCTGGCCGCCAACCTGTTCGCCGACAGCGTGCGCGAGGCGCTCGATCCGCGCGGGCGACGGCGATGAGACTGCGCGTCGAACAGTTGCGGGTCGAGTTTGCGCCGCCCTTCGGCGCGGCGGCGGATGCACGGCCGGCGGTACCGGTGGATGGCGTGTCGTTCGAACTCGGTGCCAACCAGTGCGTGGCGCTGCTGGGCGAATCCGGTTGCGGCAAGTCGATGACCGCGCTGGCGCTGATGCGCCTGCTGCCCGAGGGCGCGCGCGTCACCGCCGGCAGCGTGCGTCTGGACGACACCGAGCTGTTGGACCTGCCGGAGATGCGCATGCGCACGCTGCGCGGCGGGCGTCTGGCCATGGTCTTCCAGGAGCCGATGACCAGTCTGAATCCGGTGATGACGTTGGCGGCGCAGCTCGGCGAGGCGCTCGCCGCGCATCGCGGCCTGCGCGGCGGCGCCGCGCGCACCGAGGCGGCGCGGCTGATGGCGGCGGTGGAACTGCCGGCCGAGCGCCTGGATGCCTATCCGTTCCAGTTATCCGGCGGCCAGCGCCAGCGCGCGCTGATCGCGATGATGCTGGCGGGCGAACCGGACGTGCTGATCGCCGACGAGCCGACCACCGCGCTGGACGTGACCGTGCAGGCGCAGATCCTCGAGCTGCTGGACGGGTTGCGGCGCGAGCGCGGCATGGGCCTGCTGCTGATCACCCACGACCTGGACGTGGCGCGCGACATGGCGGACCGGGTGGCGGTGATGTACGCCGGGGAGATCGTCGAATGGGCGCCGCGCGATGCGCTGTACGCGATGCCGCGTCATCCGTACACGCAAAAGCTGTTCGCCGTGCTGCCGCGCCCCGAGCGGCGCGGCCAGCGCCTGGACAGCCTGCCCGGGCGGGTGCCGCCGGCCGATGCCGCGTTCACCGGTTGCCGTTTCGCCGAGCGCTGCCCGCGCGCCTGGGCGCGTTGCCGCAGCGAGGCGCCGGCGCTGCACCTGGCCGCGCCGGGGCACTACGCGCGTTGTCACCTGGCGGATCCGGGCGTACACGACGGTCGTTCCGGCACCGTCGCCCAGGTCGCCTCCGCCAGCGCTGCTGGGGCGCTGGGAGGGAGCACGGCCGGGCTCGTTCACGTTCAGACGTCGGCCGCCCGCCCGCCGTCGCCGTCCGCCATGCTGGAAGTCGATCAACTCGCCGTGCACTTCCCCATCCGCCGCGGGCTGCTGCGCCGTCAGGTCGGCGCGGTGCGCGCGGTCGACGGCGTCAGCCTGGCCGTCCATCCGGGTGAGACGCTGGCTCTGGTGGGCGAGTCCGGCTGCGGCAAGACCACGCTGGCGCGCGCAGTGCTGCGTCTGATCGAACCGACCGGCGGCACGGTGCGGCTGGGCGGCGAGACGCTGGCCAACCTGCGCGGCGAGGCGCTGCGGCGCATGCGTGCGCGCATGCAGATCGTGTTCCAGGATCCGTTCGCATCGCTCAACCCGCGCATGCGTGTGCAGGACATCGTCGAGGAAGGCATGGCGGCGCTGCTGCCGCACCTGGATGCCGGCACGCGCGTCCGGCGCACGCGCGAACTGCTCGATCAGGTCGGGCTGCCGGCCGATGCCGGCGGACGTTATCCACACGAGTTCTCCGGTGGCCAGCGCCAGCGCATCGCCATCGCCCGAGCGCTGGCGGTGGAGCCGGCGCTGCTGATCCTGGACGAGCCCACCAGCGCGCTGGACGTGTCGGTGCAGGCACAGATACTCAACCTGCTGGCCGAGTTGCAGGCCGCGCGCGGATTGGCCTACCTGTTCATCACCCACAACCTGGCGGTGGTGAGCTATCTGGCGCATCGCGTGGCGGTGATGCGCGGCGGCCGCATCGTCGAGCAGGGCAGCGTCGATACGGTGCTGGGCGCGCCAAGCGAGGCTTACACGCGCGAACTGCTGGCCTCGGTGCCCGGCTGGGGCGCGGGCGTGCGGCCGATGTGACGCCGGCCGCGCCATCCCCGCAACGGCGCATCGACCACCGAGGAGGATCCGCAATGCAGAACCCCGCCGCATTGCTGCGCACCGTGTTCGGCTACGACAGCTTCCGCCCGCATCAGGAGGACATCGTGCGCCATGTCATCGCCGGTGGCGATGCGCTGGTGATCATGCCCACCGGCGGCGGCAAGTCCATCTGTTACCAGATTCCCGCGCTGGCGCGCGACGGCACCGGCATCGTCGTGTCGCCGCTGATCGCGCTGATGCACGACCAGGTGAGCGCGCTGCGTCAGTTCGGCGTGCGCGCGGCCTATCTCAACTCGTCGCTGAGCCTGGATGCGGCGCGGCACGTGGAGGCCGACCTGCTGGCCGGGCGGCTGGACCTGCTGTACGTGGCGCCCGAACGCCTGCTCACCGCGCGTTTCCTGGACCACCTCGCGCGCGTCCGGCCGGCCCTGTTCGCCATCGACGAAGCGCACTGCGTGTCGCAATGGGGGCACGATTTCCGCCCGGAGTACGTGCAGCTCTCCATCCTGCACGAACGTTTCCCCGAAGTGCCGCGTATCGCGCTGACCGCCACCGCCGATGCGCCCACGCGCGCCGAGATCGCGCAGCGTCTGGCGCTGCAACGGGCGCGCCATTTCGTCACCGGCTTCGACCGGCCCAACATCCGTTATCACGTGCGCGTCGCCGAAGGCAACGCGCGCGAACAGATGCTGCGCTTCATCGGCGAGCGCCACGCCGGCGCGTCCGGCATCGTCTACTGCCTGTCGCGCCGCAAGGTGGAGGAGGTGGCCGCCTGGCTGGTGAGCAAGGGGTTGACCGCCTTGCCCTATCACGCCGGCCTGGATGCGGCCACGCGGCGCGCGCATCAGCGCCGCTTCCTCGACGAGGAGGGTGTGATCATGGTCGCCACCATCGCCTTCGGCATGGGCATCGACAAGCCGGACGTGCGTTTCGTCGCCCATCTGTCGCTGCCCAAGAGCCTGGAAGCCTATTACCAGGAAACCGGCCGCGCCGGCCGCGACGGTCTGCCGGCCGAGGCCTGGATGCGCTACAGCCTGGCCGACGTGATCCTGCTGCGCCAGTTCATGGACGCCTCCGACGCGAACGAGGCACGCAAGCGCGTGGAACGTCACAAGCTGGACGCCATGCTGGGCTATTGCGAACTGACCACCTGCCGGCGCCAGGCCCTGTTGGGCTATTTCGGCGACGCGCGCGCCGAGCCCTGCGGCAACTGCGACAATTGCCTGACGCCGCCGGAAGTGTGGGACGCTACCGAGCCGGCGCGCATGGCCCTGTCCTGTGTACACCGCACCGGCCAGCGTTTCGGTGTGAGCGATCTGATCGACGTGCTGCTGGGCAAGGACGACGAACGCATGCGCCGCTTCGGCCATGACCGCGTGTCCACCTACGGCATCGGCAGGGCGCTGCACGAGCGCGAATGGCGCGCGGTGTTCCGCCAGTTGGTGGCGCGTGGCCACCTGCACGTCGACCACGAAGGTCATGGCGGTCTGTCGCTGACCGCGGCCGCGCGCCCGCTGCTGCGCGGCGAGGAAACGTTCACGCTGGCGCGCCAGCACTCGCCGGCGAAGTTGCCCAAGGCGGGCAGGGCGCGCGCGCCGGCCGATATGGCGCACGGCGACGCGCTATTCGAAGCGCTGCGCGCCAAGCGGCTGGAACTGGCGCGCGCCCAGGCCGTTCCGCCCTATATGGTGTTCCACGACAGCGTGCTTGCCGCCATGGCGGCACTGCGGCCGCAAAGCCTGGAGGAGCTGGGAGGTATCTCCGGGGTGGGGGCGCGCAAGCTGGAGAACTACGGCGAGGCGTTCCTGGTGGTGATCCGCGCGCATACCGCCGCGCCGGTACGGACCGGCTGACGTTATCGGCCGGCCGCGCTGAACGCCACCAGCGCCGCCAGTTTCTCCCGCGCGGCACCCGAGCGGATGGCCTGCTGCGCATGCGCGACGCCCTCGGCCAGGCTCTGCGCCCGGCCGGCGACGTACAGCGCGGCGCCTGCATTGAGTGCGACGATGTCCGCCTCATGCCCCGGTTGTCCCGACAGCGCCTCCAGCAGGCGGGCCTTGGCGGCTTCGACGCCGTCCACGGCGAAATGTGCGGATTCACAGCGGGTCAGGCCGAACTGTTCCGGCGTGATGGTGTACTCGTGCACCGTGCCGTGTTTCAGCTCGGCGACATGGGTCTCGCCGGCCAGCGAGATCTCGTCCAACCCGTCGGCGGCATGCACCACCAGCACGTGGCGGCTGCCCAGTTCGCCCAGCACCGCCGCCATCAGGCCGGTCAGCTCGCGCGCGAACACGCCCAGCACCTGGTTGGGTGCGCCGGCCGGGTTGGTCATCGGCCCCAGGATGTTGAACAGCGTGCGCACGCCCAGCTCGCGCCGAACCGGCGCGGCATGCTTCATCGCGCTGTGATGGTTGGGTGCGAACATGAAACCGACGCCAATCTCGCCGATGGCGCGGGCGACCTGTTCCGGCGCCAGGTTGACATCGACGCCCAGCGCCTCCAGCACGTCGGCGCTGCCCGATTTCGACGAGACCGAGCGGCCGCCGTGCTTGGCCACGTGCGCGCCGCCGGCGGCGGCGACGAAAGCGGCGGCGGTGGAGATGTTGAAGGTGTGCGCGCCGTCGCCACCGGTGCCGCAGGTGTCGACCAGATGCGCCACGCCGGCGACCGGCACCTTGGTCGACAGCTCGCGCATCACTGTGGCGGCGGCGGCCAGTTCGGTGACGGTCTCCACCTTGGCGCGCAGCGCGACGATGGCGGCGGCGATCTGTGCCGGCGTCAGTTCACCGGTCATGATTGCGCGCATCAGATCCAGCATCTCATCGCGCGTCAGGTCGACACGGTGGATCAGTTTGCCCAGCGTGGCGGGGTAGTTCATGCGCGGTGCTCCTCGATGAAGTTCTTCAGCAGGGCATGGCCATGCTCGGTCAGGATGGATTCGGGATGGAACTGCACGCCTTCCACGGCCAAATGTCTGTGGCGCACGCCCATGATCTCGCCATCGTCGGTCCAGGCGGTGATCTCCAGACAGTCTGGCAAGGTCTCCCGTTCGATCACCAGCGAGTGGTAGCGCGTGGCGGTGAACGGATCGGGCAGGCCGCGGAATACACCCTGGTCGGCGTGATGGATGGGCGAGGTCTTGCCATGCATCAGTTGCCGGGCATGCACGATGCGCCCGCCGAACGCCTGGCCGATGCTCTGGTGGCCGAGACAGACGCCGAGAATGGGGATGCGGCCGGCGAAGGTCTCGATCACCGGCACGGACACGCCGGCCTCGTTGGGTGTGCACGGCCCGGGCGAGAGGACGATGCGCTCCGGGCGCAGCGCCTCGATGCGTTCCAGCGTGATCTCGTCGTTGCGGTGCACCTGGACGTCCTCGCCCAGTTCACCGAAGTACTGCACCAGGTTGTAGGTGAAGGAGTCGTAGTTGTCGATCATCAGCAGCATGAAGCGTCTGTCCTATCGTTTCTTGCGCAACGCTTTGCCGGGCCTCGGCTTTGATACCCCAGAAGTACCGCTGATACGATGCGGTGCCCTTGCGCTGAGAACGTGGGGATGC